>DASRHY010000018.1:0-81616 GCA_035650275.1 Kribbellaceae bacterium | reverse complement strand
GCAGCATCGCCGAGGCCGACGAGGGCCGGTACCGCACACCGCGCAGGGCGAGCGGGACCAGTGCCACGATCACCAGCGCGTTGAAGATGATCGCGGTCAGGATCGCCGACTCCGGCGAGTCCAGCCGCATGATGTTCAGCTTGTCCAGGCTCGGGTACGACGCCGCGAACAGCGCCGGCAGGATCGCGAAGTACTTGGCCACGTCGTTCGCGATCGAGAACGTGGTCAGCGACCCGCGGGTGATGAGCAGCTGCTTGCCGATCTCGACGATCTCGATCAGCTTCGTCGGGTTCGAGTCGAGGTCGACCATGTTGCCGGCCTCCTTCGCGGCCGACGTACCGCTGTTCATCGCGACGCCGACATCGGCCTGCGCGAGCGCCGGCGCGTCGTTGGTGCCGTCACCGGTCATCGCGACCAGCCGGCCGCCTTCCTGCTCGCGCTTGATCAGCGTCATCTTGTCCTCGGGCGTCGCCTCCGCGAGGAAGTCGTCCACGCCGGCCTCCTCCGCGATCGCCTTGGCGGTCAGCGGGTTGTCGCCGGTGATCATCACTGTCCGGATGCCCATCCTGCGCATCTCGTCGAACCGTTCCCGCATCCCGGCCTTGACCACGTCCTTGAGGTGGATCACGCCGAGCGCACGCGCCGTACCGTCATTGCTCTCGGCAACGACCAGCGGCGTGCCGCCGGATGCGGAAATACCGTCCACGATGTCGCCCAGCGCGTCGTCGACCTGGCCGCCCTGCGTTCGGATCCACTGCGACACCGCGCCGGCCGCGCCCTTGCGGACCTGCCGGAGGTCGATGTCCACGCCGCTCATCCGGGTCTGCGCGGTGAACTCGACGAAGTGCGCGTGCGGCAGCTCGCCGGTGTGCCGCTCCCGCAGCCCGTATGCCGTCTTGGCCAGCACGACGATCGAGCGGCCCTCCGGCGTCTCGTCGGCGAGGCTGGACAGCTGGGCGGCGTCGGCGATCTGCTCGTCGGTGACACCGCGCAGCGGGATGAGCTCCGAGGCCTGCCGGTTGCCGAGTGTGATGGTGCCGGTCTTGTCCAGCAGCAGGGTGTTCACATCGCCCGCGGCCTCGACCGCCCGGCCGGACATCGCCAGCACGTTGCGCTGGACCAGCCTGTCCATGCCCGCGATCCCGATCGCGGACAGCAGCGCGCCGATCGTGGTCGGGATCAGGCAGACCAGCAGCGCCACCAGTACGACGATGCCGAGGTCGGTCCCGGCGTACGACGCGAACGGTGGCAGCGTCACCGTCGCCAGCAGGAACACGATCGTGAGACTGGCCAACAGGATGTTCAGCGCGATCTCGTTCGGCGTCTTCTGCCGGGAGGCACCCTCGACCAGCGCGATCATCCGGTCGATGAAGCTCTCACCCGGCCTGGCGGTGATCCGCACCACGATCCGGTCCGAGAGCACCTTGGTACCACCGGTGACCGCGCTCCGGTCGCCGCCGGACTCGCGGATCACGGGTGCGGACTCGCCGGTGATCGCGGACTCGTCAACGCTGGCCACGCCCTCGATCACCTCACCGTCACCGGGGATGACCTGGCCCGCCTCGACGACCACCAGGTCGCCGAGCTCGAGCTGGGTCGCCGGGATCTCGGTCTCGGTGCCGTCCATGCCTAGCCGGCGCGCAGTGGTCTCGGACTTGGCCCGGCGCAGGGTGTCGGCCTGCGCCTTGCCGCGCCCCTCGGCCACCGCCTCCGCCAGGTTCGCGAAGACGACGGTGAGCCAGAGCCACACCACGATCAACCAGACGAACAGGCTCGGGTCGGTGATCGCGAGGATCGTCGACGCCACCGCGCCGACCTCGACCACGAACATCACCGGGTTCTTCACCATCACGCGCGGGTCGAGCTTGCGCAGCGCGTCCGGCAACGAGGTGAGCAGCATCTTCGGGTCGAACAGACCCGAAGGGGTATTCGTCGGCGCGGCACTCTGCTGCTGCGGCGCAGCTGCGTTCAGCGTGGTGGTCACAGGCCCTCCGCAAGCGGTCCGAGGGTGAGGGTGGGGAAGTAGGTCAGGCCGGTGACGATCAGCACGATGCCGACCAGCATGGTCACGAACAGCGCCTTGTGCGTCGGCAGCGTGCCCGCGGTCACCGGTACCGGTTGCTGCTTGGCGAACGAGCCGGCCAGCGCGATCACCAGCATCATCGGCAGGAACCGGCCGAGCAGCATGCAGATGCCGAGTGCGGTGTTGTAGAACGGCGTGTTCCCGGTCAGGCCGCCGAACGCGCTGCCGTTGTTGTTCGACGCCGAGGTGAACGCGTAGAGCACTTCGGAGAAGCCGTGCGGCCCGCTGTTCAGCATCGACGCCCGGCCGGTCTGCAGGCCCATCGCGATCGCCGTTCCGACCAGCACCAGCGTGGGTGTGGCCAGGATGTAGAGCGAGACCAGCTTCATCTCGCGGGCTTCGATCCTCTTGCCCAGGTACTCCGGTGTCCGGCCCACCATCAGCCCTGCCACGAACACCGCCAGCACGGCGAGCACGAGCATGCCGTACAGCCCGGAGCCTGTACCGCCCGGCGTGACCTCGCCGAACATCATGTGGAACAGCGCCAAGCCTCCGCCGAGCGGCGTCATCGAGTCATGCGACGCGTTCACCGCGCCGGTCGACGTACCGGTGGTGGAGATCGCCCAGAGCGCCGAGGCCCACTCGCCGAACCGGGTCTCCTTGCCCTCCATCGCGGCCCCTGCGGCCTGCGCGGCCGTCGAGCTGGTGCCGTTCGCCTCGAAGGTGCTGGCGAGCACTGCGAACACGGTCCAGAACGTCGCCATCACGGCGAGGATCGCGTAGCCCTGCCGCTTGTCCTTGATCATCAAGCCGAAGGTCCTGGTCAGGCAGACCGGGATCACCAGCAGCAGGTAGTTCGTGAAGATGTTGGACAGCGGGTTCGGGTTCTCGAACGGGTGCGCCGAGTTCGCGTTGTAGAAGCCGCCACCGTTGGTACCGAGCTCCTTGATGACCTCCTGCGAGGCCAGCGGCCCGCCCGGCACGGTTTGAGCCTGTCCGACGACCGAGGTGACCTCGTGGCCGGCGGAGAAGTTCTGCACCGCACCCATCGCGATCAGGATCAGCGTGCCCAGCACCGCCATCGGCAGCAGGATCCGGTAGCAGCACCGGACAAGGTCGACCCAGAAGTTGCCCAGCTGCTCGGTCCGCGAGCGGGCGAAGCCGCGCACCAGCGCGATCGCCACCACGATGCCGACCGCGGCGGAGACGAAGTTCTGCACCGCGAGCCCACTCATCTGGACCAGGTGGCCCATGGTGACCTCGGGCACGTAGCTCTGCCAGTTCGTGTTGGACACGAACGACGCGGCGGTGTTGAACGCCAGCGCCTGCTCGACGCCCGGCAGGTCGTTCGACAGCGGCAGCTTGTCCTGCACCCGCTGGAGCACGTACAGGAGGACCACGCTCAGCGCGGAGAACGCGATCACGGCGCGCGCATACACCGGCCAGCGCTGCTCGGCGTCGGCGTTCACTCCGAGCACCTTGTACGTCGCCCGCTCGGCTCGGTGGTGCTTCCTGGCGGTGAACGCCCACGCCATGTAGGCGCCGAGCGGCTTGTACGACGCCGCCAGGAGCACGATGAGGAAGCCGAGCTGGAGCAGCCCGGCCACGGAGTCCGACATCAGAACCTCTCGGGGAAGATCAGGGCGGCAAGGAGGTAGACGACCAGCAGCAGAGCCACGACGAGGCCGGCGACGTACTCTGCGGTCACAGCTTCTCCACCCCGCGCAGCGCGAGCCACGTGGCGGCGAAGACGGCGACGACCAGCGCCAGGAACAGGAAGTCCTTCATGGCAGTCACTGCACACCCGCCGTGGCGTCGCAGAGCGCGTTCTCACACTCCTCTACCGGGTCGCTGACCAGCTCTCACGCGACTCTCACGCGCTCCGCCGGCCCGTCGGCCGATGATGGAGGCATGGTCCTCGATCGGCACCGGTCCGCGGTGGTCGCGGCAGCCGTCGTCGTACCGCTGCTGGTGTGTGCGCTGGTTGTGCCGTTCCGCGACAGCGTGGCGAACACCAACGCCGCGCTCGGGCTCGTACTCGTCGTGGTGGCCGCAGGCGCGACCGGCATCCGGCTCGCCGGCTTCCTCGCCGCTGTGTCCAGCGCCGCCTGGTTCGACTTCTTCCTCACCGAGCCGTACCACCGGTTCGCGATCACCGACCGGGCCGACATCGAGACGACCGTGCTCCTGGTCCTGGTCGGTGCCGCAGTCACCGAGGTCGCCCTGTGGGGACGCCGGCAGCAGGCCCGGGCGAGTCGCCAGGAGGGCTACCTGAACGGCGTCGTCAGCACCGCGGGCCTGGTTGCCGCGGGCAGCTCTCAGCCGGCGGTACTGGTCGAGCACATCGCCGAGCAGCTGGTGGAGGTGCTCGGTATCGACGACTGCCGCTTCCACGACGGCGCCCGGGCCGGCCTCCCCTTGCTGCACCGCGACGGTACCGTCACTCGCGACGGCCGCCCCGTCAACGTCGACCGCGTCGGCCTCCCCACCGACACCCAGACCGAGCTGCTGGTGCAGCACGCCGGCGACGTGCGCGGCCGCTTCCTGCTCACCGCCTCCACCCGCGTCGCCCGGCCGTCCCTCGACCAGCGCCGGGTAGGGGTCGCCCTCGCCGACCAGGCCGGCGCCGCCCTCTCCCCCACCCCGAACCACCACTCCGCCGAAACCTGAGCCCGACCCTTACCTGACCCGTACCTGAACCGGTCCCCAGCCGCCCTCGTATTTGCCGATCATCGGTCACTTCTTCGCCGCCTGTGGACAAGGAACTTGACAGGTCTGCCGTGCGTGCCTTCAACCCGGCTGTCAAGTGCTGTATCCACAGGCGGCGGAGAAGTGACCGATGACCCGCAGAGAACGCACGGAGGGCAGGGATTATCGCGGCGTGACGGGCTGGCGTGGCTCTAGCGCATCAGAGGGTTAGCGGAGTGTAATTGGACTTGGGGGCGGATGCCGTGAACAGTGTGACGCTGCGACTCAGCGTGGTCGAGACCGCGACGGAGTGGGTACTGCTGTGCGAGTCGCCACTGGGCTCGACCAGCTGCCATCTGCCCGCACCGTTCAGCACCGGCGAGCTCGACAAGGCGTTGCACGACCTGGAGACCTCGATCGTCCGGTCGTCGGCCAAGCTGGTGACCCGGCGGGCGGCGCCACCCGAGCGGATCGCGCGCGACTTCGGGCAGCGGCTGACCGAGGTACTGCTCGCCGGTGACGCCCGGATCATCTTCGACCGCTGCCGTACCCAGGCGCGGCAGGACCGGTCCGCGATGCGGATCCTGCTCAGCACCGACGGCCCGAACGTCTCGCAGATCCCGTGGGAGTTCGCGGTCGACCCGCAGGTCCAGGACGACTACCTGGCGCTCCGGCTGTCGCTGGCCCGATCGCCGCGGGTGAGCGAGCCGATCCCGCCGCTGCAGGTCGACCCACCGCTGCGGGTGCTCGGCATACAGTCCCGGCCGCACGACCTGCCGCAGCTGGACGCCGACGAGGAGCGGGCGCACATCGCGGCCGCGTTCGCGAGCGTCAGCTCGGACCTCGTCGATGTCACCTGGCTGCCCGGCGACGGATGGCACGACATCTCGAACGCGCTCAGCAGCGGGCCGTGGCACGTGCTGCACTTCGTCGGTCACGGCGGCTTCAACGACGAGCTCGAGTCCGGGTACCTGGAGCTGTCGGACGAGCAGGGCCGAGCGATGAAGGTGCCGGCGACCGACATCGGCCGTGCGGTCGCGCGCTGTCCGCAGCTCCGGCTGGTGGTGATCAACGCGTGCGAGTCGGCCTCGACCGGCACGGCGGGGGTGTTCGCCAGCACCGCGGCCAAGCTGATGAACGAGGGCATCCCGGCCGTCGTCGCGATGCAGTACGAGATCACCGACCCGGCCGCGCTCGCCTTCGCCGCGGCGTTCTACGAGGCGATAGCGCACGGTACGCCGGTCGACAAGGCCGTCACGATGGCGCGCGAGACGCTCAAGGTGACTCTCGGCAGCCTCGAGTGGGCGACGCCGGTCCTGTTCCTCTCGTCGAGCGAGACCCGGGTCTTCCAGGTCACCGCCCCGACCCCGCCGGCCCAGCCACAACCGGCCCCCACCCAGACCTCGGTTCCCACCCAGACCTCAGTTCCCACCCAGACCTCAGTTCCCACGCAACCGCTGGCGCACACGCCGCCGGTGCAGGCACCGCCCGAGGCGCCGCGGCGGGACTGGACAGCCGAGCTCCGCACCCGACTTGACCGCTTCCTCCAGAACGACCAGACCGGCCAGTCCGGCCAGCCCGGCCAGCCCGGCCAATCCGGCCAGCCCCGCCAATCCGGCCGGGCCGGGCCGACCGCCCCGCCCGTGCAGCACCAGGCACCACCGGCGCAGGCCCCGCCCGCCGTTCGACCGGCCGCCGTACAACCGGTGGCGTCCGCCCGGACCGATCTGCCGGCCCTGGACCGGCTGGACGTCTCGGCACCGGTCGGTGCCTGCCGGACCGCCGCACTAGGGCCGAAGGGCCTGGTCGCGCTCGCCTGCGCCGATGGCGGCCTGCGGGTCTGGTCGACGGTGTCCGGCCGCGTCGTCTCGTACTGCGCCGCACCGCGCGGCGCGGACCCGCTGCTGCTCGCCTGGAGCCCGTGGCGCCGCAACGTCGCCACCGCCAACCGCGACGGCACCGTGGTGCTGTGGGACCTCGAGCAGGAGGTGCCGCAGCTGGTCATCCGGCCCGGGCTTCCGTCGCTCGACGGGCTCGCGTTCAGCGCGAACGGCCGCTGGATCGCGGTTGCCGGCGGGGACCGGCTGGTCCAGGTGTACGGCCAGGACGGCATTCTCGTACGCCGGTTCCAGGTCGCGGCCGGACTGCACCCGGGCGGCGGCTGGTACGGCGTATCCGGTGGCATCGGCCCGGTCGCCTTCAGCCCGGACGACCGTCACCTCGTCGTGGCCTGCGGCGACGGCACCGTCTGCGAGACCGATGTGCGCGGCACGGTACGCCGGAGCTGGCCGCATCCGCAGCGGGCCTGGCTGGTTGCCTCGTGCGCCGGGCGACTCGCCACCTGCATGGTGGACGGCCGGCTGCGGATCTGGGACTGGGATGGCCGGCTGATCCACCGAACGCCCCGGCCGGCGCCGACGACCAGCCTGGCGTTCGCGTCGGACGACTCCTACCTCGTTGCCGCTGGCAACGACCAGGGCATGACGGTGCTGTCGCCGGACGGCGACGAGCTCGCGCACGCCGTACTCGAAGGGCGGCCGGTGGGTGCGGGCGCCGGCCCGGACGCCGTCGTCACCATCACCGACCTCGGCGTGGTCGAACGCTGGACACCCCCACCCCGATCGGAGGAGACGGCCGTATGACCGAGGCGGAGATCTTCTGGCCGGCGTCGCTCCCGACCGACGCGCTGCTGGACGGCGCGGAGACGCTGCGCGGCAGTGGGATCGAGACCACCTGCCGGTTGCAGCCGGTACGACGCGGGGCCGGGCTCAGCGTGCTGGTACTGCTGACCACCTCGGCTCTGGACCCGCTGCTGAAGACGGTGTTCGAGCACGTCGGCGGTGAGGTGTGGAAGGCGCTGCAGCGGTTCGTGACCCGGCTGCTCGGCGACGACAAAGCAGACGGCCAGGCAGACGGCCAGGCAGACGACAAGGCGGACGTGACGAAGGCCAGCGCGAACGGCCGCCGCCCTGAGGTGGTGGTCTTCGAGTCGGCCAGCACCGGCGCGCAGTTCGTATTCACCACCGGCATGCCCAACGCGGCGTTCCGGCAGGCGATCGAGCTGCAGCCCGGTGACGAGCCCGGCCGCTGGGTCTGGGACACCATGCGCGACAAGTGGATGAGGTTCGAGGAGCTTCGTAGCTGACGGAGGGGATCACCGGATGTCCGACCAGAACAAACCACCCTCGGACGACGAGGACTGGGGTCCGAGCTCGCCGTGGCAGCAGCAGCCACCGCCGGCACCACCACAGCAGCAGGCCTACCTGGGCCAGCCGCCGTACCCCAGCCAACCGCCGCCCCAGGACCAGCCGCAATATCCCGGCCAGCAGTACCCGGGCCAGCAGTACCCGGGCCAGCCCTATCCGGGTCCGCAGCAACCGCCGCCGCAGCAGCAGTTCCAGCCGCGTCCCCGGGTGCAGAACTACCTGGTGTGGGCGATCATCTCGATCCTGCTGTGCATCCCGACCGGGATCGTCGCGATGGTCTACTCCACCCAGGTCAACACCAAGCTGAGCGCCGGCGACCTGGCCGGGGCGACCAAGGCCTCGAACAACGCCAAGATCTGGTGCATCGTCAGCACCGCGCTCGGCGTCGTCGGCACCCTGGTCTACCTGGCGTCACTCGGTAGCACGGCGTAGGCCTCGACCTCGAGCAAGAGCTCGGGCCGGACCAGCGAGGCGACCTGGACCGCGGTGCTCGCGGGCGGCTTGCCGGTGTCGATGACCGCGTCGCGGGCTTCGCGGACGGCGGGCAGGATCCCGACGTCGGTGACGAAGAAGGTCAGCTTGACCACGTCGTCGAAGGTCGCGCCTGCGGCCGCCAGACAACGGCCGAGGTTGTCGAACACCTGCTGGGCCTGCGCGGCCGGATCGCCGGGACCGACCAGCTCACCGTTCTCGTCGAGCGCGATCTGCCCTGCGATCGCGACGAACCGGCCGGTCCCGATCACCACGTGGCTGTAACCGTTGGCGGCGGCAACGCCGTCGGGGACGGGGATGTGGGTCAGCGAGGTCATGGCCCTATCCTCGCCACCCGCGCAACCCGTTGTCAGTCCAGCGGGCGAAGCTCGTCGGCGTACGAGACGGAGACCCGCCGAAGTACGCCGTCGGCGATCGAGTACTGGCCCATCCGCCACAGCGGCGGGCTGTATGCGTGCACCGATACGCTGCCCGGGTCCCGGCCGGTGAGCCGGTGGATGTGGTCCGGCCCGAACCCGAACACCGAACCGGCCGCCACCTCGGTATCCACCGAGTCCTTGCCGATGGCAAGGTTGTGCTCGACCAGAGTGCCGCGGGCAACCGCGACGGCGCCGGACGAGACGTCGTGGTCGTGCCAGCCGGTGTCGTTCACCGGAGTCCAGCAGATCAACCAGACGTCCACGTGCGCGTCGCGGTGCAGCGACACGAACACGCGCTCCTCGTCGCTGAAGGCGACGTCGTCCTCCCACACTTGCGGCTGGGCCGCGAGCGACGCGGTCAGCTCCGAAAGCTCCGCGGCGTCCAGGTCCCGGCCCGGGAGGGTGTCGAGCGTCAGACACTCGTTCAGCTCCACGAGCCGGTTTGCCTTGCGCGCCGGTACGACTGGTACATCGATCGGCTGAGCAGTCATCTCACTCCCCTCGGGACGGCACCGAACAACAGCCGGTGCGGATTGGTTCGGCGGATCGCCACGGTCGCGGCGTCGCCATGACGAAGATCCGTAGCGTCGGCGTACGGCCGGTCGGTACCGTGCACGACCTGGTCGATGCCGAGCACCCGTGCCACCGCGTCGATGCCCTGCGGGCCGTAGCCGGAGGTGTCGACGAACAGGTTCGGGTCGATGGTGCCGAGCCGGCCGCCGCGGGCGGTGAGCCGTTCGTGGTGCACGGGCGCGAGCCCGGCGGCCGCGACGAAGCAGACCCGCAGTCGCGGGTACGACGTGCGCCCGCCGACCGCATGCCATGCCCACCAGGCGGCCTGCAGCTGTGCGGTGTAGTCGACCACCGGCGCCCACCAGCCGGGCCGGTGCTCGCCGGGAGCGGCCGCGCCGGGATGCACCAGCACCGGGCGGTTGCGTTCCTCGGCAAGCCGCAGCACCGTACCGAGCGCGTCCCAGCCGTCCGGCCCCGTCACCGCGTCCGTGGGTAGCTGGATACCGAGGAATCCCTGGTCGAGCAGCTCACCGAGACCGGTGACGTCGGGGTCGCGCAGGTGTACGGCGGCCCAGGCCGCGAACGGCGCCGGCAGCTCCGCCGCGCCGCCGTGCCAGGCGTCGAGCAGCGCGGTGTCGCCGAGCCACTCGATGCCGAGCGGGCTGGACAGCGCCAGGCCGGCCAGCTCGGTGCCGTCGTCGGTCTCCCGGGCCAGCCGTTTGCCCAGCTCGTGCGCGGCCGGGTCGACGGCGTACGGCGGCTCGTGATCGGTGTACAACGTCCAGCCACGCAGGTACGGCGCCTGCGACCTGGCCCGCAGCGCGTCGACGAACGCGGCAGGCCACAGGTGCTGGTGGACGTCGATCCCTCCGGACATGCGACGAAAGTAGACCAAGTCAGTGGACTTAAGACCGCCCGTCCGGGATCTGGTCATCGTTGGCGAGGTGACCGGCGCCCACCCGAACAGGTGAAGCGCTTCAATCATGTCTAGAGTGAAGCGCTTCAATGGCGTGGTTGTCAAGGGATCTGTCCACGGTGGCCGCTAGGTTGGGCCCATGCCCGGCCCGGCCAAGCGGCCAACGCTGAAGGACATCGCCTCCGACACCGGCCTGTCGATGGCCACCGTGTCGTATGCGCTGCGCGGCCTGCACGGCACCGAGGAGACCCAGCGCCGGGTGCAGGAGGCCGCGGACCGGCTCGGGTACGCGGCAGACCCGATCGCCCGGGCGCTGGCCTCGGGGCGCAGCGGCTCGGTGGGGGTGCTGTGCGCGTCGCTTGAGGACCTCTGGCAGCAGCGCCTCGCCGCCGCGCTCGGCCGCGAGCTGCTCGCGCCGGACCGCAACGCCTGGATCATCGACTGCGCCGGCGACCCGGACCGCCAGCTCACCCTGGCCCAGCACCTGGTCGACCACCGGGCGGACGCGATCGTGGTGATCCCGATCGACCCGGCCGCCAAGGACTGGGCCCGGATCACCAAGGAGGTGCCGGTGATCGCGGTCGGCGACGGGCTGCCGGGCGCGAAGCCGACCTCGGAGGTGGTGTTCGACAACGAGGCCGGGGTGACGACCGCGCTGCGCACGCTGGCCGACGCCGGGCACACCTCGGTCGCGGTGCTGAGCCCGACCCGCCGGCTGCCGGTCGAGCGTCCGGCCGAGGCGATCGCGCAGCGGGTGGCGCGGCAGCTCAAGATCAAGGTCAGCCTGGTCCAGTGCCCGCACGACCTGGCCGGCGCCACCGAGGTCGCGACCGCTCTGCTCACGTCCCGGCAGCCGCCGACCGGCATCCTCGCGCTCGCCGACTCGATGGCGTACGGCGTCTACGCCGCCGCCCGCGCGCTCGGCATCGAGATCCCCTCGCAGCTGTCGTTACTCGGGTACGACGACCAGCCGAGCTCGCAGCTGCTCACCCCGGCACTCTCGTCGTTCCAGTGGCCGCTGGACGAGCTGGTCAACGACGTGGTCGCCCGAGTCACCTCCGCCGTCGACGACAACCGCCGGGTCCGGCGTACCACCGTCGCCCCGACCCCGATGATGCGCGACTCCGTCGCCCCACGCGCCGACTGAAACCCCTGCGTCCGCCGAAGTGACGTCCGGCCGGCTCGCCTTCGGCGGACGCTCTCCCCGCCCGGTGAAGGCGTCGGGCTGGCAGAATGCGGCGCGTGGACGACGTCGCGTTGCTGCAGTCGGCCCGCACCGGTGACGAAGGCGCGTTCGAGCTGCTGGTGGCGAACCATCGGCGCGAGCTGCTCGCGCACTGCTACCGGATGCTCGGCTCGGTACAGGACGCGGAGGACGCGCTGCAGGAGTCGCTGCTCGGCGCGTGGCGCGGGCTGCGCGGGTTCGAGGGACGCAGCTCGCTGCGGGCCTGGCTGTACCGGATCTGCACCAACGCCTGCCTGCGGCTGATCTCCCGCCGGCCGCGCCGGATCCTGTCGCCGGAGCACGGCCCGGCGTTGGAGCAGACCGAGGATCTGGGCACGTGGGTAGAGGGGCCGGTATGGCTGGAGCCCTGGCCGGACGACCCACCGGCGCCCGAGACGGACGACCCGGCGACCAGCTACCAGCGCCGGGAGGGGGTCGAGCTCGCATTCGTGGCGGCACTGCAGCACCTGCCGGGCACGCAACGGGCCGTGCTGATCCTTCGCGAGGTGCTGCAGTTCTCCGCCGCGGAGACCGCGGAGATCCTGGACACCAGCACCGCCTCGGTGAACAGCGCGCTGCAGCGGGCCCGGCAGGCGGTCGCCGAGCGGGTCCCGGACACACCGCAGCAGGTCGAGCTGGACGCCCTCGGCGAGGACGGCCGGCGCGAGCTGGTCGAGGCGTTCGTGGTGGCCTGGGAACGAGCAGACATCCCGGCACTCCTGGAACTACTGACCGAGGACGCCCGGTTCACGATGCCGCCGCTGCCGGCCTGGTTCGACGGCCGGGACAGCATCGAGCGGTTCTTCACCGAGCGGATGTTCGCCACACCCTGGCGGCTGGTGCGCACCAGTGCGAACGGCCAGCCGGCGTTCGTCTGCTACCAGGGCCCGCCTGGCGGCGGACCGCTGCGGCTTGGCGCGGTCAACCTGCTGACCGTGCGCGACGGCCGGATCGCGGCGATCTCCGCCTTTCTGGACCCGGACGTCATCCGGACCTTCGGGCTGCCCGAGGAATTTCCCGAGGAACCTCCCGGCGACCGATGAGTCCGGCAGCCGTGCTGTCTCTCAACGGATGAGAGCGTGCCGACGGCGTACGCCAGGACAAGGAGTACTGAGATGCGCAAGCTGATCGTCTGCAACATCGTCTCGCTGGACGGCTATTTCACCGGCACCGGCGGCGACGTGATGGTGATGCCGTTTGACCAGGGCTTCTCGGAGTACAACGCCGAGCGGCTGCGGTCCGCCGGCACGTTGCTGCTCGGCCGGACGTCATACGACGGGTTCAAGGGCTACTGGCCGCCGGTGCAGGACGACCCGGAGGCGCCGGAGCTGGAGCGGGAGATCTCCCGGCTGAACACCGCAGCCGAGAAGGTCGTCGTATCGGACACGCTGACCGAGGACGAGGCCGCGGAGTGGAAGAACACCCGGGTGGTCCGGCGTGCGGACGCGCACAAGGCTGTCGAAGAGCTCAAGCGCGAGGATGGCGACGACATCCTGGTGTTCGGCAGCCATGTGCTGTGGAACGACCTGCTCGCGGCCGGTCTGGTCGACGAGCTGCATCTGATGATCGGGCCGGGCGCGCTCGGCGCCGGCGTGCCGGCGTTCGAGGTTCCGGCCGCGCTGCGGCTGCTCGACACCCGCACCTGGGACGACTCGAGCCTGGTGCTGCTCCGGTACGCCGTCAGCAGCGCAGCAGCTGAGGAGTGAACACCAACTGACCCACCAACAGCCTTGCGTTGTGGGGTGGTGGGGGTCACGTGGGTGACGAGCGCGACACCGACGTGACTCCCCAGTAACACCAGCCGTAGGATCGCAGGCGACCAGAACCAGCGAGCCAGTGGTATCAGGTAGCACCCCTCGCTGGACCGGACGCGGCGCCCGCTCGGGCGCGACTTGGGAGTGACTTCCGTTGGCGCTCAGACTGATTCTCGGGTTGGGGATGACGGCGATCGCACTGCCGATCGCGGTCCGCCGGGTGCTGTGGCTCTACCGGCTCGCAACCAGCGGACAGCCCGCCCCGGGCCGGGTCGAGCAGGTCCGGCAGCGGGTCGGTGAGGCTGTCAAGACCCAGCTGGTCGAGGTCTTCGGCCAGAAGAAGCTGCTCAAGTGGACGATCCCCGGTGTCGCGCACGCGTTCGTGTTCTGGGCGTTCCTGGTCCTCGCGTCGGTCTACCTGGAGGCGTACGGCGCGCTGTTCGACGACGACTTCCACATCCCGCTGATCGGCACCTGGCCGGTGCTCGGCTTCGCGCAGGACCTGATCGCGGTGCTCGCGCTGCTCGGCATCGTCACGTTCGCGGTGATCCGGCTGCGCAACTCGCCGGAGCGGCTCGGCCGCCAGTCGCGGTTCAAGGGCTCGCACCTCGGCGGCGCCTGGCTGATCCTGTTCATGATCTTCAACGTGCTGTGGACGCTGTTCCTCTTCCGCGGTACGGCGATCAACACCGGCACCTTCCCGTACGAGTCGGGCGCGTTCGTGTCCGAGGCCGTCGCCAAGCTGCTCGAGCCGCTCGGCCAGGACACCAACGAGGTGCTGGAGTCCATCGCGCTGCTGCTGCACATCGGCGTGATGCTGGTCTTCCTGATCATCGTCGTCTACTCCAAGCACCTGCACATCTTCATCGCGCCGCTGAACATCCTGTTCGGCCGCCGCCCGAAGGCGCTCGGTGCGATGCAGCCGATGATGAGCAACGGCAAGCCGCTGGACTTCGAGGAGGCCGACCCGGACACCGACGTGTTCGGTCGCGGCAAGATCGAGGACTTCACCTGGAAGGGGCTGCTCGACTTCGGCTCCTGCACCGAGTGCGGCCGCTGCCAGTCGCAGTGCCCGGCCTGGAACACCGGCAAGCCGCTGTCCCCGAAGATGATCGTGCTGGACCTACGCGACCACGCGTTCGCCAAGGCGCCGTACATCCTGGCCTCGTCGGACGACGAGCGGGCCAACCTGCCGGAGAGCGTCACCGCGGAGGTGGACAAGCCGCTGGTCGGCAAGGCCGACGTCGCGGTGATCGACGAGAACGCGCTCTGGGCCTGTACGTCGTGCGGCGCGTGCGTCGAGCAGTGCCCGGTCGACATCGAGCACGTCGACCACATCATGGACATGCGGCAGTACCAGGTGATGATCGAGTCCTCGTTCCCGTCCGAGCTGAACCAGCTGTTCAAGGGCCTGGAGAACAAGGGCAACCCGTGGAACATGAACCCGTCCGGCCGGATGGACTGGGCCAAGGACCTGCCGTTCGAGGTCAAGCAGGTCGGTGCTGACGTCGACTCGCTCGAGGAGGTCGAGTACCTGTTCTGGGTCGGCTGTGCCGGCGCCTACGAGGACCGGGCGAAGCGGACCACCCAGGCGGTCGCCGAGCTGCTGCACCTGGCCGGCGTCGACTTCGCCGTGCTCGGTGACGGCGAGACCTGCACCGGCGACCCGGCCCGACGTGCCGGCAACGAGTTCGTCTTCCAGATGCTGGCGCAGCAGAACGCCGAGGTGCTCAATGAGGCCAAGGCGACCAAGGTCGTCGCGACCTGCGCGCACTGCTTCAACACGCTGAAGAACGAGTACTCCCAGGTCGGCGCCGAGCTGGACGTCGTCCACCACACCCAGCTGCTGAACCGGCTCGTCCGGGAGGGCCGGCTCACCCCCGTCGCACCCACGGACAGCTCGCTCAACGGGCAGAAGATCACCTACCACGACCCGTGCTACCTGGGCCGGCACAACGAGGTGTACGAGCCGCCGCGCGAGCTGCTCGCGTCGATCCCCGGTACGACGTACGCCGAGATGCCGCGGAACAAGACCAAGTCGTTCTGCTGCGGTGCCGGTGGCGCGCAGATGTGGATGGAGGAGCGGATCGGCACCCGGGTGAACGACAACCGGACCGAAGAAGCGGTCGCGACGGGTGCGGACCGGATCGCGGTGGGCTGCCCGTTCTGCCACGTGATGCTGTCCGACGGGCTGACCGCCAGGCAGGCTGACGGCTCCGCCCGCGCAGACGTCCAGGTCGCCGACGTGGCCCAGCTGCTGCTCGCCGGAGTCAAGCGAGGGACTTCGTAGGCCGGCTTCTTCATATGGTCGACTGGACCCAAGTTTCAGGCCCTTGTCGCCCACCCCGCGAGGGTGAGAGGTCGGGTGCTGAAACTTGAGTCCGGTCGACCCACGAGCAGCAGGCGCTCACGCGCTCGCGGCGAAGGGACAGCCGATGGTCCGCGGGCTGCCGGCCGTCCTCGTCTACGACGTGTGGCTCGACGGGAAGAACATGATCCGCAGGGTGACGTCCGAGCTCAGCAAGGTGAAGGTCGTCGCCACCATGATGCCCGATCCAAACGCGGCCGCGATCAAGCCGCCGCCCGCGTCCCAGACCGTGTCCCGCACAGCTGGGACCTGACCGGCACCTCAACCACACAGACGGCCGTCGACCTGAGCGCCTCAGACCGCCGAGGCGTGACGACCGGCTCGGACCGGATCGCGGTCGGCTGGCAGTTCTGCCACGTGATGCTGTCCGACGGCCTGACCGCCAAGCAGGCCAACGGCTCCCCCAGGCTTGACCCGGGCCTGACTGCTGCTGTCAACGCAGGTACGACGCACCGTTGAAGTCGAGGACCGCGCCGGAGGCCCAGCCGGCCGGGACGGACGCGAGCCAGACGATCGCGGCGGCGACCTCGTCGGCGGTGGCGACCCGGTTGAAGGGGCTCTGCGCCAGGATCGCGGCGCCGCGCGGCCCGTCCAGGTGCTGCGCGGCCATGTCGGTGGCGATGAACCCGGGGGCGATCGACGTCACGGTGATGTCGTGCGGTGCCAGCGCGACCGCCAGTGACTGTCCGAGGGCGTGCAGACCGGCCTTGCTGGCCCCGTACGCGGGCACCTCCGGCTCACCGCGGTAGGCGCCGCGCGACCCGACGTTCACCACCGCGCCCCGGCGTACGCCGTCGGAGGGTTCCCGGTCGAGCATCTGCCGGACCACGCACCAGGTGAGGTTCGCGGCACCCTCGAGGTTGACGCCGAGGGTGCGCCGCCAAGCACTCACCCAGTCCTCGTACGACGTGTCCGCGATCGGATGCCCGATTCGCCGCGACCCGGCGACCGGGTCCTCGGCGAACAGGGCGGCATTGTTCACCAGTACGTCGACCCGGCCCAGCGCATCCGCCGCAGCACTCGCGATCCGCTGCACGGCAGCGGCGTCGCCGAGATCACCGGTCAGCACGGTGTGACCATCGCCGGGAAGGCCCGCGCGCACCTGCTCAGCCCGGTCGGCGGCAGCGCGGCAGTGCAGCACGACCCGGTCCCCGGCGGCGGCGAAGGCCCGCGCGGTCGCGGCACCCACGCCTCGCGACGCACCCGTGACCAGCACACCTCTCGACTCAGCCATTCCTGACCCCTCTCGCATCGATGCCGTTCGCGTGTTCGGGACAACCCGATCACAGCCCCGCACGAGGCCAGAAGCCGTGAGGCCCTCCGAGACCGTTGGGCGGCGCCATGACAGCACCGCAACGTCACCCGGACGAAGAAACGACGTCACGATGCTTGACACTGACGTCATCATGACGTCAGTATTGGCGTCATGGATCTTGAAACCTACCTCGAGTCGATACGGCGAGGCGTGCAGAACGCGACCGCGCTGGCCGACGACCAGACCCGCTCCGTGGCCGAACGGCTGGGAGCCACGCTGGATGACGCCGGACGCCTGGCGCTCATCGCAGCCCTGTCCGACGCCGCCGCCGAGATCAGTCGTGACCTGTCCCCCGGGTCCGTCGAGCTGCGGATGGCCGGCACCCGGCCCGAGTTCGTCGTCACCCCCGCTCCCGGCCATCTGGCCGGTGCCGACGACCACGACGACGAGGACGAACACACCGGACCTGCCGACGAGCAGCAGGTCGCCGCCGACGCCGACGAGCCGACCGCCCGGATCACGCTGCGGCTGCCGGTCTCGGTGAAGGCGAAGGTCGACGAGGCCGCCGCCGCCGAAGGCCTGTCCGCGAACGCCTGGCTGATGCGCACGGTGCTCAGCGGCCTGTCCGGTCACCACCGTGGCCCGCGTCCGCCCCGCCCGCCGCGGCCACCGCGCGGTCCGTTCGGATCCGAGGGCGTGTTCGGTGCCGACGGCCCGTTCGGCGCGGACGGTGTGTTCGGTCCAGACGGCCCGTTCGGCCCCGAGGGCGTGTTCGGCCCGAAGGCCCCTGAGGCCTGGGAAGGCTGGGAGGGCCGGCAGAGCCGGGACAAGCGCAGGGGCGGCCGCGGTCGTGGCAAGCGCGTTACGGGGTGGGCGGAATGACCGAGGTCATCGATCCCCAGGCGCAGAGCCGCGAGGTTCACCACGACGGCATACGGAAGGGCCGGATCACGCTCGGCTCCGGCCGGGTCGTGGTCACCGGGTCCGGGGACGGCAGCACGCACGCCTACCTGGAAGGCGACCCGGGCGACCCCGGCGTCGTCGAGTACCTGGGCCGTACGACGTTCGACGTCCGCGGTGACGAGCTGGTGGTCGAGACGCCGAGCCCGAGCCATCGACGTACCCCCGAGCTGCGGCTGCGGGTCGAGACCCCGCTGGCGCTGGAGCTGCGGATCGGCACCGGTTCGGCCGACGTCCTGATCGACACACCGACCGGCACCGCCCGGATCACCACCGGCTCGGGCGATCTCGACCTTGCCCGGGTCGAGGGCAGGCTGGACGCCAAGACCGGCAGCGGCGACATCTCGATCGAGTCGGTCCGCGAGGGGCTCAGCGCCATCACCGGCTCCGGTGAGATCCGGATCGGCGTCCACGAGCAGGCCGCGGTCTGCTCCACCGGCTCCGGTGACGTCCGGATCGGTGAGGCGGTCGGCCCGGTGAAGGTCAAGGTCGGATCGGGCGACATCACCATCGAGCGGGTGCGGAACCACTCGGTCGCCACCTCGGGATCGGGTGACGTCACGGTCGAGGCGGCCGACGGCCCTAGCGTCGTCGCCGAGTCGGCCCGCGGCGACGTCCACGTCGGCGTCCCGGCCGGCACCCGGACATACCTGGACCTGAAGACCGTCACCGGCGACATCCGGTGCGACCTGGACCCGAGCGACAGACCGGCCGAGGCGCAGTCGAGCCTCGCACTGCGAGCGCGCACCGTCAGCGGCGACATCACCGTGGTTCGGGTCTGAGCAACTGCGATCAAGCACGGCACCAGCCACCACGACGACGGTGGACCTCAGCGAGCAGAACGGAGACAGACCGATGATGAACGAACGCCTGGAGATCGCCCGGTACCGGCTCGAGGACCGGATCCGCGAGTCCGAGCGGGACGCGCTGCACCGTACTGACAGCCGGCGCCGGTCGGGCACCGCGCGGCACCGGATCGCGGCCGGACTGCACCGGCTCGCCGACCGGGTGGAGCCGTCGGTGCGAGGGCGACGTCCCGCCCTGTCGATGAGCGGGCGGTGAGCCGCGCCGCACCCAGCGGGCCAGGACTTGGTTGCCTCGGGCACCGGTCCTGGCCCGCTGTCGTTCCGGCCGGTATGTGCCCCCTGACGCCGATAGGGTCCCGGGGACATCACACTCAGCTCTGCACGGGGGTCTCATGCTTCGGCAGGTTCTGTCTGCGTCCGCGTCCATCGCCCTGCTGGCGGGTCTGACCGCCTGCGGCGAGGACCAGGCGGGCTCGGCGCCCTCGCCATCGGACTCCGGGACCGTCTCGGCGAGCCCCGCCGACTCGCCCAGCTCCACATCTCCGGCGGTTACGACTTCAAGGGTGAGCGGGCAAGCTTCGAGCCCGCGCGGACCGCGCTGAAGAACATCACGGACAAGCTGTTCCCGGCCCTCGAGGGTGGCGACACGCAGGCGATCCAGACCTGGGTCGACGCGCACGCGAAGCCGGGTGGCGGCGCGATCACCTACCTCGACGGCCGAAGGATCATCCAGCGGGTGTACTCGCCGCCGGAGAGCGACAAGGCGCTGATCCAGGTCTTCATCGCGAACGAGAAGGTCGGCCTGGACGAGGAGGAGGGCTGAGCCTCGAACCGCTCAGACGTCCGTGCGGTGGAAGCTCTTGAACGACCGGGACGGGGTCGGGCCGCGCTGGCCCTGGTAGCGGGAGCCGTACTTGGCCGAGCCGTACGGGTGCTCGGCCGGTGACGACAGCCGGAAGAAGCACAGCTGGCCGATCTTCATCCCCGGCCACAGCTTGATCGGCAGTGTCGCGACGTTGGAAAGCTCCAGCGTCACGTGTCCGGAGAACCCCGGGTCGATGAACCCGGCCGTCGAGTGCGTCAGCAGTCCGAGCCGACCCAGCGAGCTCTTGCCCTCTAGCCGGGCCGCGATGTCGTCCGGCAAGGTGACGACCTCGTACGTCGACCCCAGCACGAACTCGCCCGGGTGCAGGATGAACGGCTCATCGCCGTCCGGCTGCACCGCCCGGGTCAGGTCCGGCTGGTTCTCGGCCGGGTCGATGTGCGGGTAGCGGTGGTTCTCGAACACCCGGAAGAAGCGGTCCAGCCGAATGTCGACGCTGGACGGCTGGACCATGTCGGCGTCGAACGGCTCGAGCTGGACGCGCTTCTCCTCGATCTCGGCCAGGATGTCGCGGTCGGAGAGGAGCACGGTCGCAACCTACCGCAGTGTCCCTGCTCAGCTCCCCTTGCTACCGGACTCGAACACCTTGTTGAACCTCGACACCTGACCCGCGAATGTCTTCACCTGGTTCGGAGACCAGTCCGAGAGCAGGTCACCGATCCACTTGTTCCGCTTCTTCCGCGCGGCCGCCAGCTTGCGCTTGCCCGCGGCGGTCAGGCTGAGCAGGGTTGCCCTGGCGTCCTGCTTGTCCGCCGACCGCTTCAGCAGACCGAGCTCCTCGAGCCGTGCGCACGACCGGCTGACCGGGCCCTTGTCCACCTCGAGCACAGCGACCAGGTCGGCCATCCGCACCGGCGACATCTCCTCGACGTGGTTGAGCAGCGCGTACTGCGCCGGCTCGAGATCGGGATGAACCTCTTCGGCGAGAGTCCGCTGCAGCCCCCGAAGCCTCCTTGCCAGCGTGACCAACTCTCGCTCGAGATTCTCCAGCGCCGCGTTGTCCGTAGCCACCAGCCTGCCCCTTCTCCTCGTGTGCTGCCCCGGGACCATAGTGGCGTGCATCGCGCACGAACGCACCCCTTCCTGGCGAGTACATTTCAAAACGTTGCCGCAGGCAACCCGATTGTTGCCTCGCCGCTCCGATCCGGTTCGACCGGCAGTCTTTGTCTGCAGTTGCGAGCAGTCGGCCGGCAGACGTTACACGCGCGATGGCATGTGTGCGATGCGAGCCGTCCGGATCGCTGGACCCCTGGACGCGGTCCGGCAAGAACCGGGTAGTATCCACTCCGCTGCTCGCGTCACCGCGAGCGCGCGGGTGTAGTTCAATGGCAGAACACGAGCTTCCCAAGCTCGGAATGCGGGTTCGATTCCCGTCACCCGCTCCACCGCCCGGCCGGTGCCCGAAGCCCACCGACAGCCGGCGAATACTCACTCGATGGATCGCAACCGGGGTCCGACGCTGGCCATCATCGGCGCGATCGTCCTCGTGATCGGGCTGTCGCCCAGAGCGGCACTCTGTCCTGGTTCGGCCCGCTGCCGGGCGACCTGCGGTTCGGCGTGCGGGTGTACGTACCGGTCACCTCGATGGTCATGGTCTCCGTCGTGATGACGCTGCCGCTGTCGCTCTTCCGGCGTCGACCAGCAGTCACGACGTGATATCGACCCGATCTGTTACCGGCTTTCTGGCCCCGAACTCTCGTCTTCAGGCCAGATTCTGTGGTAGACATCGGATCTATGTTGCGTTGCGGCAGCCAAGCCACCCGCCGTTGACTGTGTCCACGCGAGGTACCTATGCTCCGCAGAAATCGATTTCTCCAGGAGCGACCGTGGCGCTGAAAGGAATAGACCCGATCCTCACCGGGCCGCTGCTCGCCCATCTGGATGCGATGGGCCACTCGGACTCGGTCGTGATCGGCGACGCGAACTTCCCGGCGCACCGGCTGGCCACCCGGCTGGTCGAGCTGCCCGGCCTGACCACACCGGAGGTGGTCCGCGCGATCCGCACCGTCGTACCGCTCGACGACGGTCTGTCCGTCGCGCTGATGAGCGACGGCGGTCCGCCGCTGCCGGTACAGGATGATCTGGTAGCGGCGGCCGATGCCGAGCCGGCCGCGGTCGAGTACCTGGAACGGCAGAAGTTCTACGACGCGGCCGCGGCGGCGTACCTCGTCGTGCGCACCGGCGAGGAGCGCGGATACGCCAACGCGATCATCCGCAAGGGTTTCGTGGGGACGTCATGACCGGACGGACCACTGGACCGACACTGCTCGAGCTGCGCGGGGTGAGCAAGACCTTCCCGGGCGTCCGGGCGCTGGCCGACGTACGGCTCGACCTGCGGTACGACGAGGTGCTGGCGCTGGTCGGCGAGAACGGCGCCGGCAAGTCCACCCTGATGAAGTTGCTGTCCGGCATCTATCCGATCGAGACCGGCGAGTTCTTCCTGGACGGCAACCGGTTCGAGCCGGCCAACCCGCGGCACGCCCAGGAGCTGGGCATCAGCATCATCCATCAGGAGTTCAACCTGATGCCGGACCTGACCGTCGCGCAGAACATCTTCATCGGCCGTGAGCCCCGCGACGGCGGGTTCTTCCTGAACGAGCGCCGGCTGAACAAGCAGGCGGCCAAGCTGATCGAGCGGCTCGAGCTGCCGCTGGACCCACGAGCCCTGGTCGGTGGGCTGACGGTGGCGAAGCAGCAGATGGTGGAGATCGCCAAGGCGCTGTCGTACGACCCGCGGGTGCTGATCATGGACGAGCCGACGGCCGCGCTGAACGAGGCCGAGGTGGCGACCCTGCACGAGCTGATCCGGCGGTTCCGGAGCCCGCAGACCGGTGTCATCTACATCTCGCACCGGATGGACGAGCTGAAGGCGATCGCGGACCGGATCACCGTGCTGCGCGACGGCCAGTACGTCGACACCGTCGACATCGCCTCGACCTCGATGAAGGAGGTCATCACGCTGATGGTCGGCCGGACCATCGCCAGTGACGCCCGGCCGGTCGACGTACGCGCCGACCGCGAGGTGGTGCTGTCGGTCGAGGGGCTGAGCACCAAGACACTGCTGAAGGACGTCACGTTCGAGCTGCGCGAGGGCGAGATCCTCGGCTTCGCCGGGCTGATGGGCGCGGGCCGGACCGAGACCGCCCGGGCGATCGTCGGCGCGGACCCGATCGATGGCGGGACCATCGTCCTGCGCGGCCGCCGGGTCCGGATCGACAACCCGGCCGACGCCGCGCGGCACCGGATCGGCTACCTGTCCGAGGACCGCAAGCAGTTCGGCCTGTTGCTCGAGCAGGACGTGAACGCGAATATCACGATCGGCTCGCTGGCCGAGCAGTTCTCGGCGTACGGGTTCATGCAGGACCGCAAGATGCGGGCCGGGTCGCAGCGGCTGGTCGAGTCGCTGCGGATCAAGACACCGTCGATCCTGCAGACGGCGCGGAACCTGTCCGGCGGCAACCAGCAGAAGGTGGTGATCGCCAAGTGGCTGCTGAAGAACTGCGACATCCTGATCTTCGACGAGCCGACCCGCGGCATCGACGTGGGCGCCAAGGAAGAGATCTACACGTTGCTCAACGATCTCACCGCACAGGGCAAGTCGATCATCATGATCTCGTCGGAGCTGCCGGAGGTGCTGCGGATGGCACACCGGGTCGCGGTGATGAGCGAGGGCCGGCTCACCGGCATGCTCACCGCTGACGAAGCCACCCAGGAGTCGGTCATGCACCTGGCCACGCTGCGGCCGGACACCAACCCTGAGGACGCCGCCGAGCTCGGCCTCGAACAGTCAGTCGGAGAGGAAGAGATTCGATGACCACCGCATCCGAGACCCGCACGTCGCTCGCCGCGCTACCTGTCGGCGTCCGCGACAAGCTGCAGCAACTGCTCGCCTTCGGCAGTCTGCTGGTGATCTTCATCGTGTTCTCGATCGCGGGCAGCCCGAACTTCCTCACCTACGGGAACGTGCTGGCGATTTTGTACTCGACCGTGGTGATCGGCACCCTCGCACTGGGCACCACGTTCGTGATCATCACCGGCGGCATCGACCTGAGCATCGGCACCGGGATGGCGCTGTGTGCGGTGATGTCCGGCGTGATGATCGTGAACTGGGGCCTGCCGTGGCCGCTCGGCGTACTCGGCACGATCCTGTTCGGCGGGCTGATCGGGCTGGTCAACGGGTTCAACATCTCGATCCTGAAGATCCCGCCGTTCATCGCGACGCTGGCGATGATGCTGGTCGCGCAGGGCCTTGCGCTGGTGCTGGCGCACAGCACGCCGATCTACTTCAACGACACCCCGGCGTACTCGAAGATCTCCCGCGGCGAGCTGATCCCGAACTTCCCCAACGCGGTGGTGGTGCTCGCGGTGATCGCGGTGATCGCCGGGGTGCTGCTGAACAAGACCATCCTCGGCCGGTACACGTACTCGATCGGCAGCAACGAGGAGGCCACCGCGCTGTCCGGGGTGAACGTCCGGAAGTGGAAGATCATCGTCTACACGTTCGCCGGACTCTTCATCGGCCTGGCCGGGATCATGATCTCCGCCCGGCTCGGCTCGGCCCAGCCGGCGACCGGGATGGGCTACGAGCTGCAGGCGATCGCCGCAGTGGTGATCGGCGGAACGTCGCTGTCCGGCGGCAAGGGCTCGATCGTCGGCACCGTGATCGGCGCGCTGATCATCTCGGTGCTGAACAACGGCCTGCAGATCCTGTCCATCCCGCAGGAATGGCAGAACGTCATCCTCGGCCTGGTGATCCTGGTCGCGGTCTACGCCGACATGGTGCGCAAGAAGGAAGCCTGAAGACCCCAACGAAGGAGCATCGACCATGAACAGAAGGCGGTTCGCGGCCGCACTGACAGCCGCGACGATGACCCTGGCGCTGGCCGCCTGCGGTGACGACGAAGGCAGCGATGCGAGCGGCGGCGAGGAGCAGCCGTACATCGCGATCGTCTCGAAGGGCTTCCAGCACCAGTTCTGGCAGGCCGTGAAGAAGGGTGCGGAGCAGCAGGCCACGAAGGAGGGCGCCCGGATCACCTTCGAGGGCCCGCCCACCGAGCAGGACATCGAGGCGCAGGTCACGATGCTGACCAACGCGATCGCGAAGAACCCGAAGGCACTCGCCTTCGCCGCGCTGGACAGCAAGGCCGCCGCACCGCTGCTGGAGGACGCCAAGTCGCGCAACATCCCGGTGATCGCGTTCGACTCCGGCGTCGAGGGTGACATCCCGGTGACCACTGCCGCGACCGACAACAAGGCCGCGGCCGCCGAGGCCGCGAAGCACATGTCCGATCTGCTCGGCGGCAAGGGCAAGGTGGCGCTGGTCGTGCACGACCAGACCAGCAAGACCGGGCAGGAACGCCGGGACGGCTTCCTGGAGTGGATGAAGGCGAACGCGCCCGGCATCACGGTGCTCCCGCCGCAGTACGGCGGTGGCGACCAGGCCAAGTCCGCCGACATCACCAAGTCGATCCTGGCCTCGAACCCCGACGTCACCGGGATCTACGGGGCGAACGAGGGCTCGGCGATCGGCGTCGTGAAGGGTGTCGAGGAAGCCGGCAAGAAGGGCGTCAAGATCGTCGGGTTCGACTCCGGCAAGGCGCAGATCGACGCGATCAAGAATGGCACCATGGCCGGCGCGATCACGCAGAACCCGGTCGGCATCGGTGAGCAGACCGTGTCCGCCGCGATGAAGGTGATCCGCGGCGAGGAGGTCCCGAAGGTGATCGACACCGGCTACTTCTGGTACGACAAGACCAACATCGACGACCCGAAGATCCAGGCCGTCCTGTACCAGTAGAAGCGACGTTGCGTCCGCCGAAGTGACGTCAGGTTCGCGTCACTTCGGCGGACGTCACTGTTGAAGGAGCTGTGATGGGGCTCAAGTGGGGAGTGCTGGGGACGGCGCGGATCGCGGAGCAGCAGGTGATCCCGGCGATCGCACAGTCGTCGAACGGGCAGGTCGTGGCGGTGAGCAGTGGCAGCGGCGCGGCCGCCGAGTACGCCGGGCGGCTCGGCATCCCCGCGGCGTACGACTCGCACGAGGCATTGCTCGCGGACCCGGACGTGGACGCGGTCTACATCCCGCTGCCGAACTCGCTGCACGTCGAGTGGACTGTCAAGGCCGCGGCGGCCGGCAAGCATGTGCTGTGCGAGAAGCCGATCGCGCTCGGCCCGGACGGGCTCGCCGAGGCGGAGGCCGCCTGCGACCAGCAGGGCGTGCTGCTGGCCGAGGCATTCATGTACCGGCACCACCCGCAGCTCGCCGTCGTGCGCGAACTGCTGGCGAGCGGCCGGATCGGCCGGCTGGTGAGTGTCGACGCGCGCTTCCACTTCCTGCTCGACCCGGCCGCGGGCCCGAACATCCGGCTCGACCCCGACCTCGGCGGTGGCGCCCTGCGCGACGTCGGCTGCTACCCGGTCGACCTGATGAACCTGCTGGTCGGCGCGCCGCCCGACCAGGTCGTTGCCATCAGCATCGAACGCGGCGGTGTCGACACGACCACCGCCGGCGTGCTCCGGTACGGCGACGTGGCGGGGACGTTCAGCTGCGGGTTCGATGCTCCGGCCGGCGACTCCGCGCTGCTGATCGGCGCCGCGGGCAGCATCGCGATCCGCCGCCCGTTCCGCCCGGACCGCGGCGGCGCCGTGCTCGTGGTCACCGGCGCCGACGGCAGCACCGAGACGATCGAGCCGGACGGGAACGCCTACGTCGCCGAGGTCGAGGACTTCGCCCGCCGGGTGCTCACCGCCGACCCGGACGAGCACGGCCGGCAGCTCAGCCACTGGACGCTGGAGACCACCACCCGGCTGGCGGCGTCGGCCCGCTGACCGCTACCAGACGTCACCGTCGCGCCAGTCGCAGATGATTGCGCCGTCCGGGTCGACCTGGACGTGCAACGGCAGCACATAGATCCCGCCGTCCTCGTCCTCCGTCCGGACGATCCCTTCCGGTGTCAGCGCGTACGACGGGCCATGCCAGCGCTGCCAGCCACGGGACGCATAGAACTGCTCGGAGTCCTCGGTCACCGACAGCCCGCCGAGCTCGTAGGCGTTGCGGACCACCTGCTCCAGAGCGGTCATCATCGCGGCCGCGTACCCGCGCCGGCGGCGGTCGGCCCGCACGCCCATTCCTTCGACGTACCCGGTGCGCAGCGCCCGCCCGTCGTGCAGCAGCCGGCGCTGCACCACGCATGCGTGGCCGATCAGGTCGGTGCCCTCCCAGACCAGCGCGTGCATGCCGCCGAGGCAGTGATCCCAGTCGTGCTCGGAGAAGTCGCCGCCGAACACGTCGACCAGTAGGGCCCGGGCCGCGTCGAGTGTGCCGGAGTCGAGGTCGGCCGTATGTACCACCCGAAGCTCGCTCATGACTAACTTTCGCACGAAACAACTCGGTTGCGGTCAAATCTCACCCGGGGTTGGGATGTCACCCGGACCCTGTCAGCCTGAGCCGCAGGTTCAGCACCAGTACGACGCCGGCCGCGGCGCGGATACGCCCCCCGCCCACGGCATGCAGAACGCGTCCAGGATGCCGATCGCGACGACCGTTGCCGCCAGCAACGAGACCAGCCGTAGGACAGCCTCACCCGTCCAGGCGGAAAGGCATCACCAGCGTGGTGAACGTGCCCTGGTCCGCGGACCGCACCACCACCGGCCGGTCCGGCGCCGCGATCTCCAGCAGCACGTCAGGCCCGACGCTCGCGTCCAGCGCGGCGGCCAGCAGCGCCGCTCCGAACCCGACTCGCACCGCCTCCCCCGAGCAGATCGCGTCGAGCCCGTCCTGGTCCCCGACCACGACCCTGCTCCCCCCGAGCGCCAGAGTCACAGTCCCCCGCGGATCGTCGGCCGGTTCGCGACGAGCTGTGGACAACGCGGCCAGCAGTTCGGTCCGGCTCACGATCGTCCGCGCCACGACCGGTGGCAGCTCGTCCAGGATCAACCGATACGCCGGGTACTCCCCTGCGACGGCCGCGATCTCGCGCACCTCGCCGTCCCGCCGCGCAGCCAGGCCGTCCGGCCCGGCCGTCAGCTCCACCTGGTCGCCGGCCGCGAACCAGCCGGTCAGCTCAGCGAGCGCGACCGCTGGTACGACTACCGGCCGGGCGGCACCGCTGAACCCGGACGGCTGCAGCTTCCGCAGCGCCAGCCGGTACTGGTCCGTCGCCACCACCGCGACCTCGTCCGCATCGACCTCGAGCAGCACGCCGGCCAGTACCGGCAGCTCACCGTCCGGTCCGGCCGCCGCCGGCGTCACCTGCCGTACGGCGCTTGCCAGCTCGGGTCCGCCGAGCACGACCGTGCAGGTCAGCTCCGCGGGCGGCAGGCCGTCCAGGATCCGCGCTGCGGCCGCCCGGGTGGCGTCCGCCTTGTCGGCCGCGGTGCGCACGTGTGCCCGCAAGATCCGCGCCGAGTCCTCCGGCGGCCCGTCCAGCACGGTCCGTACCTGGGCCAGCGGCAGGTCGACCGCCCTCAGGTCCCGCAGGAGCCGGCCGCGCGCCTCCTGCCCGCTGGCGTAGTACCGGTACCCGGTGGACTCGTCCACCCACGCCGGCCGGAGCACCCCGCAGTCGTCGTAGAACCGCAGCGCGCTCGGCGTCAGCCCAACCCGTCGCCCGAACACGCTGATCGTCAGCAGATCCTGAGAAGCAGCCACGCGCCGATCCTCCGGCCTCAACCAACCCGAAGGTCAACCCGCCGCGGTGAGCCGGAGGGCGAGGGCACGGATGTCGGGCGGGCCGACGCGGCAGCAGCCGC
The DNA here is from genome assembly GCA_035650275.1 of Kribbellaceae bacterium. GTDB lineage: Bacteria > Actinomycetota > Actinomycetes > Propionibacteriales > Kribbellaceae > DASRHY01. Next base: position 53,357 of record DASRHY010000018.1, on the reverse strand, counting down.
CTATCAGGCGGGCGCCGGCGGCGACCCAGGACGTGGCCAGCGTGACGTCGTACGCGGTCGAGCCGGACCAGTCCCGGCGGCCGGCGTCCCAGGACTCGCCGCTGTTCGGGTACGCGACCACCGGCAGGCCGGTCACCTCGGCGGCCAGCCGGACCGCGGCCAGCACGTCGCCCGGCGCACAACAGTTGATGCCGACGGCAACGATTGCCGGGCAGGACGCGGCGACCGCGAACGCGTCCCGGAGCGGCTGCCCGGCCCGGGTCCGGTCACCGGCGATCGAGTACGACAGCCACGCGGGCAGCTGGTACTCGGTCAGCAGCCCGGCCAGTACCTCGGCCTCGCCCAGGTCCGGGATCGTCTCCACGGCGAGCAAGTCCGGCCCGGCGCCGGCCAGCAGCTCCAGCCGCGGCCGGTGGAAGTCGCGAAGCGCGGCAGGGGTCACGCCGTACCGGCCGCGGTACTCGGATCCGTCCGCCAGCACCGCGCCGTACGGGCCGACCGACGCCGCCACCCAGCGGCGCGGCCCGGCCAGCTCGTCGCGGACCGAGCGGGCGATCGTCACGCTCGACCGGATCAGCCGTTCGGCCTCGACGCGGGAGGCGCCGTACGACTCGAAGCCGGCGACGCTGGCCTGGTAGCTCGCGGTGGTCGCGACCTGCGCGCCGGCGGCGAAGTACGCGCGGTGCACGGCGGCGATCTCGTCCGGGGCGTCCCGCAGCAGCCGGGCGGACCAGAGCGCGTCGGACAGGTCGTGGCCGCGGTCGGTGAGCGCGTTCGACATCCCGCCGTCGAGAACGGTCAGCTGGTTCGGGTCGATCGCGCTCACGAACCCAACAGTAGGGTTGAGTCGTGCCCGGTCAACTCGTCGACGACAGCGTGTTCGGCATGTCCGGCCCGGCGCCCGCGGACGCGCTGAGGTCGGCCGACTACCGGTCGAAGCCGGAGCCGATCAGCGTACGGGACACCCCCGCGGACGTCGCCTACGGCGACCTGCTGGGCCAGCTCGTCGACATCATGCGGGTCAACGTGGACGGCACGCTGCTCCAGCTCGACACCGAGTTCCTGCACGACCTGCGGGTCTCGGTCCGCCGGGCCCGTTCGCTGGTCGGCGTGTCGCAGGACGTGCTGCCGGACCGGGTGCGCAACCGGCTGACGATCGAGCTGAAGTGGCTCGGTGACGCCACCTCGACCAGCCGCGACCTGGACGTGTACCTGCTCGGGTTCGACGAGCTGGTCACGCACGTCCCGGAGCCCGAGACGCTGGAACCGTTCCGCGCCCTGCTGGTCCGGCACCACCGGCAGGCGCACGGCCGGCTGAACCGGACACTGCGCTCGGCGCGGTTCCAGCGGCTCACCGAGACCTGGGACGGGGTCCGTCGCCCCGGGGTACCTGCGGCTGGACCGGTCGGACCGCTTGCGGACCGGCTGCTCAAGCGGGCCTGGCGCCGGGTCGAGAAGCGCGGCGGCGCGATCTCCGCGGAGTCGCCGCCCGAGACGCTGCACGACCTGCGGAAGCGGTGCAAGGAGCTGCGCTACCTGCTCGAGTTCTTCGCCGGCCTGTACGACGCCGGCGCGCACGGCGAGATCGTCGCGGAGCTGAAGAAGCTGCAGTCCAACCTCGGCGACTTCCAGGACGCCGAGTCGCAACGGCTGCTGGTGCTGCACCACGCCGAGGAGCTCGGCGCCCGCGGCGTACCGACGGCGACGCTGCTGTCGATGGGCCGGCTGGAGGAGCAGCTGGAACGCCGGCAGGCCATCTCCCGCGCGGAGTTCGGCGACCACTGGTCACGCTTCGACCGGCCGCACAACCGGCGGCTGTTCATGGACCTGGTGACAGTGAGCGACTGAGCTCAGCTCGCGCGGCCGGGGTCCCCACAGGTGACGCACGGCCAGGCGGCGCCACATCCTTCGCAGAGACCGTCGGAACCGGTACGGCTGGTGTCGTCGGGTGCAACGCTGCCCATCGCCGGTACGGCGGTCTGCGTCGCGGGTCCGCTGTTCACGTCCTCACGCATCCGCAGGCCGATCCGGATCATCTCGCCCCTCCTGGTACTCCCCGAATCACATCCGGTGGATCCCCACACTCTGGTCAGCGCCGGACGGCACAGAAGTGTCACCAGCGGGGCGGCGTACCGCCGAGCCGAGCAACGGGAGGCAGCAGACCAGCAGGATGAGCGCGACAAGCCCATCCAGCCAGTAGTGGTTGGCCGTCACCACGACCACCGCGAACGTGACCACCGGGTGCAGCACCCACAGCCAGCGCCACCGGCTGCGGGTCACCAGGATCATCACGACCGCGATCATCGCGGCCCAGCCGACGTGCAGGCTCGGCATCGCCGCGAACTGGTTCGCGATCCCGCCGTCGGTCTTCGCGCCGTACACCGACTGGCCGTACCGGACGCCGGTGTCGACGAAGCCGAGCTGCGGCAGCATCCGCGGAGGCGCCAGCGGAAAGGCCAGGTGGCCGATCGCGGCCATCCCGGTCAGCGCGACCATCGCCCAGCGCATCCGCGGGTAGGCGGCCGGCCGGCGCAGCGAGAGCCAGAGCAGTACGGCGATGGTGAGCGGGAAATGCACCAGCGCGTAGTAGCCGTTCGCGGCCTGCGGCAGTTCCGGCACGCTCAGCGTCGCCCGCTGCAGGTCGACCTCGCGGGGCAGGCCCAACGCCCGCTCGATGCCGACCACCAGCTCCGCGTTCGTGAAGGCGGCGCCGCTGTGCCGGGCGGCGACGTACCGGCCGGCGCTGTAGAACGCGAACAGGACACCGAGGAGGAGCGCCTCGCGCAGGATCTTCACGATCCGGGTGTGCTGCCGGGGTTCCTTCGGAACCACCTCGACGGTGAGCCGCGGCTGATCCAGCACGTCCTGCGCCATCGCACCCCCTCAAAACGAATGCTCCTTCGCCCTGATTTCGAGAGTGACACCGTCATTCAAGAGAATCAAGAACGATCATTCGTTTTGTTGTGACACGGGTCACAGTCCGTCACCGATGGAGCGGCACCACCGACGAGCCTCCGGTGAGACCACCGGCCCGCGCGGGGCCGCACTAGCATCGGGGTCGGTAGCGCCGTCAGCCGGAGGAGCCCGATGATCTTCATCACCGCGAAGTTCCGTGTCCTACCCGAGCACGCCGACCGGTGGCCGGAGATAACCTCCGACTTCACCCGGGCGACCCGCGCCGAGGACGGCTGCCTGTGGTTCGACTGGTCCCGCAGCGTCGACGACCCGAACGAGTACGTCCTGGTCGAGGCGTTCCGCGACGGTGACGCGGGTGCCGCGCACGTCGGCTCGGCGCACTTCAAGAACGCCCAGCAGACGCTGCCGCCGCATCTCGCGGAGACGCCGCGGATCGTGAACTTCACCGTCCCGCAGGACGACTGGTCCGAGCTGGGCGAGCTGGCCGTCGACCGTGGCTGACGTCTTCACCATCGACTGGTCGGCCGAGTCCGCTCATCTGCGCCGCAACGCCGAGCACGACGCCGACTGGAACACCCGCGTCGCGGGCGCACTGGTCCGCGAGACCGACCGGCTGGCGGCCGACATCGGCTGTGGTGGCGGCGGCATGGCCAAGGCGTTCGCCGCCGCGCTTCCGGCGGATGCCACGGTGGTTGCCGTCGACCACGACCCCGACGTGCTCGGGCATGCCCGCGAGAACCTGGCCGGCGCGGCCCGGTGCGAGCTCGGCTCACTGGACGACGGGCTGGACACGCTGCGGAAGGTGATCGGCGGCCCGGCCGATCTGGTCTGGGCCGCACACGCGGTCCATCACGCCGGTGACCAGCAGGCCTGCGTCGACACGCTGGCGGGTCTGCTCGGCCCCGGCGGCCGGCTCGCGCTGGCCGAGGGCGGGCTGCCGACCCGGCACCTGCCCTGGGACGTCGGCATCGGCGAGCCGGGCCTGGAGATCCGGCTGGACGCCGCGAACGACCGCTGGTTCGCCCGGATGCGCGCCGAGCTACCCGGCTCGGTCCGGATGCCATACGGCTGGAGCGAGGCGTTGCGCCGCGCAGGCCTGATCGGTATCACCGGCCACACCGTGCTGACCGAGGTACCGACGCCGCTGCCGGCGGCCGACCGCGAGCGGATCGCCGGGCGGCTCACGCATTGGGTCGACCGGCTCCGCCCCACCGGGTTCGTCACACCCGGCGACCTCGCCACCTGGGACGCGCTGCTCGACCCGGACGGCGAGCACTGGCTCGGCCGCCGCGACGACCTGGTCGACCTCTCCGCCCGCACGATCCATACCGCCCACGCGCCGGCCTGAGCCCTGATCGCCAGGGCGAACAAGCCCCGTGGGACGGGTGCCACACACCATCCGGTGACGCTGCACAGGTCAGGAGCTGTGCAACGTCACCAGTAGGTGATCCCTCCCGGGACTAGGGGAGGACTAGGGGGCGATGTTCTGGTTCAGGTGGAACAGGTTGCCGGGGTCGTACGAGCGCTTCACCTCGACCAGGCGGTCGTAGTTGTCCTTGTAGTTGGCGCGGATCCGCGACTGGTCGTCGTCGGCCATGAAGTTGATGTAGCCACCCTCCTCGGAGTGCGGCGCGGTCGCGTCGTAGTAGTCCCGCACCCACTGGATCGACGACTCGTTGTCGGCCGGGTCCGGCCACATCCCCGCGATCACGGCCGCGAACGAGGCATCCCGGTACGCGAACGCGGTGTCGCTCGGCGCCACCCGGTGGCAGGCGCCGTTGATCGGGTAGATGTGCACCGCCGTGTTCACCGCGGGTGCCTTCGGCCCGTATTGAAGATGCGCGGCGATGGCCTCGTCGGTCAGCTCGGTGACGAAGTTCGCCTTCCAGTAGTGCTGCAGTCCTGGCCCGTGCAGGGCGTCGAAGGCGCTGTTCAGCGCCGGGTACGGCATCGGCCCGACGTGCTCGGCGAACACCGGCGCGGCCTCGCGCAACGGCTTGAGCACCTGCTCGCCCTCCTCCACCGGACCGGACCAGCACGCGACCATCAGCATGAACGGGTCACCGTGCCGCTCGGCCGGGATGAACGGCAGCGGCGGTGCCAGGTGGAAGCCCGGGAACAACCCGAGCTGCTCGGGCGCATCCTTGATGAACTCCCGGTAGAACCGCAGTACGGCGTCCGCGTGCTCCAGCTCGAAGAACATCGGCCCGCCGTAAACGTCCTTGACCGGGCCGAGCGAGAACTCGAACGACGTGACGGCACCGAAGTTGCCACCACCGCCGCGCAGCGCCCAGTACAGGTCCGCGTTCTGCTGGGCATCGGCGACGACCAGCTGGCCGTCCGCGGTCACGACGTCGGCCGAGACCAGGTTGTCGCACGACAGGCCCATGCCGCGAGCCAGGTGACCGATGCCGCCGCCGAGCGTCAGCCCGCCCACGCCCGTAGTGGAGATGATGCCGCCGGTGGTCGCGAGCCCGAACGGGTACGTCGCCGCGTTCAGGTCACCCCAGCGCGCACCGCCCTCGGCCCGCGCGGTCTGCGTGACCGGGTCGACGCGGACACCGCGCAGCCCGGACAGGTCGGCGACCACGCCGTCGTCCACGGTCCCGAACCCCGGCACGCTGTGCGCGCCACCGCGCACGGCCAGGTCGAGTCCGTTCTCCCGGGCGTAGTCGACGGTGGCCATCACGTCGCCGGCGTTGACACACCGCACGATGGCTCGAGGTCGCTTGTCGACCATCACGTTCATCACGGTCCGTGCGTCGTCGTACGACGGGTCATCGGCCGTGGTGACCGTTCCCCGGACACGTTCCCGGAGCTGGTCGATGGTGATGCTGCCCATGTGGTCCTCCCCTTCGCGTAAATGGGCGCGACGGGGCGCGGCGGCAAGCAGTGCATCGCTACCGACTGACCCGAACGGCCGCGTACGACGTGCGACCGGCTTCTCCCCTGAGAGGCGAGCGTTGCTCGCCGATTGCCCCCAATCCCAAGCAGGTTGCGCCACCGGGTGCGCACCGGTCAAGGGCTCGGAACACACTTCGACGTACCGTCGCCGGCTCCTCACGCACTGGTCAGCAGCGAGCAAGATTCTCACCGGAATATGGGTATAACCCGACAAGAATCCACCACCGGAGGAGTCCGCCCATGACTCGATGGACCCGCGCGAGGGCCTGACCACGTCGTACGCGAACGACGACAACCACCAAGGTGCACCCGAACAGCCTTTACACCTGCTGACCGTACTGCTTCGCCGCGCCTGATCCGGACAGACCGGAGATCCCCATTGGCCTGAGCTACTCGCCGGTATATACTTAAGTTACTGGTGAGTAAAGTTCCGCGCCGGTCACCCGGCGGGTCCGACAGCCGAGTCAGGGGAATGCACGTGAGCCATTACAAGTCGAACCTTCGCGACATCGAGTTCAACCTGCTCGAGGTCCTGGGGCGAGGCGACGTACTGGGCCAGGGCCCGTACGCCGAGATGGACGTCGACACCGCCCGTGAGGTGCTGCACGAGATCGACCGGCTGGCCAAGCACGAGCTGGCCGAGTCATTCGCCGAAGCAGACCGGACTCCGCCGGTGTACAACCCCGAGACGCACAGCGTGACGATGCCCGAGGCGTTCAAGAGGAGCTACCAGGCGTACATGGACGCCGAGTGGTTCCGGCTCGAGCTACCGGCTGAGCTGGGTGGCCAGCCGACCCCGCCGTCACTGCGCTGGGCGGCCGCCGAGCTGGTACTGGGCGCGAACCCGCCGGTGCACATGTACGCCGCAGGCCCGAACTTCGCGCACGTGCTGTGGCGCAACGGGACGGAGCGGGACAAGCGGATCGCGCAGATCATGATCGACCGCGGCTGGGGCGCCACCATGGTGCTGACCGAGCCGGATGCCGGCTCCGACGTCGGCGCGGGCCGGGCGAAGGCGATTCCGCAGGAGGACGGCTCCTGGCACATCGAAGGGGTCAAGCGGTTCATCACATCCGGCGAGCACGACATGACCGAGAACATCGTGCACCTGGTGCTCGCCCGTCCGCAGGGCGTCGAGGGCGCCGGCGGCCCGGGTACCAAGGGCCTGAGCCTGTTCGTCGTACCGAAGCACCACTTCGACCTGGAGACCGGTGAGCTGACCGGTGAGCGCAACGGCGCCTTCGTCACCGGGGTCGAGAAGAAGATGGGCATCAAGGTGTCCACCACCTGCGAGGTCGCCTTCGGCGACGGCGTACCGGCGAAGGGCTGGCTGCTCGGCGAGGTGCACAACGGCATCGCGCAGATGTTCCAGGTGATCGAGTACGCCCGGATGATGGTCGGCACCAAGGCGATCGCCACCCTGTCCACCGGCTACCTGAACGCGCTCGAGTACGCCAAGGAGCGGGTGCAGGGCCCGGACCTGACCCAGGCCACGGACAAGAACGCACCGCGGGTGACAATCACCCACCACCCCGACGTACGGCGCTCGCTGATGACCCAGAAGGCGTACGCCGAGGCGCTGCGCGCGCTGGTGCTGTTCACCGCGACGTACCAGGACCGCGCGGAGCAGGCCCGGTACGCCGGTGAGCACGACGCCGAGGCGGAGCGGGTCAACGACCTGCTGCTGCCGCTGGTCAAGGGCTACGGCTCGGAGAAGTCGTGGACGCTGCTCGGCACCGAGTCGCTGCAGACGTTCGGCGGGTCCGGCTTCCTGCAGGACTACCCGATCGAGCAGTACGTCCGGGACGCCAAGATCGACACGCTCTACGAGGGCACCACCGCGATCCAGGGCCAGGACCTGTTCTTCCGCAAGATCATCAAGGACCAGGGCCAGGCACTCGGCCACATCGCCGGCATGATCACCGAGTTCGTCGCCTCCGAGGCCGGCAACGGCCGGCTCAAGGAAGAGCGCGCGCTGCTGGCGAAGGGGATGGAGGACGCGCAGGCGATCCTCGGCGTGATGGGCCAGGCGCTGATGGCGAGCAACCCGCAGGCCGAGAACGGTGACGTCCGCAACGTGTACAAGGCCGGGCTGAACACCTCCCGGCTGCTGTACGTGCTCGGCGACGTGGTCTGCTCCTGGCTTATGCTGCGGCAGGCCGAGGTGGCGCTGGCGAAGCTGGGCGGCGACGTGCCGGCCGCGGACAAGGACTTCTACCTCGGCAAGGTTGCCGCGGCCCAGTGGTTCGTCCGCTCGACGATGCCGTCCGTCGCGGCCGAGCGGGTCAAGGCCGAGCTCACCGACCTCGACGTGATGGACCTGCCCGAGTCCGCCTTCTGACCTGCCCCTGCGTCCGCCGAAGGCGAGCGACCCTTGCTCGCCTTCGGCGGACGTTGTGGTTTCTCCGGGGCTGCTCAGGGCCGTGGTCGGTGGTGTCCCGGATCCACCCGGTGCGGGGCGCCGCCTAGCCTCGCGGTGGAACGCTGGCGGAGAGGGTGAGGGGCCATGCCGGACGGCAGAAGCGTTGGAGCGGGACTCGTACTGACCGGGCTCGCGCTGGCCGTCTGGGGCTTCGGCGACCGGGACTCGAACGAGACGCATACCGTCGACGCGCAGATCGGCATGGTCGAGCTGGACATGAAGTCCGGCGATGTGCGGATCGAGACAGGGGACGTCGACCGTACGACGGTCCGCGAGCACCGCGAGTACTGGCTGATGAAGACCGGCGAGTCGTACAAGGTCACCGACGGCAAGCTCGTCCTGGACGGCGACTGCGGCTGGCAGTGCACCGCGGACTTCGTCGTCACGGTGCCCCGCGGGTCCAAGGTCACCGGCGAGACCGGCTCCGGCGACGTCGTACTCGAAGGCCTCGGTGACATCGACGTCGAGTCCGGTTCCGGGAACGTCACCGCGACCGACGCCGCCGGCGCGGTCACCATCGACATCGCGTCCGGCGACCTGACCGTGGACGGCGCGGCCGGGCCGGTCGACCTCGAGACGAAGTCCGGCGAGATCAAGGCCGGGCGGCTGACCGGCGGGCAGCACGTGCAGGCCAGGGCCGCGTCGGGCGACATCGAGCTGGACCTGGATGCGCCGGCCCAGGTCACCGCCGACGGCAGGAGCGGCGACATCAGCGTGCGGGTACCGGAGGGCAGCTACAACGTCGAGGCGGACACCCGCAGCGGCGACACCGACGTCCAGGTCGCGAGCAGTCCGGAAGGCACCCACCTGCTGAAGCTGGACACGGCGAGTGGCGACGTCGAGGTCAGCAACGGCTGACAGACGCGCGGCCGGGGCGAGCGTTCCCGGGCGACCGCGGTTACCGTGGGGAATGTCGGGTACTTGGTCTCCCGAAGGAGGCGATCATGAGCATTCCGGCCGGAATCTTTCTGTTGACCCTTGGCGCGATCTTGGCCTGGGGCGTCGCCGACCGATGGAACGCCGTCGACCTGACCGCGGTCGGCTACATCCTGATGGCCGCCGGCGCGCTCGGCATCGCGCTGGCCATGTTGGTCACCAAGCGCCGTAACCGGGGTGCGCTGATCGACCCGGAGGTCGAGCAGCAGTACCGCGGCGAACAACTGCCCGACGTCGAGGTGACCGAGCAGATCGCCGAGCCGCCCGGCGTTGCCGAGCTGCAGCGGAACAAGCGCGTCATCAGGCGCCGCCGCATCACCTGAGTGCAGATCGAGCGGGCCCGACCTCCGTACGGGAGGTCTGGGCCCGCCTTACGGTCGGTTCACGCCGGGGCTTCCGCCTCCATGAAGAACAGGTTCCAGGTGTAGCCGTCGACGCCGGCGTAGCTGCGCCCGTACCGGCATCACTGACCGGAGAGCACCAGGTCGAGCCGGTCCGGACCCGTTGCGGTGATCCGGACCGGCACGCCCCAGTCCTGCCGGTGCAGATGGCAGGCGGGGAACTCGGCGTCACCATCGTCGCAGGAAGCCGCCTGTACGGCGATGTGCAGGACGCCGTCGCCGACCCGCTGGTCGAGCACCAACTGCCGGGTCAGGTCGGTGGAGTCACCGGCGCCCGACCGGATCAGTGCCTCGGGGGTCGCGGAGATCCGCAGCCGGGTCGACGGGCCGTAACGGTCGTCGAGCTTCTGGCCGGGCGGCGGTTCGAAGACCACCCGAACCGTGACCGGGCCGGCGGTCAGCTCGGTCGGCGGGCGCCGGGTCTGCCGGCTGAACTCATCCGCGACCGCCTGCGCGCCGAGCGGAACCCGGCTCAGCCGGTGCGCGGCGGACTCGACCACCAGCAGGTTGTTGCCGTCGACAACGGCTCCGCTCGGTTCGGCCAGACCGGTGGCCATCGTCTGCACGGTCTCGGTCCGCGGGTCGAAGCGTCGTACCGCCCCGTTGTAGGTGTCGGCGACCGCGACCGAGCCGTCCGGCAGTACGGTGACGCCGAGCGGATGCTGCAACAGCGCCTCGTCGGCCTTGCCGTCCCGCAGCCCGAAGTCGAACAGACCGGTGCCGACCGCGGTGTGCACGCCCTGGTCGTCCAACCAGCGCAGTGCGGACACCTCCGAGTCGGCCAGCCAGAGCCGGTCCTCGGTCGCGGCAAGTCCGGACGTCTGGGCGAACCAGGCGTCCTCGGGCGCACCGTCGCGCAGTCCCTCGTTCGTGGTGCCGGCCGCGACCTCGACCCTTCCGGTGACCGGGTCGAAGGTCCAGAGCTGGTGCAGCCCCGCCATCGCGACCCAGGCCCGGTCCCGCCACCAGGCGACGTCCCACGGGGAGCTCAGGTTGCGGACGCCGTCGCCGTCCATCCACTGGGTACCGGTACCGGCCAGCGTGCGAACGTTGCCTGAGGCAAGCTCCACCCCGCGCAGGGCGTGGTTCACGGTGTCCGCGACCACCACGTCGTACCCGACCTGCTGGGCGATCCCGGGCGGGAGCAGGGCGAGGCCGTTGGGCTCGGAGAACGTCGCCGGGTCGTCGGTGAAGCCGCGCTCCCCGGTGCCGATCCGTCGTACCACGGTGCTGGCGTCGGGGGCCAGCTCGACCAGGCTGTGGTGGCCGGCGTCGGCGACCAGGAAACCCTTGTCCGGAAGGCGGATCGCCTTCGCCGGGAAGCGCAGGTCGGTGGGTTCCGGGACCCGCGCGACGTAGGGCGAGCGGCCGCGGGTCAGGGTGCCGGCCCGCTCGTGCTGCGGGACCAGCTCGGCCAGTAGCGCGTCGAGGGCGTGCGCGTGGCCCTCACCGGAGAACTGCGCCGCGATGTACCCGTCCGGGTCGACCAGCACCAGCGTCGGCCAGGCCCGCGCCGTGTACGCCTGCCAGGTGACCAGCTCCGGGTCGTCCAGCACCGGGTGCCCGACCTCGTACCGCTCGACGGCAGCCCTGAGCGCGTCCGGGTCCGCCTCGTGCGCGAACTTCGGCGAGTGCACCCCGACCACGACCAGCGCGTCGCCGTACTTGTCCTCCAGCGGCCGGAGCTCGTCGAGCACGTGCAGGCAGTTGATGCAGCAGAACGTCCAGAAGTCCAGCAGCAGGAACCGGCCGCGGAAGTCCGCCAGGCCGAGCTCTTCGCCGCCGGTGTTCAGCCAGCCGCGACCTGTGAGTTCGGGAGCCCGCACACGCATGCCGCCATTCTCCGTATCTGCGCAAGCGGGTGGCCGACCTGATACGTGATCCGCCGGATTGGTTATTCGCTGCCCGGAATACGCCGGCGGCCGTCGCTCACTGCCTCGGTTCGCCGCTCCGAGGAGGCGCTCGAGTAACCGCGGGTTGGCGGGCCAGGCGCCGAGCAAGGTATCGCGGGGGACGCTGCGCGCGGCGTACCGGAGCAGGAGTACGACGGCGACCACGTCGTCCAGCGGGCCGATCACCGGCAGGAACTCGGGCAGCAGGTCGATCGGCGACAGCACCCAGAGCACCGCGACCAGCAGCGCTACCTTCGCCCGGCGCGGCACCGCCGGGTCCTTCCGCAGGGTGCGCGCGGTGGTCACGCAGGCGGGCAGGAACTCGGCGAGGTCCCGCAGCAGCCCGGGCGGCAGCCGGTGCGCGAACAGCACCATCGCCAGGCAGCTCAGCGCCCACAGCCCGAGCAGGACTCCTGCGATGACCAGTGCCTCTGTCATGAGGCCATCATCGTCACTCGGTGGTCACCAGGGCCCGATGAATGACGACACGCCGGGTCACAAGGGCCCGATGAACGGTTCTAGCCTTTGAGGGCGCCGGCCATCAGGCCGCCGATGAACCAGCGGCCCAGGATGATGTAGACGATCAGCGTGGGCAGGCTGGCGATCAGCGCACCGGCCATGCTCGCGGCGTAGTCCACCTTCTGCCCGCCGGCCAGCGCCGCCAGACCAAGGGTGACCGGGCCGTTGCGTTGCTGGGTGAGAAACAGCGCGAACAGGAAGTCGTTCCAGATCGAGGTGAACTGCCAGATCAGCGTCACCACGAAGCCGGCCATCGAGATCGGCAGGATGATCCGGATGTACGTCGCGACGAGGCCGGCGCCATCCACCCGGGCGGACTCGATGATCTCGTTCGGCACGATCGTCGCGTAGTAGTTGCGGAAGATCAGCGTGCAGATCGGGATGCCGTAGATGCAGTGCGCCAGCAGCAGCGTCGGCACGCCCTGCGGGACGTCGAGGGCGCGGAAGGTGTTGCGCAGCGGCAGCATCACGGCCTGGTAGGGGATGAACATCCCGAACAGGATGAACGCGAACACCAGGTTCGCGAACGGGAACCGCCAGCGGGCCAGCACGAACCCGTTCGCCGACCCGATCAACGACGAGATGATCGCGCCCGGGATCGCCAGCGTCAGCGACCGGACCATGTACGGCTGCAGGGTGTCCCAGGCCTTCTGCCACGGCTCGATCGTCCAGGTGGTGGGCAGGTTCCATTGCGCCGCCGCGGTGGTGTCCGCCGACGTCTTGAAGCTGGTGACGATCACGACGTACACCGGCATCAGCACGAACAGCGTGATCAGGAGCAGCAGCAGGAACTTGATCGTGCGGCTGGTCCGGGTGGTGCCCTCGCTGATCGCCGACCGGCGCGGCTTCGTGCGGATGATCTCGGAGGCCGGGGCGTCGGCAGTCGCCGTGGTCACGAGTCCTCACTCTCCTGCCGGACGGTGTAGGCGACGTACGGGACGACCAGGATGGCGACCGCGACCAGCAGCACGATCGCGATCGCGGATGCCTTGGCCAGGTCGCTGCGCAACAAGACGTTCCACATGTATATCGACGGCACCTCGGTGCGGAACTGGCTCGGACCGGCGATCGCGTAGATCAGGTCGAACAGCTTCAGCGACATGTGGCCGAGGATGATCAGCGCGGACAGCGCGATCGGTGACAGCTGCGGGAACAGCACGTGCCGGTACAGCTTGAACTCCGACGCCCCGTCCACCCGGGCCGCCTCGCGGAGCTCCGGGGGGATCCCCCGGAACCCGGCGAGGAACAGCGCCATGATGTAGCCCGACAGCTGCCAGATCGCCGGCAGCGCGATCGCGGACATGGTCGCCCAGCGGTTCCCGCTGGTCCACCACGAGTTCTGCAGGAATTCCAGTTGCATGATGCCGAAGAGCCGGTTGATGCCGCGGGCGTCGTCACCCTGCGACGGGTTCATCAGCCAGCCCCAGACCACACCCGAGGCGATCATCGAGATCGCCATCGGGAACAGGAACACCGAACGGAAGATCCCCTCGCCCCGGACACCTTTCTCCAGCAGCAACGCCCACAGGACGCCGAAGAACAGCGTTCCGACGATGAACATCAGTGTCAGTACGCCGAGGTTCTTCATCGAGTTGATGAAGCGGACCTCGCCGAACAGGTTCACGTAGTTCTCGAGCCCGACGTACGCGTGGTCACCACGGCGAGCGTTGTGTTGGTCGGTGAGCGAGGTGTTCACCGTGGCCCCGATCAGCACGTACACGAAGTAGCCGATGAGTGCGATCGTCGGCGTCAGTACGAGCAGACCGGGGCCCCAGGTGCGGATCCTCCCATGCATAGGAGAACGCTAGCCCGGAATCAGGACTTCAGCGCGCTGGCGAGTGCCTGCTGGAACGTCGCTACGTCCTGTTTCGCGCTGAACTGGCTGATCGCGGACTGGATCGACTCGTTCTGACCGAGCGTGCAAGCCGAGCCGTGCGCACACGAGCCCGCGAGCTTGTCCGCCTTCCAGTCGGCCATCGCGGCCTGCTGGTACTTCGGGTAGTCGGCCGGGTTCGCGTCCGAGCGGGCCGGGATCGAGCCCTTCTTGGTGTTGAACGCCTTCTGACCCTCGGCGCTGCCGACCGTCTTCAACCAGCACTTGTTGCCCTCGGGGTTCTTCCCGTTGGTCGGCTGCGTGAACGAGTCCGCCAGCCACTGGAAGACGCCCTTGGTGCCCGGCGCCGGCCAGTACACGTACGACGTCTCCGGCACCTTGTCGGCGAGCTGCTGCGCGGCGACCCAGTCGCCCATCAGCGTGTACGCCGACTGGCCCTTGTTCACGTAGCCCAGCGCGTCCGGCCAGTCGATCGACTCGCGGTCGACGTTGGTGAAGCTCAGCAGCTTCTTGTACTTCTCCAGCGCGGCGGTGACGTCGGCGCCGGCCACGTCTGTTGAGCCGTCGAACAGGCCGTTGAACTTGTCGACGCCCAGCTCGGCCAGCAGCACGGCCTCCATCAACTGCTCCTGCGCGAAGCCCTTCGAGGTGGCCAGCGGGGCCTTCACACCGGCAGCCTTGAGCTTCTCCATGTCGGCGATCCAGGCGTCCACGTTCGCCGGAGCCGTGTCCGGCAGGTTCGCCTTCTTGAGGACGGCCGGGTTCGCCCACACCACGTTGGCGCGGTGAACGTTCGCCGGGATCGAGTAGATCTTGCCGTCGACTGTCAGCTGGTCGACCAGGTTCTGCGGGAACGCCTGCTTGAGGCCGAACTCGTCGTACAGACCGCTGACGTCGTCGACCTGGCCGGCGTCGATGTAGTCCTTCAGCTCCTTGCCCGCGTGGGCCTGGAACGTGCTCGGCGGGTCGCCCGCCTGCAGGTTGTTCGCCAGTACCTGCTTGGCGTTCGCACCGGCGCCACCGGCGACCGCGGCGTTGTCGAATGTGTACTGCGAGCAGTCCTTCTGGAACTGCGCGACCATGCCGTCCAGACCGGCCTTCTCACCGCCGTCCGCCCACCAGGTGAAGACCTGGACGTTCTTCTCGGTCGTCCCGCCCCCGCCGTCACCACTGTCGTCGCTGTCCCCGCAAGCGCCGACCGCGAGCAGACCGGCCACTCCGGCCACCGCGATCGCCGTTCTCCTGTAACGGCCCAACTCACCGCGCATGATGCACCTTCCGATCAAGTCGCCGACTGGCTGACAACGATGGCCCCCATCTGGGCCCACTCTGTTCGTCCGACACGTTGGGTGTCAACGATCAGCACGGGCGCGTTGCCCAGCCGTGACCCCAACCCGAGGCGATTTCGTGAGAGCGCGATCATACCCACACCCCCCGTCAGCACGGGAAGAGGTCGGCGACGTTGGTCAGTGACTTTAGGTCAGCGAATTAGGTCAGCGACGTACGACCGGGCTGGTGGATCCCAGATGGCCGAGACGTCGCGGAGTACGACGCGTAGTCAGGCGCTGTGGGGCGGCGCCTAGGGCCGGAGCAGGGTCTTGATGGCGCGCCGCTCGTGCATCGCCCGGTACGCCTCCGCGACCTCGGACAGCGGGAGTTCCAGGTCGAAGACCAGGCCCGGGTTGATCGTGCCGTCCAGCACGTCCTTCATCAGGTCGGGCAGGTACGCGCGGGCCGGCGCCAGCCCGCCGGCGATGCCGACGTTGCGGCCGAACATCTTCCCGATCGGCAGCTCGACACCATGCGGTACGCCGACGAACCCGACCGTCGCGCCGGGCCGGGCGACGGCCAGTGCGGTGTTCATCGCCTGGCCGGTGCCGACGCACTCCAGCACCGCGTCCGCCCCGACGCCGTCGGTCAGGTCCTCGATCGCCTTGTGGGCGTCGTCGCCGCGCTCCGCGACGATGTGTGTCGCACCGAACTGGCGAGCGATCGCCTGCCGCGGCGCGTGCCGCGACATCGCCACCACCCGCTCGGCGCCCATCCGGGACGCGGCCAGTACGCCGCACAGCCCGACCGCGCCGTCGCCGACCACTACCACGGTGCCGCCTACCGGCACTCGCGCCGCCTTCGCCGCGTGCCAGCCGGTGCCCATCACATCCGACAGCGTGAGCAGCGAAGGGACCAGCGACTCGTCCGGCACCTCGGGCGTGGCCACCAGGCTGCCGTCCGCGAGCGGCACCCGGACGTACTCGCCCTGGCCGCCGTCGATGCCGTCGCCGGAGATGAAGCCCGCGTTCACACAGGCCGACTGGATCCCGGCCCGGCAGTGCGCGCAGGTGCCGTCGCTGACCATGAACGGTACGACGACGAAGTCGCCCGGCTGCACGGTCCGGACGTCCGGGCCGATCTCCTCGACGATGCCGACCAGCTCGTGCCCGATCCGCCGGCCCGGGGTGATCCGGTTCTCGCCGCGGTAGCTCCACAGATCCGAGCCGCAGACGCAGGACGCCGTCGTACGCACGATCGCGTCGGTCGGGTCGATCAGGCGGGGGTCGGGTACGTCGCTGAGCCGGACGTCGAAGGGGGCGTGGATCGTGGTGGCGCGCATGCGGCCGACTCTAGAGCGCGGTGTACCGGCCCTTGCGATGGACCACCGGCCGGGCGTCGTCCGCGGCCAGCTCGACATGCTGGATCTCCAGCCGGACCTGCAGCCCCCAGCCAGCGGACGGCGGGTCCGGGTCCGCCAGTACGCAGCCCGCCCACGTGATACCGGACAGGGCCGGGCCCCACTCGGTCTCCGTCCACTCGCCGAGGGTGAACGGGCCACCCGGCGCGGGCGCGACGTACCCGAAGGCGTCGGCGAGTCCGCGGTGCCGTTCGTCGAGCAGCCCGACCACCGCCCGGCCGGAGTATTCGAGCGTTTCCCACAGGTCTGAGTCGGGGTCGATGATGCCGATCACGTAGCCGGGCTCGCCGTCCGCGACCAGCACGCTGGACACCGTCAGCCCGGCCCGTTCGCCGTCGTTCCGGCTGGTCCACAGGGTCACCGGTGCCGGCAGCCGGCTGCGGAACCGTCGTACCGGACTCCGCTCGGACTCCGGCGGCAGGAACGGGTGCTCCCCGTGGATCGTCATGCCCGCCACGCTAGCCCGCCCCGTCGGCTACGCACTCCGGTGTCCGACAGCGATCAACTCGTCTGGGATGGCCGGCTCGACCGCTGCACGCGCGGCGACACGGCCGATGACCGGAGCCAGCTTGAAGAGGTTGTCGCCCCACAGCGCGAGGACGCGCCCGGCGAGGGTAGCTGAGAGGCCGTCACCGAGCCCGGGTGTGTAGTCGCAGTAGACCGTGCCGACGGGCGTCGGCTCGACGCCGGTGAGGTAGTCGGCCGCGTACTGCATGACGATCTCGCGAGAACGCTGCACAGCCCAGGCAGCGCCGCGATCCCAGCGGACCTCATCGTCCGGAGGGTGTCCACCGACAGCCCAGTGCCCTGGGCTCACCACGTGGCCGTAGCTGGTGAACCCCTCGCGCCACGTGCCCGCCCGTTCGATCCAGCACGGCGGCGTGCGGTCCTTGTCGCGCAGGCGGAACGTGAACCGGGCGTGGTGGACGCGCGTCGTCGGGACGTCGATGCCGACGCCCGCCGCCAGGGCCGCAGTGCCGGCGCCTGCCGTGATGACGACTGAGTCGAACACGTCTCCGTGACCGGATGCGGTGACTATGCGCGCGCCGTCGCCCGCGGCGGTGATCGCTGCAACCGGGTCCACCGTGATGGCATCGCCGACTCGGCTGAGGAGAAAGCGTCCGGTGGCCGCAGCCTGGATGGCACCACCGCCGGGATCGAAGAGAAGCGGTCCGTCGGGTCGGTGGCTCGGCAGGCTCGGCTCGTCGTCCAGGTAGTGATGTGGTGCACCGGCGGCGGACATCGCGGCCGCATAGGCAGCGACATCACCGCTGATGACCGTGCCCTCGTCACCGACGAGTCGCTCACCGGCGGCGGCGCTCCACTCGTCCCAGAGGCGGCGGGCCTGCGCGGCCCAGTCGACGAGCTCGGGCCGCTGGTGAGCAAGGCGGAAGATCCGGGTGTCGCCAGTTGAGCGTGCGGCCATCGGTGAGCCGGCCTCGTAGCAGCGGGTGTCGTGTCCCTGCCTCATCAGCTCGTGCGTGATCGACAGGCCCGTGACGCCTGCCCCGATCACGGCCACGCGCATGGCCGCGACGATACCTGTCCCTTCAGGTCACGGGACGCGGCGTCCGCAAGGCATTGGCGATCAACCCAGTCGCCGGCGACACCGGCTGGCATACGGTCGGTGTGTGCGCGAACCCAGTGATACCGACCTCGCTGCCGTGATCCGGCTCGAGCTGGAGCTGCACGAGCCCAACGTGCGGTCGGACGCCGGGCGACTGGACGAGCTGCTGGATCCGGACTTCGTCGAGTTCGGGGCATCGGGCCGGCGCTGGGACCGGGCGTCGATCATGGAGTCGCTGCTGGCCGAACCGGTCAGCGAGGACGGCGACACCATCGAGGCGACCGACGTGGCGGCTCAGGGCCTCGCTGACGACGTCGTGCTCGTCACCTACACGACCCAGACGCCCGACCGCCGCGCGCTGCGCAGCTCGATCTGGCGGCGGGTCGACGGCCGCTGGAGGATGTACTTCCACCAGGGAACGGTCAGCGACTCCGGATCCTGAACCGCTCCGGCAGCTCGAACGACGCGATCGGCCGCAGCGTGTTGCCGCTGTTGCCCCGCAGCGAGCTGACGTTGCCGTCGGCATCGAACTCGAATGTCATCAGCTCGCCGTAGGACCCGTACCCGTTCTTGCCGGCCATCCTCAGGGTGCGGTCGTCGACGGGCTCCAGCTCGACCGCCTCGGCCGCCGGGTCGTCCAGCGTCGGGTCGAGCTGGTACAGCCGGCCGCCGAGCAGCGCGATGTCGCCGACACCCCACAAGCTGAAGAACCGGCCGGTGAACCGGCTCAGGTCCGTCGCCTCCGGTGCGGGCGCCTCCGCGTCGGTCGCCAGGTCGAGCAGCTTCGGGAACGCCTGGGCCAGCTGCAGCGCCGGACCGTCGATCGCGTTCGTCAACACCGACACCGCCACGCGCCGCTCACCGTCCACCAACGTCCGCGTGATATGGCCGGGGTACCCGCCGCCGTGGCCGAAGTAGCTCCGCTCGCCGATCTTGACCACCGACAGGCCGAGCCCGTACCGCTGGTCGTCATCGCCGACCTTCACCGGCCAGATCGGATGCTGCATCAACCGCTTCGACGCATCAGAGAGCAACCGGTCATCGCCGAGCAGGTGCGCCGAGAAGTACGTGACCAGATCCCGCGCAGTGCCGTAGAAGCCGGTCGCCGCCGCCAGCGCCCGGGTGTCGACGTGCTCGATCGGGACCCGGACACCCGCATACGACAGCGCGCTGTAACCGACCGCATAGTCACCGAGCCGCGACGGCTCCAGCTCCGGCCCCACGTCGGACAGCCCGAGTCGCTGGACGATCTCCTTGCGCACATAGTCCGTGTACGACGACCCGCTGGCCGCCTCGATCACCAAACCCAGCAACCCGTAGCCGATGTTCGAGTACTTGAACCGGTCGTTCGCCGGCAACACCGACGACTCCGCTGCGCGCAGGATCTCACCCAACCGGTCGTGGTCCGGGAAGTCGCCGTCCAGCTGCCAGAAGTCACCGTCAACACTGTCCCGGGTCAGCCCCGCCGTATGACTCAGCAGATCACGCAGGACCACGTCACCGACCGGCGTACCGGCCAGCTCGGGCACATGCACGGCTGCGGTGTCGTCGAGGCGGAGCCGGCCGTGCTCGGCCAGCTGCAGCACCGCGGTCGCGGTGAACGTCTTCGAGTGCGACGCGATCCGGAACAGGTGACCATCGGTCAACGCCACCCGGTTCTCGACATCGGCGTCACCGTACGCACCCGACCACAGGACCCGGTCACCGGCGTACACCGCGCTCTGCACGCCCGGAACACGCAGATAGCGCCGGCGGAACTCGAGCAGGCGCGCGTAGTAGCCGACGACTTCCTGAACTGTCTGGACGGGTACGGTCACGGCATCCTCCATGCAGGCCCCTGGCGGCGGATCCTTCACCATAACCGCGGGCTCAGGGCCGGGACCGCTACGAGACGTGCCGCCGGGACTGGATCACCCGGAACCGGCTCGCGACGTACGCCCCGTCGGTGTACGACGCGTTCGCGGACGGGTTCGCGCCAGTGCCGTGGAAGTCGGAGAAGGCCGCCGACTGGTTCACGAAGACCTGGCCGGTGAGGTTCTCCGACAGCGCCACCCCGACATCCAGCGCGGCCTCGCGCATCGAGTCGATCACGTCGGCCGATGTCGAGTACACCCCGGCGGTCATCGCGCCGCCGTCACGGACAGTGGACCGGAACAGCTCGATCGACTGCCCGCTGCCGGCGGTGCGGACCAGGAACGAGACCGGGCCGAAGCACTCCCGCCCGTACACCTCGTCGTCCGCGGCGTCGAGCACCACCAGGGCCGGCGTACGGACCACGGCATCGGGGTACGACGGGTGCTGGATCGCCCGGGACTCGAGCACCACCTCGCCGAACTCCGGCGCACGCGCCAGCCGGGTGGCGACGCCCTCGTTCACGATGCCGCCGAGCAGCTCGACCGCCCGGGCGTCGTCGCCGAGCAGCTTGCCGATCGCGCCGCCGATACCGGCCGCGACGTCCTCGAACGACTTGTGCCCTTCGTCGGTCTCGATCCCGGCGCCGGGGATGAAGAGGTTCTGGGTGGTCGTACACATCTGGCCCGAGTACAGCGACAGCGTGAAGGCCAGGTTGCCGCACATCGCCTTGAAGGAGTCGGTGGAGTCGATCACCACCGCGTTCACGCCCGCCTTCTCGGTGAAGACCGTCGCCTGGGTGGCGTGTTCCTCCAACCAGGTGCCGAACTCCGTGCCGCCGGTGAAGTCGACCAGCTTCACCTCGGGCCGGGTGGCAAGCGGCTTGGCCAGGCCGTCACCGTCGTTCTCCGCGGCCAGCGTGACCAGGTTCGGGTCCAGCCCGGCGTCGGCGAGCACCTCCTGGCAGACCGAGACCGTGATCGCCAGCGGGAGTACGGCGAGCGGGTGCGGCTTGACCACGACCGCGTTACCGGTGACCAGCGACGCGAACAGGCCCGGCCAAGAGTTCCAGGTCGGGAACGTGTTGCAGCCGATCACCACGGCCACGCCGCGGCCGACCACGGTGAACGTCTTGTCCATCGTGATCGGGTCACCTTTGGCCGGCTTCTCCCACGCCGCCGTCGCCGGGTAGCGGCTCATCTCCTCGTACGAGTAGGCGACCGCCTCCAGCGCCCGGTCCAGCGCGTGCGCGCCGCCGGCCTGGAAGGCCATCACGAACGCCTGCCCGCTGGTGTGCTGCACCGCGTTCGCAAGCTCGAAGACCCGGGCATGCAGGCGCTTCAGGATCTCCAGCCCGGCCCCGACCCGGCCCTCGATACCGGCCCGGCGCCAGTCCGGCAGGCCGCGCGTAGCGGCGGCCATCAGCTCGTCCAGGCCGGACTCCGTGGTCCGCGGGTACTGGATGTCGAGCGGCAGCCCGTACGGTGACCGCTCGGTGCTGACCGTGCCGTGTGCGCCGGGGGTGGACAGCTTGTACGTCGTACCGAGGTGCGCCTCGAACGCGGACTTGCCGTCCGCGGCGGCGGTCTCGCCATACACGCGCGGGCTCGGCGACTCGGGGAACGCGGAGTGGTAGCCGCGGCTGCGGATCGCGGCCAGCGCGCCGTCCAGCTGGTCGCGGTGGGCGGCGAACCAGTCAGTCGACGCGGCGGTCGGTGCTGTGGTCATGGGTCGCGCTCCTCGGTGTCGTCCGTGCCGTTCCGATGCCGATCCTAACGCCGTCGATGTTACAGCGACGATCCGAATCGTGGATAGGCTGTCACACCGGGCGGAGCCTACGTCATATGGTGAGGACATGACCGACGAGCCGGACCTGCTGGCCGAGAAGGTCGCCGCGGCGATGTGGGCCGAGGACGCTGCCAGTGCCGGCCTCGGCATGCGACTGGTGTCCGTCGCCGCGGGCCGGGCGACGCTGGAGATGAAGGTCGCGGCGAACATGGTCAACGGACACGGCATCGTGCACGGCGGCTTCGTGTTCACGCTGGCCGACTCAGCGTTCGCGTTCGCCTGCAACGCGCGCAACGTGCGTACCGTCGCACAGGCCTGCGACATCGTGTTCGTCGCGCCGGCCCGGATCGGCGACCTGCTGGTCGCCGAGGCGGTGGAGCGGACCAGTTTCGGCCGGAACGGTATCTACGACGTCACGGTCCGGTCCGGCGACGCCCTGATCGCGGAGTTCCGCGGCCGCAGCCGGCAGATCGGCGGCACCTTGATCCCCGACGAAGGACAGTCATGAGCAGCAGAGCAGCGTTCATCGTGGACGGCGTGCGCACCCCGGTCGGACGGTACGGCGGCGTGCTGGCCGAGGTCCGCCCGGACGACCTGGCGTCGTACGCGGTCAAGGCGTTGTGGCAACGGCACCCGGACCTGGACCCGGCCGTGGTCGACGACGTCATGCTCGGCTGCGCGAACCAGGCCGGCGAGGACAACCGCAACGTCGCCCGGATGGCGGCGCTGCTCGCCGGCCTGCCGGACTCGGTGCCGGGGGTAACGATCAACCGGCTCTGCGGCTCCGGCCTGGACGCAGTCGGCTCGGCCGCTCGTTCGATCCTGGCCGGCGACCACGAGGTGGTGGTCGCGGGCGGGGTCGAGTCGATGTCGCGGGCGCCCTTCGTCATGCCGAAGGCGGGTACAGCGTTCAGCCGGAACGCGGAGATCTACGACACCACCATCGGCTGGCGGTTCGTGAACCCGGTGCTGAAGCAGCAGTACGGGATCGACTCGATGGGCGAGACCGCGGAGAACGTGGCGGCCGAGTTCGGGATCAGCCGGGAGGACCAGGACGCGTTCGCGCTGCGCAGCCAGCAGCGGGCCGCGAAGGCGATCGCGAACGGCCGGCTGGCCGAGGAGATCGTGCCGGTGACGGTCCCGCGGCGCAAGGGCGACCCGGTCGTCGTCGACACCGACGAGCACCCGCGCGAGACCTCGCTCGAGGCTTTGGCCGGGCTGAAGACACCGTTCCGCTCCCCGGGCACCGTGACCGCCGGCAACTCGTCCGGCGTGAACGACGGTGCGGCCGCGCTGCTGGTGATGAGTGGCGAGGCGGTCGAGCGGTACGGCGTGACGCCGCTGGCCCGGGTGGTCTCGACCGCCGCAGCCGGGGTACCGCCACGGATCATGGGCATGGGTCCGGCGCCGGCGACCCGCAAGCTCCTCGACCGCACCGGTGTCGACCTGTCCGACATCGGCACCATCGAGCTCAACGAGGCCTTCGCGGCCCAGGCCCTGGCCGTGCTCCGCGACCTCGGTCTGCCCGACGACGCCGAGCACGTGAACCCCAACGGCGGCGCGATCGCGCTCGGTCACCCGCTCGGCATGTCCGGCGCCCGTCTGGCCCTCACCGCCGCCCTAGAGCTCCAGCACCGCGAGACGACCCATGCCGTGGCGACCATGTGCATCGGCGTAGGCCAAGGCATCGCCATGCTCCTCTCCCGCCCATGAAACCCGTTCATCGGGCCCTTGTTACCAGGCGTGTCGTTGTTCATCGGGCCCTTGTGACCATCGCGCAGTCCCCGGGAGGGATCGAACGTGAGCCAGCGACTGGGTGAGTCCTGTCCGGCGGAACTGCTCGACGCGGGCGAGCGGCTGAGCACCGACGAGCTGCGATCGGTGCAGCTGGACCGGCTCCGGGACACGGTCCGGCGCAGCTACGAGAACGTGCCGCACTACCGCGCCGCGCTGGACGGCGCCGGGTTCGCGCCGGACGACCTGAAGGACCTCGCGGACCTGAGCCGGCTGCCGTTCACGACCAAGGAGGACCTGCGGCAGAGCTACCCGTTCGGCATGTTCGCCGTGCCGCGCGAGCAGGTGGTCCGGGTGCACGCCTCGTCCGGGACGACGGGCAAGGCGACCGTGGTCGGGTACACCCAGGCCGACGTCGACACCTGGGCGGACCTGATGGCTCGGTCGATCCGCGCGGCCGGCGGACGGGCCGGGGATGTCTGCCACGTCGCGTACGGGTACGGGCTGTTCACCGGCGGACTCGGCGCACACTACGGCGCGGAACGGCTCGGCTGCACCGTCGTACCGGTGTCCGGCGGGATGACCGAGCGCCAGGTCCAGCTGATCCAGGACTTCGGCGCCCGGATCATCATGATCACGCCGTCGTACTTCCTCGCCGTGCTCGACGAGATGGTTGCCCGTGGCATCGATCCGGCGGACACCGCGTTGCGGATCGGGATCTTCGGCGCCGAACCGTGGACCGAACAGATGCGCGCCGAGGTCGAGACCCGGACCGCGATGCACGCGGTCGACATCTACGGGCTGTCCGAGGTGATGGGCCCGGGTGTGGCGCAGGAGTGCGTCGAGACCAAGGACGGGCTGCACATCTGGGAGGACCACTTCTACCCCGAGGTGATCGACCCGGTCACCGGCGAGGTGCTGCCGGACGGCGAGCTCGGTGAGCTGGTCTTCACGACCTTGACCAAGCAGGCCTTCGGGGTGCTGCGCTACCGCACCCGCGACCTGACCCGGCTGCTGCCCGGCACCGCGCGGCCCGGGATGCGCCGGATGGAGAAGATCACCGGCCGCACCGACGACATGATGATCGTCCGCGGCGTGAACGTGTTCCCGACCCAGATCGAGGAACAGATCCTCGCGGTCCGCGGCCTGACCCCGCACTACCTGTGCGTGCTGACCCGCCCGGGCCGGATGGACGAGCTGACCGTCCGGGTCGAGGTCGCCGAGGACTTCGACGGCGACCGTACGACGCTGGGCGTCGGCCTGCGCCGCCGGGTGAAGGACCTGGTCGGCGTCACCTGCGCCGTCGAGGTGGTCGACCCGCACGCGCTGGAGCGCTCGCTCGGCAAGGCCAAGCGGATCCAGGACGAGCGCCGCCGCTGACGGCGGCGGACCTCCAGGCCATCGCATCCCGTCGCCATCCGTACTCGGCACGGCAGCAGCCGCGGCTAGCCGGGGTGCGCGGCGAGCAGTGTCTCGATGCCGCGGGCAACAATCCGGCGAACCAGCCGCGCACGGCGGACGCGCCAGCCGGTCGGCACCTGTACGGCCTCGCCAGCGCGGCGCCGGGTCATCTCGTCCACCAGCCGTGGCGGTACCCCGAACCGGTCGAGCCGGGTGAGGGCCTCCGTTTTGGTGATCAGCCGGTCCTTGGTCAGGGCCACCTCGGCCCGGGCGAGGACGAGCGGGCCCAGGTCGACGTAGACGTCCTGCAACCAGGCCTTGCGCCGGCCGACCGCTCGCGCCCAGTACCCGCTCAGCTCCAGCCGCACCGCTGTGCGCAGGTCGGCGGAGGTCACCGGCGGGAACACCGCGGCGACCGGCGGCCCGGCCAGTATCAGGCCGTGCCGGTGCAGCTCGGCGCGGGCGATGCCGCCGAGCGGCCGCGGATACAGCTCACCGCTCGCCCAGGTCGGATGCTCCCGCTCGACCTGCTCGACCAGCGGCCGCGCGACGTAGACACAGTGCAGCCTGACCGCCGCCGGCACATCCGCGACGAGCTGCTGGTGCAGCCGCTCCAGGTCCCGCTGCCGCCCGGCGTCCAGCACGGACGGCACCACCGCGACCAGGTCGAGGTCGCTCACGCCAGGCCGGTGGTCGCCGAGCGCCAGCGACCCGCCGGCGTACAGGCCGACGACTTCCGGCAGCCGGGCCCGGAAGACCTCGGCCTCCGGCGGGATCAGTCCAGCCACTCGCCGAACGCGTACGGCTCGCGGGTGAACAGGTACGTCGCCCAGTTCAGCTTCACCGGTACGCCGGACTCGTCCCGGGTGACCCGGAGCAGCTCGCCCGCCTCGCCGCCCGAGTCGGTGCGGTACAGGTCCGCACCGATCCTGCTGAACACCGACGGCGGCTTGCTCTCCGGCGCCTTCGCCTGCCGCGCCTCCAGCACGCCCTGCCGGACCGAGAAGGTGAAGCCCTGGCCCTCGGAGAACCAGGTGCCGAGCAGCCCGGCGAACTCGTCCGGCACCGCCGTGCCCGCAACCCACGGCTCGGGCAGCAGCGGGTCGTTGTCGAGCACCTCGACGGCGAGGTCGGTCGCCAGGGCCGCCGGGTCCGGTGCCGAGGTCGCGTTCATCAGCCCGATGCCGGCGGTGCTCGACGCGCGGTGCACGAACACTCCGGTGATGTGGCCCGGCATCCCGCCGGTGTGTCCGGCGAAGACCCGGTCACCGACCCGGACCAGCATGAACCCGAGCCCCCAGGCCAGCTGCCACGACTCCAGGTCGGCCATGATCTGCGGCTGGCTCATCTCGTCCAGCGTGTCCTTGACCAACACCTCGTCGTTGCCCTCGGCAAGGAACTGGGACCAGGCGGCGAGGTCGGTCGTGGTACTGGCCAGCGCTCCCGCGGACGCCATCGCGGCGATGTCCAGCACCGGCTCGACCACCGGCACGTCGCTGAACGGCGGCACGTAGTACCCGGTGGCGGCGGTGCCGCTGAGGCCCAGCGTCGTACGACGGAGGCCGAGCGGCTCCAGTACCCGGGCCCGCAACACGTCGTACCAGGACTCGCCGTAGCTGCGGGCCACGATCTCACCGAGGATCGAGTACGCGAGGTTGGAGTAGTGCCAGCGGTGGTGCGGCCTGCCGATCCGCTCTGCATCGTTCCATCCGGCCACCAGCGCCTCGCGGTCCGGGAACCGGAACACCTCCCACACATCGCCGACCGGCTCGCGCTGCATGCCGCTGACATGGCTGAGCAGCTGCCGGACGGTGATGCCGCCGTGCTTGCTCTCCGGGATCAGCGTGTCGACGGTGTCGTCCAGCGACAGCTTGCCGGCATCCCGCAGGCCCATCACCAGCACCGCGGTGAACGTCTTGCTGATCGACGCGATCAGGAACTGCGTGTCCGGACCGGGCGGCTCCGGGCCGTCCAGCGAGGCGACACCCGCCGAGCCGGTCCAGATCACCTCGCCCTTGCGGGCCACAGCGGCGGTGATGCCGGGCACCCGGTGCTTCGACTGGCGCTCGGCGACGATCCGGGTGAGGGCGGCACTCGTCCGGGCGGTGAGGGCAGTCATGCGGCTGAGCGTACGCCGACGGGCCGGAGTGTCGAATGATCGACGACAGGAGCGTCATGAGGCTGTGCGAGAGTGGCTGGGTGCGGGTTGGAGTGCTGGGGCCGCTGGAGGTGCGGGCCGGTGACGGGTCGCCGGTGGAGGTTCGCGGCGGGCGGTTGCGGGCCCTGCTGGTGCGGCTGGCGCTGGACGCAGGCCGGCCGGTAGGTACGACCACCTTGGTGGACGCCCTGTGGGGGGACGAGCCACCGGCTGCCGTGGCGAACGCATTGCAGTCACTGGTGTCGAGGCTGCGGACGACGCTCGGTTCGCCGGACGCGGTGCGGTCCGGGCCGGCCGGGTACACGCTGACCGGCGCTCGCGTCGACGCACTCGAGTTCGAGCGGCTGGTGTCCGACGCCCGCGCCGCGACCGACCCGGACAAGACTGTCGACCTGCTCACCGAGGCCGAGCAACTGTGGCGCGGCGAGGCGCTGGCCGACGTACGCGATGTGCCCTTCGCCGACGCGCCGGCGGCCCGGCTGGACGACCTGCGGCTGGCCGCCGCCGAGGACCGCGCGGCCGCACTGGTCAGGCTCGGCCGGGCCGGCGATGCGGTCGCCGTCCTGCGCCCGCTGGCCGCCGCGCATCCACTGCGGGAACGTACCCACGAACTGCTGATCCGGACGTTGCACGCGTCCGGGCGGCAGACCGACGCGGTCACCACGTACGACGATCTGCGGACCCGGCTCGCGGACGAGCTCGGCGTCGACCCGTCGCCCCGGCTGCGCGACCTCCATGTCGCGGTGCTGCGCGGCCACGACGTCGACCCGGTACGACGGCCAACCGATACCAAGACGCCGGACAACGCAATGCCGAAGACCGCAGTGCCGGACAACGCAGTGCCGAACAACCTGCGTGCAAGGCTGACCAGCTTCGTCGGCAGGTCCGGGGATGTCGAGGCGATCGGCCACCTGCTCGGCACCGCGCGGCTGCTCACCCTGGTCGGCCCGGGCGGTGCCGGCAAGACCCGGCTCGCGACCGAGACAGCGCCGACGCTGGCGCCGTACTCGCCGGACGGGATCTGGTTCGTCGAGCTCGCTCCGCTGGCCGACCCCGCGGACGTGGCACCGGCGATCCTGTCCGCCCTGGGTGTCAGCGAGTACGTCGACGGAATCCGCGGCACCATCGCGCCCGGCCGGATCCCCGCGGTCCGGGCGGCCCGGGACCGGCTGCTGGAGGTGCTGGCCGAACGCCGGGTCACCCTGCTGCTGGACAACTGCGAGCACCTGGTCGCCGGGGTCGCGGACCTGGCCGACGCGCTGCTCACCCGGTGCCCGTCGCTACGGGTGCTGGCGACCAGCCGGGAGCCGCTCGGGATCGACGGCGAGCAGCTGTACCCGGTCGGGCCCCTGGAGCTGCCGGCCCGGGACGAGAGCACCGGCGCGGCGGTGCAGCTGTTCGCGGACCGCGCCACCGCGGTCAGCCCGGGCTTCACGCTCACCGCGCAGAACGGGCCCGCGGTCGGTGAGATCTGCCGCCGGCTGGACGGGATGCCGCTCGCGATCGAGCTGGCGGCGGCACGGCTGCGGTCGATGAGCCCGGAGCAGATCGTCGCGCGACTGTCGGACCGCTTCCGGCTGCTGACCAGCGGTTCGCGGACCGCGCTGCCGCGGCACCAGACGCTGCGCGCCGTGGTCGAGTGGAGCTGGGACCTGCTGGACGACGCCGAGCGCGCGGTGGCCCGGCGGCTCTCCGTGTTCGCCGGCGGCGCCACCCTGGAGGCGGCCGAGCGGGTCTGTGCCGGCGACGGCGTACCCGCCGACGACGTACTGCCGGTGCTGGCGTCGCTGGTCGACAAGTCGTTGCTGGAGGCAACTGACAGCGGCGGCTCGGTACGGTACCGGATGCTGGAGACGGTCAAGGCGTTCAGCGCGGAACGGCTGGCCGAGGCCGGTGAGACCGACGCGGTACGACGCACGCACGCCGAGCACTTCCGCGAGCTGGTCGAGCTGGCCGAGCCGAAGCTGCGTACCGGCGAGCAGCTGGTCTGGATCGCCCGGCTGGACGCCGACCACGACAACCTGCTCGGCGCATTACGGCTCGCGATCGACACCGGCGACGCCGACCTGGCGATCCGGCTGGTCGCAGTGCTCGGCGAGTACTGGAACCTGCGCGGCCGGCCGGCCGAGTCGATGACCTGGCTGCGCTCCGCGCTCGACGTACCAGGTCAGGCGCCGGTCCGGCAGCGCAGCGTCACGCTGTTCCTGTACGCGCTCGGCAACATCGCCACCGAGGGCACCGAACGCACCGACCTGGCGATGCGCCGGTCACTGCGGGCGCTGGCCGAGATCCGGCTGCTGCACCGGCGGCACCGCGGCGAGGACGGCTGGATGGAGGCGCTCATCGCGGACGGGATCTGGGCGATGATCCGGCGGGACCGCTCGGCTGCGCTGGTGCAGATCGAGAAGGCCCAGGACGACCCGGACCCGTGGAACCGGTCGCTGACCCGGATGATGCGCGCGATGCTCGCCGAGAACGAGGGCGACGTCGAGCAGATGTACGCCGACCTCACCGAGGCGCTCGCCGGGTTCCGGTCCCTCGGCGACCGCTGGGGCATGTCGCTCGCGCAGCGCGGCCTGGCCAGTCACGCGATGCAGGCCGGCGACCATGCCCGGGCGGTCCCGGCGCTGACCGAGGCGTTGCGACTGCTGGACGAGCTCGGCACCCGGGAAGGGGTTCCGATGCTGTTGGTCCAGCGCAGCCAGAGCAGGGCCGAGCTTGGCGACACCGACGGCGCCCGGGCGGATCTGCTGCAGGCCCGGGAGCAGGCGATCCGGGACGCCAGCCCCGGCAACGAGGCGTTCGCGAACGCCGCGCTGGGCGTTCTCGAGCGACGTGCCGGCGACCTGGATTCGGCCCGCGAGCTGACCGACCGGGCCCTGGACCAGCTCGGCGCAGTGTCCGAACGGTTCGCGCCGCAGGCGCTGGCGATGATGCACGCGATGCGCGCCGCAGTGGCGCTCGACGACGGCGACCTGGACCTGGCCGGGCGGCTGTGCCGTCGTGCGGTCGAGCTCGGCGCCGCGGCCGAGGACATGCCGGTGCTGTCCGCCGTGGTCGAGGCCAGTGCCGCGGTCGAGCTCGCCGCCGGAGACGCGCAACGGTCCGCCCGGCTGCTCGGTGTCGCCGCCGCGCTCCGCGGGATGCGGTCGCTGCCGGGCCAGGACGTACGCCGCACCGCCGAGCAGGCCCGGGAGGCGCTCGGCGACACGGCGTACCAGGCGGAGTACGACGGCGGCGCCTCCCTCACCCGCGCCGCCGCGTACACCGAGCTCGACCTCCCCGCCGACCCGTTCGCCCTACAGATCTCGGGGCACTGACGAGGGGGTGTCTGATGGATCGTGATCGTCGCGAGCAGGTGCTCGGTGGGGTGTATCGCAAGGCGGAGGAGGAGAGCGATGCGGCGCATCGCGCGACGACGACAACGCGGCGAGACGCCCCACCGAGTGCCGCGCAGCAGATCAACGATCCATCAGACACCCCCTAGGTGCGCTGGCGGTAGGCGCGGATCGCGAGTGGTGCGAACACCGCGACGAAGGCCGCCATCCAGAACACCGTCCAGAGCAGTGGTCCCTGGACCGGCCCGCCGAGCATCAGCCCGCGCATCGTGTCGACCAGGTGCTTGACCGGGTTCACGTTCACGAACGCCTGCATCCAGCCCGGCAACGTGTCGGGCGGTACGAACACGTTGCTGCCGAACGTCAGCGGGAACATCACCAGGAACGCCACGCCCTGCACACCCTGCGCGGTCTTCAGCTTCAACCCGATCCACACCCAGGCCCAGCACAGCGAGAGCGCGAACGCGAGCACCAGCAGGCAGGCCAGCAGCCCGTTCCCGACCCCGTTGTGGAACCGGAAGCCGAGGATCATCGAGAACGTCAGCAGGATCACGATCGACACCGTGTACCGGACCGCGTCCCCGAGCACGGCGCCGACCAGCGGTGCCGACCGGGAGATCGGCAGGCTGCGGAACCGGTCGAACACGCCCTTGGCGAAGTCGTCGTTCAACCCGACACCGGTACCCATCGTGGCGAATACCACGCTCTGCACCAGCAGCCCCGGCAGCACGAACTGCAGGTAGTCCTGCCAGCCGCCCGCGCCGGCGATCGCGCCGCCGAACACGAACACGAACAGCACCGTGAAGATGATCGGCTGGAACGTCACGTCCGCGAGCGCCTCGGGGTTCTGCCGGATCCGGACGATGTTGCGCCAGGCCAGGGTGAGGCTCTGCTCGACCCAGCTCCAAGGTGTCCTGCGCACGGTCGGTGCCATCGCGCTCATACGAGTGCTCCTTCGGTGTCCGGGGTGACAGCCGCGTGGCCGGTGAGGCCGAGGAAGACCTCGTCCAGGCTCGGCAGCCGCAGTGACAGCTCGGTGACGGTGATGCCGGCGTCCTCCAGCCGGCGAACCACGGCCGGCATCGCCGTACCGCCGGTCACGGCGACGCTGACCAGCCCACGGTCCGCGTCGGTGCTCGGCGCGGTGCCGACCACCTGGGCCAGGATCGACTCGACCTTGTCCAGGTCGGCCGGGTCGGCCGGGCGTACGTCGAGCGACTGCCGGCCGGTCTGCGCCTTCAGCGCCGCCGGCGTGCCCTCGGCCACGATCCGGCCGTGGTCGAACACCACGATCGAGTCGGCCAGTGCGTCGGCCTCCTCCAGGTACTGCGTGGTCAGCAGCACTGTCGCGCCCTCGGCGACCAGCCGGCGGATCGTCGCCCACACGTCGTTACGGCTGTGCGGGTCCAGGCCGGTGGTGGGCTCGTCCAGGTAGAGGATGCTCGGGCGGCCGACCAGGCTCGCGGCCAGGTCGAGCCGGCGGCGCATCCCGCCGGAGTACGTCTTCGCGATCCGGTCCGCGGCGTCGGTCAGCTCGAACCGGTCGAGCAGCTCAGCGGCGCGCTCCCGGGCAGCGACACGGGGCATCCCGAGCAGCCGGCCGAGCATGACCAGGTTGCGGCGGCCGGACAGGTCCTCGTCGACGCTCGCGTACTGCCCGGTCAGGCCGATCAGCTCACGAACCCTGGCCGGGTCCCGCACCACGTCGTACCCGCCGACCGTCGCCCGCCCGGCGTCCGGGCGCAGCAGCGTGCCGAGGATCCGGACCGCGGTGGTCTTGCCGGCGCCGTTCGGCCCGAGTACGCCGAGCACCCGACCGCGGCCGACCTCGAGATCGACGCCGTCGAGCGCCTTCGTGGTCCCGAAGTGCTTGACCAGACCCTCGGCCGCGATGGCCGTAGTGGACATCTCGTCCTCCCATGCAGTGGGTTCGTGTTGTGACGAACCCACCGTCCACCGGCCCACTGGCAGGACGCTGGTACGCCGCTGGCGGCCCCTGGCATCACGCTGGCACCCCGGCGTCAGGTCAGCGGGACGACCTTGTTGGCGCGCAGCGCCTCGTAGATCTCGGGGTTGTACCGGGCCAGCGTCGCGCGGGCGCGGCGGCGGTAGCGCAGGATCTGCACGGTGCCGACCGACCACAGCAGGTACTGCACGGAGAGGGCCCACTTGAAGTCGGAGATGTTGTTGAAGCCACCGACGGTCCGGGTCAGCTCGTGCGCGGACAGGTCCAGCATCACCCCGACCGCGGCGATGCAGATCAGCGTGGCGATGAAGCCGCCGGTGTTCACGATCCCGTTCGCGGCGCCGAACCGGGTGGCCGGGTTGAAGGTCCGCGCGTAGTCCAGTCCGAGCATGCTGCCCGGGCCGCCGGCCGCGAGTACGACGATCAGCATCACCAGTACCGGCAGCGGCGCCTGGCCCGGCCAGAGCAACACCACCGTCCACATCGTCACTGTGCTGCCGATCACCGCGAGCACGATCCAGGACCGGTAGAACGGGTACCGCGCAGCGTACCGGCCGACCAGCGGACCGAGCGCCATGCTGGCCAGCACCGGCAGCACCAGCAGGCTGGCCGCCGTGGTCGAGGAGATGCCCTGGCCGCGGACCAGGAACGGGTAGCCCCAGAGCAGCCCGAAGGTGCCGGCGGAGAAGATGGTGGTGAAGTGCGTCCAGAGCCCGAGCCGGGTGCCCGGCTCCGTCCAGGCCCGGCGCAGGTTGAGCCGGATCTCGCCGAGCGACTGCTTGGTCCGGTGCAACGGCTCGTCGTACGGGCTGTCCCTGAGGAACATGAGCACCGCGACGCCGGTCACCAGGCTGAGCAGACCGGCGGCGGCGAACGTGGGGGTCCAGCCGAGCGAGCGCAGTGCGGCCGCCATCGGTACGGTGGCGACGATCGCGCCCAGCCCGCCGAGCAACCCGGTGAGCTGGGACATCACCGGCTGCCGCAGTGCCGGGAACCACAGCATCAGCACCCGCAGCACGCTGATGAAGACCAGCGCGTCGCCGACACCGAGCAGCGCCCGGGCGGCCAGCGCGGCCGGGTACGACGCGACCAGGCTGAACGCGGTCTGCGCGGCGAACAGCAGCAGGGACGCGGTGACCAGCAGCCGCTTGGAGCCGTACCGGTCCAGCAGAACGCCGACCGGGACCTGCATCGCGGCGTACACGAGCAGCTGGACGACGGTGAAGCTGGCCAGCGCGGACGCGGAGATGCCGAACCGTTCGGTGGCATTCAGGCCCGCGACGCTCATCGAGGAGCGGTGCATCACGGTGAGGATGTAGACGGCGATGGCGGTGCCCCAGATGGCCCAGGCGCGCCGGCCGCCGAGCGGGTGGAGCGTATCGGTCACTGCATGCCCCGCAGGCTCTCCGCGGCGGCGTGGATGTGACCGGCGACCAGCTCGCGGAACCGCTTGCCGCTGTTGCCGCCCAGCGCGGCGACCAGCTCGACGTGGTCCGCGATCGACTTCTCCATCCGGGACGGCGCGACCTGGATCGACGCCACCCCCATCCGGACCTGGCGGTCGCGCAGGCTCAGGTACAGGTTGGTGAGGATCTCGTTGCCGGCGGCGGCCACGATCGCCTCGTGGAAGGCCCGGTCCGCCTCCAGGAAGCTCTTCGCGTCACCGGCCCGCTTGTGCGCGCGCATCCGCTGCAGCACCGGCTCCAGCTCCGCCACCAGCGCCTTGCGCCGCGGCCATACCTTCGCCGCCGCGTGCGTCTCGATCAGCTCGCGCGCCTCGAGCACGTCGTTGATCTCCTGCGGCAGCACCGGCAGCACCAGCGCGCCCTTCTTCGGGTACAGCTTGACCAGACCGGCAGCCTCGAGCCGCAGCAGCGCCTCACGGACCGGCGTCCGGGACACCCCGACGGCCTCGGCCAGCTCTCCCTCGGTGAGCAGCATGCCGCCGGGGTAGACCCGGTCCAGGATCGCGGTCTTGACGTACGCATACACCCGCTCGGCCGCCGGGATGCGCTCCACCTCGGGTGCGTTCTCCGCGACGATGCGCGCGATCTCCGTCGTCTCGTCGCCGAGCGCCAGCGAGTCCGGCTTCGGCGATCTCCTGTCTGACAACCTTCTACCCTTCAGAACTGCGATCCATGCGTTGTGTATCTCTCTTGTATCTATCTTACCACCGTCCCCTCGCGGGGTTCGGAGGGGTGTGCGAAGGGGTGGGCGACCAGTGTGCGGGTTATCCCCAGGCACGCCGCTTGACCGACCACATCCGGGCGGATCCGGTCTACAGTGCTCCCGATCCGTCCCCGCCCCGGAGGAGAGACCATGTCTCTGACCCCCCGCTCGCGCGGTCGCCGTACCCTGGCCGGCCTCGCAGCGACAGCACTCACCCTGACCGTCGCCGGTACCGCCGCGACCGCACAGGCTCAGCCGGCCGCCGAACCCGGCCCCCTGATGAACTACGTCGTCAACGCCACCAACAAGGGCTCGACATCGGACGTCGAGGCCGCGATCAAGGCCGTCGGCGGGACCGTGGTGCAGTCCTGGCCGCAGATCGGTGTCGTCGTCGCGCAGTCGACCGACGCCGACTTCAAGGCCGATGTCAGGAATGCCGCGCCCGCGCAGACCATCCAGTCCGTGGGAGCCACCCGGACCGCCGCCGTGTCCGAAGGCCCGGCCGAGGCCTCGACCCAGAGCATCGAGGCGGAGACCGCCGTGGTCCCCGACCCGCGCGAGTCCGAGCAGTGGGACATGCAGGAGATCAAGGCGAACCTCGCGCACGAGATCACCGACGGATCGCGGTCGGTGCTGGTCGGCATCAACGACAGCGGTATCGACGAGACGCACCCTGACCTGGCCCCGAACTTCGACGCGGCCAACTCGGTCAACTGCATCGACAACGGCGTGCCGAACACCACGCCCGGAGCGTGGCGGCCCACCACCAGCGACCACGGCCAACATGTCGCCGGCACCGTCGCCGCCGCCCGCAACGGCGTCGGCATCGTCGGTGTCGCGCCGAACGTGCGGATCGCCTCGGTGAAGGTCGTGAACGACGACGGCTTCATCTACCCGGAGTACTCGATCTGCGGCTTCATCTGGGCCGCGGAGCACGGGATGGCGGTCACCAACCACAGCTACTTCATCGACCCGTGGCTGTTCTGGTGTGATGACGACGCCGACCAGGGCGCGGTGCAGACCTCGGTCCGGCGCGCCGTCGCGTACGCCACCGGCAAGGGCTCACTCGCCGTCGCCGCGGCCGGCAACTCCAACTACGACCTGGCCAACAAGACCACCGACAGCAGCAGCCCGAACGACACCACGCCGGCGCCCCGGACGATCAACAACGACTGCCTCGACATGCCGACCGAGCTGCCGGGCGTGATCACGGTGTCCAGCCTCGACCGGGGCGGGGCGAAGTCGAGCTTCTCGAACTTCGGCCTCGAGGTGATCGACGTCGCGGCGCCGGGCCGCGCGATCCTGTCGACCGTGCTGGGCGGCAGGTACGGGCTCAAGTCGGGTACGTCGATGGCCTCGCCGCACGTCGCCGGTGTCGCCGCACTGGTGAAGTCGGCGCATCCGACGTACACGCCGGCGATGGTCACGCAGGCACTGCACTCGCAGGCCGACGATCACGCCTGCCCGACGACCGACGCGCGCTGCGTCGGCACCGCGGACGACAACGCGTTCTACGGCGAGGGCATCACCGACGCCCTCGACGCCGTCACCCGCTGATTCCTTCCTTGCGTTCGCCGAGGGCGAGCTATCCTGGCTCGCCTTCGGCGGACGCAGCGCCCGGTGTTGATCAGGCGTGTGCGCCGACAGCGACGGTGTCGAAGGCAACGGTCGCGCTCCCGCCGAAGAACGCCCCGACCCGCTCGGCCTCGGCTTCCACCACCCGGCGCCGGGCGGCGTTCAGCCGGCCCAGCGGCTCCACCGTGATCTCGCAGCGGCGACCCGACCGCTTCAGGTGCCACACGCCGCCGACCACGCCGTCGACCAGCAGCACCGGGAAGTTCCCGGCCTGCCCGCCGGCCAGCGCCCGCTCCCAGGCGCGACCCGGGAACAGCAGCTCGCGCGGCTGGCCGGCCACCGCGTACGCGTCGAAGTACGGCAGCAGCCGCACGCCGTCCGCCACGTCACCGGCCGGCTCCTCCCCCGGCAGCTGCCACGCCGTCTTGCCCTCCAGATCCACCTGCTCGAGATCCAGCCCGGCGAACACCTCGGCGGTCCAGCCGACCGGCGCGTTCAGCCACTTCGCGTAGTGCTGCGGCGTGGCCGGGCCGTACGCCGCCAGGTAGTGCCGGGTCAGCTCGGGCACCGCTGTCGCCGGGTCGGCCGGCGCGAACCCGGGCACCCAGCGGGCCGGGCTGGTGTAGGTGACCTTCCGGCCGCGGTTGGGCCCGAAGCACATCGCGCCGCGCCGTACCGCGACGTCCATCGCGATCATCCACCTCGGCCAGCGATCCTGGAACGCCTCCATCACCCGGTCGCCCGCCCACGGCCCGGCCCGCTTCACCACCTCGCCGGTCAGCTCCTCGCCGGTCAGCTCGGCGTCCTCGAGCGCCTCCCGGATCGCGGCCACCACAGCGTCCACCTGGGCCGGCGTGATATGGCCGGCGTGCGCCTGCGCGTAGGCCGGTCCCGGCACGGCCGCGAGCGCACCAGTCCACATCGGCAGATCCTCGGTCGGCAGCAGGTGCACGGTACCCCGCGGCCCGCGGGTCTTGACCAGCGTGCGGTGCTGCCATAGGGCCCGCTGCACGTCGTCCCGGTCCGCACCGTCCAGTCGCAGCCCGATCGACAGCTCGGCCGCGGACAGCACCTGCGCGTGCGCACCACACATCGCCCGTACGATGCCGGCGGCGTCCACCATCGGCGCGGCGAGCCCTTGCCGGCGCAGCCGCCGCGCCGATACCTGCGCCCAGGTCAGTCGGCGGGTCACCGGGTCTCCGGCATGAACAGCCCGCTCTGCACGTACTCCATCGCGGCCGTGAACTCCGGGTCCGCCATCCGTCGCTCCATCTCGGCCGGGTCCACCTCCTCGATCCGGGTCTGCAGCCAGTACAGGTTGCCGAACGGGTCGTGCACCCGCGCCACCAGGTCGCCCCAGAACAGGTGCGTCGGCTCGGTGACCACGGTCGCGCCGGCGGTGACCGCCTTCTCGAGCGTCGCGTGGACGTCCTCGACGTAGAAGCGCAGGAACGCCGGCGTCGGCGGCCAGTCCGGCTTGTCGAACATCATCACGACCGAGTCGCCGATCCGCATCTCGGCATGCCCGATGACGCCGTTCTCATCAGCCATCCGGCCCAGGTCCTCGGCATCGAACGCGGCGGTGAGAAAGTTCATCAGCCCGGCGGTGTCCTTGCCGATCATCCACGGCGTGACGGAGTGATAGCCCTCGGGGATGTGGTGCATCGTGCGCTCCTTCTATCCGGTTGGCTACGACTGTAGATAGCATCTAGGTCTGGTCCTGTCCTAGTTGTCTGCGAATCTTGGATCCATGACCGACACCCCTGGACGGCTGCTGCAGCTGCTCTCGTTGTTGCAGACCCCGCGTGAGTGGCCGGGCAGTGAGCTGGCGGAGCGGCTCGCGGTGAGCGCGCGGACGATCCGCCGTGACGTCGACCGGTTGCGCGAGCTCGGCTACCCGGTCGAGGCCACGATGGGCGCCGCGGGCGGGTACCGGCTGGTCGCCGGCTCGGCGATGCCGCCGCTGCTGCTCGACGACGAGGAAGCCGTCGCGATCGCGGTCGGCCTGCGTACGGCGGCCGGTCAGGCGGTCGCGGGCATCGAGGAGGCGTCGGTGCGGGCGCTCACCAAGCTCGAGCAGGTGCTGCCGTCCCGGCTGCGGTACCGGGTCGGCGCGCTCGGCGGCGCCACCGTCCCGCTGGTACTGCCACCCGCGCTGTCCGCCGCGGCCCCGGTGAATCCCGAGCACCTCACGGTGCTGGGCGCGGCGGCCACCAACCGCGAGCGGGTCCGGTTCGGCTACCGCACGCACGACGGGATCGAGACCCGGCGGCACGTCGACCCGCATCGGCTGGTCGCCTCCGGCCGGCGCTGGTACCTGGTTGCCTACGACAACGACCGCGACGACTGGCGGATATTCCGGGTGGACCGGATCTCGTCCCCGGTACCGACCGGTGCGCGGGTCGTCACGCGCGAGCTACCGGCCGCGGACGCCGCGTCGTACGTGCGGGAGACGATGTTCTCGCGAGCCCCGACGTACCGCGCCGTCGCCACGATCCGGCTGCCGCTGGACCAGGTCGCGGGCCGGTTCGGGGACGGGCCCGGCGACCTGGAGGCGATCGACGAGCACAGCTGCCGGCTGCACAGCCATACCGACACGCTCGAGTGGATCGCGCTCCGGCTGGTGCTGCTCGGCTGCGACTTCGAGGTGCACGAACCGCCCGAGCTGGTCGAGTACCTGCGCATGCTCGGCGCCCGCATCACCCGCGCCGCCGGCTGACCGGTCCTTGTGTGTTCACGAATCGCCATGCGCAAGCGCTCTCACATGGCGATTCGTGAACACACTCGAGACGGCGGATGTGCGGAGGGCCCGGGCGACCACCCGGGCCCTCGCCGTACCAGAGGTCAGAACATCAACGCGCGGGCCGGGTCCTCGAGAATGCCCGCCACGTCGGCCAGGAACCGGGACCCCTGCTCGCCGTCCACCACCCGGTGGTCGAAGGACAGCGCCAGCGTGGTGATCCAGCGCGGCACGATCTCGTCGTCCACCACCCACGGCTGCTTGCGCACGGCGCCGAAGGCCATTATGCCGACCTCGCCCGGGTTGAGGATCGGCGTACCGGCGTCCACCCCGAACACGCCTACGTTGGTGATCGTGAACGAGCCACCGGCCTGGTCAGCCGGCTGGGTCTTGCCCTCGCGCGCCACCGCGGTGAGCTCGTTGAGCGCGCGGCCGAGGTCGGGCAGGGACAGCGTGTCGGCGGCCTTGATGTTCGGCACGATCAGCCCGCGCGGGGTGGCCGCGGCAATGCCGAGGTTCACCGAGTGCTTGATCACGATCTCCTGCGCCGGCTCGTCCCACGCCGCGTTGATCTCCGGCGTACGACGGGCGGCCAGCAGGCAGGCCTTGGCCACGATGAGCAGCGGCGAGACCTTGATGCCGTCGAACTCGCGGGATCCCTTCAGCCGCTTGACCAGGTCCATCGTCGCGGTGACGTCGACGGTGATCCACTCGGTGACGTGCGGAGCAGTGAACGCGCTGTTCACCATCGCCTGCGCGGTGACCTTGCGGACGCCCTTGATCGGGATCCGGGTTTCGGCCTGGCCCGGTACCGGCTGCACCGGTTCTGCCTGCACCGGCGCGACGGCCGTTGCCGCCTCTGCGGACGTGAAGGACTCGACGTCGGCGCGGGTGATCACACCGCCCGGGCCGGTCGGCGTCACCGTGCCGAGGTCGATGCCCAGGTCCTTGGCGAGCTTGCGGACCGGCGGCTTCGCCAGCACCCTCGCCTCGCTTCCCGGCACCGCCGGGGCCTCGGCCGGCGCCGCCACGGCCACCGGCTCAGGTACGGCGACCGGCTCGGGTACGGCGGCCGGCTCCGCCTGGACCGGCGCCTGGGCAGAGGTCTTGCGGGGCCGGCGCTTGGCCTCGGTGGTCTTGGGGCCGTAACCCACCAGGACGGCGGTACGACCGCCGGGAGCGGGCCCGCCGATCAGGCCGGGCTCGACCCACTCCTCGTCACCCGGGGTCTGGATCTCGGGGACCAGGTCCTCCTTGGGAGCGCCCTCGGTGACCGGCGGGGTCAGGTCGGCCCCGTCGGACCCACCGGTGTTGACCGAGATGATCGGCGTACCGACGGGGACGGTCTCGCCCTCGGGGACCAGCAGCTCGGCGATCACGCCGGCGAACGGCACCGGCAGCTCGACCAACGACTTCGCGGTCTCGATCTCGACGATCGTGTCGTTCAGCTTCACCGTGTCGCCGGGCTTGACCTTCCAGGACACGATCTCGGCCTCGACCAGGCCCTCACCCACGTCGGGGAGGCGGAACTCCTGCACGGCCATCAGTACCCCATCACCTTGTCGACACCGTCCAGCACCCGGTCCAGGTCGGGCAGGTACTCCTCCTCCACCCGGGACGGCGGGTACGGAGTGTCGAAGCCCGCGACCCGCAGCACCGGTGCCTCCAGGTGG
Organism: Kribbellaceae bacterium; assembly: GCA_035650275.1. Lineage (GTDB taxonomy): Bacteria > Actinomycetota > Actinomycetes > Propionibacteriales > Kribbellaceae > DASRHY01. Next base: position 12,884 of record DASRHY010000018.1, on the reverse strand, counting down.
TAGAAGCACTCCTCGGTGACCCGGGCGGCCAGCTCCGCTGCCGGCCCGAGCGACAGCGGCGCCTCGTGCACGACGACCGCGCGCCGGGTCTTCTTGACCGACGCGAAGATGGTCGGCAGGTCCAGCGGTGAGATCGTCCGCAGGTCGACCACCTCGAGGCTGTGGCCGTCCTCGAGCGCGGCCTCGGCCGCCTGCAGACAGGTCTTCACCATCGGGCCGTAGCAGAACAGCGTCGCGTCTGTGCCCTCCCGGCGTACCGCCGCCTGGTGCAGCGGGGCCGGCGCGGTCTCGGCGGTCTCGTCCAGCTCGGCCTTCTCGTGGTACCGGCGCTTCGGCTCGAAGAAGATCACCGGGTCGTCGGAGGCGATCGCCTGCTGGATCATCCAGTACGCGTCCACCGGGTCGCCGCAGGACACCACCTTGAGCCCGGCTACGTGCGCGAACAGCGCCTCCGGCGACTCCGAGTGGTGCTCGACCGCGCCGATGCCGCCGCCGAACGGGATCCGGATCACGATCGGCATGCGCAGCTTGCCCATCGACCGGAAGTGCATCTTCGCGACCTGGTTGATGATCTGGTCGTAGGCCGGGAACACGAACCCGTCGAACTGGATCTCGCACACCGGCCGGTAGCCGCGCAGCGCCAGGCCGACCGCGGTACCGACGATGCCGGACTCGGCCAGCGGGGTGTCGATCACCCGGTCCTCGCCGAAGTCCTTCTGCAGCCCGTCGGTGACCCGGAAGACACCGCCCAGCTTGCCGATGTCCTCACCCATCACGAGGACCTTCGGGTCGTTCTCCATCGCGCGGCGCAGACCGAGGTTGATGCCCTTGCCAAGACTGATCTTCGTCATCTCAGTGGCTCCCCTCTGCACCGACGCTGAAAGAGGCTGCGTACGCGGCGAAGTCCTGCTTCTGCTGGACCAGCTGCGGCGTCTGCTCGACGTACACCCGGTCGAACATCTCGGTCAGCTCCGGGTCCGGCATGCTCAGGCAGCCCTGCCGCAGATTCGCGGCGATCCCGTCCGCCTCCTGCTCGACGGAGTCGAAGAAGTCGTTGTCGGAGGCACCGGTACGGATCAGGTACGCCTTCACCCGCTCGATCGGGTCCTTGAGCTTCCAGTGCTCCAGCTCCTCGGTGAGCCGGTACTTGGTCGGGTCGTCCGAGGTGGTGTGCGCGCCCATCCGGTACGTGTACGCCTCGACCAGGGTCGGGCCGCTGCCCTCCCGGGCCCGGCGCAGCGCGGCCTGCGTGACGGCGTACGTCGCGAGCACGTCGTTGCCGTCGACCCGCACACCGGGGAAGCCGAAGCCGGCGGCGCGCTGGTAGAGCGGGATCCGGGTCTGCCGGTCGATCGGCTCCGAGATCGCCCACTGGTTGTTCTGGCAGAAGAAGACCACCGGCGCGTTGAACACCGAGGCGTAGATGAAGGCCTCGTTCACGTCGCCCTGGCTGGAGGCGCCGTCGCCGAAGTACGCGATCGTTGCCTCGCCGTTCTCAGGGTCGCCGATCACGCCGTCGCGCTGCTGGCCCATCGCGTACCCGGTCGCGTGCAGCGTCTGCGCGCCGATCACGATCGTGTACAGGTGGAAGTTGTTGTCCCGCGGGTCCCAGGCGCCCTGGTCGACGCCGCGGAACAGGCCGAGCAGGTTCAGCGGGTCGACACCCTGGCACCAGGCCACGCCGTGCTCGCGGTAGGTCGGGAAGACCATGTCGCGCTCGTTCAGCGCCCGGCCGGACCCGATCTGTGCGGCCTCCTGGCCGAGCAGCGAGGCCCAGATGCCCAGCTCACCCTGCCGCTGCAGCGCGGTCGCTTCGGTGTCGATCCGGCGGACCATCACCATGTCGCGGTAGAAGCCCTTGATCGCGTCGTCGTCGAGGTCGAACGAGTAGTCCGGATGCTCGACGCGCTCTCCTTCGGGCGTCAGCAGCTGGACGAACTCGACCTCCTCGGAGGGCTGCTCTGGACTCGGCGCCTGGGCCGGCGCGAAGGTTTCCGGGGCCAGTCCCGGAGTGGTGGACTCCGCCGGGTTCTGGTCCGGCGGCCCTCCTGATGTCACAGTCTCGGTCACATGCACTCCTCGTGTGGCGGGCGCGGGATCGCCGCGCGCCGACGTTTCACGGGTCCCGACTTCACGGTCAGCCGGGTACGGCTCGAGGTCAAGACCACGCTTCCAAGGGAGAGGGTGCGAGTCGGCTCACGGCCCTCTTGCCGCACACCGTACCGATCAACCAGGGGCAGGGCGAATTCGCTGACAGCACGCCGATACGCCCGTACACACCTCCGTCCACCGCGATGAGACACCTGTCCACCCACTGGTCAACCCGGCGCCGCTCCCCGCGCCGATCTCCCTCCAGTGTGACACCCGTACCCCCACCACCCCACCAACTGTCACAGCCCCGCATCAGTCTTTTGACATGCGCCGAGGCGGCGCGCTCCTACTCGTCGTACGGCGAGCCCGTGGGCTGGACTGACGAGTGATCGACGACACGCCGGGGCGGGACCGACGAACGATCGAACAAGGTGGAAGTGGTCGGTGGGGCAGGGTAGAGTCAGGGGCGTTCGATAAGAACGGTGCTGACAGGATCTTGATGGTGGATGGCAGTCGAGGGGGTGGAGCGGTGGCGGTGACGGAGCGGGCGCCGGTTGGGTACCAGCCCGAGGTGCGAACGGCGACGGCGGCGGCGATCTGGGGCGCGCTCGTGGTCGTCTACATCATCTGGGGCTCCACGTACCTGGCGATCCGGGTCGTAGTCGACGCCGGGATCCCGCCGATGCTCGGGATGGCGAGCCGCTTCCTGCTGGCCGGAACGCTGCTGGCCGGCGCGCTGGCCCTGCGGTCCGGGGTACGACGGCTGCGGGTAACGCGGCGCGAGCTGGTCGGGTCCGGCGTGGTCGGGCTGCTGCTGCTCGCGGGCGGCAACGGCGGTGTCGCGGTCGCGGAGGAAACGGTGCCATCCGGGCTCGCGGCCCTGCTCGTCGCGGCGGTGCCGCTGTGGCTGATCCTGCTCCGGGTGTTCGGCGGCGAGCGGCCGCGGCTGCTGACCTGGGCCGGCGTGCTCGGCGGTTTCAGCGGAGTCGCGTTGCTCGCGCTGTCCGGTGGCGAGACGAGCGCGCAACCGCTGTCGGTCGCGATCCTGGTGTTCGGCACGGTGTGCTGGGCGACCGGGTCCCGATTCTCACCCCGGCTCGGACTGCCGAAGGATCCGCTGGTCGCGAGCGTGTACGAGATGCTCATCGGCGGCATCTCGATGGTGCTGATCGGGTTGCTGCGCGGCGAGACCGCGGACGTGCACCTCGCCTCGGTGGACACCAGCGGCTGGCTGGCGCTGGCCTACCTGGTCGGGTTCGGCTCACTGCTCGCATACAGCGCCTACGTGTACTTGCTGGCGAACGCGCCGATCTCGCTCGTCGGCACCTACGCGTATGTGAACCCGGTCGTCGCGGTGTTCCTCGGCTGGCTGATCCTCAGCGAGCCGGTCACCTCCGCGATCGTGCTCGGCGGCGCGATCGTCGTACTCGGGGTCGGCCTGGTGGTGACCGCCGAACGGCGGCCGGTCCGTAAGCCCGCGGAGACGCCTGCTCCCTAGGGTGCGTCGGGAGCGCAGCGAAGTCAGCTCAGATCGCGGAGGTCGACCACGGCACCGTTCTCGAGGTCGCGGCCCAGCAGCGACCAGATCGCCCGCGCCGCGTCCTCGGGCTCGGACAGCTCGCCGGAGCGCTGTAGTTCGCGGAACCGCTCGGCCCGTGGGAACTCGCCCTCGTCGGTGGACCGGATCGCGCTCTGCATCTCGGTGTCCACCACCCCCGGCGCCACGGCGATCACCCGGCACCCCGGCGAACGCCGCCGCTGCTCCAGACCGACGCTCCGCACCCACTGGTTCACCGCGGCCTTGCCGGCGCCGTAGCTCGACCAGCCCTCGTACGGATTCCGCGCGGCGCCCGATGACAGCATCACCAGGTGCTGCTCGCACCGCAGGTCCGCCACCGCGCGCAGGAACGCGTGGCCGAGCACCTGGGCCGCGGCCGAGTTCAGCAGCACGTTGCGTGTGTACGCCGGGGTCGGCACCGATCCGGCCGGACCGATCGGCGTCAGCGTTGCGGCGCTGTGCACGAACACCACCCGGTCGCCGTCGAACCCGTCCAGCCTGCGCAGGAAGTCACGCTCCACCAGCGGCCAGGACGCCGGGTCCGCAAGATCGGCCGCGAGGTGCTGGGTGCCCGGGGTACCCCCGCGGCGGGAGATGTCGACCAGCACCGCGTCGTCGTACGGGACGGTCGCCACCAACGCGGCACCGATCCCGCTCGACGCACCGGAGATCCAGACCAGCGTCATCGCGACGGTTGCGGTCCCCAGCGTCGTACGACGTCGAGCAGCAGGTCGTTCGCCGCGGTCTCGCCGATCGTGACCCGGGCTCCCTCGCCGGCGAACGGCCGGACCGTGACGCCCTCGGCCTCGGCCGCTGCGGCGAACGGGACGGTGTCGTCACCCAGCGCCAGCCACACGAAGTTGCCCTGCGCGTCCGGCACGTCCCAGCCGGCGTCCCGAAGGCCCTCGACGACGCGGGTGCGCTCGGCGACCAGCGCCTCGACCCGCTCCAGCAGAGCGGCCTCCGCCCGCAGCGACGCGACCGCGGCGTGCTGGGCGATCTGGTTGACCCCGAACGGCAGCGCGCACTTGCGGATCGCCGAGGTGACCGGCTCGGGCGCGATCGCCAGCCCGACCCGCAGCCCGGCCAGGCCGTACGCCTTGGAGAACGTCCGCAGTACCACGACGTTGGAGCGCTCGCGGTACAGCTCGACCGCGTCCATCGTTCCCGGGTCGCGGATGAACTCGCGGTACGCCTCGTCGACCACGACCAGCACGTGGTCCGGCACCGCCTGCACGAACCGGCGCAGCTCGTCCTCGCGGACCGCCGGCCCGGTCGGGTTGTTCGGCGTGCAGACGATCACGACCCGGGTCCGGTCGGTGATCGCGGCCGCCATCGCGTCAAGGTCGTGCCGGGCCTCGGCGGTCAGCGGCACCCTTACGGAGGTGGCACCGGTGAGCGCGACCGCGATCGGGTACGCCTCGAACGAGCGCCACGCGTACACCACCTCGTCGCCGCGCTCACAGGTCGCCTGCAGCAGGTGGTACAGCATCGCCACCGACCCGGTGCCGACCGCGAGGTCGTTCACCGGCACCCCGAACCGCTCGGACAGGGCCTCCAGCAGCGCGACCGATCCCATGTCCGGGTACCGGTTCATCACACCGGCGGCGGCGACCGCCGCCTCGAGCACGCCGGGCAGCGGCGGGTACGGGTTCTCGTTGCTGGACAGCTTGTACGCCGGCCGGCCGTCGGTCCGCTCCGCCGGCTTGCCCGGCAGGTACGCCGGCAGGGAGTCCAGCGCGCTGCGGAACCGCAGCTGTGACGAGGTGGCCTGCGCGTCCGGCGTCTGTGTCATACGGCGCACTTTACGCGGGCAGCTGGACCTCGCCACCCGGCGCGTAGGCGGCTGACAGGTCGAAGTCGAGCGGGTTGGTCAGGCACCGCACCGAACCGCCGGCCTTGTGGAACTCCGACAGGTCCAGTACGACGACGTGCAGGCCGAGCGTGGTCAGGATCCGCTGCAGCCGCAGCGAGCACGACGGCATGATGATCGTGCTGCCCACGACGATCGAGTTCGCGCTGAACGAGAACGCCTCCTCGTCGGTGAGCACGATCGGCTCCGGCACGATCCGCTCCAGCTCGACCCGGCTGGCCGCGTCGAATGCGGCCGGGTAGACCATCGCGTGGCTGGCGTCGACCGGGCAGAACGGCAGGTCGAGGTGGTACATGCCCTCGTGCACGATCCGCAGGCCGCGGACCCGGACGTCCCACTCGGTCGCGATGTGCTTGAGTGCGTCGGCGTCGGTCCGCGGGCCGTACCCGACCACCAGGCTGTCACCGAAGACGAAGGCGTCACCGGACTCGAAGTGCGGCCCGATCCCGTCGGAGCCGGTCCGGGCGATCTCGAACCCGTGCCCGCTGAACCACGGCGCCGAGCTGAGCGCCTCCCGACGGCGCGGCGCGAACCGCATGTGGGACAGCATCACCCGGCCGCGCCGGTCGGCCAGCCCGAGGTTCATCGCGTACACCATGTCCGGCGAGTCGGGTCGCTGGTCGAGCACCTCGACCGCACCGCCGGCCGCGATGATCGCGTCCCGCAGAGCCTCCCACTGGCGCATCGTCCGATCGGGGTCGGGCTGGTCGGTGACCGACATGTACGGATTGATCACGTACTCGACCCGGAAGTGCTCGGGGCGCACCATCAGGTACGTATGACCCCAGCGCAGCGACTGACCCACGAACCACCTCACACTCGACGCGGAGATCTCCTGATCCCCTGATTGTCCGACAATCAGTCAAAGTGTCAGGCTGCGAGGGACCATCGTCAAGTCGGTCAGTAGATGAATACCTGGGTCACCGAGTCCGGGTCGATCCCGTCCTTGCGGAGCCTGTCCAGAACCGCGGCCTTCGCGTCGTCGAACGACTGCTGGTCCAGCACCGCCTTGCCCGGCTCGGAGCGGTCCACCAGCACCCTGAGCTGGACGAACAGCGTGTCGCGTGTGTAGTCCATCAGCACGATCGGGAGGTCCGACGACGTGTACGGGAGCTTGTCCTCGAGCCGCGGCCCCTCCAGCGGGTCGGTGCTCAGCCGGTAGCTGTGCAGCTGGCTCTGCGGGTCGTCCTTCGCGAACGCGTTGAAGGTCAGCAAGCGGTCGTCGAGCGACAGGTCCGACATCCGCAGCTTCGCGCCGGTGAACAGCAGCCGGGTACTGCGCTCGCCCGCGTCGTACGCGAAGATCCCCCATTCGGTAGTCCAGTACAGCTGGTCGCCGGCCACCACCGAACCGACCCGCGGGCTGATCCTGGTGACCCGCAGCTGGCCGTTCGCGAGATCCGCGCTGTACAGCTGGCTGTTGGACTGGAGGTAGACCGCGCCGCTGGTTGTGACGAACAGGCGCTCGACGCCGAAGGTCTCGGTGGCCTCGTAGAGGCGACCGGGGTCACCAGAGATCGGGAACACCTCGAGCACGCCGGGATGCGCCCGCTGCTCCCGGGCCTCGCTCTCGTGGTGGCTGTCCGAGGATCCGCCGCGCACTCCGGTGTAGCAGTAGATGTACACCGACCGGAGCACACACTGCGTCGCGTCGATCGTCGGGTCGTACGCGCGCCGCCGGGCCATCTCTCGCGGCTCGGCCTTCTCGGAGAACTTGGTGTAGTAACGCACCTTGCCCGAGCGGGTGTTGTAGAGCATGAACCCCTCGCCGCCCGCATCGACCGGGTCCACGCCGAGGTTTAGGTAGGCACTGCCGCCGGTCAGCATGTCCGCCGGCACCGGGAAGCTACTCGGCTCCTTCTGGCCCGGCACCAGGTAGAACAGCCGCGCCGACGGCGTCGCGCCCCGGGCGGCGACGACCCCCAGCAGACCGGCGCGGTACGGCCGGACCTTGGTGGTGGTGCCCGGGAAGAACGTCTGGACCAGTTCGTTGCGCCAGTACTCCCGCCGCGGGCGGACGTACTTGAAGATCGCATGCGGGTCGTCGCAGTCGTAGTTGAAGGTCCCGGCGTCGGTGCTGAAGTTGCACGACTTCACCGACGCGCCGAGCTTGTCGACCGCCTGCTGGGGATCGATCCGCACCTCCATATCGGTCATCCCGATCTTCGGCAGCCTGGTCATCGGGACCACGGTCTCGGCGTTGCCGCTGGTGGCGAGGATGTAGTCGGTGCCGCGCGGCACCAGCGTGACCCCGAAGACCGTCCGGAACGACGACTTCCGGTCGACGCCGCCTTCGTACGAGTACTCCCGGGCGGTCGCGGTGCCGGCCTTCAGCGGCGCGGACAGCGCGTAGTCGATCCGGACCAGCCCGTACCGGGTCCAGAGCAGCGCCGCGAAGACCAGCAGGACGCCGCCCACCGCGCAGGCGACCCAGAAGATCGGCCGGCGTGACCAGATGAAGTCACGCAGGCTGTCGGAGAAGCTCGTGTCCCGCACTGGAACTCCTTCAGATCACGCGGGCAAGGCGTTGTAGAGCTGGTTGATCAGGTCCACGAACCCGTTGTCGCGGCAGCAGTCGTTGCCACCGGAGTGACCCTTGGGGGATCCGCGGTCGATGTGCAGGTGCGGGTACGAGCCGTTGCCGGTACAGGCCCGCTCACCGATCACGGCGATCGGCTGGCCGGCGGTGACCGTCTGCCCGTCCCGTACGGAGGTCTGCTGCACGTGGCCGTACCAGTACCACCAGCCGTCGTCACCGACCAACTGGAAGGACTGACAACCCTCGATGTCGGCGTAGAAGTTGTTGAAGCTCTGGATCTTGCCGTTGGTGATGGCGACCACTGACGTCCCGGCCGAGCTGTCGTCCAGGGGTCTCCTGGCCAGGTCGAACGCCGGCGTCCCGTCATGGTGGCAGATGCTCGGGCACGGCCAGCTGTAGCCGTTGTTCACGTCGGACTTCGGCAGCGCGAGCGGGAAGCCGTAGTCGGTGCCGTTGATGCTGATCACCGTGCCGGTGCAGCCGTCGCCTGCGTCGCCCTCGCCGGGGTTCGCCGGGGGGTCGGGCGCGGAGTCTGCGTAGCGCTGGAACACCCCGCGGGCATTGTCCCTGCGTGTGTCGAACTCGGGGTGGTTCGGGTCCGTGGTGAACCGTTCGAACTCGAAGCCGAAGGTGAAGGCTGCGTCCTCGACCGTGGTCGTCGCCTTCAGCGCGTCGCCGGCCGACTCCTCGGACGCCGGACCCGTGCCCTCGAGCTGCTTCCACAGGAAGCCGACCTGGTGCTCGAGGCTCTCGATCGTCTCCCAGCTCGCCCCCGCCGCGCGGGACGGGTCGATCATCTTGGTCGGCGGCAGCCACTGCACGATGCCCCAGGCGCGGTTCGGCATCCCGGACGCGGTCTGCGCGGAGGCGGTGGTGCTCGGGAACTGTGCCCTCGGGTTCACGCCGGACTCGGCCATCATGTTGCCGACGATCCCGGCGGCCTGCTCCTTGGTGTAGCCCTTGCTCACGAAGAAGTTGAAGACCTTCTGCTGGTTGTCCGAGCCCTCGAGCGTGCCGGTGGCGCTGCCGCAGCTGCACACACCGCCGCCGCCGGTGTCGATCGACTCGAGGAACTCCATCGGGTCCCGGAGGCTGCGCTCGTCCTCACCCGGGTCGTTGAGGCGGATCTCCAGGTGCAGGTGCGGACCGGTCGCGCCGGAACCACCGGTGCCCGCGGTGCCTTCGTTGTTCGGGCCGATCTCGGCGATCTGCTGGCCCTTGGTCACCGTGTCGCCCTGGTGGACGGTGATGTTCCGCAGGTTCAGGTACCAGGACTGGACGTCGTCCTTCGGTTGCTCGTCCTGCGGGCTGTCCTTGCTCTGGTGCTGGATCTTCACGGTCCCGGCACCGGCCTCGATCACCCGGCCGGCCTTGATCGCCTTGACGGGCTCGCCCTCCTGGTTGTCCCTCGCGGGGAAGTCGACCCCGAAGTGCGGCGGGAACTCGCTGAACCTGACCACCGGCTCGTGGGCCGAGACCGGGAAGTCGTAGCCGGCATCCGGGTCCGGCGGTATACAGGCCGCGGCCTCCTCCAGGGCGCTGAGCGATGCGAACAGCAGCGCGATCACCAGGATGATCGGCAGGAAGATGACGAGGGCGAAGCCGCTCACGACCTGCATGATCCGGCTCATCCGGTCGCCCCGCCTCCCTCGTCGGCTCCGCGTGCGCCCGCGGACACGACTCGTACCCGGGCGGTCGTCGTACAGGATGCCGCACGGTCGGCTCACCGAACCGCGGCTTGTGCACAGCTTGTGCACAGGCCCTGACGGGCCACCGGTACACGCGGTTCCGGACCGGTCCGCGACATCGGAGCGGCAGTGGAGAAGAATCGGCACATGTACGAGCAACTGCGCGTGGACCGGTCGAGCACCGTCGACCGGGTGGTCGACGCGCTCCGCTCGGCGCTGTTCGCGGGCGAGCTCGAGCCCGGCACGCCGCTGCGCGAGCAGCCGCTGGCCGCCGCCCTGGGGGTGGCCCGGAGCACGATCCGCGAGGCGATGGCGCTGCTCGTCACCGAGGGCCTGGCCGTGCGCGAGCCGAACAAGGGCGTCAGTGTCGCAAGCCTGCGTCCGGCCGAGGTCGCGGACCTCTGCCGGGCCCGGTTCGTGCTGGAGTCGGCCGGGATGCGCGGCTGGTTCGAGGCCGACGAAGCGGCGCGCGAACGGGTCCGCGCCGCGATGAAGGAGTTCGCGGCGGTCGCGCAACGAAGCGGCACCGGAAGCAGCACCGGAAGCAGCACTGGAAGCAGCACAGACGGACCCGACCCGCAGGCGATGAGCGAGGCACACCTGGCGATCCACCGCAGCTACGTCGCGCTGACCGGGAGCGACCGGCTGACCTCGACCGCGGTCGCGATCACCGGCGAGGCCCGGCTGGCGCTGGCCCGGGTGGACCGGCTCCGGCAGGACGCCAAGCAGCAGATCACGTCGCACCGCAAGCTGGTCCGGCTACTCGAACGCGGCGAGCTAGACGAAGCGGTCGCCGAGCTGCGCCGCCACCTCGAAGGCGCCGAGGAATCGTTGCTCGAGGCCATCGGACACCACTAGGTGGCAGGATCGACGGCATGAAGAATCTGCTGATCCGGCTGCTGGCCAACGCGATTGCCCTCGGCGTCGCCACCTGGGTGGTCAGTGGCATCACGCTGCAAGGCCCGTCGACGGCCCGCCAGGTACTCACCCTGCTGATCGTCGCGGCGATCTTCGGCCTGGTGAACGCGGTGGTGAAGCCGATCGCGAAGCTGCTGTCGCTGCCGTTCATCATCCTGACGCTCGGCCTGCTGATCTTCGTGATCAACGCGCTGATGCTGATGCTGACGTCGTGGATCAGCGGTCAGCTGGACGTCACCTTCCACGTCGACGGCTTCGTCGACGCACTGCTGGGCGCCCTGGTGATCACGCTGGTCAGCTGGCTGCTGAGCGTCGTTCTGCCGGACAGCCTGGACCCGAAGAAATCGTGACGGAGCCGTGACAGGGCGCAGGCACATCGAGGTCGTTTGCACCGGCAACATCTGCCGGTCGCCGATGGCCGAGGTGGTGCTGCGCGCGAAGCTCGCCGCGGCCGGGGTCGGCGATGTCGAGGTGACCAGCTCCGGGATCGGGGCGTGGCACGTCGGCGGCCCGATGGACGACCGGGCCGCGGCCGCTCTGCGGCGTCGCGGGTACGACGGCAGCGCGCACGTGGCCCGGCAGTGGGACGACCACTGGTTCGGCGACCGCGACCTGGTGCTCGGGATGGACTCCGGCCACGTCAGCGTGCTCGCGCGCCGCGCCGTCGCAGGCCTTCCGTCGTACGACGTGGTGGACGCCTATGACACAGCCGACGTCGCGGACCCGTACTACGGCGACGACAGCGACTTCGACGCCGTACTGACCCAGATCGAGAAGGCCGCCGACGTACTGGTGCAGCGGCTCAGCGGGCCTGGCCGATCCCGCTGAGCAGCTCGGTGAACCACGACACCGACGGATCGAATGCCTTGCCGCCGGCGATCCGCGGGAACTCGATCGCGCGCAGCTCGCCGCCGCGCTCCTCGTCCTCGCCGACCACACCGCTCTCGCCGCGCAGCGCGACGTCGACGGCCAGGTCGGTGCAGCGCTTGATCAGCTCCAGGTCGCGCTGGTTCGCCGCCGCCGACCGGCTGAAGTAGCCGCTCTTCTGCACCATCTTCTTCTCCGCGCCCAGCCGGTCCGCGAACTGACGCGCGAACCACTGCCCCGGGTTGATGCTGTCCAGGGCGACGTGCCCGAACGGGTCCCGCTCGACCTCCTCGCCGCGGGACTCCAGCTCCGCCACGATCGAGTCCACGCCGGCGCCCTCGGACAGGAAGATATTCACGCAGTCGACCTCGTCCATCACCGCCTTGAGCCGCTCGGCCTCGGCGTCGATGTCCAGCTCGAGCTCGGGGACGTAGACGGCGTGCACGTCCCAGCGCCGGCTGTCCAGCCCGATCCCGGGGTTCCACTCCTGCGCTTTCAGCCAGGCGCGGTACTCCTGCGCGGTGGCCGCGGTCAGCCAGCCGCAGTTGCGGCCCATCACCTCGTGGATCACGAGCATCCGCGGGTTCGAGCTCTGCTCCGCGACGATGTTGCGCGCGAAGATCGAGCCCTGCTCGGCCGCGGTCCAGGCGCCCAGGCTCTGCTTGATCGGGACCACGTCGTTGTCGATCGTCTTCGGCAGCCCGACCACGGTCAGGTCGTAGTCGTTCTCGTGCAGGTACCGCGCCAGGTCCGCGGCGGTGGTGTTGGTGTCGTCACCGCCGATCGTGTGCAGCACGTCGACGCCGTCGGCGACCAGCCTGTCCGCGGCCACCTTGAGCGCGTCCTGTCCCTCGGCGATCAGGCCGCGCTTGACCAGGTCCGCGGTGTTGGTCAGCTTGACCCGGCTGTTCCCGATCGGGCTGCCGCCGAACTTGTGCAGCAGCGCGGCCTTCTCCCGTACGTCGGGGGTGACATCGAGGTACCGGCCGCTGAGCAGACCGTGGTAGCCGTTCAGGTAGGCGATGATCTCCACGTCGGGCGCCACTTCGGTGTAGCGCTCGATCAGCCCGCCGACGGCGGACGACAGGCAGGGCGCGAGCCCGCCGGCGGTGAGCAGGGCAACTCTGCGGACAGACTTGTCGGCAGCCATGGTCCAGGGTCCTTCCGGATGGTCTCTGAAGTCGGCTCCAGACTAGTGATGCAGACCACTCCACGCGCTGGTTGGGGCCCACTCCTCGGAACGCCGGTTCAGGCGAGCGGCACGCTCCGTGGCGGGACCGGGGTGGAGACGACGAACGAACTCGTGGTCTGGCCGTGGACGAGGAACTTGTCCAGCACATCTTCCAAGGC
>DASRHY010000017.1:0-6412 GCA_035650275.1 Kribbellaceae bacterium | reverse complement strand
TCTCACCCTGGCGACGCCCGAGGCGACCGGTGACCCCAACGCCCCGGTCCAGGAGGCGAACGTCCGCCTGAACGACCCGACCCCGAACTACGTCGGCATCCGGTACGTCTTCAACGTCATCGCCAACGGCTCCGCGAGCTACGACAGCGCCAAGCGCTATGTGGCCTTCGACAACGTGGACAAGGGCTCCACCTCCCCGCTGTGCAACGGCCGCGCCGCGACACTCACCCACTTCGGGTTCGGTCCGCTGAACAAGACCATCGGCCCGAACAATCTGGCGGGCTCGACCTGCCGCCTGTTCTAGCCACCTCCGGCAACGACGCCCGAGCGACGGCCCCTGCCCTCCGGGGCGGGGGCCACCTCGCGCCGACGAGCCTTTGGGGGGTGAGCAACTCACCCGGGCCTGGCCCCGGCACAAACGTGGCTTGCCTGGTCCCGCGCTGGTCCCGCGGCGGTCCCGCGAATCAGGGCTCTTAGCAGTATCCGCGGTCAACGGTCGGTGACCGTTGGGTGAGCGTATTCCCTGGTCAGGGGCGCTCCAGGCCGGATGGGGAGTGTGGGGCTAGCTGGAATCGAACCAGCGACCTCACCCTTATCAGGGCTGGCTGCTGTCGCGGTATATGACCTAGTCAGCGTGTCAGCGCCGCGCTGATGGTTGATCCGTCCCGCGTCGGTCCCGCGATGACGGTCATGGCGGCCGCCTCAGCGGGCCGCGATGTCCCCTCTGGGATCGGCCGGCTTAGGCGTGTGCCACCCCCAAAACAGGTCAGCATGCGAGTCCTCGCTGCAGACCACGTGACGGCCCACCGCGGTAATCAGCTCGATCGAGGTCAAGTTGTCGCCGGACAGCCGGAGCCGGCCGGTCAGCCAGCCGAACCCGCCGCCCAAAGTGAGCCACAAGCGGAGCGGCCGCCATGTGCGCCGTGGCCACTGGTACAGGCATCCCGTTCGCCGCTCGACGAGCTGGTGTAGCAGGGCATGCTGACGGCGCGTTACAACACAACCAGAGGGAGCATGAAGGAGGCGCAGACGTGACAGTTCGAGAGATCATCCCGACGCACCCACAGCCGACGAGCGTTGATCGAGCGGTGCTCATTCGGTGCATCACCGAGTGCTCGGACTGTGCTGATAGCTGCACGAGCTGTGCAGACGCGGACCTGGCCGAACCCGACGTACAAGACCTGGTCCGCTGCATACGCCTCTGTCTCGACTGCAGCGACGTTTGCACGACGACCGGGCGCATCGCGACGCGTCAAACGTCCACCGATGTCGACGTACTTCGCGCGTCGGTCGAAGGTTGTGCGACGGCCTGCCGTGTGTGCCGAGACGAATGCGAGCGTCATGCGTCACACCACGAGCACTGCCGGCTCTGCGCGGAAAGCTGCCGCCGGTGCGAGGACGCTTGCCGCGCTCTTCTGGCGGCGCTGGGCTGACGCCGGTCGTGTCATCCGATCACGACAGCGCACGTAGGTCGTCCCCTCGGACGAGCTGTAACGCCTTCTTGACGAATGCGTTATCGCAGCGAGGCGAAGGCGGCGCGTAGTTCCTCCGAGAAGAGTTGGGGCTCTTCCCAGGCCGCGAAGTGGCCGCCCTTGTTGACCTCGTTGAAGTAGGCGAGGCCGGGGTAGACCGCATCGGCCCAGCTCCGCGGGGTGGCCCAGATCTCGCCGGGGAACGTCGTGAAGCCGACCGGGACCGAGACAGGCGGAGGCGGCTGACCGCTCGCGAGCGCCGCGGCCAGCGCTCGTGCGTCCTCCCAGTACGACCGGGCCGCCGACGACGCTGTGCCGGTCAGCCAGTACAGCGTGATGTTGTCGACGATGTGGTCCCGGGTGAGATTGCCCACGGGCTGGCCGTCGACGAACGCGCGGGAGATCTTGTAGTAGCTGTCCGTGTCGTGGTCGAGCAACCAGGCCGCCAGCGCGACCGGTGAATCGAGCAGGGCGTAGCTGATCGTCTGTGGCCGCGTTGCCATCTCCAGGAAGTAGCCGAAGCCGTCCTGCCTGAACGCTGCGACCGCCTCCGCCGCGGCGCGTTCCTGTTCGGACTCCCTGGGCAGTTGATCGCCGACTGCGAGCACCGCCGTGAGCAGGTTCAGGTGGTAGCCGACCAAACCCTCGACCGCCTGGCGGCCCATCAGGTCGGTGACGAGGGCACCCACGTCGCCGCCCTGGGCGACGTAGCGGGTGTAGCCGAGGCGGTGCATCAGCTCGCCCCACGCGCGTGCGGTCCGGCCGGCGTCCCAGCCGAGCTCGGCCGGCTCAGCGGAGAAGCCGTAACCGGGCAAGGACGGCAGCACCAGGTGGAATGCGTCCGCCGGAGTGCCGCCATGGGCGGTCGGGTCGGTCAGCGGGCCCACGGTCTCCAGCAGCTCGACGACCGAGCCGGGCCAGCCATGGGTCATGATCAACGGCAACGCATTCTCATGCTGGGACCTGACGTGGATGAAATGGATCTCGACCCCGTCGATCTCGGTCGTGAACTGCGACAGCGCGTTCAGTCTCGCCTCGCACCTGCGCCAGTCATACTCACCCGTCCAGTAGCGGGCGAGCTCTTGCATCGTCGCCAACCCCACGCCCTGCGACCGATCGGAGACAAGCTCCCCAGAAGGCCAGCGCGTCGCAGATACCCGCCGACGCAAGTCCTCGATCGCCTCGTCCGGGACATTGACCTGAAACGGTTGAACGCTGGGCGCCTCAGTTGTCGTTCGCGTGTCCGCCACGGGTCCTCCTCACATCGGGGTACGTTCCGATTGATGCGCTCAGGTGGGGTGTCTCCGCATCACCCGCACCGCACGGTTGCCCCCGGCTGGCGACATGGAGCGCCGGTGGGAGGCGAAGCGGCCGCCTCTCCCCTGGCGGCCTTCTTGGACGTCGCCGAAGCGACACTCCAGGCACATCTCCGCTCTACCGGACATGTGCCGTGGACGGCATGGTGGACTCGGAACACTCCGGCCCCGGAACCCTGACCCCCGACAGGAGCAACGAGATGAGCGACGTGACTCTCACCAACCGTCGGGTCGACAGCACGGCCAACGAGGACCTGACCAAGCTCGCCCGCCACGGCGCCGACACCTTCGGTTACAAGGCCAACCTGCGCATCGACCGACAACTGGCCCAACTCCTGCGCTTGCGGGTTTCGCAGATCAACAACTGCACCTACTGCCTCAACCTCCACCACCAGGCCGCACGCGACGCCGGCATCCCCCAACCCGTCATCGACACCCTGACCGCGTGGTGGGAGACCGACTTCCACGACGACGACGCCCGCGCTGCCCTCGCCTACACCGAAGCGATCACACGTGTTGCTGACGTGACCGTCGCAGACGATTTCGGTTCGCGTCACGCCGCGCTCGCCGAGCACTTCTCGCAGGCGGAGATCCTCGAGATCATCGGGATCGCCATCAACATGAACGTCTGGACCCGACTCAAGATGGCCGAGGGCGCCACCCCCGGACTCGCCGACCAGACGACGTCATGAACCCCACCACGAGCGGCCGGCTTGCCGGGACCGCCCGTCTGGTGTCGTGCGAGGCGCGGGTGAGGACCACCTGGCCGGCTGCGACAGCTGCTCGAGACTCATGGACGGGCTGCGCAGCACGATCGCAGTCCTCGGGTCAAGCCACGAGGCAGAGGTCCCCGACTCGCTCCGCGTCATGGTCGCCCACACCGAGGGTGGGCGCGCCGAGGCCCTCTCTATTGCCCGCCTTCCCCACAAGACCCTGGCCGGGCCGCCAGCCGCTAGCTGGTGTTGATCCGGGCGACGAGCTCGCGGGCGAGCACCTCGTCGCCGACGACCTCGAGGGCATCGACCGGGATGCGGTCGTAGAGGGCAAGCAGGATGTCGGACGCGGTGCCGCGGATGGCGGCGCCGCCCTTGGCGTGGACCGCCTCGACCCGGCCGTCGGCGTGGACGATCCACTCTCCGGGTGTGTCGGTGCAGTGGAGGTGCACGCTGCCAGGCAGCGGACTGTCCGGTCGCACACCCCAGGGCAGGGTGACGGCGAGGACCTCGTCGATCGAGTCGGAGGCGGCGTCGGGGTCGATCGGGTCGGGCACGGCGGTCGAGGCCGCGCTTTGAATGTCCCAGCGGTGGACGGCCGCCTCCTGCACCTGGTGGCGGCGGATGAAGCCGACCGTGTGGTCCGAGTCGGCCTGGGCCCAGGTCCACACGGCGACGTCGTCCGGCGTCGCCCGCAGCGCGTCGATCAGGTGGTCGGTCTGCGCCCGGCCCCACGCCACCGTGCCGGCGTAGTCGCCCGGGCGGCCCGGCTCGGCGTCCTGGACGTGTTCGACGGTGGTGGCCCGCATCTCAACGTCGGTGGCCCAGAACCACTGGGTCTTGCCCAGGTGCCAGACGAGGTCGGCGATGGTCCAGTCGGGGCAGCAGGGCACACCGAGGCTGGGGTCGGCACCCTCGGCGGTGGCGTAGAACAGGTCGCTGTCGCGGCGGATGGCGTCGAGGTAGTCCACCCGACAGGTGTAGCGCGCCGGGCAACGGCGCGGCGGCGCGGCCCATCAGGAGCTGCGGACAGCGGCCAGGATGCACTTGCGAGCCGTCGACCCACGAGCGGGCGTCAGCGGGATTGACCAGAGGTGGGGTGAGGCAGCCTGGAGACCGTCCCGCGCTGGTCCTGCGAACCGAGGTGATTATCACGGCACGCGACCCTGAGCGCGTGCAACGCGCCGGTCTCGAGGTCGATGGCAGCATCGCCGCCTTCGACGCGACCGACTTCGACCGGCTCGGCAGATTCTTCGACGAACTGGGAACGGCGATCGACCACGTACTGGTCACCGGTCAGGTCCGTGCGACCTGCCTCTCGCCGAGCTCGACGTCGCGCTGGCGCGTCGGGAGCTGGAGTCGCATCTCCTACTCCCACTGCAGGTCGCTCGAAACGCTGCCACCCAGGTCCGCCCGAGCGGGACACTCCTCTTCACAGGGTGCATCGATGCTCGCCAGAAGTCCGCCGGACACGCGTTCTTCTCCGCGATCACGGCGGCCCTATCCGCCATGGCGAAAAGCCTCGCGTCGGAGTTGGCACCCGTCCGCGTGAACGTGATCGCCGCCGGGTTCGTCGACACACCCGGGTCGATGACCAGGCTCGGCGATCGGCTGCCAGCACGGCGCGCTCAGCTTGAGGCCACACTGCCGATCCGACGAGTCGTCGGACCCACCGACATCGCCGCGCTCGCCGTCCACATCATGACGAACACGGCGGTCACGGGTGCGACGTTCGAGATCGATGGCGGCCAACAGGTGGTCGAAGCCTGAGGCCAAGGCCCGCCGGCAGTGTCATGCCCTGACCCGGCAAAGACCAGAGGAGACAAGACCAGGGAGACCCCCGGGTGCGATGTCAGCCCGGCAAGGACCGGGCCGGCCGGCGAAGACCGAGTACCGGGAACTCCGCTGGCAATGAGCTGAGACTCACGGGGCCACGTTCGGACGACGAGGGAGCCATAACCATGTCTGACACGACAGGCTCTTCTCCGCTGAGCGTCGTGCTTATGCACGGCGCCTTCGCCGACGGCTCCAGCTAGGCCGGCGGCATGGACCACCTGAACGCGAAAGGCGGCCAGGTTCCGGCGGTGTACACGCCTTTGCGTCGTGATCGCAAGTAAGCGCGACCGGATGTCGGCTCACGATCGCCCAAGCGCCGAGCGCCGCGTAGGTACCGCCGAGCCCGGCTCTCGTCTCGGCAGTGCCGCGGGGTGAAGCCGGAACGAGTTGCAATGCGGCCGCGACCCGGTCGGGTGAGACGGCCGCCGCGGCACCGGACAGCATGAGCGCTGCACAGCTCGCTCGTCTCAGGGGTGCTCGCATCCCGGTGGGGAGTGTGGGGCTAGCTGGAATCGAACCAGCGACCCTTATCAGGGCTGACCGCTGTGGCCACATCTGCGCTGGTCAGCCGGTCCGTCGGCGCCACGTGGCTGGCCCGGTCCCGCGTCAGTCCCGCGACGGCGGTCCCGGCGGCCGTCTCAGCTGGCGGCGATGTCCACTGTCGGGTCGCCGCTACAGGGGCGTGCGACTCCATGTGGGGCGGCACCTCCGGCACCGTCCTTGGCCGGCTCATTCAGTGGTGGCGGATGTCAGAAGCGCCATCCGGCATGGTCTCGCCTCGGGTCAGCGGACGCCGAGGTAAAGCAGGTCGCCGTCGACGAAGGGCTCCTCGAGGAGCCATAGCTCGTCACCGACGCCGGATTGGGTGCCGTCGTAGGCGATGCGCCAGGGCCCGTCGAGCTGGGCGTTGACGGCCAGGCCGCCGGCGTCAGGGTCCTCGGTGCCTCCGCCGGCAACGGTGCGGATCGTGCCGTCCGGCGCGATGCGGCGGATCCGGTCGTTGCCGAAGTCGGCGACGTGGATCACCCCCGCCGGGCCCTGGGCGACGTCGCTGGGCTCGTTGAACGTGGCCTGG
>DASRHY010000016.1:0-30935 GCA_035650275.1 Kribbellaceae bacterium | reverse complement strand
CCGATCGAGGGTGGTGCGCAGGTCGCCCGCTTCTTTGTCGACGTCGCCGATCGGGCGTTCGAGCTGACGATCCTGGAGCGTTCGGTGAATGGTCAGCCCGGTCTGGTGGTTCAGCACGATGGCGTCACCGTGATGGTGATGGCCTTCGGCATCGCAGGCGACCGGATCAAGCACATCTGGGCGGTACGCAACCCCGACAAGCTCCGGCCCTGGACCGCGAGCTGACGCCCGTCATTCCGGCCCATGCACGAAATCGTGGAGGCGGACGCGCTGACGCGCAGCAGAATGGTGACATGCTGGGTGCGATTGCCGTGCTGATGGACGCGTACGACACCGACCAGATCGTGGCCGGTCGGGTCGGTGGCGAGCAGGCCGGGTGGGGCGCACTGCGCGCCGTGCAGGTGTAGCCGGTGGTCTCGGTCGCGGCGGTCGACCTGGGCGCGTCCAGCGGCCGGGTGATGACCGGCCGCGTCGAGCCGGACACGCTCGCCCTGGAGGAAGTGCACCGGTTCTGGAACGGGCCGGTGCGGGCCGGCCGCACGCTGCACTGGGACGTGCTCGGAATCCACCGCCAGCTGCTCGCCGGGCTGAGCCGGACCGGGCCGGTCGATGCGATCGGGATCGACTCCTGGGCGGTCGACTACGGACTGCTCGACCGCACCGGCGCGCTGCTCGGCAACCCGGTGCACTACCGCGACGAACGGACCACGGGGATCGCCGAGCAGGTGCTCGGAATGGTCCCGGCCGAGGAGCTGTACGCCGTCACCGGGCTGCAGCAGCTGCCGTTCAACACGATCTACCAGCTCGTTGCCGAGGGCCCCGAACGGCTCGCAGCCGCGGACACGATGCTGATGATCCCGGACCTGCTCACCTACTGGCTCACCGGCGTGCCCGGGGCTGAGGCGACGAACGCCTCCACCACCCAGCTGTACGACGTCCGGGCCCGGGCGTGGGCCACCGGCCTGGCCGAGCGGGTGGGCATCCCGGTCCGGCTGCTGCCCGCGCTGCGCGAGCCCGGCACGGTGGTCGGACCGGTGCTGCCGGAGATCGCGAGCGAGTCGGGCCTGGCCGCCGGTACGCCGGTGATCGCGGTCGGCTCGCACGACACCGCATCGTCGGTGGTCGCGGTGCCGGCCGCGAACCAGCGGTTCGCGTACATCTCGTCTGGGACGTGGTCGCTGGCGGGGCTGGAGCTCGACGCGCCGGTGCTGAGCGAGGACGCCCGGACGGAGAACTTCACCAACGAGGGCGGCGTCGACGGCCGGATCCGGTTCCTGCGCAACGTGATGGGTCTGTGGCTGCTGCAGGAGAGCATGCGGGCCTGGGGTACGCACGACCTGGACGGCCTGCTGAGAGCGGCCGCGGCAGCACCGGCGTACCAGGCCATGGTCGATCCGGACCACCCGGACTTCCTTGCCCCGGGCAACATGCCGGAGCGGATCGCGGACCGCTGCCGAGCCACCGGCCAGCGCCCGCCGGACGGGCCGGCGGCGACCGTGCGCTGCATCCTGGAGAGCCTGGCGCTGGCGTACCGCCGTACCGTCCGGGCCGCGCAGCGGCTGTCCGGTCGTGAGGTCGAGGTCGTGCACGTGATCGGTGGCGGGTCGCGCAACGAGCTGCTCTGCCAGCTCACCGCCGACGCGTGCGGGCTGCCGGTGCTCGCCGGCCCGGCCGAGGCGTCGGCGCTCGGCAACGTCCTCGTACAGGCCCGGGCCCTCGGCGTACCGCTGCCCGACCTGGAGGCGATGCGGTCGCTGGTACGGAGCACCCATGAGTTGCGGCGATACGTTCCACAGGGCGAGGCGGCGGATTGGGACGCCGCCGACGCGCGGATCGACTGAGTGAGGCGGAGAGATGGCGGAGAGATGATTGACCCAGACGGTCAGTACCCGTACTGTCCGCCCATTTCGTCGCCGGGCTCGGACGTCGCCGGAGCCGGTGCGGCACCGGTCGCGGTGATCGCGTGCCACGTGAACGACGTGCCGTCGAACGAGTCGGTCAGGCCGTTGCCGTTCACCTGACCGGAGGTCTTGTCCAGCGTGAAGGTGTACAGCGGCTTGTCGTCGTACGTGACCTGCATCGAGCCATCCGGCCGCTTCAGGGTGCCGAGCTTGTCCGCCACCTGCTCCGGGCCGGTCGGTGTCTGGCCGGCGGTGACCGTCAGCGGCTTCCAGAACTGCAGGCAGGCGTTGCTCGCGCAGGCGAGCTTGCTGCTGGTGTCCTGGTCGGTGAAGTACAGCGTCATGCCCTTGGCGTCGACCAGTGCGTCCGCGTTGCCGACGGCAACGGTCGTGGAGGCGGGGGCAGGCGCGGCCTCCTCGGTGGCGGACGAGCCGCACGCGGCGAGCAGCAGGATTCCGATAACGGCCGCTAGGAGCCGGATGGATCGCATCGAGTTTCTCCTTATTTCGTGGGTGGCACGGTGAGGCGGGCCAGCAGCCGGCCGTCGTCGGTCACGACGTCGAGCGACTCCAGCTGGTCGGCCGGGATTGCGGTGGTTCCCGGTACGTCGGCGGTGCCGGTGTAGGTCGCGACCCACGTCGCCGCGGTCTCGGTGCGGCCGTCCCGGGCCCGGGCGACCAGTGCGCACCGCTCGCCGGGCCGTACGCCGCTGAGCTGGAGGTTCAGCCGGGTGCCTTCGTCCGCGGGCGTCAGCCCGACCTGGGCGGTGACGCCGGTGCGGGCATCGGCGACCTGGAGCACCGGTGCCGGGGCGGGGTCGTCGACCGTGACCACGGTGATGCCGGTGACCGCGGCGGCGGCCACGCCGGCGGCTGCGAGCACCAGCCGCCGCCGGCGGACCCGCCGATCGCGCCGGCTCGCGGCCAGCACCCGATCCAGCAAGGGGGGCTCGACGGCCAGCGCCTCGACGGCCAGGGCCTCGACGTCCAGCGCTTCGACGTCCCGGGCGGGAACCGCGCCGAGCCGGGCCGGGAGCCACTCCAACTCGCGCAGGCTGTCCCGGCAGGTCGGGCAGGTCGCGAGGTGGGTGCGAACCCAGGCGTCCTCGCGGGCGTCCAGCGCACCGAGCACGTAGGCGCCCAGGTACTCCTCGGTCGCGCAGCTCATGGGCCGTCCACCCCTCGTTCCTGCAGAGCCAGGCGCAACGCGCGCAAGGCGTAGAAGATCCGCGATCGCACGGTCCCGGCGGGCAGCCCGCGATCGGCGGCGATCTCGGCCGCGGTCCGGCCGCGGTAGAAGCTGTCCACCAGAACCTCCCGGTGCTCACGCGTCAGGGTGCGGATCGCGTCCAGCACCAGGGCGGCGTCCAGCGCCGCGTCGATCTCGTCGGCGGCCACCACGGCCGGTAGCTCCGCGTCGGTCTCCTTCGGTCTGGCGGACCGGGCGCGATGCGCGTCGATCACCAACCTCCGGGCGGTCGTGAACAGCCACGGCCTGATCCCGTCCGGCGGCAACCGGCTCGCATGCCGCCAGGCCCGTAACAACGTCTCCTGCACGATGTCCTCGGCCTGGCCGCGGTCACCGGTCAGCCGCCGGACGAAGACCAGCAGAGCCGTCGCGTGTTCGTCATGCAACGCGCGGAGCAGGTCTTCGTTCATCGGCTGAACACTGGCCACACCCTGTTACACGGATCTCGATGGTCCAGTGTTCAACGGCCTGGTGCGGCCGGACCTGGACAGCCGCCTTTACCGGCCGGGCGATTACTGACAGCGGGGGTCCGACTACGACTGGTCGTAAACAACGCTCGGTTCGTATACCAGGATCGGTATCTCATACCGATCTTGGTATGCGGCCAGGGCCACTCACTGGTCGAGTCGTCGAACCAGCTCACCGACGATTTCTTGGTTAGGAAGGCATGTATCCGAGCGCTCACCTTGTGTAACGAACAAGCGACAGGAAAGGATGTACCAGGTACCAACCGACCTCACGGGGACCTGAAGGGCCGACTTGGCATGATTCCGTTCCGCCTGTGGGGCGACGCGTTGTGGTGTGGACAAGAAGTAGTTGGGGCGTCGGAGCATGAGGCGGCCATCAGATCACTCCTTCCGTCACCATTACCAGGCCGCGGCGCCGACCTCGACACCGTGGCCGACCTAGTACCTGAGCCGGACAACCGGTTCGACCCGTACGCCGTTGCGGTCCGGGTAGCCGAAAAGGTGGTCGGCTACCTACCGCAGGAGGACGCCCGGCACTACCAGCCGGTGCTTGCGGATCTGGTCGAGCAGGGGTTCCAGCCTCAGGCGCCGTGTCGGGTGTCGGCCAGTGAGTGGGAGGCCGCCGACTGGGACCGACGAGGTCTCGGCGTCACCGAGTACCACGCCAGCGTCGCACTCGCCCTGGCCCAGCCGCACATGCTCGTGCCGTTGAACCTACCGCCCGCGGGGAGCTACCAGCCGCTGCCGCACGGCACGGCGACCGTTGTCCCGATGGACCGCGACGGCTTCGAGCTGATCGTGCCGTACTTCCGCCCGGAAGGAGAGTGCTGGGTCTATGCCACGCTGCACGCGATCGAGCACGTCAGTGCCAAGAGCGGCAAGCTGGCGGTCGAGGTCAGGCTGGACGGTGAACGCGTCGGCCAGCTCGGTCCGCGGTGCAGTGCGGACTTCCTTCCGGCCGTCCAGTACCTCGCGGATCTTCGGTCGGAGACGGCGGCGCGGATGGTGGTCCGCGGCAATCCGTTGAACAGCGAGCTCGTGCTGTACGCCGCGCGGGCGAACGAGCTGCCGGCGACCTGGCCGGACGGACTCACCCGTACGCCGGTGGCCAGCGCCAAGTGGCAGTACTGGCTGGGAGGCAGCAGCACACGGCTCTGACAGGAGGAGCTGTTCGGTCAGAGTGTTCCGAGCAGGGTGTAGATCTCGTCGTCCAACCCTGGCAGGTCGTCGTGCCCGTGGTCCGGGTACAACCGCAGCGACTTCTCGCAGGTCAGCCGGTTGTACGTCGCGAACTGGGTCGACGGCGGGCAGATCCGGTCCTCGAGGCCGATCGTGAGGTCGACCCGGGCCCGGATCCGCGGTGCCAGGTGCTGGACGTCGACGTACCCGAGCCGGGTGAACACCTCGGCCTCGCGCCGGTGCTGTGGGTCACGCTTGCGGAACCACTCCGCGATCTCGCCGTACGGATCCTCCTCCAGGCTCATCTCGTACGCGCGCTGGTAGTCGGTGAGGAACGGGTACACCGACGCGACCAGCGCGATCCGCGGCTCGAGGGCGGCGGCGACCAGGCTGAGGCCGCCGCCCTGGCTGTACCCGGTGCTGCCGACCCGGGCGGGATCGACCTCGTCGAACCCGAGTACGACGTCGGCCAGCCGGCGGGCGTCCAGGAACACGTGGCGGTAGACCATGTGCTCCGGGCCATCGTCCAGACCGTCCACGACGTGGTGCCGCAGGGTGAACGGGCTCCGGTGCTGTTCGGGCAGCGCCAGCCCGACCTGTCCGCGCACGTCCAGCGCGGCGATCGTGTACCCGCGGGCCGCGTACGGCAGCAGCTCGGTCCACAGCGGCGCCTCGCCGCCGTACCCGTGGAACATCAGCACGGCAGGCTCCGGCTCGCCGGTCTCGCGCGGCCGGACCAGCTTCGCGTGCACCCGGACCCCGGCTGTGCCGGTGAAGTACAGGTGCTCGCAGCGGGCGAACGGCACGTCGAACGCGGCCGGCACCAGCTCGACCTGTGGGTCCACGGCCGCCAGCTCGGCAAGACTCTTGTCCCAGAACTCGTCGAAGTCGTCCGGCCGCGGGTTGGTCCCGGTATAGGTCAGCAGGTCGTCGTACGAGAGGTCGAACTGGAGGGGCATCGGTCGGCTCCTGGGACGGCGGAGGGCAGCGCCGTCATTCTTGCTGATCCGGATCGTCGCCCGCCGTACCGTCCCACTCCGTGTATCCGTGTGCCGCGTTCAGCCGCTCGCGGAGTTCGGTCTCCAGCTTCGCGCCCTGCGCGGCCTTCATCCAGCGCAGCGGGATCAGCAAGGTGTCGTCAGCCCGCTTGGTGCGGATTGCCAGCGCCTTGCCCTGGGTTGTTGCGACCTTCCCGACCACGGCGATGTCGCTCCACTCGGTTCGCAGCCCTCGGACCCGGACACCACCGTCGTCCAGCCTCGCGAGCACGGGCGGTCGCGCCAGGACCCACAGCCCGGTTAGCGCCACCAGCCCGCCGAGCACGAGTATCACCGCGACGGCGGTATCGGCGACGCCAACCGCCCAGAGCACGGCGGCCAAGCCGAGGATGATCAGCCCGAGCGCGAACAGCCCGAGGAAGCGGTCCGGTCGCATCCGGTACGTCGAGGAAAGCACCGGGCGAGGCTACTACTCCTCGTCCGGGTGGTAGGCGCAGGCGTCCTTGAGGTCCTGCTGCTCGCCCGGCGTCGGCGTGGTGGCCGGTTTCGGCTTGGACGTCGAGGTGGTCGGCTTCGGGGTCGCCGCCGCCTGCTTGGTCCTCGGCTGGGTCGCCTTCTCCACCAGCTCCTGCATCGCCTCGTAGTCCGGGTTGCGGCCGTTCGGGAAGTTCTTCTTCTTGTCCAGGTCGACGTTGACGACCTTCGCGTTCTTCACCTTCAGCCCGAGCTCGACGAACGCGGGCAGCACCTCGACCGGGATGTCGGTCCGGAGCAGCTGCTTGCCGGCCTTCGCGATCGCCTGGTACTTGGTCACCACGTTGCCCGGGTCGGCCGCGCTGACGATCGCCTGGATCGTGCAGCGCTGCCGCTCCTGCCGGGACGTGTCGGTCAGTCCGTAGCGCCCGCGGGCGAACCACAGTGCCCGGGCGCCGAGCATCTTCTGGTTCGGGCCGGGCTCGATGTAGTCGTGCGGCAGTACGTCGTCGCCGGAGCCGGGGCCCCTGTAGTCTCCGCCGATCGGGACCCTGTAGTTGACGTTGAGCTTGATCCCGCCGAGTGCGTCGATCATCGCCCGGAAGCCCTCGAGGTTGACCTGCATGTAGTAGTGCAGCTTCAGCCCGAGGGCCTCGCCGACCGAGACCTTCAGCACGTCCGCGCCCTCGTTGTCGGACTCGCCCAGGATGCCGTGGTGGAGCTCGGGGATGTTGCGGTACATCGCGTCCAGGTAGTACTCCTGCTGCTCCACGTCCGACCCCAGCGACGGGTCCCAGAATCCGTTCGGGTACTCGTCGTGAAGCGGCGAGTCCTTCGGGAACGGCATCCGCATCCAGTTCCGGCTCAGCGAGATCAGCGCGGTGTCACCGGTCCTGGTGTCGATGCTGGCGACCATCACCGTGTCGGTCCGGGTGCCCTCGCGGCCGGCACCGTCGTCCGCACCGAGCAGGAGGATGTTCAGCCGCGGCCGCTTCGCCCACGGGTCTTTCTTGTCCACCTTTTCCCGGGTCGCGCTCTTCGACTTGCCCTCGGACGCGAACACCGAGGAGACCAGGTCGCGCTGCGCCATCACGCTCTGGGTGGCGACCGCCATCGGCGCCGCGATAGCGAAGCAGACCAGCCCGACGAACGCCGACCCGAACGCGCGGCCGAACGGCCCGGCGGTCGCGGGCCGGATCAGCCGGTGCGAGGAGATGATGATTGTGATCCAGCAGATCGCCAGGAAGATCAGTGCCCCGGTCGCGACCAGCAGGTCGTTGGGGTTGACCGCGACGGCCAGCACCTGTTCGCGCCGGGTGACGACGGCCAGCACGCCCAGCCCGCACAGGCCGATGGCGAGAGTCATCACGAAGGCGCCGAGCTTGGCCCGGCCGCCCATCACGAACCCGGAACCGGGAATGAGTGCGCTGATCACGGTGAGACCGAGTGCGCGCGGCACCGTGCGTGCCCGGTGTGCCCGGTGACGGCCCGCCGGACGCCCCATCGAGGCTGACCTACGCGCTTGTCGGGACATCTCTCCGGTCTCTGCTCGGCGGCATGGCAACGCTCGTGTACGGCGCACCAGTCCGCGTCCGCCAACTGTACGACGCCCGTCGGGCGCGCCGGGGTTGACGCGGAACCGCCCCGTTCGGTTGCCGCACTGCGCCGCTAGGTTACAGGGGCCTGGGTTCCACTCCCCAAGCCGGACGGACCGCTTTGCCGGGCCGCACCCCGGCCAGATACCCTAGGCCGTCGTCGCGTTGCTCCCGAGCCGCCGGCGGCAAAGAAGTATGGAGGCGTCGCCTAGTCCGGTCGATGGCGCCCGCCTGCTAAGCGGGTTGAGGGTAACCCCCTCTCGCGGGTTCAAATCCCGCCGCCTCCGCCATGATGAGTGGGCCACCCGGGTGACGGGTGGCCCACTGTCGCGTCGGCGTTTTGGGTCAGCCGCGGTGGCAGCTGCGGCAGACCGGGCGGGTCAGCCGGGCATAGGAGACCGCCGCGAGCCCGAGACCGATGCCCCAGACCACGTACGACGGCACCGCCACCCAGAAGAACCCGGCCGAGAACGGCCCGGACGCCGCCGACTTCCCCTGGATCGCGTCCACGACCATGCCGCCGAGCCCGATCCCGAAGTACGCCGTGATGCCGATCGACAGGAAGACCGCCGGCCCGAGCGGCAACCAGCGCGGTACCCGGCGGCCGGCGACCGGGAGGACCCAGCGCGGCCAGACCCGGCCCCAGTGGTGCACCAGCCCGAGCGGCAGCACCGTTCCGGCGAGCACGAACAGCACCTCGAACACGACCAGGGACGCGTTCGGCTCGTACGGGATGTCGTCCCAGCCCACGACGTACTGGGCGGCGAGCCGGACGACGCAGCCCGCGACCGCGGCGTACGCGCCGACCCAGGCCCAGCGCGGCGTCCCGGCCGGTGGCCACCACTGTTCGGTCCGGCCGCAGCTCGCGCACGCCTCCCGCAGCCGCCGCTGGTGCGACAGGGCGGTCGCGCCGACCAGTACGGCGAGGCCCGCGGCGCCGAGGCGGCTGGCCACGGCTGCCGGCTGGACCGGGATGTCCATCCCCGGGATCAGCGTCCCGACCGCGTCCAGCAGCAACAGCCCGCTCGCCCCTGCGAGCGTCGCGGCGACCGCCCAGGCCGCGACGACCAGTGACCAGCGGGATGCGGCGGTGAGCCCGGCGACGACCGATCCGGCCGCGGCGCACAGCGCGACCGTACCCCAGCCGGGCACGAACAGGTCGATCCCGAAGTCCCACTCCGGGGCGTGCCCGAGTGCGAACCACACCTGCACCGCGCCGTACACCGTCGACCAGAGCACGGCCAGTGGTGCGACACGCGCGGTCCAATGCGTTCGTGCGGCGCGGAGCACGAGGGCCTCAGTCATGCCTCCAGCCTTGCCACCGACCGGCGTGCCGGGATCCCGCGCCGGACCGACCGGCCTCCCTCTGCCGGGTGAAGGTCCGGACACGCGGAACGGGCCCGGCCAGAGCAGGCCGGGCCCGTTCCGATGGGGTAGTGGTCAGGACGTGATACCGAGGCGGGACTTGAGGGTGTCGAGCTCGATCCGCAGCGCATCGGGCACCTTGTCGCCGATCTTGGCGAACCACTCGTCGATCAGCGGGACCTCGTCCCTCCACTCCTCGGGGTCGACGGCCAGCGCGACCTCGAGCGCCTCGCGGCTCAGGTCCAGTCCGGTGACGTCGAGCGAGTCCGGGGTGGGGACGTGCCCGATCGGGGTCTCGACCGCGGCCGCCTCACCCTCCAGGCGCTCGATCACCCACTTCAGCACCCGCCCGTTCTCGCTGAAGCCCGGCCAGACGAACTTGCCGTTCTCGTCCTTGCGGAACCAGTTGACGTAGAAGATCTTCGGCAGCTTGGACTCGTCATTGTCCTTGCCGACGTCGATCCAGTGGCCGAAGTAGTCGCCCGCGTTGTAGCCCATGAACGGCAGCATGGCCATCGGGTCACGGCGTACGACGCCGACCTTGCCGACCGCGGCGGCGGTGGTCTCCGATGACAGCGTCGCGCCCATGAACACGCCGTGCTGCCAGTCGCGCGCCTCGGTCACCAGCGGCACCGTGGTCGCACGTCGGCCACCGAACAGGATCGCCGAGATCGGCACGCCGTTCGGGTCCTCGTACTCGTCGGCGATGATCGGGCACTGCTTGATCGGCGTGCAGAACCGGCTGTTCGGGTGCGCGCTGGGCTCGTCGGAGTCCGGCGTCCAGTCGCGGCCCTTCCAGTCCGTCAGGTGCGACGGCGGCTCCTCGGAGTACCCCTCCCACCAGACGTCACCGTCGTCGGTGAGCGCCACGTTGGTGAACACCGAGTTGCCCTTCTCGATCGTGCGCATCGCGTTCGGGTTGGTCTTCCAGCCGGTGCCGGGTGCGACGCCGAACAGCCCGAACTCCGGGTTCACCGCGTACAGCCGGCCGTCCTCGCCGAACCGCATCCAGGCGATGTCGTCGCCGAGCGTCTCGACCTCCCAGCCGTCCAGCGTCGGGTCGAGCATCGCGAGGTTGGTCTTGCCGCAGGCGCTCGGGAACGCGGCGGCGAGGTAGTAGACCTTCTTCTCCGGCGAGATCAGCTTGAGGATCAGCATGTGCTCGGCCAGCCAGCCCTCGTCGCGGGCGATCGCGGACGCGATCCGCAGGCTGTAGCACTTCTTGCCAAGCAGGGAGTTGCCGCCGTACCCGGAGCCGTACGACCAGATCTCCCGGGTCTCCGGGAAGTGCGAGATGTACTTGGTCTCGCTGCACGGCCACGGCACGTCGGCCTGACCCGGCTCGAGCGGCGCCCCCACCGAGTGCAGGCACGGCACGAACTCCGCGTCCGGACCCATCTTCTCGAGTACGGCGCTGCCGCTGCGCGCCATGATCCGCATCGACGCCACCACGTACGCCGAGTCGGTGATCTCCACCCCGAACATCGGGTTCTTCGCGGTCAGCGGCCCCATGCAGAACGGGATCACGTACATCGTCCGGCCGCGCATCGAGCCCCGGTACAGCTCGGTCATGGTGGCCTTCATCTCGGCCGGGTCCATCCAGTTGTTGGTAGGGCCGGAGTCGGCCTCGTCGACCGAGCAGATGAACGTCCGCTCCTCGACCCGGGCGACGTCACTGGGGTCGGTACGGGCCCAGAACGAGTTCGGCTTCTTCTCGTCGTTCAGCCGGACCACTGTGCCGGCCTCGACCAGCTCGGATGTCAGCTGTGCGTACTCGGCGTCGGACCCGTCGACCCAGTGGATCCGGTCCGGCTGGGTGAGCTCAGCGACCTCCTCGACCCAGGCCAGCAGCCTCGCGTGCCGCGTCGGTGCGGGGGATTCCTGCACGATCGGTCTGTCAGTCGGTGTACCGGTGGTCATCGGCAGTCAGTCCCCTTTGCGGATCGTTCGCCGTCCTGGGTGTACGACGACGGCCGCCGGGGTCTCCGGCGGCTAGATTCAGGTGTGTTGGCGTGCTGCTCGTTGCGTACCAGCGGCGTCGGTGGATGCATACCAGCATGCACAGTGGTACTACGATAAGCGACGGCCGAGGGTGATGAGAACCGCGGGCGCGTGAAGCCGATCACAAAGTAGGCCCTTGACGATCAAGGACCCATGTGCTGGATCTCCGGTCAGGAGGTCTGCGTCCGGATATCGTTCAGGATCGCCTGGGCCGTTCCGGCGCTGGCGGGGTCGGCGTTCACCGCGACGCCGACCAGCCACCAGGACCCGGTCGCCGGGCTCAGGAACGCTCTGGTCAGCGACGCTCTGTAGGGCTCGCCCTCCGGGGCGTTCTCGCTGAACCAGGTCTGACCGTCACGCGCCGTGGTCGGTGGCGCGACGCCGTACCGCTTCGACCACCGGGCATCGAACTCCGTCCGGTCGGCCAGGCAGCCGGCCAGGCCTTTGCACGGGTGGGCGGCGATCGCGACCACCACCGTGCCACGCTTGGCCTCCAACAGCTGCCGATAGATCGAGTACGACGACTCCTCGAGCTCCTTCATGAGCCATTCGGGCCCGGGGATGTGCATCGCGAACGGCAGCCCGAGCTTGTCCCACGGCATCGGCGACAGCTCGCTCGTCGATGCGACCAGCGATACCGGCCGGACACCGCTGCGCAGTGGCACCTGGCCCGCCTTCGAGATACCCGGCAGCAGCACCTTCTTGGACGCCAACGGCGTCGGCTGTACGGCGTCCGGTACCGGTACCTTCGGACTGGTCGGCTCTGGCCTGGCGGCGGCGCTGTTGATCGCCGCACCGGCCGAGTACGCCACCACGAACACGATCAGCGGAATCACGATCGCGGCCGCCCAGAGCCTCCTGCCGGCGGCAGGGCTATCGGCCTGTGTCCCGCCGCCGTCCAGCCGCCGTCGTACCTCCTCGATCGCCGACTGGTCATTGCCGATCACGCCGTCGAGCGGGTCGAGCAGACGCTCCGCGCCGGAGTAACCGGGTGCGAGCTGGGTGACCGCGTACGGGCGGGTGGCGTTCGGGTTGGCGGCCCAGAGTGGTGACTCCGCCGGCCCGGACTGCACAGCCGCGATCCGGCTGGACGCGGCGAGCCGGTCGCGGACGGCTCGGTCGGCGGCACCGGTCTCGCTGAGCACCAGCGCGACGACATCCATGCCGCTGGCCGACGTACCGCGCCACACACTCGCGAGCGGATGATCGAGCAGCTGCTCCCCGAAGCTGTACCCGGAGATCTCGGGCGTCGTACTCATCTCGCCTCCCAGACGGCCTTCTCGCCGACCGCCAGTGCCGCGGTCTGCGCCGCCTCCTGGGTGATGGGTGACGCGTAGTAGGTGACCTCGACGACGACGTCGCCGCGCGTGGTGACCAGCTTGATCTCCCAGACGTCCTCGCCCTGCTCGTCGGCGTCGACCTTGGTGGGGTAAGGCCGGTTCTCGACGACCGGCCAGGTCTTGTCGTCGAACTCGGTCCGGGCCGCGTCTGCTGCGGTGCTGCCGGTCCGGGAGGCATGCGTGCGAATCACGACGGTGAGACGGGCCTCGCTGTGGGTGGGCTGGCCGGCCTCGGCGACCTCGGCGGTGCACCGGACCTCAGCGCGACCGGTCTGCTGCAGCTCGGCCGGCCCGGGGAAGAGGGCGCTGACGTCACCGAGTCGCGCGCACAGATCGGCAGGCAGCTTCCGCGCGACCGGCAGGTCCTCCGGCTGCTGCGTCCTCCCCGCCGCGAGGCCGATACCGAAACCGGCTAACGCGGCGATCCCCGCCGCGATGCCCGTTGCCCTCAACAGCTTCCGTGGCTGCATGCCCACGGAGCCTAGACTCGCGCAGGGTCGTTCCAGTTCCCACGAGTTTCAGTCGTTGTTCGAGGCAACGACAAGTGGTTACGGTTCAGTTGCTGAGCAGCGTCCTGACCGAGGTGCAGGTGTCGCTGACCGTGCCTGCTGCCACCGTCGAGCCGCCTGGCCGCCTGCTCGCCGGCCTGTCGCCGATCTGCCGCGCGGTCCGTTTCCGTGGTTGCCCGACTACGCCGGTGTGGCGCCGGCGTGTCTTCCGTGAGGCCCGGGTTTCGGCACCACTCCCGGTTGCACAACCCATCACCGGTCAGACAACCCGAGCACCCGTACGACGAGTGGTCCGGCGGCCTGTACCGATTCGCACCGGCAGGTGTGCCGCGTGTATTCTTACTCGGCGTTGCCAGCAGGCGCTCGTAGCTCAACGGATAGAGCATCTGACTACGGATCAGAAGGTTGGGGGTTCGAATCCCTCCGAGCGCGCCACCCAAGCCCAGGCAGAAGCGCTCCCTGACCTGGGCTTTTGCACCTCCAGGCACCGCAGCGGATGGAGCGTCCATCCGGGCTGAAATCGCCTTGGGCATCACTTTGGGCATAGCCGGAGGCGAACCGGCAGGTCCACGACCTCGACGTGCAGTACGACTTCTACGCCGAATGCAAACCGTCCGACGTGCGCCCGCTCGCGGTGCCGCAGCCGGTGGTGTTGTACGGGTGGCAGCCAGCCGGCGAGCTCGACGTATGGGTCCGCGACGACGGGCAGTGGTGGGGTCGGGTCCGCGACAACGAGACCGGCCTGTTCACGTGGTATCCAGACCGGCTGCAGCCCGCCACCAGCAACCGCAACGGCGGCCACGGCGGCGAGCAGCGCAGTCGACCCGAGCGCCGTTGACCACAAGCGACCGAAGCGCGGAGCGCGGCGCGGCGTTGCGTCGAGCCTGCGCTGCCGGTCGATCGCCGGTCAGCGCAGCTGGGCAGACCCGACCCGGGACACTGTGATCATGGCGCGGGCATCGGAGCGAGGTTCGCCGGGGCTGCCGGCTGACCTGACCGGTCCGGTGGCGATGGCGTTGGCGAAGGCGGTCGAGCAGCTGCCCGGTCCGCATGCGCTGCCGGGCGGGTGTGTGTTTGAGCCGAAGTGGGATGGCTACCGCGCGATCATCGTCCGGCACGGTGACGGGGCGCGGTTGTGGTCGCGGCAGGGCAAGGATCTGACCGACCGGTTCCGCGACGTCGCGGCCGCGGCGGCCCGATTGCTGCCCGCGGGGTGTGTGGTCGATGGCGAGCTGGTGTCGTTGGACGCCAGCGGTCGGTTGTCGTTCGATCTGCTGCAGCGCCGGGCTGGTCACCTCGCCGCGGACCTCGCGCCGCGTATTGAGTGCGACACCCGCGTCGTACATGGCCTTCGACCTGCGCGCCGTGAACGGCGTGGACATCCGCACCCAACGCTGGACCCGCCGCCGCGCGCGGCTGGAGTCCCTGACTTTGTGGGAACCGCCGGTGCAGCTCACCCCGGTCACCTACGACGTGGACGAGGCGCATGAGTGGCTGGAGGTCTTGCCGGAGGCGATGGGTGTCGAAGGCGTCGTGGCCAAGGGTGCAGCGACGCGCTACTACTCGGGTCGGCGGGAGTGGCTGAAGGTCAAGCACCGCGACACCGTCGAGGTCATCGTCGGTGGTGTCCTCGGCCCGATCACACGGCCCGAGGTCGTGATCGCCGGCCGGTACCGCACCATCGACGGCGCCGCTGAGCTGGTCCAGGTCGGCCGCAGCGTTCTGCTGACGACGGTGCAGGCCACCGACCTGGCAGCCGTTCTTACACCGGCTCGGCAGGGGCATCCGTGGCCGGATGAGATCGGCGTCGGCCGCTGGAGTAAGTCCTGCAAGACCGTGCCGCTGACTAAGGTCGAACCACTCGTCGTCGCCGAGGTCACCGCTGACGCCGCGCTCCACGCCGGCGCCTGGCGCCGTCCCCTGCGCTACCTGCGGCACCGGCCGGACCTACAGCCCGCCGACGTCGACGAACTGACCTAAGCCGCAAACCCGGCTGCTTGCCAGGTCGTATCTGTGCGACGGCGCCGTGGTCCCACCCTTGGCCAACGCCGCGGAGCTGAGTTGAGGACTTGGGGAGACGAATCGGCTACGGCGCGCATATCGGATTCGGATTCGGGGCAGGTCCAGAAGTCGGCACAGAATTTGCCGCGCCGCAACAGCACGCACCCCGCGCGGCAGCAGGTGGCAGTGGGCCACGCGGTGGTCTTCAAGCTCTACCCGCGGCCGCGCCCGCCTCGCAGGCCTGCGAGCCTCCGACGCCTGCCGAGCACGGGACGATCGGGCTCAACGACCTACTGGCACCGACCACGATCTCCGAACGCCGCCCAACCCGCCCCCGCCAGACGGTCCTGGTCGGCTTGGTGTCAGCCGGTACCCGGGTGGAGCCAGCGAAGGCTGTCGTCATCGTGGCGCGACCACGCAGTACACAGGTGGCTGAGCCGTGATGGTGTGTGCCGGGCGAGTGGACGGGTTGGGCGGTGACGACGGCGTTGCTGAGGTATGCATCCGCACCGTCGCCATCCGCGAACGCGTCGGCCCATGACTTACGGATCTAAGGCCGGCGCCCTGGCGCGACGTCATCGCCATCGAACGACGCCGCCCACCGCCGTGGGCTGACGTACCGCGGCAGCGTCCACCGAGCTCACGAAGGCACCGCGGGCATTCGCGAGGCTCTGCTCGGCGAACAGTATGTGCGACCGGCGTGGTGTCGTGTGGACCTCCGGTCGGCCGGCGGGGGGTGGTCGTGCGGGAGTTGTTCTTCTGGGTGCTCGTCGTCGCCAGGAGCCGACGGTGCGGGTTCGGCCAGGGGTCCGCTGTCGACAGGCGGCGGGATCGATGGGCGCTCTACCGGCCGGTAGTGGGAGTAGTCGGCGTACCGTCGCCGTGACGAGCGGCCCCTGCTGCTGTTGCATGCGCTCGTCTGCGGCGGCCCTGGGCCTTTCCCCTGGGTCTGGGGCCGTCCGGTTCGGCCGGTTCGAACAGTCGGCCGGGACGGCCAGGTCTGCCAGGGACCGGATTCTGGGCGGGCACTCGTCCGGTCGACGCGGTCGCGTTGTGCCTGCCCGCGCGACATTTGGCGTTGCCCTAATCGTCATGTCAGGAGTGGGACCCGGCGCGGCCCCAAGCCGACGCGCTGCCCCTCAAAGCATGGCCGGCCTGGGCCGTGGGTGCCCGAGCCGTCATAACAGGTGCCTTCCATGCGGCCTTTGGGCTGTCAGCCGTCCGGTCTCCTAGTGGATTGCTCGCGCGCCATTCCGGCCGCCTCGCGGCGCCCGGCCTGCGCCGTGGCGGCGTCGGATCCCTGGCACGATGTCTCTGCCGACAGGTATGCGGCCGGCGTGGGCATGAAGAAGGCATGCCGACGCGCACACTGCGTCTTCACATGCTCGATCGGACCGCACGTCGACGGGAGGGTGGTCCGATCAAGTACCTCAGCGGGCGCATCACAGTCCGGATCAGGACATGGCAGCAGGCTCAACATCGGGTCCTCCTGGTGGGGACTGGGCGCCCGCGGATTTTCGTTGCGACTTTCGTGTCGACTGTGGACGCGATGCCAGCGGGTTGTCGTATGTGCCGGCGTGGGGCTGTTACGTCGGGACGGGTTCGGGTGTGTTCGTGGCATGGATGAAGTCGGTGATGATCGTCCAGAAGCGGTCCGGGGCGTCCAGCCAGGCGAAGTGTCCGGCTCCGGCGATGATCTCGAGGCGCGCGATGCCGGGTGGCAGCGCGCCGATGATCTCTTCGGCGGCGGCGACCGGCGTTACGGGGTCGAGCTCGCCGACAGACACGAGGGTTGGGGTGTTGACGCGGTTGAGCTGGTCGAGGATGTCGAGGACGCGGATCAGATCCATGCCGTGCGTGTTGAGCTCGAGGTTTCTTGGGTGTGCGGGCGTGGCGGCGCTGGTCTGGAAGGTGCGGGCCGAAGGCGGCGAGCACGCGGGCCCACTCCTGGTCGGGCACGTCCTGGCCGGCGTAGCTGCGGTCGGCGATCTTGGCGACCTGGTCGCCGCCCACCCGGCGGAAGTTGTCGAGCAGCCGGGAGTGGTCCCAGCGGGCGAATCCCGATTGGACGATGAGCCCGCGTGCGTGCTCGGGGTGGCGGGCGCCGTACAGCAGCACGATGGGTCCACCCATCGAGTGCCCGAACACGATCGGGCTGTCGATGCCGACCGTGTCGCAGAAGGCGCGGATGTCGTCGGCGCAGGTATCGAGGCTCCACGCGGCGGTATCGCCCCAGGCGGACCGGCCGTGCCCGCGCAGGTCGAGGTAGATGACCTGCGCGTGCTCGGTGAGCCGGGCGAAGTCGGGCTTGAAGTAGGAGTGGTCGTAGACCCCGGGGCCGCCGTGAACCAGTACCACGGTTGGGTGCTGCCGCAGCTGGCTGCCGTCGGGGACGAGCGCCGGCCCGTCGATGTCGAACCACAGTCGGGTCACGTTCACGTCGATGTGCATCGTGTTACTCCCTCCAGTCGTCCCGGCCCGGCCACGGGATCGCGCGCCGTGCTCCGGGCCTCCCTGCATGGTTCGGGTCGAGCCACCTGTAGGGACCGGTCGCGTCGAGCGGTACGGCGATGCGCGGCGACCCTTCGAGCAGTTACGTCGAGCGAGTGGCCGATATGACCGTCGGCCGGCTTGTGCGGCTCTCGAGCTCTGATCTGAGCTGCGTTTTGACAGAACGGACCGGTGGGCGGGACGGGGGGTTGCTCCCGCCCACCGGCGTCGGGTGGCCGCCCTCAGAGGCAGCGGGTGCTGGTCTCGGTCTGGCAGGTGTCGGCGCCGTTGCCGCCGTCGGCGAAGTCGGTTCCCTCGCTGCCGATCAGGGCGTCGTTGCCGTCGAGACCAAACAGCCGGTCGTCGCCGGGAAGGCCGCGCAACACGTTGTTCAGTGCGTTACCGACCAGGACGTCGTTGCCGGTGCCGCCGATGACGTTCTGGATGTCGCGAGCGTTGTCGCTTTCTCCGGCCTGGCCGTCGTGTAGCGGTCGTGTCGCGTGATCCGTTGGTTGGTTAGGTGCTTGTGATGACAGCGCGGCATCGGCAGCGACGGGCGCCGATGCCCCGCTCCCAATTTGGGTGCGCTATGCGTTGGCCCCACAGTTGGCGGATGCTCGGTTCAGCCCCACTCCCACTCGCGGCTCATCATGTGCGGCCACCTCCTCTCATACCAGTATGTTGGTTGACATATATGATCATTTGCTATCGATACGGCGTCTCCTACCAAATGTTTGTGACGCCGTCAATCTACTGCCAGCCGGTGGAGTGACCGAGGAGCAAAACATTCCTGACCGGCCGAACGGTACCCGCGCCCACCGCCGTATGCTGTCTTGTAGACATACCGCTTGGCGCCGTAATTGTAGTAGCGGCAAGAAAGGCCTACTCAAACCCACCCGTCACCTCCTGCGCACTTGGCGTATTCTCCATTGGGGGCCAAGGAATGGGTGTAGCAAGCCAAGCGGGCCTCGGATGCCGACGCGGGCGTGGGTAGCGCCACAGCACCCATATCGAGGCCAAGAGCGAGAAGTAATGTTTGGACGCAGCGCCGCAACCGCGTGAATCTGAGCGACCGCACTCTGGTTTCAGGCTTCCCGTGTCAGGATTCGCGGCTCGTGCCGAACCGGGAAGTTGACAGAGCTGGCGATGAAGCATGAGTCGTGCGCGTCTGTGTGCAGGTGGGCGGCCTTCTCGACCATGTCGTCAGATGCGACCGTAACCTCGGGTTGGAGCGCCACCTCCGTGAAGTGGCCGCCGTTGCCTTCTTGGCGCATGGTGCCCCTGGCGCGATCGACATAGCCGGTGACGACGACGCCCGCGTCGGCGCAACAGTGCAGGTATGCCAGCATGTGGCACTCCGACAAGGCGGCAACCAGCAGCTGCTCGGGGTTCCATCGCGACTTCTCGCCTCGGAAGATTGGATCGGAGCTGCCGGCAATGGTGGTGCACCCGTCGGTGGCGATCTCGTTGTCCCGGGAGTAGCCGCGGTACCCACTGGTACCGGTGCCCCGGTTGCCAGTCCAGGTTACGACCGTCACGTAGGTGTGCAGTGTCATGTGTCGTCGCCCTCTCTGCTGTTTGCTCTACTGGTTGCGGCGCGGGTATCCAGCGCGTGTTTGCGGGCGAGCTTGCCTGCCTCCTCGGCCCGACCCTCGACGATCGCGGCGAGAAGTCGCTCGTGCTGTGCGGTGACGTACGCGCGTCGCGCCTCCGGCTGCAGTGAGTGCAGCGTGGAGATCTCGATCTGATCCCACAGTCGCTCGAGGAGGGACTGCGCGATTGGGTTGTCGGCCAGCTCAGCGATTCGTCGGTGAAAGCGGCGATTGTGGCGGACAGCCTCACGCAGCTGACCCGCCGCCGTGGCCTCGGCGGCAGCTGTGGCGTCGCGGCGTAACGAGGCGAGGTCGGCCGGCGCGATACGGCCGTCACGTTGCCGGGCTGCGGCCAATTCCGCGGTTAGCGCCTCAAGTGCTGCGCGAACCTCGTAAGCGTCGTACAGGTCGCCCCGTTCCAGCGCCGCGACGACGACGCCGCGGCCGGTGGGGCGCACCAAGCCATTGGCGGCCAGCGCACGCAACGCCTCGCGCACGGGCGTGCGGCTCATAGCGAGCACCGCCGCAGCGTCCTGCTCCGTGATCCGCGCACCAGGCGGATAAGTGCCGTCAAGGATCATAGCCCGCAACCGGCGGCATGCGATGTCAGCCTGCACAAGAGTGAGCGTAGCTGATGTATGCATTGCATGCAATGCATGCGAGCGTTACGATCGTCCCGTGATGACCGGTCGTGACTGTCAGTCGGTGATCGTGCACGCCTGTTTGCGCGAGGGTCGCGGTGGCAGCCCGACTGCTGTCGTGCCGGACGGTGCGTTTACCAACGCCGAGTGCTGCGCTGTGCCAGCGGCGTGGGGAACCTCGCATGCCGTGTTCGTCTCCGTCCATCACGAGCGGGTGTCGCTGCGGTTCTTCACCGCCGAGGGTGAACTGCCGGCCTGCGGCCACGGAACGGTCGCCGCACTGGCGGCGCTCGCCGACCGTTCTGGGGTACCGCAGTACCGGACCACTCTGCACGCGAGCGGCCGCTCATTCACCGGCTGGGCCGTGCGGCGGCCCGAAGGGTTCGAGGCGTCGTTCGACCCGGGCCCGGTCACGCTCCGGGAGACCACTACACCCGAACGCGAACTGATCCTTCCCCTCTTCCCGGCGGCCGCTGGGCCGGCCATTGTCGCCTCCGTTGGACGGCCTCGGATGCTCATCGCGGTCCCGACCCGCGCCGACCTGGCCGATGCCACGCCCGACCCGGACCGCCTCCGCGAGGCCTGCGATCTTCTCGGCCTGCTCGGCTGCTACGTCTACACATTCCCCACCGCGGACGGGCGCGCCGCCGCCCGCATGTTCGCCCCGTCGATCGGCGTCCCCGAGGACATCGCCAACGCCAACAGCACCGCCTGCCTGGCCGCCCACCTGTCCCACCAGGGCTTGACAGCCCTCACCGTCGACATGGGGGACTCCTTGTCCTGCCCCGCCTCCATCATCACCACCACCGAGACCGGCCCCGCAGGCGCCCGCGTCCACGTCGGCGGCATCGCCACGCTCACCACGCAGTAACTGCCCACACCCCTTGGCCTAGTCAAGGTCCGCCGCTGAGGTTGAGCCGTTGCTGGATCAGATCGCAGCCCTGCCCCTCGTCGAACCGGTCACCACGCCGGGCGGCGAGGGCCAATCGTTCCTGCTGCGTGAACTGGCCGACGCGTTCGCTCGGGAGCTCGCATTCAGCCAGGAGTCAGAGTCGCGATGTGGTGCGTCGAGTCCTGCGTTTCGCACCGTACAGAGTGTTGACCGTCGTCTTGGATGACGACGTAGGGACAGCCCTTCTTCTCGGAGGACCGGCCGCTTGTCGACGCGGGTGGCTGGCCTGGGTCGCGACCGACTCGCGGTCATATCGGTGATCCTCGGTGCCCGTACGCTCGAGCAGCTCCGGCGTCGCGGGCCCTGCGTCTGTTCGCAACGGAGACGGCGCTGCTCGACCACGCGAGCGTGCCGGTCGTCGCCGACTACCCTTACGGCGGCCCGGGTGCCGCCCAGCGCTCCTGCGTCTCCGGCTAGACGCGCAGTCATCCGCCGAGCACGAGGAGCCGTCGTCACAGCTGATGTGACGACGGCTGCGGTCGGGTGGCAGGGTCTCAGGGAATTGCGATCGTCCCGTCGAACCAAGTCGACTTGTCGAGCGGATTGGACGCCGGCTGGACGCCTTCGGCAACTCGCGTCAGCTCGTCGACGAAGTCGGGATCGACAGTGACTGCGGAGATGCTGAGGTACCAGCCTCGGCCCTGGATGGTGATGCCGGCGCCGGTTGCGCGAGGGCTGTCAAACATCGTCCCCGGCTTTGCGTCGCGCCAGATCACCGCCGGCAGGCCGTTGATGGTCGTGCGCGTACCGCGCGGGGGTTTCGCGACGCCATTCACGAAGTCGATGGTGAGGTGCTCGTACGTCGCCAAGGGCTGCGTCGGGGCCGGGACCTTTCTCGGCCGCGTCGGATCGGTCATATCCGTCGCGTCCGATGGGAGGACCGTCAAGGTGACATCGGGTTGTGCCTCACCGACGTGGCTGAACTCGCCTTGATCCCCGACGCTGCGGGGCTCCCAGCCGTCGGGCAGGTATCCGACCCGGTACGGTACCCGCAGGGCCCGCGGCGAGTCCTGAACGGCCCTCGCCGACAGTTTCGCCAGGGCGACCATGCGGGCGCGGTCTTTGTTGGGGTAGGACTCGGTGGCGCCGCAGTCGCTCAGCCGCCAGGCATTCGGTGCGTACTCCCAGGCTACGGCCGGCCTGGTGGAGTCCGTGAGGCCCGGCACTGGTTGGCGGCGCCTGGACTTGTCGACGTTGGCAACGACGACCTTGAGATCGATGACGAAGCCTGGGTGCCCGTTGACTGCGATGCGCTCGTGCCGGGCCGCGATCCGCTCGGTGTCGAAGGCGCCGGGCGCGTAACTGATGACGTCGCACTGCTGCAGCTTGAGGCCGCGCAGACTGGTCGCCTGGGCCCGCGGCCAGATGCTCTCGCTCAGTATCGTCCAGCCCGGCGGTGCTTGCAGCGTGTAGGAATGCTCCCATCGAACATCTCGGACACCACCGGAGCTGGCCGGATCGGCACTGTCGTCGTCGGCGGACAGGAGCGTCGGCACCGCGACAACGGCGGCAGCGGTCGCGGCCGCAACGGCGATCAGAACAACCGGGCGGCCACGCCGGCGTTCGGTCCGGGCGGTGAGTTGTTCGAGGACGTCGCGGGCGTCAGGTGCCTCGCGTTCCAGGGTCGTCAGGGCGGCGCGGATGTCGTCTTCAGTACGCATGGGTGGCTCCCTTGCTCGGGCTGGTTTCGGGTGCGGGGGTCATTTCCACTCGGAGGGTGGCCAGGGCACGGGCGGCATACGAGCGCACGGTGCTCGGCGAGCAGCGCATCAGGTCGGCGATCTCGATGTCGGTGTGGCCGCCGTAGTAACGCAGCACCAGCACGGTGCGTTGTCGCCGCGGTAGCCTCGCGAGTTCCGCGACCAGTTGATCGCGATCGGCCAGACCGGTTGCCGGGTCCGCTGCGTGGTCGGTGACGAAGATTTCTACGTCAAGGTGGGGCAAGATGCGCGACCACTTGCGGCGCCAGTTCAGGTATTCGTTGACCACCATCCGGCGCAGGTAGCTGTCCGGCCGGTCGGCCGCCTGGATCGTATCTCAGCGGGGGTGTGCCTTGAGGAGCACCTCCTGCACGACGTCCTCAGCCAGCGACCTGCTGCCGCACAGCGCGGCCGCGAACCGCAGTAGTGGATCGAGGCGCAGTGACGCCCAATCATCGAAGGTCACCGGGCCGTTTCCTTCTCTGGTTGCTCTCACACTGATAAGACACATCAGGCGACCGATACGCTGTGCCGCGGCAGCGCGTCGCTTCCAAGTCAGCGGGGTCCATTGTCCGGTTCCGGTTTGAACGTCGCAGGTGCTTGCGTTCGCGTCCAGCGGCTCGAACCTTCAACCGCTTCAACCCCTCGGTCAGATCGGGAGCCAACGGTGGTGGACTCGTCGCGGTCATGACACGTCACCCCCGTTGCCGTCGATGCGGTAGGCCTCCAGCGACCGGGTCGGCACCGTCGGCAGGGTCAGCACCAACGCGTCCCCGGCCGGGCGGGGGCTGGGTACCTGACCATTGGTGGCCAGGATCGAGCGGACGTCGGCTGCGCGCCACCGGCTGAAGGCCACCGCCCGTTCCAACGCGGCCAGCAGCGGTGCCGTGGGCTGCTTGCAGGGTGAGGATCTCGGCGATCTCGCCTGTCAGCTTGGTGACCCCGGCCGCGGCGGCACCGGTCAGGAACGCCTCGGCGACCGGACCCAGTCCCAGGAAGCCGCCCCGAACCCCGGAGTTGCTGTGAAGTCCGGGCACCACCTGAACGGGGCTCTGCGGGATGCTCTGCCAGAACAGAACGGGCGTGTCATGCCAATCCTCGAGACCTTCCAGCGCGACCATGCTCTCGTCAGCTTCGCTGATCAGGTCCTCCAGGCGCGGGTATGGCTCTGTCGTCGCGGATCGTGCGACCACGTAAGCCGTCGTTGATGAGCCGATAGGTGTCCTCGGACAGCAGGTACACCGTGCGGTCGCCGTGGCGCAGAGGCACCGCGAACCTCTCCTTTTCGTTGAGCGTCCGCCGCACGATGACGTAGCGGTCTTCCTCAGCCACGGGATCGACCTCGATGACGAGATAGTGCAGGGGCGGCACCTTGCTGCTTCTGGCGAGATCTGCGTACCACCGGTGAGTCATGGTGACGCGCGGACGCAGGTTCTCGATGAGCGTGTCGATGTAGCTGTCGACATTCGCGCGCCCCTGGGGAACGGGTGCAGAGCGCTTGCGACCTCGTGTGCACGGTCGCTCTGCTTCTTGGTCGCGACCCCACACACCAACAGGCGCCCTTGGCTTGGCGAAGGCGGCTACGTCCTTGCACAACTCGAACCGGCCCTTGTCGGCGTCCAACGAGGACGTCGCTCTCTTGAAGTCCAACCAGGCGCCCTCGGGCAGGCCGATCAGGTCGTCGGGCTTGCCGGCAGCCAGCGCCTCGACTAGTCCGATCTGGCTGAGGCGGTACTCAACTCTCGGGTGAGGACAAGCTTGGCGGTGTGCTGCGACCAGGCGGCCGGCGCGTCGTCCCAGGCGGCGGTCTCGCCGGTGATCACGGCGGGATTGAGGCGGCCGCCGGCCACCAGGTCGAGTACGGACGGCAGGTCGGTGCGGGCCGCCGGCCGCCCGGTGACGAAGGTGACGCCGCGCGCGAACATCCCGCGCAACGGCAGCGCCACGTCCTCGATGAAGATCCCGGTGTCGGTGCAGACGCCGTTGCGGGCGGTCGAGTCCAGCGCCAGCCGGAGACCCTCAGGTGTGGAGTCGGTGCTCACCGTGACCGGGAAGCTGCCCACGCCGGCGGTGTCGTCGTGGTCGACCGGTGTCGCGCCGAGTCGTTCGGCCAGGTCCAGCCTCGTCCTCGACCGGTCCATGTAGGTGACGTCGGCGCCCAGCGCCCCGGCGATCGCCACAGCGTACAGGCCGATGGACTGCCGGCCGACGACGAGCACCCGGCTCGACCGGTCCGTTTCGATGTACGGCGCGACCGTGCGCCAGGCGTCCGGCAGGTTGTCCATACTCGCGACGGTCGCCGGCTCGACGCCCTCGGGGAGCGGGATCAGCATGGCTTCGGCGTACGGCACCCGGACCACGTCGGAGACTGCGCCGCCCCAGTCGCCGCCGAACGCGCCGAGCCCGTACATCGCACCGGGGGGCACGCTGGCGCAGTCCTGCGTCAGCCCGCGACGACATGCGGGACACTGGCCGCACGAGATCTGGAACGGCACGGCGACGACAGCGCCCGGCTCGACCGTGCTCACGCCGTCGGCGACGTCGATGACCTCGGCAACGAACTCGTGCCCCAGCGCATACGGTAACTCCATCGGGAACACGCCCGCGTTGATCGCGGTGTCCAGGTCGCACGTGGCCACGGCGACCGGCCGCACCAGTGCGTCGCCCGGACCGGTCAGCACCGGGACGGGTACGTCAGTCCACTCCGCCCGGCCGGGCCTGGTGAGCACGAGCTGCGGCATCATCGCGGCGCCTCCTCGAGATTTATGACACTCGGCATAGTCGTCTATGCTGACCGTCATAGTCAAGGAGGTGTACGCCGGTGCCGCACGGCAGCAGGGAGCGGATGGTCCGGGCCGCGG
Source organism: Kribbellaceae bacterium (assembly GCA_035650275.1). Taxonomy (GTDB): domain Bacteria; phylum Actinomycetota; class Actinomycetes; order Propionibacteriales; family Kribbellaceae; genus DASRHY01. The sequence goes on along the minus strand of DASRHY010000016.1, from coordinate 5,620 downwards.
TGGACCTGTTCCGCGAACGCGGGTACGCCGCCACGTCCTTCAACGACGTGCTCGAACGCGGCGGCGCACCGCGCGGCTCGATCTACCACCACTTCCCCGGCGGCAAGGAACAGCTCGCCCGCGAGGCGTTGCAGTGGTACGCCGAACGCGTGGCCCGGGCGCTGGACAGCACCGGATCCGCACGGGAGATCGTGGACCTGTTCGTGGCGAGCTCCCGAGAGGCGCTGGTGGCGAGTGACTTCAGCGCCGGCTGCGCCGTCGCGGCCGTCACCCTCGACCTGGGGCCCGGCGAGGACCGGCTGAAACCTTCCGTCGCTGATGCCTTCGGCCGCTGGCGGACGGTGCTCACCAAGGCCTTCACCCGGGACGGAGCGACGCCGGCGCAGGCCCGGCGACTCGCCGCGTTCACCGTGGCGGCCGTCGAGGGTGCGCTCATCCTCGCCCGCGCGGAACGGTCCGCCCAGCCGTGCGACGATGTCGCCACCGAGCTGCGCGCCCACCTCGATGTGACCCTCGCCATGTCCCGATGACATCGGCGCTGTCACGGGGCGCGGCGGATCGCCGCCGCCGCAGCCTGGGTTGTGTCTGGGCGTGCAGGGTGGTCACGTGGAAGTACCGACGGTGACCGCGAGGCGCTACGCATCCTGCTCGGCGCTCGCCGGGACCTCACCACGGCCAAGTCGCGGAGCATCAATCGACTGCGCGCGTTGCTGCTCACCGGCAGCGACACTGACCGGGCGCTGTCGCGCGGCGCGCTCACGGCGGACCGGCTGGCTGCCATCGCCTGCCGCCGCGGTGGCCAGCACGAGACCCGCGAACACGCGGTCCGGCGTGCCGAGGTCCGCCGGCTCGCCCTCGCCATCCGTGGGATCAACCGAGCTCGCCGACAACAAGCGGCAGCTCGCCGAGCTGGTCACTCACCTGGCGCCCCGCCTGCTGGCCAAGCTCGGCGTGGGGCCGGTCAGCGCCGCACAAGCGATCGTGTCCTGGTCCCACCCGGGCCGCTGCCGCGACGACGCCGCCTACGCCGCACTCGCCGGCGCCAGCCCGATCCCGGCCAGCAGCGGACGCATCGTGCGTCACCGGCTCAACCGCGGCGGCGACCACCCCCGGAGCCTGGTCCTAGCCTTGAGTTGGAGATCACCGCCTCGCGAATGGCGCATCTGTGGGACGCGTTGTCGTGCCTACGACGTGCTCGGGTTCGACGAAGCGGCCGGTGTGACGAGTTGTTCCGCCAGCTCATTCTGGCGCGGATCATCGAGCCCACCAGCAAGCAGGACAGCTTGCGGGTGCTGGAGGAGGTCGGGGTCCAGCAAGTTCGTCCGCACCGCCCGCCGCTACCGCACCGTCCAGATCCGCGCCGGGCAACAGATCCTCACCGCCGCAGACCCACTCCCACACGACCTACGCGACCCACTCGGCCGGATACACCTATGCAGCCGGTGCGTCACCGGAGGGTCACCGCTCAGGACTGTCGAAGGCTCGCCGGGAGGAACAGCTCAAGACCGACGACACCGGCCACGCCGACTACGTGGCAGGCGTCCGCGCCGCCGACCCACCCGCACCTCCATCTACGCGGTTCACGGCGTCGGCGCGCTCTCCGGCCAACAGTCAGTCGCCGAGGTGCTCGGATCCTTCGCTGCCTTCCGCTCCTACCTGCAGGCCGCCGCCCACCAGTGAATCAGCTTATGGTGGTAGCGGATCGGCGACGTTCGGTGAGCTTGCGGATCTTGGCCTGAGTGCCGCAGTCGGCCATCGCGCACCAACGGCGTGATCCGTTGCGGCTGTGATCGAGGAACAGCCAGCCGCAGCCACCCTCGTCCACCGGGCAGGTCCGCAACCGGCTGAGGTTGACAATACGCAGCAGGTCGACCGCGGCCATCGCCAACCGATCCGGGATCGTCAGCCCCGGTGAGGTGCCCACGAGCACCTCGACCACACCGATATCGCCGGGCACCAGGGCGGATCGCGCGGTCGCTGCTGCCCATCGCAGGGTCAGATGCTCCAGCGCGCCTTCGTCTGCAGGTAGCTTGGCCTGCCGTCGGGCCAGCACGGCGTACGTCGCTTCGCGGACCTCGAGCGTCGCCCGCAGAGCCTGGTTGGCCACGCCGGGAGACCCTTGCCAGGCCGTGGTGATCGCATCGGCTCCGGCTTCGTCGACGATCGCCACGCGGCGACTCCAGGCGAGCAGTCCGGCCGGCGTGGCGATGTGATCGTGTCCCTCCGTGCTGCCGGGTATCCGGGGCACGACCGTGTTCACCAGGTCGAGGGCGAGATGCCCGCCGACGATGTGGAGTTCGTCATTGCGACTGTCGGTCATGCATGAGATGCTACCACCATAAGCCATAACAGTGGAATCAAGCTCTGATCTGAAGAGGTCGCATGCTCAATTCGCCGCTGCGGAGCAAGGCCGCCCTGGCCATGTTGGCTGTCGGCACGTTCTCCTACGTGACCATCGAGGTCATGCCGATCGGCCTCCTGACCGTGATGGCCGACGAACTCGGCCGGTCCCGGCCCCAGGTCGGGCTCCTCGTCACCGGGTACGCCGTCGTCGTTGTGCTCGCCACCATCCCGCTCACCCTGCTAACCCACCGGCTGCCCAGGCGCCTCGTGATCGGCGGCACGCTCGCCGTCTTTACCGCCGGCGCCGGCTGCACAGCCCTCGCGCCGACGTACGGCGCCTTGTTCGCCGCGCGGCTCATCACGGCACTGTCCCAAGCGCTGTTCTGGGCAGTTGTCATTCCGGTCGCAGCGGGCCTTTTCCCGCCAGAAGTCCGCGGCCGTGCCGTCGGCAGGCTCACCATCGGCGCCGCTCTCGCACCGGTGGTCGGCGTTCCGGCCGGCACGTGGCTCGGTGAGCGGGCCGGCTGGCAGGCTCCGTTCGCCGTCATGGCAGGCGCCGGCCTGGTGACGTGCCTTGGCATCGTGACGGTCCTGCCCCGGGTCGAAGCGCAGTACGGCGCTGCCGGCCGTGGAACCGAGCCCGACGTCCGCCGTTACGTCGTACTGGTGTTCAGTTGCGCGACTGGAGTCGCCGGCGCCCTGACGGCCAACACGTACATCACGCCGTTCCTCCTCGAGGTCAGCGGCTTCGGGGTGGGTGCGCTCACCCCGATCCTGCTTGTCTCCGGCCTCGGCGGGCTGACCGGGACCCTGCTCATCGGCATGATCTTCGACCGCCGTCCGTGGACAGCTGTCGTCCTTCCACTCGTTCTGATCACCTTCGCCCTGATCGGCCTCTATGCGCTCGGTGAGCTCCAGGTTCCGGCCGTGCTCTTCGTCGGCCTGGCAGGGATGGCCTACAGCGCGCTCGCCGTCTCCCTGCTGAGCCGGACGCTGCAAGTTGCCCCAGGCAACACTGACCTCGCGTCAGCAGGCACCAACACCGCGTTTAACGTGGGCATTGCGGCTGGCGCGTTCATCGGCGGCGGCCTGATCGACGGCGCCGGCGCCCGCAGCGTCGCCCTCGTCGGCGGCATGCTCACCGCTGCCGCCCTGACCGGGATGCTCGCCGAACCAAGGCTGGCTCGGAGTGCACGGATGATCCCCGCGGCGGCTCCGTGCCGGCCGACGCCCCGCCCGCAGGTGGGAATTCGTGGGTGAGGCGGGAGCTCGGCCCACGTTGGCGATTGTCGCCGCCGGGGTCGGCGTGTCGACGGCCACGGTGTCAAAGGTCCTGAACGGGCGCCCGGACGTGGCCGCGGCCACCCGCGCCAGAGTCGAGCGTGCGTTGGCCGAGCACGGATACGTCCCGGTCCGACGGAAGCCGCAGCGCAGGCGCGTCCGGACCGTCAGCCTGGTCTGCGACGATCTGCTCTCGCCGTACACATCCGAGCTCCTTCGGGGTGTCATCTCCGCCGCGGCCGAGGCGGAGGTGGACGTCGTCGTCGCTGCCCTGGAGTCGGGGGACGCCTGGGCCAGGCGGCTGCGGGCCCCTGGGCGTGCAGGGTTGATCGTCGTCGCCTGCGATCTCACCGAGGCTCAGGCCGGCGCACTCGATCGTGCTCGCCTACCCGTGGTGGCGATCGATGCCCTGAGCCTCCCCTCGGTCGAGGTGGTTACCGTCGGTTCGACCAACGCGACCGGGGCGGTCGGCGCGACTGAGCATCTGATCGGACTGGGACACGAGCGCATCGCGTTCGTCGGTGGACCGGCTACGTCGTCGTGCGGACGAGCCCGGCTGCACGGCTACCTGGCGGCGATGAGCCAGGCGGGTCTGCGCGTCGACGCGGAACTCGTTTCGCACGGCCCCTTTGTCACCGCGACAGGTGTCACCGAGGGCCTGCGGCTGCTCGGGCTGGAGCAGCCGCCCACGGCCGTCTTCGCCGGCAACGATGCGATCGCCATCGGAGTGATCGAGGCCAGCCGGCTGCGTGGGCTCGCCGTACCGGCGGACCTGAGTGTCGTCGGCTTCGACAACACCTTCCTGGCCGCGTCGTCGACTCCGCCGCTGACCACCGTGCGTCAATCCTTCCAGGACATGGGAGCCTTCGCGTTCGAGACCTTGCTGCGTCTGGGCGACAGCGACCCACCGGGCACGCGCCACATCGAGTTGGCCACCCGGCTGGTCGTCCGCGACTCGACCGCTGTACGCCGTCAGCGGCAGGGAGCAGCATGACGCGTACCACCGTCACCTTTGAGGGCAATCTGGCCGATGACCCGCAGGTCCGGTTCACCGGCTCGGGTAAGCAGGTCACCGAGATCACCGTGGTGGTCAACGCCCGTCGCCAGAACAGCGATGGCGAGTGGGTCGAGGTCGAGCCGACCCGGCATGTGGTGCGGGCGTTCAAGACCTCGGCGAGAACATCGTGGAGTCGTTGGCGAAGGGTGATCGGGTCTTCGTGCACGGGACCGTGACGACCGAGGCGTGGACCGACAGGCAGTCGGGTGAGAAGCGGACTGCTCAGCGGGTGTTGGCTGAGATCGTGGGGCCGAGCTTGCGGTGGGCCCACGGCACGGACCACCAAGACCAGCCGCTTGTCGGCGACCGACGAGCAGACGCACGACGTCAGCGAACACGAGTCCTGAGCAAGTTGCGGGAGGGCATCCGCCGGTCTACGCCGGGTGCCCTCCCGCAGTGAGTCCGCCGGCGCGTGACACGGTTCGTGACGCGAAAAGACGTCAACCGATGGGGAGTCTGGCGCTCGGTGGGGCGGTTCGTGTGGCTGGTGGAGTCTGGTGGGGGCGTGTGCGGCGGGTAGCTGCGGCCTTTTAATCCGCGGGTTGTGGGTTCGAGTCCCACGGGGCCCACTGACTGCGGTGACGTCCACACCTACACCGTCGCACAGCACACCGACAACAATCGAGCGGCCCGGGTCGCCGTCAGCCATGCTCGACCTGTCGCGGAATCCGGGCATCGGCCGTTGCGTCGACAGCTTCCCGAGCAGTGCGTGCCCTGTCACACGGGGTCCGGCGGCGGCAACATTCGGGGTGCTCGGGGCTACGGGTTACGCACGACTACGACCCCGACAACGTCTTTGGTCAGTTGTAGATCACGGTGGTGGCGTTCGTGGCGCTATTCCACTCGATCCGGCCGCCCTCGAAGGTCTGCTGTGCGCCGGAGGGGGTGGCGGTCTGGTACGAGTTCGGTAGCCCGAGTCGGCCGCTGTCCAGCCCGGCG
>DASRHY010000015.1:0-13573 GCA_035650275.1 Kribbellaceae bacterium | reverse complement strand
ACCGGCACGGCTGGATCGTAACGACGCCGTGCACACGTATCCGCACCACTGTATGAATAGCGACCGTTTGCCCGGTTCGTCGGCGGGTGTGTGACCGAGCCGACGGCGGGACTCGAACCCGCAACCTACGCACTGGCGGCGCATTGGAACCGGGCGGGTTCCCTAGGACATCGGAGGCCGTTACCCAGTTCCAAGGCGCCCGGTTGGGCCGTCCGGGCTGCAGTACTTTCTTGCTGTACCGGCTACGCCCGGTTTTCGACCGTAGGAGCGACTAGTTGTTCCCTTCCCACTTGTCCGGGTGGTCGACAGACCTCGAGGCCGACCTACTACGCGTGCCTAAAGGTGCCGATCGCAGGCGGACGGCAACTCACGTGTGTGCATTGACGCCCGGTCGCCGCCAGGATGCCCGACTTCCGATCTCTGTGACCGAGCCCGGGACGGAGCTCGTTGGCCAACCCCCTGCGCATGGCACCTTCGTGATCACCCTGGGTCATGATCGCGCGCCAAGCTGGTGAGGCTGCTGCTGGATTTGATCATGAGTCCGTGTGTCGCGGGCAAAGGTCGTGACCATGGAGCCTCCGTCGGACTAGTCTTCACTGCATGAAGCGCCCGGAGACTCGACCGGTGGACGTTCTGCCTGTGCGCGTCCCCGTGGCAGACCTGCACTTCGATCGCCATAACCCTAGATTACTTGAACACATTGACGATGAGACCGAGCTTCTTAACGTTATGTGGCGCGAGTTCGTCGTCAATGAAGTCGCAATATCGATTGCGGCAAACGGGTTTTGGCCGTATGAGCCGCTCCTTGCTTGCCGAGAAGACGAACGATACGTCGTAATTGAGGGAAACCGTCGGCTTGCCGCAGTGAAACTACTATTGGATAGTGAGGCCCGAGCGGCAGCTGGCGCCACCGATCTTCCAGTGATCAGCGAAGCTCGCCGCCAGGAGCTTCAGGAACTTCCTATTATCATAACTACACGGGTGGATGCTTGGCAGTTTGTTGGCTTCAAACATGTAAATGGGCCGCAATCTTGGCAGGCATATAGTAAGGCGCAGTACGTAGCATGGGTACATAACAATGTCGGCGTGCCCTTAGACAAGATTGCCCAGACTATTGGCGACCAGCATTCTACGGTGCAACGACTGTATCGAGGACTTATGGTCTTAGAACAGGCCGAGAAGGAAGGGCTCTGGGATAGGAGCGATCGCGCGAAGGGGCGGTTCCCGTTCTCTCATCTGTATATAGGATTGAGTAGTTACGCTGGGATACAGAAGCATCTGGGTCTTAATGGTCCTCCTGCTGATCGTCCTGATCCAATTTCAAAGCGATTTTTTCCTCAACTCGGCGAGCTGATGGTGTGGCTCTTCGGGAGCAAGTCTCTCGGTGCTTTACCTGTAGTTCAGTCACAGAACCCGCATCTCCGCCAACTTGATCGTGTACTGGCGAATCGAAACGCCACCGCTGCTATTCGCAGCGGAATGCCTCTTACCGTGGCCCTGGATGTGGCGAAAGGCGACACAGCAAAGCTGCGTGAAGATCTAGTGGGTGCTCGACGATTGCTGCAAGACTGTCGAGGGAAGGTTCTAACAGGCTTTCAAGGCGACCCGGAGCTGCTGGACTTGGCTGACGAAGTGCTGCTACTTGCAGAGGCGATCGTCGATGATATGCGAGCAGCGCAGAAACGTCTCCGTGCCCGGAAAAGAGCTGACACAGAGAACGAAGGTTAGCCCTTATGCTGCCGGAGCTAGCGGCCAGCGATAGCCCGCAGGATCATGCCGACTGGCTTGAACTATTGGCGTTGGTGTCGGCTGACCGAAACAGCTCATATCAGGACCTGGTAGCCGTCATCCGCCGGACTGGTTCTATGGATGCGTTGGAGTTCGGTGATGAAACCGATCAAGGTAGTGAGGGCTCTCAGCAGGTAGCAGATGACGCATTCGCGGAACTTGACCTGCGCGCACGCTCGTGCGGGGGGCTGTATCCGTTTGAGCTTCACAATCAGTTTATCCAACTGAGCAGTTCGGAGCATGAGATAGGTCCATACATCTTCATGCTGCTGCTGAAAACGTTTGGATTAGACACTGGCCCCCGAGGATTCAAGACGGCGTCACACTTCGAGTGTCTGGCCACGGAGGCCGCGCGACGCTACCTCGGTGGTGATGATTGCGGAGCTGAGGCGTACCACTTCGGATTTCCGCGAAGCTCAGGGCCGGGAAGCTTCAAGGAGGCCCTAGAGGAGCTATGCCGTCTTGTGGGTGAAGGTGGCGGGCCGAACAATGCGCGCGCGAGGCTCATACGGAATCAGAAAGACGGGAAGCTGGACCTAGTCGCCTGGCGCCACTTCCCGGATCGGCGTCGGGGGAAGCTAGTAGTCTTTGGACAGTGCGCCGCCGGTGCCAACTATCAAACCAAGCTAACAGAACTCTTACCGAGTGGCTTCTCGTCGCTTTACCTTCTAGACCAAATTCTACCTAATCCAGTCTTGTTCTTTTTTGTTCCGCTGTGCGTTGATGATGACTGGTGGCTAAAGGTCGTGGCGAATCAGGCCATCCTATTCGATCGTTGTCGTATTACGGCGCTACTTGGCGGCCCGCCCCTCAGTGCCGACTTACAGGCTCGCACCAAGGAATGGTGCACGTTCGTACTGGAATCGCGACTGAGGCAAGATCAATGAGACACCGCTTTCACTCTATTTGCCCGTACTTTGCAATGTTCCCCGAGAGCTTCGCCGCAGACTGGATTACGAAACTAACGAAGCCGAACGACATAGTCCTGGACCCGTTTTCTGGACGTGGCACCGCGCCATTCCAGGCACTACTTATGGATCGTGTTGGCGTGGGAGCGGACATTAATCCGGTTGCAGCTTGCTTAAACATAGCGAAGTTGAAGGCTCCCACTTTTGAGACTGTCCATAGACGCCTTCTGGAATTAGAGAGTGGCTATAAGCCCCGTGTTTGGCATCCACGCGTTAGGCAGCTTAACGATTTCTTTCGGATGGCTTATCATACTGAGGTTCTTGCAGCGCTCCTGTACCTAAGAGCTACACTGCAGTGGAAGGAACGACGATCTGACTCGTTTATCAGTGCCCTCGTCTTAGGGGCGCTCCATGGTGAAACGAGCTCGCCGCGCTATCTGAGTAATCAAATGCCAAGAACTATCAGTACTAAACCAGACTACTCAGTGCGATTCTGGACCGACAGAGGTCTCATGCCACCTGAGCGCGACGTATTTGAGGTGCTTCGGTCGGCCGCCAAGTTTCGGTATGTCTCTCCACTTCCGCGTCTCAAGGGATGGGCATATTACGGAGACATGCGAGAGCTTCCCAGACGGTGGCGTGGCACAAAACCTTCCCTAATAGTGACCTCGCCACCCTACGGACATGTAACAAGCTACGAGGAGGACCAGTGGCTGCGCCTTTGGTTTTTGGGCGGCCCACAAAGACCAAGAAAGGGATTCATAACGAAGGACGATCAACGTAGTGATCCCGTAATGTACTGGTCATTTATTGGAGACTTTTGGCGCGTAGTGAGCCAGTTGTTGCTTCCTCGCGGGCACGTCGTCGTGAGAATAGGTTCAACTCAAACAAGAGCTGAGAATCTTGCGCGACAACTTGTCGGATCGTTCGCATTTAGTCCCCGCAGGATTCGGCATATCAGCACTGAGTTCAGTGAAATTCGTAGACGCCAGACCGATGCGTTCAGACCAGGCGCTAAGGGGTGCATCACTGAGGTTGACGTGCACGGCATTATGGATTAGCTCATTCTTGTGTAGGAGACAACCTGGCACAAACGAAGATAGCAGGCCAACATACATATCCCGCTATCCCGTCCGCCGTCCACCCGTACCTGCGATATAGCGGGCCGCCGTCCGGGGCGCCACATCAGGCGGACTTCGACACTCGGACGGCGGCTGGCGCCCCGGACGGTGGTCTGCTCGGCTTGCCCGGGTGGGCGGCGGACGGGATAGCTAAGCCACCACCTACGGAGCGCGACGCGCGTACCGATCTCAACCATCCCGGAGCCGGAGCGCCCCCGCCGGAGGCTCAACAAGCATGACCGCGACGGTGCGCGACCTCTTCCGACGATGCTCGCGTAGCGACTTACGCCGCGTGTCTGGCCGGCGGCCGGCCCGCCACCAAGGCGCACCCCTCGGTGCCTTCGACCTTTAGCGAGTCCCCGGGCTTCAGCTATACGCGCCAGCCGACGGGCGTTGGCGTGCCCGCTGCTCGAGCGTCAGCGGGAGCGACGGGTACGCGTCCAGTCGGCGGCGCGAGCGGCCCCGTGAGGGGCCGCCTTGAAGGTGTACAGAAAGTTTGCACAGCACGGCCGGCAGCCGGCCGGCCAGCAGAGCTACGTATCCCCATGTTCGGGGCAGTGAGCTATCCGCTTACCGCGAACTCCCCGTCCTCAAGATAGGTCGCTCGGTGATGAGCATGGGCGGCAAGCGTGGAATGTAGCCGGCGTGACAACCGGGGGATGGTGAACTGGTCGAGGTCAGCGGGCGAGACGAACCTGTATTCGGCAATCTCGCCGTCGCGAAACTCGATGCTGCGCAGCTGCTCGTCGGTGAGGGGATGGGCGTCGAAGATGAACAAGATCTTGTCACCTTCGTCCGGACTGGGAGCCCAGTCGACGGACAGTAGTTGTCCGATGCGAACGCGAAGGCCAAGTTCCTCGTAGATCTCGCGCCCGCACGCGGCTCTCGGACTCTCTCCAACCCCAGAGTACCCACCGGGGATATCCCAGTGGGGCTTGTAGCTCGGGCGCAGGAGCAGGATCCGACCACCGTCATCGAGGAAGAGCGCACCGGCGGCTACACGCGGGGTAGAGAACACGGATGACTCTGTCGTACTGGTCACGCTTGGACTCTACGGTGATCAGTCGGCGACGCGCACCCGGCGGGCCAGCGCAGCAAGCTGATAACTGGGCTTACCGCGTCCCCGTCGCATCCACGTCTGGACGAGCTGTCTGCTCAGTGCGTGGTGACGGACCTGCTCAGGCGCGACCTGTTCGGCGTCGAGCAGGGTGGCCAAGGCTTGGTCGGTACGATTCCACGCGCTGAGCGCTCGGGCCGTCTCCATCGCGTGACGTACCCGCCGCTCTGCTGGCAAGCCGGATGTGTCGAGGGTCGGGCCGAGGTCGATGGCGACCTGAACGTCACCGAGATCCATCGCAGTGGCAGCACGGTGGATCGTCACGTTGGTTGGACCGAATGCCGTCCAGATGTAGTTGGCATCGCGGCCAAGCCTGCGGGCGGCCTCGTCTGCCTCGTTGAGGAACGCCGTTGCCGTCGTTCGGTCGTCGTCACGAGCCGCGGCGACAGCACCGGCGAGGAACAGAGTTCCGTAGACCGACAGGTACGCCGGACTGGCGCTCGCAAGGCCGGGCTGAAGGAACGCGGCGGCGTCCGTCGTCAGTTGCTTCGCTTCACGGTAGCGGCCAGTTGACAAGAGCGTGTGTGTCAGCGACCGGAACAGTGAGCCGATGACGACTGTGTCACCGCTACGCTGCGCGGCGTTGAATCCGCGTTCAGAAGCAATCCACGCGAGGTCCGCTTCGCCGAGCTTGGTCAGCAAGACTGCGGCGCACTGGTACGTGAGCGCCAGCCAGCCAAACGTCTGAGACTGGCTCTCACCGTGGTGAAGCGAGGAAGCAGCCTGAGCTGACTTCACAAGCACCGGCAGTCCTGCGGCGACGAAGCCGTAGCGCGAGGCTTGATAAGCGTCCCAAACCTGACCAACGTCGGTCTCAAGTTGCTGAACGCTTGGGGCGTCGTCAACCACGGTGGTGAGCAACGGAGATAGCTGTCGGTAGTTGAGCAGTGTTTCCCGGAGAGCTGGGACGGTTCGAGTTCCGCTCTCCGTAGACCAGTCCAGGATGGACGGTTCTCCGAGCAGATCACCGATCGTCACGTCAAGCTCAGCTGCGACCGAACGGATCACCGAGAGCCGGTCGAGATCGATGCGCCCATTCTCGACTTTGCTCAGCCAATCGACTGTACGGCCAACAAGTCCAGCCAACACCTCCTGAGACATGCCGCGTCGCCGGCGGTACCACGCGATGCGGTCGCCGATCGTGAGAGATTGGCCGATTCCTCGCATGACACAAGTCTCTCACAGCGCGGCCGAAACAACCCCGGAAGGATTTTCCGGGTTCATCTGCTTGAGCGGTCGTACGGTGGCTTCAGATCACGAGCGATCGTCCACAGGGGACGTGCTCTTTAGTCAGGAGGTTGGTTGTGAAGTTGTACGTGGACACCGCGGGCAAGCAGGTGCAGGTGTCGAGGGATCCGGAGCCGAAGGCGGATCAGAACGGCAATCAGCGGTCGGAGAAGGGAACGGGCCGGCTCATGTGGGCGACCCAGGTCTTCGTACTGGACGAGACCGGTGGCGAGGTCATCACCATCACCACGGCGGGTGAGAAGCCGAACGTGAAGGTGGGACAGCTCGTGCACCTGTCTGGTCTGGAGGCCATCCCGTGGGCGACCAACGGGCGTAACGGCGTGGCGTTTCGCGCGACCGAGCTGAAGCCGGCCAGTCCGAACGGCAAGTGATCCCTGCTGTAGCACCTCGGCTGTGTCGGCCCAGACCGGTGTCCGGCGGGGTTGACCGCCTCTGTAGCGGCTGCTGCTGCTACCTGATGTGTGTGCTGGTTCCGGGAGCGGTCCTGGCTCCTACGTTCCCGGAGCACTCGCGGCCTGGCCCGCGATCCGAATGTGGCGTGAGGCCGGTACCGGCGCTCGTACCTGCCGGCCTCGCTGCCCTGCCTCTCTTTCCCATCGAATGAAGGGACAACCTGTTGTGACCGTCATCGACATCCGCGCCGACGCGCCGCTCACCGAGCATGACCACATCGTCGACGACGAAGGTACCTACCCGGACCTGGACGGCTTTTACCTGCCGTGGGGTCTGTCGGTCAGCCTGCATCTGCGGGCAGCGACCCCGATCGTGGTCCGTGTCCACACCGACGAGCACCGGGCCGTGGTGCGGTTCGGCGCCAACAGCGCCCAGACCGACCTGTTCGTCAACGCCGACCAGCTCGACCGGCTGATCACTGTGCTGACCGCCGCCCGTACGCGGCTGGGTCAGCATCCCTAGACGTGAGCGTGGGGCCGGTACTGGCTCCTACACCTGCCGACCCCACCTCACCCATCCCAACCCCCAGAGAGAGGCGGGACAACTGATGCCCAAGTCTACCTTCCGTAGCCCGCTGCGGCGCACCACCGGCACCGTCACCGTGATCGAGGCCCGGGTGCACCGTTCCTTCGCCCGTAACGCCAGGTTGGCGTTCTACCTGACCACCGTCGTGGTCGGCCTGCTGACCGCCACCGTCACCGCCGAGCAGCTGCACCCGATCCTGGCCCTGTTCGCCGGCATCGTTGTCGGCATTGTCTGCGGCGCCACCGCGTGGATGCTGGTGCGTTGTTGGCCGGTGATCCGGCTGCTGTGGTGGTGGACCCCGGAGATCCTGCTCGCCCTGACCGTCGTGTACGGCTGGATGTTTCTGGCCCGGCACACCCACCTGGTCGTGCGGCTGCTGGTCCTGGTCCTCGTGGTCGGCGTCCCGCTGGTCGTGGCGCCTATCCGCCGCCGCATCGTCGCCTGGGCCTGGTGTGTGATCGTGCGGCACCGGCTACGGGTGTGCTTCGCCGAGTTCATCATCGCCAACCAGTCCGGCACCCTTCCGCTGATCCTGCTGGCTCGCCCGACCCCGGTGGGGGAACGGGTCTGGATCTACCTACGCCCCGGACTGTCCCTGCCCGACCTTGAGTCCCGGCTGGACAAGATCGCTGTGGCGTGTCACGCGTCCGCCGTGACCATCGACCGGGCCTCGCAGACCACCGCTGCGTACCTGCGCATCGACGTCAAACGTCGGCAGGTCCTCGACACCACCATCGACTCCCCCCTCGTGGACCTGGTCGACCCGGACACCCCGACCCCGATCCGGCCCGTCCCGGACCTACCTGTCGCGCTGGACCTACCCGACATCGGCCCCGACGTGCCTGCCGGCAAGACCCGGCCCAACGGGCACCCCACCCGGCCACCGGCCCCGGCCGCACCTGCGTCGGCCACCACCCCGGCCGCTGTTGCGGCTGTCGCTGGCCCGGTCGACGACGTCACCGACTGGATCTAACCCGCACCTGCCTGTCGACATCGGACGCGAAGGGCCTTCTCCGGCCTGTCGCGCTGGCTCTTCGCGTCCCCAACACTTCTGGAAGGACACCTGTCATGAACGCCTGCGTCGCCGACCCGGACCCCGTTCCGGTCGGCCCGACCCTGTCCATGTACGACCCGGTCTACCTGGGCATCGACGAATACGGCGTCCCCGTCTACGTCGAACTCGTCTACCGCAACCTCCTCGCCAGCGGCGAACCCGGCGGCGGCAAATCCGGCCTGCTGAATGTGATCGCCGCCCACGCCGCGTTGTCCGCCGACACCCGCCTGGTTTTGTTCGACGGCAAACTCGTCGAGCTGGGCAACTGGTCCGATGTCGCCGACGAGTTCGTCGGCCCCGACCTCGACCACGCCATCACCACCCTGCGCCGGCTACAGCAGGTGATGAACAACCGCTACGCCTGGCTACGCGCCCACAACCGGCGCAAAATCACCGCCACCGATCGGCTGTCGGTCATCGTCGTCATCGTCGACGAGATCGCCTTCTACTCCGCCACCATCGGCGACAAGAAAGACCAAGACCTGTTCGTCGCGCTGCTGCGCGATCTGGTCGCCCGTGGCCGGGCCGCCGCCATGCCGGTGATTGCCGCTACCCAGCGGCCCTCGTTCGACATTATCCCCACCTCGTTGCGGGACCTGTTCGGCTACCGGGCCGCGTTTCGCTGCACCACACCCAACAGCTCGAACATCGTGCTCGGCCACGGGTGGACCGAACGTGGCTACAACGCCATGGACATCCCGCCAACCAACCAGGGCGCCTACCTGCTGCTTGCCGAGGGTGGCATTCCCCGCCTGGTCAAGGGCGCCTATCTGTCCGATGAGCACATCCAGGCCGTGGCCGACTACGCCGCCTGGACCCGCCGACCCCACCACCTGGCCACCGACACCGGCGCCGGTACCGGGGATGTGTCACCGGAGTGGAGGACCGCCGCATGAACCGGACCCGTGCAGTGGCGTTGACCGAACTCGTTCTGACCGGCACCCCCGCCGAGGTCGCTTTGCTAGCCGACATCGCCGCCCGCAGCGGCCGCCTGGTGCACACCAGCACACCCAAGCCGATGGGCGGCACCGACCCCCGCATCCGCATCCGGCTGCTTCTGGACCCCATCCCATAGACCGGCCGACAGCACCGGCACCACGCCTACCAAGCCAGTCCGGTGCTGCCGACCCATCACCACAACCCGCGAAAGGACGTGGCATCCATGCACCCTACCCGCACCCCGTCCCGCCGGACCTGCTCCGGCGAGGATCACGGCTACTGCTGCCCCGACGGCATCTACCTGCCCCAGCCCGACGGCACCGCCGTGCACCGGGACGACCTCGACACTCCGATCACCGTCGCCGAGGTCCTGCACTGCGCCGCGCTCTACCTCTACCGGCACGGCTGGCACCAGGGCGACATGTTCGACAACCCCGACCAGCTGACCCCGGCCGCCTGCGCCCAGGGCGCCATCCGCATGGCCGTGTGCGGCAGCCCCACCACCGCCTACACCGACGACACCGGCCACCTGGTCAATCAGGCCATCGCCGTTCTCGCCGGCCACCTGCACGACACCGGCTACGTCGACACCGACGACTACTACGGCGCCCTGGCCGCCAGCGACACCGAGATTGTCGGCGACTGGAACGACGAAACCGACCGCACCGTCACCGAGGTCATCGCCGCCCTGGACGACGCCGCCGACGACTGGACCCGGCTACACCCCGGCGGTGCCCGATGAGCAAGAACACCGTCAAGAAGCCGTTGACAGCAAACCGGCGACGCGACGTCGTCGAAAACGACGCCTACGCCGCCTTCACCCGCCGCGTCCTACGCGCCTACGCCCGGCGGGTCGCCGCCGGCGACATCGAAGCCCTCACCGACCTGGTCGACCTCGCCGACCGGGTCGAAGACGCCATCCGCACCGCTGTGATCGGCCTACGCGAACAGCGCTACTCCTGGACCGAGATCGCCGCCCGACTCGGCATCACCCGCCAGGCCGCCCAACAACGCTGGGGAAACGGGGACCGGCCATGACCATCCGCAACCCCTACCTCGACCAGCAGGCCGCCCGGGGCACCTTCATCGACTTCTACGACCCCACCGGCGCCCGCTACGGCATCCCCACCTACCCCTACCGGTACGCCCCCGACGGGCTGGCCACCCTACGCCAACTCCGCGACCGGTGCCTGCGCCCCGGCGGGCAACCCGTCGCCGCCCAAATCCTGTGGCGACGCGGCAAGCGCATCGCCTACCTGTACCGCCTCGACCTGGCCAAACCCGCCCGACTGGCCACCCCCGCCCAACTCGCCGCCATTCACCGGGCGTTGCAGGCCCGCCGCACCTGCCCCACCTGCCGGCAAGAGCGGCCCTACTACATCCCCCGCCGCACCGGCGAATGCCTGATCTGCGCACCTGGAGGAACCCCATGACCACCCTGACCGCGCTACGCCGGGTCCGCTGGGCCGTGCGCCTCACGTTGACCCTGGGTGTGGCCGCCTCGGTGGCGGCGAACATCCTGCACGCCAACCCCAACCCCATCTCCCAAACCATCGCCGCCTGGCCACCCCTCGCTTTGCTGCTCACCGTCGAACTCATCTCCCGGGTCCCGGTCCACCGCCGAAACTTGGCCGTAGCCCGGCTGATCGCCACCGCCGCCATCGCCGGCATCGCCGCCTGGGTGTCCTACTGGCACATGGCCGGCGTCACCGCCCGCTACGGCGAAACCGGACCATCCCCCTACCTGCTCCCCCTATCCGTCGACGGCCTCATCGTGGTCGCCTCGATCAGCCTGGTCGAACTCGCCGGCCGCATCCGCCACCTCGAAACCCCCACCACACCACCGGCCGCCGCCGTCCCGGTGACGCCAACACCGGCCACTGTGGACACCACCACACCCACGACCGACCCGGCCCCGCCGACCCCGACGACCACGCCGCGCAAGGCGACACCGGCCAAGAAGGCCGTCCCGGCGAAGACGACGGCTGCGGCGAAGAAGACGACCCCGGCCAAGACCGCCCGGCCGCGTACGTCGGCCACAGTAGACAGCCCGCCGTCAGCCGGCACGTTGGCTGTCGAGCCGATTCCGGCGCACCTGCTGCCGGCCGCCCGGTTCGCCACCGTCACCCACCAACAGGCCACCGGGCAGGCCATCACCGCCGACGAACTGGCCACCCGGCTCAACATCGGCGCCGAGGTCGCCCGCCGGCTCCTGCTCACCCTCGACACCGAAGACACCCCGCCCGCCATGCCGGCCGCGGTCAACGGCACCACCGTGGTTGAGGCGGTGCGATGACCATCTACGCCGTCTCCGTGCACCACCGCACCCACACCTGCCTGTCCGACACCGACTCGCACCCGGTCGACACCATCCAACAGGTCGTGCACATCACGCCCGGCGGCCCCTGCCGCACACCGGCCGCCGTCCGGCTCGCCGACACCACAGTCACGATTGCGTGCGGGCGTCGCTATCCGCATTACCGGCAATGCCCGGCCTGCCGGATCACCGTCACCACCCAGACGGTGACCGCCGAACACGCCGGCCACACCACCGGCCACCACACCCCGGCCCCGACCGGCTATGCCCCACAGCCCTGCACCGTGTGCCGGCGGCCGCTCGCCGCCGTCCTGGCCGACCTCGGCCGGCACATCCTCTGCCACCCCCGACCCGTCAGGGGTCAGGCATGACCGGCTCGACGCTGGACATCACACCCCGCCTCGCGCGGGGTGTGGTGTCGAACGCCGAACCTGCCCGGGTGGTGTTCTACCTGGGCACCCACCAGCCCGGCTGGCTCAACACCGCCCCGGTGCCGCTGTTCATCTCCGACCGGCGGCTACGCGGCTACCGGCACCTGCCCCGGGCCCGCACCATGTGGGCGTTGGACTCCGGCGGGTTCACCGAACTCTCCGCCCACGGCAACTGGCAGCACGGCCCGACCCCGGCCCAGTACGCCGCCCGGATACGCCGCTACCGCGACCAGATCGGCCACCTGGCCTGGGCCGCACCCCAGGACTGGATGTGCGAACCGTGGATCACCGCCAAGACCGGCCTGACCGTCACCGAGCACCAGCGCCGCACCGTGGCCAACTACCTGCAGCTGCGCCACCTCGCCCCGGACCTGCCGATTGTGCCCGTCGTGCAGGGCTACACCGTCGATGACTACCTGCGCTGTGTCGACCGGTACACCGCCGCCGGCATCGACCTGAGCACCGCAGCCCTGGTCGGGGTCGGCTCCATCTGCCGCCGCCAGGCCACCACCGACGCCGGCGCCATCCTCACCGCCCTGCACCAGCACGGCATTGCCCGGCTGCACGGCTTCGGCATCAAAACCCTCGGCCTGCGCCGCTACCCCCACCTGCTCGCCTCCGCCGACTCCATGGCCTGGTCCGCGGTCGCCCGCCGCCAACCCCCGCTACCCGGCTGCACCGGCCACATCAACTGCGCCAACTGCCCCCGCTACGCCTACCAATGGCGAACCCAACTCCTCCACCAACTGGCCAGCACACCCGCCCAGCCGACCTTGTTCGACCCCACCCCCGGACGGGTCGCATGAGCACCGCCACCGTCCTGTCCTCGGTACCGCCGCCCGGCCTCGGCTACAGCACCGGTGACGGCGCCGCCGCCCTCGCGTTCCGTCGCACCAACCAACCCGGCTACCAGGCGTGGTTGGAGCATGTGCGCGCCGCCGCCGGCTGCACCCGACCCATCCGCCTGACCGGGCACCTGGACACCATCAACCCGGACACCGGTACCCGCATCGCGCGACAGTCCACAACCGACCTGCCCGACGGGATCATCTACAAAGCGTGCGGCAACCGCCGTAACACGGTGTGCCCGTCCTGCGCCCGCACCTACCAACACGACGCCTACCAACTCCTACGCGCCGGCCTGACCGGCGGCAAAGGCATCCCCGCCACGGTGGCCGGACATCCGGCGGTGTTCGTCACCCTCACCGCACCCTCCTTCGGCACTGTCCACACCCGCACCATCACCCGGCACACCTGCGCCGACCGGCGCCGCTGCAACTGCCGGCCCGACCCCTGCCACCCCCGCCGCGACAACCCCACCTGCGAACACGGCCGGCCGGCGGTCTGCTGGACCCGCCACCCCGGCGGCGACCCGGTCCTGGGCCGGCCGTTGTGTCTGGACTGCTACGACCACGACCACCAGGTCGTCTGGAACCACCACGCCGGCAAACTCTGGCACCGCACCAAACAAGCCACCGAACGCCACCTGGCCACCCTCTGCCGCAACCGGGGCATCCCGTTCCTGCGCGACGTGAACCGCCCCGGTGATCTTGGAGGCTCGGATCACTGCGCTCCGGCCGGGGCGACCGAGGCGTTGTGCTGATCATAGTGGATGGCCTCGTACTCGGCCGGCGGTCGGTAACCGCAGGCCGAATGAAGCCGACGATGATTA
>DASRHY010000014.1:0-63548 GCA_035650275.1 Kribbellaceae bacterium | reverse complement strand
AGCCGTCTACACCGAGGAGGCGATTTCGGCGGCGGGTGGCGACTGGGCGATCGTCGGGGTCGCGCCCCGGTCGCCCGAACTGATCGAGCGGCTCGCCGCCCAGGACGGGCTGTTCAGTGTGACGAGCGTGGACGCGGCGGAGTCGTGTACCCGCGTCGTCGGTGCGCTGGCCGCGGTCCGGCACCTGCCGTCGGATCCGGTTGCCATCGTGGGTCTGCTCGCCGACCCGGCGATCCGCGTGGTCACGTTGACCGTTACCGAAAAGGCATACGCGTTGGATCCGGCCACCGGACGGCTGCGCGCCGACGCGGCGGTCCTCGCCGACCTCTCGCAGGATCGCCCACCGGTTACCGTGCCCGGTCTGCTCGTGCGCGGCCTGCTTGCCCGCGCGCGAGCCGATGCGGGACCGATCGCGTTGGTCAGCTGCGACAATCTGCCGTCGAACGGTCTGCGCCTGCACTCGCTCGTGGATCAAGCGCTCGGGCTATGCGCGGCGCGCCTCCCGGACGGCTGGTTGAGCGAGAACGTCACGTTCCCGGGCACCACAGTGGACCGTATCGTGCCGGCCAGCACGCCGGAGACCCTCGACCGGGCGCAACTGGCATTGGGCGTGGCCGATCTCGGGGCGGTGCTGGCCGAACCGTACAAGCAATGGGTCATCGAGGACCGTTTTCCGGGCGGCCGGCCGGCGTGGGAGCGCGCCGGTGCGGTGCTGACCGATGACGCGGGACCGTGGGAGCGCCTGAAACTGCGGATGCTCAACGGCGTGCACTCGGCACTGGCGTATCTCGGCGCGCTCGCCGACTGTGAGACCATCGCCGGCGCGTTGACCCTGCCCGGCATGGTGTCGTATCTCGACCGGCTCGCGAACGAGGATGTCGCGCCGAGCCTGGATCCCCCGCCGGGAGTGTCCGCTGTGGAGTACGGCCGCGCGGTGCGCGAACGGTTCGCCAACCCGGTCATCGAGCATCGCACCCTGCAGGTCGCGATGGACGGTTCGCAGAAGCTGCCACAGCGGATACTCCACACCCTCCTCGACCGGCGGGCGGCTGGCGCTTCACCGCGCTGGGGCGCGTTGGTGGTGGCGGCCTGGATGCGGTTCGTTCTCGGTACCAGCGACGGCGGGCGGGCGCTGCCGCTGGACGACCCGCTCGCGGAGACGATCGGCCGTGCGGTCGCTAACTCTTCGGACTCGCCCGAGGCGGTCGTGGACGCGCTGCTGGCACTCGACGTGGTCTTCCCGGCCGAGCTCGCCGCCGACGAGGAGATCCGGCGGCTGGTCACCGAGTGGTTGGTCGCGCTGACCCGGCACGGTGTCCGGAGCACCCTGGGCGGGCTGGCATGACGCCTCGGGTCGCGTTGATCGGAGCGGGCGGGCACGGTCGCTGGCATCGCAGGGAGCTGGCCCGGCTGCACGACACCGGCCTGATCAGGGTGGTGGCGATGTGCGACGTGGCCCCGATCGAAGCCGCGGCGGACGCGCCGATCCCGGATGGTACCGAGCTGTTCACCGACCACCGGACGATGCTGTCGACAGTGGACGCCGACATCGCTGTCATCTGTACCCCACCGCACACCCACCTACCGATCGCGCTCGACGCGGTGGCCGCCGGATGCGACATCCTGCTGGAGAAGCCGCCGGTGCTGTCGGGAACCGAACACCGGACCTTGGCTGAGGCGCTGGACCGCGCCGGGCGTTTGGCGCAGGTCGGCTTCCAGGCGCTCGGGTCGGCGGCCCTGGCCGAGCTGTGCGACGCGATAGTCGCCGGCCGGCTGGGCACCGTCACGGCAGTTAGCGCGGCCGGTGCCTGGCAGCGGGACGACGCGTACTGGAACCGGACCCGCTGGGCCGGCCGACGTACCGTGGACGGGCACCCGGTGCTCGACGGCGCGCTGGTGAACCCGTTCGCCCACGCGCTCATGCAAAGTCTTGCGGTGGCTGGGAACGGCGTCCCCAGGGTCATCGAGTTGGAACGCTACCGTGCCCGCGACCTGGAGGTAGAGGACACCGCGAGCCTGCGGGTAACGCTCGACAGTGGACCGTCCATCGTGGTCGCCGTCACGCTGTGCGCCGAGCGCTTCCTGCCCGGCGAGATCCTCGTCCACGGTTCAGCCGGGCGCGCGGTGCTCGAATACCCCACCGACCGGTTGAGCCTGCCGGGAGACGCGGCACCGCGGGTCGTCCCTGGCCGGATCGGGTTGCTGGAGAACCTCGTCGCGCACCGGCGCGACCCCGCGGTCCCGCTGCTGGTACCGCTGAACCGCACGGCGCCGTTCACCGCGCTGGCCGAGGCGATCAGCGCCGCACCGCCGCCGACCGAAGTCCCGCCGTCCTACGTGGACGATCGCGGCGGCGCCCGCGTCATCACCGGCATCGACTCGGCCGTGCGGGACTGCGCCGACCGGCCGGGGCTGTTCTCGGAGTTGCCCGTGCCCTGGGCCGTACCGCCCTTCCACGGGAAACTGAACGGAGGTAGTTGATGAAGAAGCTGAGCTTCGCCGATCTCACCGCACGTGGCGATGGGCCGGTGGTGGCGACCGCGGTGCCCGGCTACCTGATCGCCCGGGGCGGCCTGAGCCAGTACGAGGCCGGACAGCGGAGCCATCCGGAAGGCGAACATACGCACACCGTTCCGGAGTTGTTCTGCATCCTTCAGGGAAGCGGCCTGGTCGAGATAGACGGCACGCGTACACCATTCGAGGCCGGCGACGTCCTGCTGGTCGAACCAGGGGAGGACCACCACCTGATCAGCCAGGGCGACGTGCCACTCGTGTCGGTATGGATGCACCTCCGGGCGGCTTGACTGCAACATTTGCCCATTCACGAAACAGGACGGAAACACTCGATCCCAGCATTCCGTAGCTGGGCAATTGGCTATTGTGCAATTCACTGCAACATTCCTGCAAATGGCTCTTATTGACATTCATAAACGCGCTTTCATAGCGTTTCTACTATGCGAGCAAAGCGAGTGCTGGCGGTCCTGATTGGACTGTCGGTCGCGGGAGTTCCCGCGGCCGCTGCCGTTGGCAGCGAGACCGACGGGCTGTCCTGGGGAGCCCGTGTGCTGGGCCGGCAGGCGTTGCCGGCCAACGATGGCTGGGCCGCGGAAGGCGCCGGTACCACCGGCGGCTCGGAGGCCGATGCCGACCACACATTCGTGGTCCACAACCGGGCGGAGCTGGTCGCGGCACTCGGAGGCGGCAGCAACGCCACGCCGAAACTCATTTACATAGAAGGGACCATCGAAGGCAACGTCGACGACGCGAACCAGCCGCTGTCCTGCGAGGCCATGGCGGATCCGGAGTACACGCTCGCGGCTTACCTGGCGACGTACGACCCGGCGGTCTGGGGTCGGGTCGCGCCCAGCGGCCCACTGGAGCAGGCCAGAGCGCGCTCCGCCAACAACCAGCTGGCGCGGGTGCGGATGAACATCGGCCCGAACACGACCATCTTCGGTCTGCGGGGTGCGAAGACCCACGGCGTCTTCTTCCGGATGGACGGCGTCAGCAACGTCATCATCCGCAACCTGCAGATCGAGGACTCGTTCGACTGCTTCCCGCAGTGGGCGCCGACCGATGGCGCGAACGGTAACTGGAACTCGTCGGTCGACAACATCTGGGTACGCAACTCCAACCATGTGTGGATCGACCACAACACGTTCACCGACGGCGACAACCCGGACAGCACCCAGCCGCTCTACTTTGGACGGCCGTTCCAGGTGCACGACGGGCAGACGGACATCACGAACGGCTCCAACTTCGTGACGCTGTCGTTCAACAAGTACACCAACCACGACAAGGCGATGCTGATCGGATCCACCAACACCCCCGGCGTGGACGTCGACCGGTTGAAGGTGACGCTGCACCACAACTTCATCGACGGCCTCGTCCAGCGGACCCCGCGCGTGCGGTTCGGTCAGGTGGACGTCTACAACAACTACTACCGCATCCCGGTCGCCGACCCTTACGAGTACTCGTGGGGCGTCGGCGTGCAGTCGGCCCTGTACGTGGAGAACAACTACCTCGCGCTCGGCGACGAGGTCACCACGGACTCGGTCGTCTTCGACTGGGGCGGCACGGTGATGACCGAGAAGGGCACCTGGGTGCGCGCCGGTACACCGTTCCCGCGGCAGATGAGTCTGCTCGAGGCGTACAACGCCACTCATGACCCCGACATCGGGTCGGACGCGGGATGGACACCCGTCCTCCGCGCCGGGCCGGTGCTGCCGGCACCAGCGGTGCCGGTGATCGTACTGCTCCTGGCAGGCGCCGGACGGTTGCCCGTCTGATCGTCGACCAGCGCGCAGGCTGGCGGGGCGGCTCATCCTCCCAGTTGCAGCCGCCCCGTCCTAACCAACTCCGCGTTTGGTGCCGCCCCGCCGGCACCAGCGCGGACGACCCGTACCCACCACACGCCTGTCCCCCCGGCCGCGCCCGCGCCCGCGGTCTGAGATTGCCCGGCAGGGAGGTCCGAAGTGTTACTAAACAAGCGGCGGTTGTGGCTCGCCGCGGCTGCTGGCGGCGTCGTGACCGCACTGGTCGTCGTCGTCACCACGGCGGCGTACGCGGCGACGCTGCTGTCCGACGACTTTCAGGACGGCAACGCCGACGGATGGACGAAGTCCGGTGGGAGCTGGTCGGTGGTTACCGACGGCTCGCTGGTGTACCGGCAGTCCAGTACGAGTAGCGACGCCAGGGCTCAGACCGGTTCGTCGAGTTGGACGAACTACTCGGTGCAGGCGCGGGTGAAACCGTTGGCGGTCAACGGTTCCGACCGTTTCGCCGCCGTGCTGGCGCGCGCCCAGTCGATGACGTCGTACTACTACCTCGCATTGCGCAGCAGCGGCCGCGTCGAACTCAAGAAGCTCGTGGGCGGGTCGTCGACAACGCTGGCGTCGGCCACTGTGCCGTTCTCCCTCGGCACGTGGTACACGTTGCAGCTCGACGTCGCCGGTACGTCGTTGCGCGGCTTCGTCAACGGCCTCAACGTCGCGTCCGCCACCGACTCGCAGTTCAGCTCCGGCAGGATCGGGCTGGCGACATTCAACGCGAGCGCCTCGTTCGACGACGTGGTCGTCACCGACACGATCACGCCGCCGCCGACCAGTTCGCCGCCCACGTCGGGACCGCCGACCTCGCCGCCTCCGCCGGGCACCTGTACGACTTCGGGCTCACCGGCCGGCTTCGCGTCGGTCAACGCGTTGGGGCAGAACGGTACGACGGGTGGCGCGGGCGGCCCGACCGTCGAGGTCGACACGGCGGCGGAACTGCTGTCGTCGATTGCCCAGCCCGGCCCGCTGAACATCTGCGTCCGCGGCATGATCTCGCTGCCCGGCCCGATGCACGATGTGAGCTCGGACAAATCCATCATCGGAATCGGGTCCACCTCCGGAATCACCGGTGGCGGATTCAACGTCGGACTGCCGATTTCCGATGTAACCACGCCACCGGCGAATGCCGTACACAACGTCATCATCCGCAACCTGGTCTTCCGCAACGCGGCGGACGACTCCATCAACGTACAGATGTTCTCGCACCACGTGTGGATCGACCACAACGACCTGGCCCAGGGCTTCGACGGTCTGATCGACATCAAGCGTGGCTCGTCGTACGTCACGGTGTCGTGGAACC
Organism: Kribbellaceae bacterium; assembly: GCA_035650275.1. Taxonomy (GTDB): domain Bacteria; phylum Actinomycetota; class Actinomycetes; order Propionibacteriales; family Kribbellaceae; genus DASRHY01. Next base: position 57,917 of record DASRHY010000014.1, on the reverse strand, counting down.
ACACGCACAACCACACGAAGAACATGCTGCTCGGCCATGACGACAGCAACGGTGCCCAGGACATCGGCCGGCTGAAGGTCAGCTACCACCACAACTGGTTCGACAACACGCCTCAGCGCAACCCGCGGGTGCGTTTCGGCGAGCCGGTGCACGTCTACAACAACTACTACATCCACAACACCGATGTGGGGGTGGCGTGCCAGGCCAATGCCGGCTGCATGGTCGAAGGCAACTACTTCGAAAGCGTCGAAGAGCCGGTGACCAACCACTATGCCGGCCCGGCCGGCCGGTGCGTGGCGCGGAACAACGTCTTCGCCGGTACCGAGCCCGGAACGCCGGACTGCAGCGGCACCGTACAGGAACCGAACACGTACTACAGCTACACGCTCGACAACCCGAGCAACGTCAAGGCGATCGTCATGGCGGGCGCCGGCGTGGGTCACATCTAGGGGAGGCACCAAATGACACTGCGAAGAATCGGTACGCGTCGCGGGCGGTGGTTGGCCGCGGCTGGCTCGGCGCTGGTGGCCGTCGTGCTCGTGCTCGGCGTGACATCGGTCGCCAATGCCGCCACGCTTTTCAGCGACGATTTCCAGGACGGAAACATCAGCGGCTGGTCCAAGTCCGGCGGCGATTGGACGGTGGTCAGCGACGGCTCGCTGGTCATGCAACAGGGCAACCTGGCCAGTGAGCTGGCGCGGAACTTCGCCGGTTCGACGAGCTGGACCAACTACACCGTCCAGGCGAGGGTCAAGCCGCTGGCCTTCGACGGGTCCGGCCGGTTCGTGGGCATCTCCGCCCGCACCAGCGGCGCGACAAAGTTCTACCGGTTGGCACTCATCAACGCCAATCGGGTCGAGCTGCAGGCGGTCAACGGCAGCTCGGTGACCGTGATCGGCTCGGCGTCCCGAACAGTCTCGACCGGCGTTTGGTATCTGTTGCGGATCGAAGCGACGGGTACCACCATCCGCGGCTTCGTGGACGGTACACAGGTCGCCTCCGGCACGAACACGATGGAGGACAACGGCCGGATCGCCATGCAGACGTTCCACGCCACGGCGAGATTCGACGACGTCATCGTCTCCGACACGGTTGGCCCGCCACCCCCGCCGCCAACCACCAGCTCACCGACTCCGACGCCGTCGCAGTCCACATCGCCACCTCCTCCGCCGCCACCCGGCAACCTCATCGGCTGGGCGACGCAGGGCGGCGGTACCACCGGCGGCGCGGGTGGCCCGACGGTTACGGTCACGAGCCTGTCGGCCCTGAACTCGGCCGTCGCCGCGAGCGGACCGCAGATCATCCGGGTCAGCGGCAACTTCAGCTGTTCGGCCGACGTACGGGTCTCCGCGAACAAAACGATTCTCGGTGTCGGGTCGGGCTCGGGTCTGAACGGTTGCGGGCTGAACATCAGCGACGTCAGCAACGTCATCGTGCGGAACATGCGGATCTCGAACGTCCAGGCCGGCAACGGCAACGGCGACGCGATCCACGTCGACCACGGCACGCGGATCTGGATCGACCACAACGACCTGTCCAGCAATACGACATCCGGTACCGACTTCTACGATGGTTTGCTGGACATGACCCACGCCGCGGACTTCATCACCGTGTCGTGGAACGTGTTCCACGACCACATCAAGTGCTCGTTGGTGGGCCACAGTGACAGCAACGCCGGCGAGGATGTCGGGCACCTGCGGATCACGTACCACCACAACTGGTTCAACAACTGCCAGCAGCGCAACCCGCGGGTGCGCTTCGGCAACCCGGTACACGTCTTCAACAACTACTACCTGAACATCCCCGGCGGCGACGGCTACGCCATCGCTTCGACGATCCAAGGCGGGGTGCGGGTCGAAGGAAACTACTTCGAGAACGTCGGAGACACGTACCACCTGGGTGAGGGCAGCTCGCCAGCGGGTTCGCTGGTGGCTACCAACAACGTGTTCGTCAACTCGGCACCGGGTCAGACCGGTGGTTCGGTCAACTCGATCCCGTACGGCTACACAGTGGACGCTCCGAGCGGCGTGAGGGCCAGCGTCATGGCCGGCGCCGGTACCGGCAAGATCTCAACATAAACGTCGGTCCGCCGGCGTGGCGGCGGACCGACGAAGGTGGCGGGCGTCCAGGCGCGGGCGCCCGCCACCACTCACGTTCTGCTAGATGCGCTCGCCGGTCACGGCGTGGAAGGCGTGGTGCTCGCCGGCCTGTGGCTTGACGTACACAATGTCGCCCATCGATGGAGTATTGCGGCCGTCGGTGCGGACGACGAACCGCTCGACGTCGGCGCCCTCGTCGCCCAGTGCGGCGTGGCCGTACACGTACGCGTCGGAACCCAGCTCTTCCACCAGCTCGACCTCGACGGGCATGCCGCCCTCGGTGGCGCTGACGAGGTCGCAGTTCTCGGGCCGGAAGCCGACGGTCACCGTGGAGTTGCCGCCTTCCGCGCGCGCGGCCTCGACCTGCTCGCGGGTCAGCGGCAGCAGCATGCTGCCGAACAGCGCGCCGTCGTCCCGCAGCCGGACGGTCTTGATGTTCATGGCCGGCGAGCCGATGAAGCCCGCGACGAACACGTTGGCGGGCTCGTCGTACAGCGAGCGTGGTGTGTCGACCTGCTGCAGGATGCCGTCGAGGAGGACCGCCACGCGGTGGCCCATCGTCATGGCCTCGACCTGATCGTGCGTTACGTAGACGGTGGTCGTGCCGAGCTTCGCCTGCAGGGCGGCGATCTGCGAACGGGTCTGCACGCGCAGCTTTGCGTCCAAGTTGGACAGTGGTTCGTCCATCAGGAAGACCTGCGGCTCGCGGACGATCGCGCGGCCCATGGCGACGCGCTGGCGCTGGCCGCCGGACAGGGCCTTGGGCTTACGGCTCAGGTACTCCTCGAGCTGCAGCAGAGCGGCCGCTTCCTTGACCCGCCGCTCGATCTCCGGCCTCGGGGTCTTGCGCAGCTTGAGGGCGAACGCCATGTTCTCGTACACGGTCATGTGCGGGTACAGGGCGTAGTTCTGGAAGACCATCGCGATGTCGCGGGCCTTCGGCGGCAGATGGGTGACGTCGCGCTGGTCGATGTAGATCGCGCCGGAGTCGACATCCTCCAGCCCGGCGAGCATGCGCAGGCTGGTGGACTTGCCGCAACCGGAGGGACCGACCAGTACGAGGAACTCGCCATCGCCGATCTCGAGGTCGAGCGAGTCGACCGCGGGGCTCTTGGTCCCCGGATAGGTCCGAGTGGCCTTGGAGTACGTGACCGTAGCCATGCTGAAGCATCCCTTCACCGGCAGGAACGTGCCGGACGATCCGAGTAAAGGTGGTGCCGCCACGGTAGATGCCGAATGGCGGTCTTGCCAAGTGCTTGATCGTCGAAGCAATAGCCCGGTTCGGGCGGTATGCCCGGTGAGAAGACGGCGGCGGGAGCGACGTACGATCTGGGATGACTGGCCGACGTGGCGCAACTGGCAGCGCAATCGACTTGTAATCGATAGGTTGCGGGTTCGAGTCCCGCCGTCGGCTCCAGCCCCCTCGATCAACGCAATTACGGCGAAAGTGGCCCTACGCGGCGCCGGATAACGCCGGCTTCGCCGGAAGTGCGTCGATCATCACGGCAGGTTCTCCGGGAAGTGGCAGGCGGCGAAGTGGCCGGGCACCTTCTCCTCGAGCGGCGGGGTGACCGTACGGCAGATGTCCTGCGCCTTCCAGCAACGGGTGTGGAACGGACAGGCGGGCGGCGGGTTCAGCGGGCTGGGTACGTCACCCTGCAACCGGATCCGCTCGCGACGTTCTGCGCTGCCGTGCGCCGCCGCGATCGGCACCGCGGACATCAGGGCGACCGTGTACGGGTGCATCGGCCGCTCGTACAGGGCATTGCGATCGGCCAGCTCGACGATACGGCCGAGGTACATGACCGCTACGCGGTCGCTGATGTGCCGCACCACGGACAGGTCGTGGGCGATGACGATGTACGTCAGGTTCAGCTCCTCCTGCAGGTCCTCCAGCAGGTTGACGACCTGCGCCTGGATCGACACGTCCAGAGCGGACACCGGCTCGTCGGCGACGATGAGCTTCGGGCGCAGGGCGAGGGTACGGGCGATGCCGATGCGCTGCCGCTGTCCGCCGGAGAACTCGTGCGGGTACCGGTTGTAGTGCTCGGGACTGAGTCCCACCAGTTCCAGCAGCTCCTGGACGGACCGCTTGGTGCCCTGTTCGGTGCGTACCCCCTGGATGCGGAACGGCGCACCGACGATCGCGCCGACGGTGTGCCGGGGGTTCAGCGACGAGTACGGGTCCTGGAAGATCATCTGGATGTCGCGGCGTAGCGGTCGCATGTGGTTCTGCGACAGGTGCGTGATGTCGTGGCCCTCGAACACGATGCGGCCTTCGGTGGGCTCGAGCAGCCGCACCAGCATCCGGCCCGTGGTCGTCTTGCCGCAGCCGGATTCACCGACCAGGCCGAGAGTCTCGCCGGTCCGTACCGTGAAGTCGAGGCCGTCGACGGCCTTGACCGCACCGACCTTGCGCCGGCGGATCGCCCCTCGGGTGACCGGGAAGTGCTTACGCAGCCCGGTTACTTCCAGCAGGTCACCCATTGGACCCCCCCTCCAGACGCGGCGCGATTTCCTCGGCCCAGATGCGGTGCTTGGTCTCCTGCGGCAGGTGGCAGGCGACGCGGTGGCCGCCGCCGGTGTCGACCAGCTCCGGTACGACGCTCTCGCTGCGCCCGCCGTTCAACTCCGCGTACGGGCAGCGCGGGTGGAACGGACAGCCCCGCGGCACGTTGATCAGGCTGGGCGGGGTGCCCTTGATCTGCAGCAGCCGGTCGGTCGGCTCCCGGTCCAGGCGAGGTACCGAGCCGAGCAGACCCCAGGTGTACGGGTGCTCGGGCCGGTTGAAGATGTCGTCGGCGGGGGCGTACTCGGCGGCCCGGCCGGCGTACATCACGAGGATGTCGTCAGCCAGCTCGGCCACCACCCCGAGGTCGTGGGTGATGATGATGACGCCGGTGCCGAAGTCGCGTTGCAGATCCCGGATCAGGTCCAGGATCTGGGCCTGCACGGTCACGTCGAGGGCGGTCGTGGGCTCGTCGGCGATCAGCAGCTCCGGGTCGCAGGACAGCGCCATCGCGATCATCGCGCGCTGCCGCATACCGCCGGAGAACTGGTGGGGGTAGTCGTCGACGCGGTCCTCCGGTCGCGGGATGCCCACCCGGCGGAGCATCTCGACCGCGTGCTTGCGGGCTACCGCCTTGCTGACCGGGTTGTGGATCCGGTACGCCTCCACGATCTGCGCGCCGATGGTGTAGTACGGGTGCATCGCCGACAGCGGGTCTTGGAAGATCATGGCCATCTTCTTGCCGCGCAGGCCGCGTACGCGGTCCGCGGACGCGGACACGAGGTTCTCGCCGTCCAGCCTGATCTCGCCGGTGATCCGCGCCCGGCGTCGATTGTGCAGTCCCATGATGGCGAGGCTGGTAACGCTCTTGCCCGAGCCGGACTCGCCGACGATGCCGAGCGTCTGGCCCCGCTCCAGCGAGAACGACAGCCCGTCCACCGACTTGACCAGACCGTCGTCGGTGGGGAAGTGGACTCGAAGGTCATCGACCTCGAGCAACGGCGTCATGACAACCTCACCCGCGGGTCGGCGACGGCGTACAAGATATCCACGATCAGGTTCGCGACGACGATGAAGAACGCGGCCAGCATCGTCACACCGAGCACCTGCGGCAGGTCGTTGTTGCCGATCGCGTCGATGGCGTACCGGCCGATGCCAGGGAGGGAGAACGTGCTCTCGGTCAGCACCGCGCCGCCCAGGAGCAGACCGATGTCGAGGCCGAAGAGCGTCAGGATCGGGGTGAGGGTCGCCCGCAGCGCGTGCTTGGTGGTCACCGTGCGCTCGGGTAGCCCCTTGGCCCGCGCGGTACGGATGAAGTCCTGGCTCATCGTCTCGAGCATCCCGGCGCGGGTGAGTCGCGCGTACAGGGCGGCGTACAGGAAAGCCAGCGTGATCCAGGGCAGCAGCAGGTTGTACGCCCATTCGAACGGGCTGTCGGTGAACGGGACGTAGTTCACGCCGGTCGGCTTGAAAAGCGCGAGCGACAGCAGACCGGTGAAGAAGATGGGTAGCGATACCCCCGCCAGCGCGATGATCATGGCGAACCGGTCGAAGAAGGTGCCGCGGCGCAGCGCGGAGAGTACGCCGATCGAGACCCCGGCTACCAGCCAGATGATGGACGCGCCGATCGCCAGCGAGAACGTCACGCTGAGCCGGTCCACGAGGTCGGGCCACACCGGCCGCTGGGTCTTGAACGAGTAGCCGAAGCAGGGCGGCGGACAGTACTCGGTGTCCGGTCCGAACTGGAACTCCCGGCCGACCACGATGCCCTTGACGAACCGTCCATATTGGATGACTACGGGCTGGTCGAGGCCGAGCTTCTGCTTGATGGCCGCGATCTCCTCCGGGCTCGGATCCTTCGCGACGTACTGCGCGGCGAGCTGGTCGGTCGTCTGGCCGGCGAGCCGCGGCACGATGAAGAAGATGCCGAAGACCACGATGCTGGTGACCACCAGCATCAGCACGGCACCGAGCACGCGGGTGAGGATGTATCTGGTCACGCCGGGCCTCCAGCGGTAGGGCGTAGGGTGGCCGACCCGGTACGCCCGGACCGGCCACCCATGCCTTCACCGTCCTTCGTTACGAGATGCCGAGAATCGAGTAGTCGTACATGCCGTACGCGAACGAGATCACCACGTTGGTCATCTGCGGATTGCGGTACAGCAGACCCTTTCCGTAGAGGAAGGGCACGACGGACGCCTGCTCCATCGCGGCCTTGTCGATCTGGCCGTAGATCTGCTCCCGTTGCGCCGGGTCCTTGGACGCCGCCGCCTGGTCGAACAGGGCGTTGACGTTCGGCAGGTTCATCTCCTCGATGTTCGTGTTGCCCTGAGGCTTGATGGTCCGACCGTCGACGAGCTGCTGCAGGAAGCCGAAGCCGGTGGGCCAGTCCGCCTGCCAACCGGTGAACGCGATGCCGATGTTGTTCTGGTGCATGTAGTTCGGCGCGCCGGCGAACCGGGTGTAGTACTGCCCGGCCGGTACCGACACGATTTCGGCCTTGATGTTGGCCTTCGCCAGCGCCTGCTGCAGCGCTTCACCCGCGGACACCTCGTGCGGGCGGTCCGACCGAAGCAGGATCTTCGTGTTGAAGCCGTTCGGCTGGCCGCAGGCGGCGAGCGCCTCCTTGGCCTTGTTCACGTCACCCTTGTTGTCGGGTGTCGGGTACAGGTTGAAGTCCTGGTGCCCAACGATGTTCGGCGGGAGCATCGTGTTCGCGATATCGCCACCCGCGACCGGGCCGCCGTACGCGGTCTGCAGCGAGACCTTGTCGGTCGCGTACTGCACGGCCTTGCGGCAGTCGACGTTGTCGAACGGTGCGACCTTCTCGTCCATCACGAAGTACCACAGCCGCCCGCTGAACACGTTGTCCGCGTTCTCCTTCAGGCTGGCGTTGGACAGGATCTTCGACTGCGCGGACGCCTGTACGCCCGAACCCGCGACGTCGAAGTCCAGCGAGCCGGCGAGCAGCCGGTTGTCGATGTCCTCGGCGTTGGTGTTCAGCTTGATGTCAATCTTGTCGGCAAGCTGCTTGCGGTTCGGGTCGGTCGACGCGTCCCAGTTGGTGTTCTTGGACAGGATGAACTCCTTGCCCGGCACGTACGAGTCAACCTTGTACGGCCCGGTGGAGATCGGGTGCTCCAGGTACTTGGCACCGGTGTCCTTGGCCTGCGGCACCGGTACGGTCTGCGGGCTGGACACCAGGTAGTCGAAGTCGCCGAACGGCTGCTTCAACTTGAACACGATGGTCTGGTCATCCGGCGTCTGGATACCCGTGAAGGCGTTCAGATCCTTGTTCTTGTACGGCCCCGCGTAGTCCCCCGCGTCGAGCAGGTCGACGAAGTACGTCGGACCGTTGGGCAGTACGTCACGGGCGTACGTGCGGGCCACCGCGTACTTGACGTCCTTGGAGGTGACCGGCGTACCGTCCTCGAACTTGATGTTCGGCCGCAACTTGTAGGTGACCGTCTTGCCGTCGGCGCTGACCTCACCCAGGCCCTGAGCCAGATCGGGCGTCAGCTCGAGGCCCGCGTCTCCGGCACCGGTCTTGAACGTCGTCAGCGCGCGGCCGTACGTGCGCGCGAAGTTCCACGAGAACGCGTAGTAGGTGTTGCCCGGGTCGATCGAGTCCCAGTCGCTGGACAGAGCCCCCTGCAGGGTCCCACCCGTCTTCGTGGACTGGTTGACGACCCGTTCCGCCGCCGCGTTGAAGCCGGTCGCGCCGTTGTTGTCGGTGCCACCACCCCCACCGCACGAGGCCAGCAGGCCGAGGGCCAGGCCGGCGGCGGTGATACTAGTTAATTTCCTTCGGTTCACTGCTGCACCCTCCGTGTCAGCCCTCTCAACGCGCATGCGGATCGAGCGCGTCGCGCAGGCCGTCGCCGAGCAGGTTGAACGCCATCACTGTGATGAAGATCGCGAGACCCGGCACGACCATGTACATAGGTGCCACCGAGTAGTAGCCCACGGCGTCCGCGAGCATCTTTCCCCAGGACGGGGTCGGTGGCCGGATTCCGACGCCGAGGAACGACAGCGCCGCTTCGAACAGAATGTTGGTCGGGATCATCAGCGTCGCGTACACGAGAATCGGTGCGATGAGGTTCGGCAGCAACTCCCGCCGCAGCACGTACGAGCTACGGGCGCCGAGGCTGCGCGCCGCGTCCACGAACTCCCGCTCGCGCAACGACAGCGTCTGGCCCCGGATGATGCGGCCGATGTACGGCCAGTTGAAGAACCCGATGATGAACACGAGTACGGCGACCCGCAGCGTGTTGCCGGAAAGCCCGAACGCGTGGTCCGGAATGACGCCGGCCAGCGCGAGTGCGAACAGCAGCAGCGGGAACGCCAGGAACGCGTCCATGGTCCGGCTGATCACCGTGTCGATCCAGCCGCCGAAGTAGCCCGCGATCACGCCCATCGTCGCCCCGATCGCCACCGAGACGAGCGTGGCGAGGAAGCCGATGACGAGTGAGATCTGGGCGCCGTACAGGATGCGGCTGAAGACGTCACGGCCGGATCGCGGCTCCACGCCCAACGGGTGGGCCCAGCTGAAGCCCGCGAACGGCCCGTCGCCGACCGGCTTGCTGAACGTGGGGTCGATGAGATCCTGGTGGAACTCGTTGGGCGGACCGCCCGTGATCTTCGTGAGCAGTGGTGCGAGAATCGCCGACAAGATCAAAAGGATGATCACTACGCCGCCGGCCAGCGCGAACTTGTCGCGCTTGAGCCGCATCCAGGCGATCTGGCCCAGCGAACGGCCTTCGATCGCCTTACCCGCACCCTCGAGCACCGCCTCGGGTGGGGCTTCGGCGGTCGCCCCGGTGACGTCCAGCGGCGCGGCCATCGCAACCCCCGAGTTCCGACCGTGCACTCAACGAGGACCGTTTGATTCTGACCCGCCAACCGGTCGAGTATGGTCGGTTTCGGCCTAATCAGTCCTAAGCAGTCCTGTTTTCATGCAATATATACGCATACCACAGTCCGTGGTCGCGGGGGTCGCAAGCCTCGCTCGGGACGCTCCGTCGATCGGGCCGAATCAGGCCGTAGCGATATACGCTCGACCGGGCCATAGCGACGCCCATGGCACGGTTCGTCCCCGTCTGACGGCCGTTCAACCCGCATAATTCAGCGAGATCCGAGCGGCAACGGTGTGCCGTTGCACACACCTAGGAAACGGGGAACCACCATATGAAGCTGACCTTCATCCGAAAGACGCAGCGCTCCGGCGACAGCAACTGCCCCTCGCTGTACCGCACGGACCGGGGCACCTTCGTCGTCCAGGGCTGGCGCGTTACCGACGCGGACACGCTCGCGCAGCTCGAAATCCCCGCTCACGAGACCGTGGTCGAGGTGCCCGCCGACGTGCTCGCCGAGATCGCCGACGCCAGCTAGTCGCTGGTAGAGCCCGGCGCTAGTCCTCGTCGAGGCGGCGCCGGGCAGTGCCCATCCGCCTGGTGCGGTCGTCGATCAACAGCAGGAACGCGACCATCGCCGACACGCACGCGCAGAACAGCCACGAGGCATCGTCGAGGAACCGGGCGGCCACCGGTGCGTTCACCGCGGTAGCCAGGAAGCCCAGCCAGGCCCAGCGGCGCTGGCGTCGGGTCAGGAAGCCGGTCTCTTGCATCCATGGAGTGTTCGTGCGCATCCGCCGCATCGCAGTCCTCCGATCGGACAAAACATCGAGGGGTCGCCGCGGTGTGCGGCGACCCCTCGGCTATCGATGACGACGGATCAAATCTTCGCCTAGAGCCCGCCGAGCAGGTTTCCGACAAGCGGCAGCGACCGGGCGGTACCGAGCAACGGCAGCGAACCCAGGTCGCCGACCAGCGGCAGTTCCTCCTGCGCGGCGTGCCGCGGCACGTAGCTGCGCTCGGTGTACTCGTCGTCGATGTCGAACGCGATCGGCCGCTCGCCGGCCCGCGCGGTCGGTGCCGGGCGGGCGAGCGCGAAGTCGGCCGGCGCGTCCATGTCGACGTCCGGGTCGTCGGTCAGTGTCGGGTCGTCGACGACCGCCTGGTGCCGTGCGCCACCGAGGAGCCCGCCGAGGACCGGCAGGCCGCTCAGCACGGGCAGGTCGCTACCGCCGCCCTTGGCGAGGCCACCGACCACGGGCAGCCCGCCGAGCGCGGCGCCACCGGCCTGGTCGCCGCCACCGCCACCGCCCAGCAGACCGCCGACTAGGGGCAGGTCCTCGGTACCGGCGTCGCGCTGAGCGGACGCGAGCGCGTCGGTCACGCCGGCTGGCAGCGGGTCGTTCGGGCCGTCGATCGCGAAGACTGAGCCACCGGGGCCGACGCCGAGGTCGCCCGCCAGGCCACCGGCCAGCGGGAGCACGTCCCGGCCGAGGTCGCCGACGCCGAGCTGGCTGACGCCGAGCTGGCTGACGAGCGGCAGCTCACCCACCCGGTTGAGCACGGGCAGCCCGGGCAGGGACTCGGCCGGCGCGCCCAGGCCGGCTACCGGCAGCAGGTCGGTCACCGGCAGCGAACCCAGCACACCGGGCGCGTCCACGGGCAGCGCAACGGGGGCGAGCCGGTCCAGTCCGGCGGTCGGGGCGAGCAGGTCGTCGAATAGCCCGCGCAGCGCCTGCGGATCGGCGCTCGGCGTCTCGTTCGCCTGGGCGGTGCCGCCGAGCAGCCCAACGCCGCCCGCGACGATACCGACGGTGCCGACCGCGCGGTAGAACCACTTGTTCATCTTCATCCATTCGGTAAGGGACGAGAGCGTCTATTTCAGCAACGACGAACTGGGGCAATCCGGTGTGGATTGGCACCTGGTTTGTACCGCTGTAAGTCCTGCGGCCGCCTCCGCGGCCGCGCGCGCCCGCCCCTCGAGCTGGGTGTAGCCGGCAGTCGCTCCGGTCGCTTTGCTCCCTTCACTTTGTGCCGGCTGCACCCAGCGAGCGGGCGCGTACTATTCCGGCGTGTCGCGTGTCCCCTTCCTGCGCCGCGAGACCCGACGTTCCTTCGTGTCGCGGGTACGCGAGAACATCCGCGAGGTCGCGAACGGCGACAACCGCCGGCACTACGTGGTCTGCGGCAGCGACTCGGTCGCGTACCGGATCGTCGACGCACTGGTCCACTCGTACCGCGTACCGGTGACCGTGATCCTCACCCCGTGGCGCCGCGGCGACGAGCCGGACCTCGCCGAGTTGCCGGGAGTGCGGATCGTCCGGGTGGCGCGGGTGGACGAGCATGCCCTGCGCGCGGCGCGGCTGGACACCGCCGCGGCGCTCGCGCTGGTCCAGCAGGACGACGTGGGCAACATCCACGCGGCGTTGCTGGCCCGCGAGCTCAATCCTGAGGTACGCCTGGTCGTCCGGATGTTCAACATGCGACTCGGCGAAGGCATCCGGCGGCTGTTCTCCGTGGAACCGCCGGTGGTGCTCTCCGATGCCGAGATGGCCGCGCCGGAGTTCGTGGCGGTGGCGCTCGGCGAGGTCGACCCGAACACGGTACGGCTGCCGAGCCGCACGCTGTTCGTCACGCGTCGGCAGGACGTGCGCGCCGAGGACGTCGTCTGTGCGCTGGCCGACACCACGTTCCCCAACCGCCCGTTGCTGTTGCCCGCCGAGCAGGGCCGGGCGAACATCGTGCTCGCCTCCGTCAACCCCAACGCGCCGGCGGCTCGGCCGGCCCCGACGAAGGTGAACGTGCACCTGAAGCGTCGCCGTCCACTGTCGACGGTGCTACGTGGACTGCGCGGGGTCGTGAGCCGCAAGCTGCAGCTCGCGGTCATCGGCCTGATCGGCGTGGTGCTCCTGGCCGGTACCGCGCTGGAGCTTCGCCATCCGCAGGGCATCTGGCGGACGTTCTACACCACGCTGATCACCACGGTCGCGGGCGCGGCGACCGACACCCGTGACCCGTGGGTCGAGGCGCTCCAGCTCGTTCTCGTCGTGGCCGGAGTCGCGTTGATTCCGCTCGTGACCGCGGCGATCGTCGAGGGCATCGTGAACGCGCGCATCGCGGCCTCGCAGGGTCGGCTACAAGCGCCGATCGAGGATCACGTGATCGTCATCGGGCTCGGCAACGTCGGCACCCGGGTCATCCGGGAGCTGTACGACCTGCGGGTCGGCGTGGTTGCCATCGACAAGAACGAGTCGGCCCGCGGCGCGCTGCTCGCGCGCGAACTGGGCATCCCGCTGATCATCGGGGACGCCAGTCTCGCCGAGACGCTGAACGCCGCCAGCGTGCGTACCTGCCGCGCGCTCGTCGCACTGTCCACCGACGACGTGACGAACCTCCAGGCGGCACTGCACGGCCGCGAGGTACGGCCGAAGCTGCGCGTGGTGCTACGACTCTTCGACGGCCAGTTCGCGGAGCGGGTACAGCACGCGTTCAACATCAACTTCTCACGGAGCGTGTCGTACCTGGCCGCTCCGGCGTTCGCGGCCGCGATGATGGACCGCGAGGTCAACCAGATCATCCCGATCGACCGGCACGTCCTGCTGATCGCCGAGGTACCGGTCGGGAAGGGCGCGGCGCTCGACGGCGCTCCGGTCGCGGCCGCCAACGTCGCTGGCGAGGCGGCGGTGATCGCGGTGACCCAGTTCGGTGAGCCGCGACCACTGTGGACACCCGGCCCGCAGCAGCGGTTGGTGCACAACGACCGGCTGACCATCGTGGCGACACGTGAGGGGCTCAACCGGACGCTCGGCCGGGCCGCACCCGCGCCGATCGTGTCGAGCACGCCTCAGCCCGCGTCGTAGCCGAGGACCGCCTGCTCGTCCGGCCGGTGCACGAGCACGTCTGCCATGAAGGACTGCACGGCCGAGGCGAGCCCGACATCCCGCCCGGTCTGCTCACCCAGCCGCCACCGGTGGTCGATCACCTCGATGAAGAGTTCGGGCGGCTCCAGCTTGCGGCGCAGGTCGGCCGGTACCGCACGGATTACGGGCTCGAACACCTCGGTCACCCACCGGTGGGCGGCCTGCTGCTCGTCCGGTACGTCGCTCTCGGCGCGGTACGTGTCAAGGTCGTTGAGCAGCCGTCGAGCCTGGTTCTCCTCCGCGTCCAGCCCGGTCAGCCGTAGCAGCCGCCGGGTGTGGTGACCCGCGTCGACCACCTTCGGCCGGACGAGGAACGAGCTCGAACCATCCACAGTGGACATCTGCAGCTCGCCGATGTCGAAGCCGAGCTCGTTGAGCCGCCGGACGCGCTTCTCCAGGTGATGCCGGCCGTCGCGGTCGATCTGCTGCTCGTACGTCAGCTCGTGCCACAGGGACTCGTACCGCCGTACGACGTCATGGGCCATCGCCTCCGGATCGACGGACGGGTGCAACAGCCCGGCCGCCGCGAGGTCGAGCGCCTCACCGAAGATGTTCACCCGGGTGACTTCCAGGTCCTCGGTACGCTGCCCGTTGGACAGCCGCGGGTGCAGCGCACCGGTTTCGGCGTCGACGAGGTAGGCGGCGAATGCGCCCGCGTCTCGGCGGAACAACGTGTTCGACAGCGAGCAGTCGCCCCAGAAGAACCCGGTCAGATGCAGCCGTACGAGCAACGCCGCGAGCGCGTCCAGCAGCCGCGACACCGTGTCCGGTCGCAACGTGTGGGAGAACAGCGCCCGGTACGGCAGCGAGAAGTGCAGGTGCCGGGTGACGAGCGCGGGCTCCAGCGGTTCACCCCCGAAGTCGGCACGGTCGGCCACGATGGCCATCGCCTCGACCGCCGGCGCACCCAGCCTTTCGAGCGCACGCAGCAGTCCGTACTCCCGCTCGGCGATCCGTTCGTCGATCTCCTTGACCGCGTAGACCACACCGGCGATGCGGACGAACCGCACGACGTGCCGGGAAATGCCCTGGGGCAGGGCGACGAGCTGATCCGCCGGCCACTCCTCGAGTGGAGTCGACCACGGCAGATCCAGCAGGGCCGGCTCCACGAGCGCCGAGGTGATCCGCATGGCAACCAGCATGCCGGTAGTTCGTTACACACCCGGGAGCGGGCAGCGCAGGGCGGCGCCCTGCGAGAGGGGGAGTCGATGCGGCGTACGGCGGGGCTGGTTCTCGGGCTCTTCCTGGTCGCCACGGTAGCGGGGATCGCACCGGCGGCGGCACCACCGGCTCACCAGTACATCGCGCCGGGCGCGGTCGAGCTGGTGCCGGACGCCGGTGACAGCGGAGGCGGCCGATCCGGGCGCCCGACGACGATCGGTGGCCGCGGCGAGATCGGTACCGTCGAGTTCGTCAACCGCGCTCTCGGCTACCTGCGCGGTACCCGGTCGCAGACGTTCCGCTACCCCGGCGCGCCCTATGTCAAGGTGCACGTCGCCCGGGCGTTGCTGCTGCCAGGCGACTACCTGACCGTGGCCGACCCGACGGGCACGGAGGTCTACCGGTACGACGCCGGGCAGCTCGCGTCCGGGCGGTGGGCCATGTCCGTCACCGGGGAGGCCGCCGTGGTGACGCTGCACCCGGCGCATGCCGACCCGATCGGCGTCCGCGGCATGCTCTCCGGTCTCGGGGTGACCATCGACCGGGTCGCCCGGGGCTACACCGTGGCCGAGCGTCTCGAGCGCGGCGACCTGCCGGAGCGCTCGGCGCCCCGGCGTGGCAAGGCACCGCCGGCGGGCCACGTCGAGGAGAGCGTGTGCGGCAGCGACGACAAGACCGACGCGGTGTGCTATCGCGAGTCGGATCCCGTGCTGTACCGCCGTTCCAAGGCCGTCGCCCGGCTGCTCATCAACGGTATCGAGCTGTGCACGGGTTGGCGTTTCGGTCCGGACAACCGGATGCTCACGAACAACCACTGCCTGGCCGAGAGCGGCGACGCGCACGACACCGAGGTGTGGTTCAACTACCAGTGCGCCAAGTGCGGTGGTTACGCGGTGTTCCGCCCGACCAAGGTGTGGGCACGCGACGTGCTGCTCACCGACGAGGTGCTCGATTTCACACTGTTCACAGTGGACGACTTCGAAGCCGTCAAGAAGTTCGGCTACCTCGAGGCGGAGACCCGCCGGGCCATCGCCGGCGAGAAGGTGTACATCCCGCAGCACCCGCGTGGTGAGCCGGGGACCATCGCGACCGCCAGCGACGCGGACGCCAGCGGCAACTGCGCCGTCGACAACCCCTCCTACACGGGGTACGACGAGGCGACCGACGTGTCCTACTACTGCGACACCGACGGCGGGTCGTCCGGCTCGCCGGTACTGGCCCGCAGCTCGAACCGGGTCATCGCACTGCACCACTTCGGCGGCTGCCCGAACTCCGGCGTCCGCATCGACCTGATCCAGCAGCGCATCGCTGCGGGGCTGGCGCGGCAGCGCTAGCTCCGCGGCGGAACCTGAGCCAGCACTGCGGCACAGCGGTAGGTAGCCTCGCGGTGTGCGGGTACGCGGCGGTTGGTGGATCGAGGCGGCACTCGCCGCCGCGTTCGTAGCCATCACCGCGGCTCTCGCGGCCGGCCTCACCGATCCCGACCTCGCCGTACGGGACTGGTGCGACGCGCACCGGCCGGCCGCCCTCGACAACCTTGCCCGCGCAGCGAACTATCTCGGGCAGGGTGGCGTGCTCACCGTGGTCGCCGGCGTGCTCGCGCTGGTGGTGTGCTGGCGGACGCGTACCGTCCGTCCACTGTCGCCGGTCGTGACCGCGTTCGTGTTCACCACCGCCACGGTGCTGCCGTTGAAGTGGTGGACCGACCGGGCGGCACCGTCGTCCACCCTCCCGGATGCGGTGGAGCTGTTCAACAACCTGCCGCCGGGGGAGTACGCCGAGTCGTACCCCGCCGGTCACCTCGTCGTCGCGATCGTCTGGTATGGAGTGATCGTGGTGCTGCTCGAAGCGCTCGTGCACCTGCCACGGTGGTTGCATGTGACGATCCGGGTCGCGCCGCCGGCGATCCTGCTCGTCTCGACGACGTACCTGAGCTTCCACTGGCTGACCGACGGCCTCGCCGGCATCTGTCTCGGCCTCCTGCTCGACCGGCTGGTCTGGCGCATTCCCTGGAACCGGGCATTGCTGTCGTGACCCAGCTCGACCGCCGCCTCGGCGTCCGAGATGCCGTCGTCATCGGCCTCGGCTCGATGCTCGGCGCCGGTGTGTTCGTCGCCTTCGCGCCGGCCGCCGCGCTGGCGGGCGGCGCGGGCATGCTCGTCGCGCTCGCGCTGGCCGGTGCCGTCGCGTTCTGCAACGCCACCAGCTCCGCCCGGCTGGCCGCCCGCTATCCCGAATCCGGCGGCACCTACGTCTACGGTCGCGAACGGCTCGGCGACCTCGCCGGGTTCCTCGCGGGCTGGGCGTTCGTCACCGGGAAGACGGCCAGCTGCGCGGCGATGGCGCTGACGATCGGCGCGTACGTGTGGCCCGCCGGCGCCAAGCTGGTGGCCGTCGTCGCCGTGGCCGCCCTGACCGCGGTCAACCTGCTCGGGATCGAGAAGACCGCGTGGGCCACTACCGCGCTGGTGAGCGTGACGATGCTCGTGCTGGGCACGGTCGCCGTCGTGGGCCTGGCCGCCGGCCCGTTCGACATCGACCACATTGGACAATCCGGGGGTACCGGGATCCGCGGCGTGCTGTCAGCGGCTGGCCTGCTGTTCTTCGCGTTCGCCGGCTACGCAAGGATAGCCACGCTCGGCGAGGAGGTACGCGACCCGGAGCGCACGATCCCGCGGGCGATCCCGGTCGCGCTCGGTATCGTCCTGCTCATCTACGTGCTGCTGGCCGTCGTGTCCCTCGGGGTGCTCGGGGTCGACGCGCTCGCCCGGTCCACCGCGCCGCTAGCGGACGTCGTCGAAGCCGCCGGCACCCCGTGGCTCGCCTGGGCGGTCCGGATCGGGGCCGGCGTCGCGGTGACCGGTGTCCTGCTGGCCCTGCTGGCCGGCGTGGGCCGAACCACGCTGGCGATGGCCCGCCGACGCGACTTCCCGCACGCGCTCGCGGCGGTCCACGAGCGGTACCAGGTACCGCACCGGGCCGAGATCGCGGTGGCGGTTGCGGTGACCGCTCTCGTGGTGCTCGGCGACCTGGTGACCGCGATCGGCTTCTCCAGCTGCACGGTGCTGGTGTACTACGCCGTCACCAACGCGTCCGCGCTGACCCTGGGCCGCGGTCGGATCGTCGCCGCGTTGGGGCTACTGGGCTGCCTGACGCTGGCGGTCACGCTACCGACGAGATCGGTCGCGGCCGGTTTCGCCGTGCTGGCGGTAGGGCTCGCCGGCTACCTCGCGCTGTCGCGGATCAGAGCCAGACACCGGCGCGCATGACCCGGAGCACGCGCAGTTGCTCGTCCAACACCACGAGGTCGGCGCGCATCTCGGGGCGCAGTGCCCCGGCCGTGTCCCCGAGCCCGATCGCCCTGGCGGGTGTCGTGGCCGCCATCCGTACCGCGTCCACCATGGACACTCCCGCGTGGACAGTCCGGCGTAGGGCCTCGGCCATCGTCAGCGTGCTGCCGGCGATCGCACCGTTGCGGGCCAGCCGGACCGCGTTGCCGGCTACCTGAACCAACTGCCCACCCAGCTCGTAGTCGCCATCCGGCATCCCGGCCGCGGCCACGGCGTCGGTGACCAACGCTACGCGGCGCGGCCCAGCCAGCCCAGCGGCGAAGGCCAGCGTCCCCTCGTGCAGGTGGAAGCCGTCGGCCACCAGCTCGCACACCACCTCCGGCGCGCCGAGGAGCGCGAAGACCGGCCCGGGTTCACGGTGGTGGGGTGGCGGCATGCCGTTGAACAGGTGCGTGCCGACCGTGGCCCCGGCGGCGACCGCGGCCAGCGTCTGCTCGTACGTAGCGTCGGTGTGCCCGATGGCCGCCACGACGTCGTGTTCGCGCAGGAGCTTGATGGCCTGTAGGGCACCGTCGCGTTCCGGCGCGAGCGTCACCATCCGCACCGCGCCGCGGCCGAGGTCGACGAGCGTGGCCAGCTCGTCCAGCGACGGGTCGCGCAGGTAGCGCGGGTTCTGCGCACCGCACCGGGCGAGCGACAGGTACGGACCCTCGAAGTGGATACCGGCCAGCACACCCTCGGCAACGAGCGGCGCGAAGGCCTCGGTCGCGTCGACCATGAGGTCGTACGGCGAGCTGACCAGGCTCGCCAGCATCGTGGTCGTACCGTGCCGGCGGTGGAAGTCCACGGCCAGCCGGGCGGCCGTGGCGTCTCCGGTCGTGAAGGTGTGCCCACCGCCCCCGTGCACGTGGATGTCGACGAAGCCCGGGACGATCCAGTGTCCATCGTGGACTTTCTTGGTCCGACCCACGCGGATGACCTGAGCGCCGTCGATCTGTACGTACCCGTCCGGGACGACGCCGTCGGGCGTCACGACCCTGCCCGCGATCCGCACGGCTAGGCCACCTTCTCGAGGGCGAGCAGCGCGGCGCCGAGGCAGCCCGCCTCGTCGCCGAGCGCGGCCGGAACGAGCGGCGGCTCGCGGTGGAAGGTCAGCCTCTGCCGCAGGGCGGTACGCAGCGGCGCGAACAGTGTTTCGCCCGCCTCGGCCAGCCCGCCGCCCAGGACCACCACGTCCGGGTCGAACAGGGCGAGCCCGGTGAGCAACCCGTCGGCGAGCGCGTCGAGCGCCTCTTGCCAGACCAGTCCCGCTCTCGTGTCACCGGCCGCGGCGAGCTGGGCGACGCGAGCCGCCCCGGTGTCGGTGGTACCGGTGAGCGCGCCGTACCGCCGGGCCACCGCCGCCGCCGACGCGACCGCCTCGAGGCAGCCGCGGTTGCCACAACCGCAGGCCGGTCCGTCCGGCCGGACCACGATGTGCCCGATCTCCCCGGCGGCCCCGTGGGCACCGGCGAGCGTACGACCGTCCACTGTGTACGCCGCCGCGATACCGGTGCCGATCGCGACGAACAGCACGTGGCCTGCCTGCCTGCCGGCGCCCAGTCGCGCCTCGGCGAGACCTCCGGCACGCACGTCGTGGCCGAGGATCGCGGGCAGCCGCAGTCGCTCGGCGACCAGGTCCCGCAGCGGTACGTCGCGGAACCCGACGTTCGCCGACCACACCGCCACCCCGGCGGCCTCGTCGACGACTCCGGGCACGACGACGCCGACGGCTGTCGGGCGCAGCCCGTCCGCGCGGGCCTTGCCGGCGAGTGCGTCGGCCACGTCGAGCACGGTGACGACCACGGCGTCCGGGCCGCGCTCGGCGGGCGTGGGGTGGCGCTCGGTGTGCCGTACCGTCCCGTCCGCACCCACGAGCGCGCACTTGAGCGCGGTTCCCCCGAGGTCGATGGCGACCACCACGTCCGCCGTCACGTCAACACGACCGAACGCGTCAGGTGGCGTGGGGAGTCCGGATCGAGGTGCCGGTGCGCGGCGAGGGCGACGGCGAGCCGCTGCGTCAGGACGAGTTCGGCCAGCGGGTCCAGTCGAGAGTGGACGAACGTGGCACCGGTCGCCGCCACGTCGGACTCGATCCCGTGCGGGACCTCACCCAGTACCCAGACCGCGCGGCTGTGTTCGGCGATGGCGATCGGCCCGTGCCGGTAGTCCATGGCCGGATACGCCTCGGTCCAGAACTGTGCCGCCTCGCGGCATTTGAGCGCGGCCTCGTACGCGAGTCCCACCGTCCAACCGCGACCCAGGAACGTCACCTGGGTCAGGGTGGCCGGGTCCACCGGTAGCGGGGCGTGGACGGCGACCTCGGCATCCGCGATCGCGGTCGTGAGGTCGGTACCGAGATGGGCCCGCAGCAGCGCCAGTGCCGTGGTGGCGAACCGGGTCTGCACCACGGACCGCTCGTCCGCGAACGGCAGCGGTACCACGTCCTCCGCGGACGCCGCGGCCGGTGAGCCCGGGTCCGCGGTCACCACCGTGGTGCGCACGCTCGGGGGTACGCCGGTCAGCACGTCGAGCACCTCGGTGGTGGTACCGGACCGGGTGAACGCGAGAACGCGGTCGTAGCCGCGGTGGGCAGGGAACTCCGAAGCCGGGAACGCGTCTGTTGTCCCATGCCCGCCGTGTTCACGTAGCCCGGCGTACGCCATCGCCATGAACCACGACGTGCCGCAACCCGTTGCCGCGACCCGTTCCCCGCGCTGCGGCAGGGCCGGGCCGAGCGCGTCGGCTAGTTCGGCGGCCCGCCGCCAGCAGCCCGGCTGGCTCGCGATCTCCCCGTCGACGTGGGCCATCACTCTCCTGTCTCGTCCGGGCTATGCCTTCCGCCCGGGGGACCCTGCGTGCGCGATACGGTGCGCTACTACGTTATTTCGCGCATTATTGTGCGTGAGCCGGCCGGGTGGCCGCAACCGTACGGTAGCCCGTGCCCGACCGGAGGATCGCGCAGACCCGACGTTTGCCTCCAGGGGTTTCGCGCACTACTGTGCACGCAATCAGTCATTTTTCGCGCAGGAGGCCCCGGAATGGACCGGTACGCGCGCTGGAACGCGTTGCTCGAACTGCTCACCGAAACCGGTCGGATCAGCGTGGAGGATGCGGCGTCACGGCTGGACGTGTCCCAGGCGACGATCCGCCGGGACTTCGACCAGCTCGGCCAACAGCAGATGATCACGCGTACCCGGGGCGGAGCCGTCGCCAACGGGGTGTCGTACGACCTTCCGCTGCGGTACAAGACCGCCAAGCACTCGGCCGAGAAGCAGCGCATCGGGGCGGCCGCCGCCGCGCTCGTGTCACCGGCGATGGTGGTCGGCCTCAACGGCGGTACGACCACCACCGAAGTCGCCAGGGCTCTGGCGGTCCGGCCGGAACTGGCGAGCAACTCCGACGGACCGCAGCTGACCGTGGTGACCAACGCCCTCAACATCGCCAACGAGCTCCTCGTCCGGTCCCGCATGAAAATCGTGGTGACCGGCGGCATCGTCCGTCCACAGTCCTTCGAACTGGTCGGTCCGCTCGGCGGCGGCATCCTGCGTGAGGTGACGCTCGACATCGCGCTGCTCGGCGTCGACGCACTCGACGTGGCATCCGGTGCGGCCGCGCATCACGAGGGCGAAGCGGCGATGAACAGCCTGATGGTGTCGCGGGCCAAGCGCGTGGTCATCATCGCCGACTCGTCGAAACTCGGCGGCCACGCGTTCGCGCGCATCTGTCCCATCGAACGCGTCGACACCCTGGTTACGGACTCGGGCGCGGACGATGCGTTGGTTACCGATTTCCACAACGCCGGTGTCAAGGTCATCTGTGCGTAGCGCCTGGTCCCACCGTCGACTAGGCTCACCGGGATGAATGCCCGGGCTCGTGCGGGATCTGACGCGCCCGACGAGATTGTGGTCGACGAACTCATGGTCGACCAACTCGTGGGCGACGACGAGTACGACACCGATCTCGAGACCACCGAGCGCGACGCGGACCTGCTGGTCGACGCGGTCGTCGAGGCCGCCGACGACGTCGACCTCACACCTGTTCTCACCGAACGAGAGCAACAGATCCTCGTGTTCGAGCGGCAGTGGTGGCGCCACGCCGGGGCCAAGGAGCAGGCGATCCGGGACACGTTCGACCTGTCCAGCACGCGGTACTACCAGGTGCTCAACGGCCTGCTGGAGAACCCGGCGGCCCTTGCCGCGGACCCGTTGCTCGTCAAGCGTCTCCGCCGGTTGCGGCAGGCCCGCCGGCGTACCCGCTAGCTGACGATTGACGGTATATACCGACGATCGGTATATTGGCCGTCGTGGCGATGCAGCAACCGACATTCTTCATCCTGACCGCGCTGGCCGGCGAACCGCTTCATGGGTACGGCATCATCCATGCGGTCGAGGGCCTGTCCGGCGGGCGGCTCACCCTACGCGCGGGCACGCTCTACGCGGCGCTCGACCGGTTGACAGAGGACGGCCTGCTCGTCGTCGACCGGGAGGAGGCGATCGAGGGTCGGCTGCGCCGGTACTACCGGCTCACCGACGACGGCACCCGGGCGCTGCAGGCAGAGGTGGATCTGATGCGGGCGAACGCGAACGTGGCCGCCGCCCGGCTGCGGCGGGCGGGTGCGGCACGGATGGCTTTTCTGACATGAGCCTCGCGCGCTGGTACCGGCTGCTGCTGTTGGCGTACCCCCGCCGGTTCCGCCGGGCGCGCGGCACCGAGATGCTGACCACGCTGCTCGACGCGGCCGGCCCGGATCAGCGGCGGCCGCGGTGGCGGGATGCGGTCAATGTGCTGTGGCGCGGTCTGCGCTGCCGGTTCGCCGTCCCGCGCGGCGCGGCGTACGTGACGGCGGCCGTCGTCTGCGCACTGTTCGGCGGACTGCTGTTGGCGGCGGGCGTCGTGTGGGCCTCCTGGCTCGGTCAACCGCGGATACCGGAGCCGGCCACCGCGGCCGCGGTGGCGCGGATCGCGGCCCCGGCGTGGCCGTCGAGCATCGTCGTCCACGACGAGAAGTTCTCTGGGCCGTACACCGGTGCGGACGACCCGTACCGCGCCCCTCACGGGTTCGAGCCGAACCCCGGCTGGGTCCAGGTGACGGTACCGGGCACCGTGGCGGACGCCCGCTCGCGGTTGGCCGCCGATGGCTGGGAGGTCGGGGAGCTGACCAACCTGGTTTTCTGGGCCGCCAAGTCGGATCACGTCATCCAGGTGTCCACGGTGGACTCGACCGTGTTGATGATCGACGTCTACCGGCGCGTACCGCCCTGGCTCGGGTCGGCTGTGGCCGTCGGCGCCGTGGTCGGTACCGCCGGCGGCTGGCTCCTGGCCGGTCGGGCGTTGCGCGGGTTCCGCCGGCATCGGCTGGGCGGTCGGGCGGCGATGCTCACGTTCGGCGTACCCGGTCTGATCGGTGCGATGGTCCCGGTGTGCTACGCGGCGGCGAACGTCATCCTGGCGACCGTCGGCGACGGCTGGCGCGCTACGAATGTGCACTACCTGATCGGCGCGACCGTACCGTTCGCGGTGCCGGCCGGACCCGCCTTGCTGTGCGCGGGCGCGCTGGCCGTGGTCGCACCGCGCACTCCACCGGCCGAGCCGGTGCTCGAGCCCGTGCCGTCCCGCGCGTGGCGGTACCTGGCCTGGACGGCCACGACTGCCCATCTCGCGTTCGCCGCCGGCTGGGTGATCGTGGTGGCTATCTACCTCGTCCTGCGGTCGCGGGTCGGCGACGGCTTCCTCGGTGACCCGAAGGACGTGGTGCCCTGGGGGCACGACGCGCTCACGCTGCTGTACGTTCTCGGGTTCCTGCTCAGCCCGGCCCTACTGGCGGTGTCGGTACCGTTGTTGGTGACCGGCCGGCGCCGGGTGGGCGTCACCTGGACCCTGCTGCTCGTCGCCGCCGCGACTGCCGTGGTGCTGCCCGTGCTGATGTTCAGCCCATTGGGCCAGAGCGCAGGCGTCTGGTGGATGGACTGACTGTCCTTGATCGACGGGGAAGGGGGAGGGTCAGCGGGCCGCGTACGACTCGAGCCACGCGACCTGGACGGGGTCCAGCGACGGGCGGATGCGCTCCCGGGCGGTGGCCACGTGTGCGGCGGTAACCTCGGCGGCGTCGAGCGATTCGCGCATCGCGGCGAGCGCCGCCTCGCGTACGAGTGCCGTACAGTCGGCCGCCGAACAGCCGTCGAGGGAGTCGGCGAGGGCGGTCAGGTCCACATCGGACGCCAGCGGTACGCCGCGCGACGCGGCCCGCAGAATCTCCGCGCGGGCGGCGGCATCCGGCGGTGGCACGTACACCAGACGCTCGAGCCGGCCGGGTCGCAGCAACGCCGGATCGACCAGGTCCGGCCGGTTCGTGGCACCGATGACGACAACGTTGCGCAGGGCCTCCACGCCGTCGAGCTCGGTGAGCAGGGCGGCGACGACGCGGTCGGTCGTACCGCCGTCGGTGGCCTGACCACGGACCGGGGCGAGCGCGTCCACCTCGTCGAGGAAGACGAGCGTCGGTGCCGCCTCCCGGGCACGCCGGAACAGTTCCCGGACGGCGCGTTCGCTTTCGCCGACCCATTTGCTGAGTAGCTCGGCGCCCTTGACGGAGAGCACGTTCGCCTTGCCGGTACCGGCGATCGCCTTGACCAGGTAGGTCTTCCCGCACCCGGGTGGCCCGTAGAGCAGCACGCCACGTGGCGGCTGTACGCCGAGCCGGTCGAACGTGTCGGGGTAGGTGAGCGGCCACAGTACCGTCTCGGTCAGCGTCTCCTTGACCTCCGCCAGGTCGCCGACGTCGTCGAGGGTGACCCGGGCAAGCTCCAATGTGGACTCCGCCATCGAGGTCGGCCGGACCACCTCCAGCGCGGCGTCGAAGTCCGCCATCGTGACCTGTGGCGCCGGCCCCGTGGAGCCCTTCTGCCGCAGGGCCGCCCGCACTCCCGCCTCACGCACCAGCGCGGCGAGGTCCGCCGCGACGAACCCGGGAGTGCGCCCGGCCACGTCGTCGAGCTTTACATCCAGAGCGAGCGGCATGCCGCGGGTGAGCACGGTCAGCTGTTCCCGGCGCATTGCCGGGTCCGGCAGCGGTACCGCGATCTCGACCGCGAGCAGGTCCGGCCCGCGCAGCGCCGGGTCCACCGCCTCGGGGCGACTCGTCGTACACACCACGGCGGCGCCGGTACGCAGTACCTCGCCGAGCACCTTGCGAAACACAGTGGACAGTGGCGCGGCCGGTGAGTCCCGTGGAGCGAGCGCCTCGACGTCGGAGACGAGCAGCACGGCCGCGTCCGCACCGCGAAGCCCTCCGGCCGCCGAGGACAGCCGGGCGGCCGCGTCGTTCGCGGTCAGCGCCGCCACCTCGGGTGCCCAGACGGGGACGACACGAGCGCCCACCGCGGCGGCTACCGCACGGACCAATGTGGACTTGCCGGAGCCGGCCGGCCCGGTCACCAGCACGCCGAGCGAAACGGTCGTGCCGAGTTTGGTCAGTACCTCGCTATGGTGGAACCCCAGGTCCAGCAGCTCGGTCAGCTCGTGCGCCTGGGTACGCAACCCCGGCAGGTCGTCGACGCTGGGCGGCTCCGTGTCAGCGGTAACCGGCGCGGTCACGTCGGACGGCGCGTGCGTGGCGTGCCCGCCCTGCCAGCCGACGACGGTGTCCATCGTGACGAGGACCGACTCGGACGGTTCGGCCGCGGTGACGGTCAGGAGAGTGGACGTCCAGGCGTACCCGATCGTGTTCGCCAGGCTGCGCCGCGCGGCCGCGACGAGCGCGCGGGCGCCGTCCGTCGGCAGCACGTCCTGCGGCAGGAGGGACACCCCGTCGCCGGTGGTGACGACCTTGCCGAGCAGGGCGAGCCGCAGCATCTCCGGACTCACCGCGGCCACGACCTCGGGCTGTCCGGACAGGGTTACCCGCCGGGCCGCCACGACGGGGGCGGGCGACACGGTCACCTGGCCGCCGTCGCGCTGGCCGAGGTTGCCGAGGATGAGGTCGTCGGCGTAGAGCAACCCGCGGCTGGCGGTTGTCTCGGCGCGCGCCGCGATCCCTGCGGTCGTCCGCCGGCCGGCCAACCGCACCGGGTCGCCCGGCTGGATGCCCAGCGCGGTCAGCACGTCCGGGTGCAGCCGGACGATCCCGCGCCGCGCATCGAGGGCCGCCGGACGCAGGCTGGCGGTGAGGGTCAGCTCGGCCACGGTGCCGAGCGTAGTTCCCACCCGACACCCACCCCGCGCCCGCTCGGGTTGATCATGAACTTTGTTGGCACCTCGACGGCGTGTCGCGTCACCAACTTCATGATCAACGCGGCGGCGGGTGCGGGGCGAGCGCAGACTCGGGGCATGAGGTACGGCCTCGTCGTGGCGGTGGTCCTGGCGTTGGGTGGGTGCGAGGGCCAGACCACCACCCAGAGCGGCGGCGGGGCGAGCGCGACACCGGGGAACACCCCGACTACGGTGGCAACTACCCCCAAAGATTTCGACGCCAGAGGGCTCGGGGCGTACGTCGTCGGGGCGAAGCTGGCCGATCTGCGGACGCGCGGGCTCGTCCGCGATCTCGAGTCGAAGGCGGCCTGCCCCGGCGTCCTCTTCGCGAAGGGCACCACCGACGAGGAGCTGGCATTCGTCGACGGCGAACTGCGATCGATCACGGTACGCAGCCCGCAGGTGCTGACCACTCGAGGCGCCCGGGTCGGGATGCCCGTCGATCAGGTACAGGCGAAGTACCCCGACGCGGCCACCCTGAACAACGCGACAGGCGGCCTCGCTCTGCTGGCCACCAGCAACGAATTCGCGCTGCTCTTCCGGATCAGCACGGCCGGCACCGTCGAGTCGATCGAGGCTGGCACGGCGGACACGCTGGAGTTCGGATTCACCGCTGACGAAGGCTGCTGAGAAAGGGCTGAGAGACCCGGCGGCGGACCTTCAGACGACAGACGTACGGTTTCGGCATGACTCGCTCGCGCATAATCGCTGGCGCGGTCGTGATCTTGCTCCTGGGGGGTCTCGTCGCGTGGGCGGTCTGGCCGGCCAGCCCCAGCTACACGGTCGAGGAACGGATGATCACCGTCCGCTCGGGGCCGGCGGGCGACGAGCCGGTCGACCTCGACACCACCATCTATCTGCCGAAGGCGGCCAGCGCCGCGCATCCGGTGCCGGCCGTCCTACTCGCGCATGGCTTCGGGGGTACGAAGAACAGCGTCAGCCAGGACGCGAAGGATCTCGCCGGCCTCGGCTACGCCGTACTGACGTGGACCGCCCGCGGCTTCGGTCGCAGTGGCGGGCAGATCCATCTCGACAGCCCGGACTACGAGGTACGCGACGCCCAACGGCTCCTCGACGTGCTCGCCGCGCGGCCGGACGTCCGCACGGATGCCCCCGGGGATCCCCGGGTGGGCGTGGTCGGCGGGTCGTATGGCGGTGGCCTCGCCCTGTTGCTGGCGGGCTACGACCGTCGGGTCGACGCGATCGTGCCGATGGTGACCTGGCACGATCTCGCCCGTTCGTTCCTGCCGGAGGCGACCGGCGGTCAGCTGCCCGACGGGGTGTTCAAGAAGGCGTGGGCAGGCCTGTTCTTCGGCACCGGCGGGTTCAGCGGCATCTCCGGCGGCACCGACGCCGGCGCCGCCAGCCTCGGCGGGGTCAGCCCCGAATCGATGCTGCGCGGTCTGCCGGACCCGGTCTGCGGGCGGTTCGCGAAGCCGGTCTGCGACGCGTACCTGTCCATCGCCACCACCGGCCGTGCCACGCCCGAGGCCATCGCGCTGCTGCGGAAGTCTAGTCCGTCCACTGTGGTCGATCGGATCACCGCGCCCACCTTGCTCGTCCAGGGTGAGTCGGACACGCTTTTCCCACTGTCCGAAGCGGACGCGACGGCCCGGGCGCTGGCCGCGCACGGCACCCCGGTACGCGTCGCGTGGTTCACCGGCGGCCACGACTCGGGTTCCGGCCCACCGTCCGACCAGAACCGGGTGCGTTTCCTGATGGCGCAGTGGCTCGGGCACTACGTGAAGGGCGAGGGCGCGGCTCCGTCGGATTCCTTTACGTTGTCGCGGATCAGCGGCATCGACGCGGTGAACCGGGAACGCGTCGCGACCGGCTACTCCGTGGCCGACTATCCGGGCCTGGCCGGGCAGACCACGACCACGGTGTCCGTGCGCGGTCCCACCCAACGGATCGCGAACCCGCCGAACGGTACGCCGGCCGCCGTCTCCAACGTGCCGGACGTGGGCGGTCTCGCGTCGTTCGTCGGCGGCCTCGCCACGCTCTCCGGCGAACTGCCCGGACAGGCCGCCGGGTTCGTCTCGGCCCCGATCGACTCCGCCATCGACGTGGTGGGCTCGCCGACGGTACGCCTGAAGGCCGCCTCCCCGACCGGCGAGGCGGTGCTCTTCGTGAAGCTGCGCGAGATCTCGCCTAACGGCCAGACGAGCCTGCTGAGCGGCTCCCTCGCCGCGGTGCGCCTGACCGGCCTGCCCGCGTCCATCGACGACGCGACGCCGGTGACCGTCACGATGCCGGCGATCGTGCACCGGTTCGAGGCGGGACAACGGCTGTTCCTCACGGTCTCCTCCGCCGACCAGGCGTACGCCACGCCACCCCAGCCGACCGTCTACACCGTGGCGCTCGACTCGGGCACGGTGACGCTGCCGGAGGTCGCGGCGCAGCCGATCGCCAGCCCCGAGATCCTGTGGCGGTACGCGCTCGCCGCGCTCGTCGCCCTGTTGGCGATCGGGCTCGCGGTGGTGCTGTTCGTCGCGCGCCGCCGGCACCGTCGCGTGGACCGCTCGGTGAGTTCCGAGTACGCCGACACGCCGCTCGTCGTGCGGGGACTGCGGAAGGTGTACGGCGACGGGTACGTGGCAGTGTCCAGTGTGGACTTCACCGTCGAACGTGGACACGTGGTCGGTCTGCTCGGTCCGAACGGAGCGGGCAAGACGACCACGTTGCGGGTACTGATGGGACTCATCCAGCCTTCGGGCGGCGAGATCCTGGTGTTCGGTCACCGGTTGGTACCGGGATCGCCCGTGCTGTCCCGGCTCGGCGCCCTGGTCGAGGGTCCGGGGTTCCTGCCGCACCTGTCGGGGCGGCGCAACCTCGAGCTGTTCTGGCGGTCGACGGGCCGTCCACTGGCCGACGCCTACATCGCCGAGGCGCTGGAGATCGCCGGGCTCGGTACCGCGATCGACCGAAAGGTCAAGGCGTACAGCCACGGCATGAAGCAGCGCCTCGCGATCGCCCAGGCCATGCTCGGGCTGCCCGAGCTGCTGGTGCTCGACGAGCCGACCGACGGCTTGGACCCGCCGCAGATCGCCGAGATGCGCCGGGTGCTGAAGGCGTACGCCACCGGTGGTCGCGCGGTGTTGGTCTCCAGCCACCTGCTGGCCGAGGTGGAGCAGACCTGTACCCATGTCGTGGTCGTCCACAAGGGAGAGATCGTGGCGGCCGGCCCGGTAGAGGAGATCGTCGGAGACTCACCCACTGTCCACATCGATGTGTCCGATGTGGACGCCGCGTCGGCGGTACTGGGTGGGCTCGGCGGCGTGCGTTCGGTCGCCGCGGACGGCGGCCACGGGCTGGTGGTGGACATCGACGGCATGGCGCGTACCGAAGTCGTGGCGGAGCTGGTGCGGGCCGGTGTCGGCGTCGATCGGGTGATTCCGCGCCGCCGGCTGGAGGATGCGTTCCTGGCCCTGGTGAGCGGAGGTGACTCGAAGTGATCGCGACCGATGGTGCGGCCACCGGTTACCGGGCCGGGCGCACGTTCACCTTCCGGACCGAGTTCATCCGGCAGGCGTCGCGCCGTCGTACCCACCTCGCCCTGGGTTTCATGGCCGTGCTGCCGCTCATCATCCTGGTCGCCTTCCTCATCGGCAGTGGGGACGACGACGAGCCGGGCGGCCGCGGGCAGTTCTCGAACTTCGTCGACTTGGCGGTGTCGGGCGGCCTCAACTTCGCGTTGTTCACGCTGTTCGTGTCGGCGTCGTTCCTGCTCGTCGTGGTCGTCGCGCTGTTCTGCGGCGACACCGTCGCCAGCGAGGCGAGCTGGGGGAGCCTGCGCTACCTGCTGGCGATCCCGGTGCCGCGCGCCCGGCTGCTCGGCATCAAGCTGCTCGTAGCGCTCACCTACTCGGCAATCGCCCTGTTGACCCTCACCGGCGTGGCCCTGCTGGCCGGCACGCTGCGGTACGGCTGGAGTCCGTTGCGCAGCACGGTTGCCGAGGACATCGCACCCGGCGAGGGCGTCGTACGCCTGCTGGCCGTGCTCGGCTACCTCGGGGTGGGCCTGCTCGTGGTCGCCGGACTGGCCTTCCTGCTGTCGGTCACGACCGACGCCCCACTCGGCGCGGTCGGCGGCGCGGTGCTGCTGTTCATCCTGTCCAACATCCTCGACCAGATCACCGCCCTCGGTACCCTGCGCGAGTTTCTGCCGACCCACTGGAACGACGCCTGGCTCGGCCTGCTGGCGACCCCGATACAGCTCGACGACATCGTCAAGGGCACGATCTCGGCGCTGGTCTACGCGACCGTCTTCTGGTCACTAGCTTGGTGGCGTTTCCTGCGCAAGGACGTGGTGAGCTAGGCGACCGTCGACATCGGGGGCCGATCCGGGCCGGTCACGTCGGTGTCGTACGGCGCCAGCACGCCGGTGGCCCGGCGGTACTGAGTCAACTCAGTCCATAGTGGACTGTCCACAGGGGTACGCCGCAGCACGGTGTGCAGGATCGTAGCCGCCATCCGGCCGAGCGCGGCGGTGTCCTGGTGGCCGTGCGTGCGCTCACCGAGGTCCACCTGAGCGATCGCGTCGAGCCCGTAGCGGCGGTACGCGTCGATGAGCAGGCCGGTCTCGACGCCGTACCCGGCCGCGAACGGCAGCGCCTCCAGCAGCTCGCGGCGGGCGGCGTACTCACCCGCCAGCGGCTGGACCACGCCGGCCAGTTCGGGGAACAGCGCGTTGAGCAACGGCCGCGCCAACAGCTCGGTGACCCGACCGCCGCCGGCCGCCGACACGTCCAGCAGCGGCCGGTCATAGAACGCCTTCACCATCAACACGGTGGGGTCGCTCAGCAACGGTCCGAGCAGCCCGATGACGTAGTGCTCGCCGAAGTCGGTCAGGTCGGCATCGACGTACACCACGAGGTCGCCGGACGTGACCGCCAGGGCCTTCCACAGCGCCTCGCCCTTGCCGGGGTACGAGCCGTGGGCCGGCAGGATCTCGTCGCGGTGGTACACGGTCGCCCCGGCATAGGCGGCCACCTTGGCCGTGTCGTCCGTCGAGCCGGAGTCGACGACCACGACCTCGTCGACGAGCCCGGTACGGTCGGCCAGCGCGACGATCCCCGCCACGATGTCGCCGACCGTCGGCTCCTCGTCCAGCGCGGGCAGCACGACGCTCACCCGGTGGGACCCGCGGGCCTTGGCGGACACGAGCCGGTCTACCGCCCAGTCCCCCGCCGTCGAGGTACGCCGTTCGAACCACGCACGCGCCACCGGGTGCATTAGCCGAAACTACGCCGTACCGCCCACCCCCACCCCGTTGATCATGAAGTTGGTGTGACGACACGCCGCCCACACCGAAACTAAGTTCATGATCAACCCCAGAAAAGCAGGGGTCGGGTATGATGCGCAGCACAACTTCATACCTCATCCAGAGGGGCTGAGGGATACGGCCCGATGACGCCCCGGCAACCACCGCTTCCGATGTTTCGGCGCGGCAGGTGCCAACTCCGTCCCCGCTTGCCGGGGGAAGATGAGAGGAAGGACCATGACGACGATCGTCGATACCCCTACCGCAACGCCCGCCCGGGAACTGGTCTGTCGTGGCTGCGCGGCCACCTACCCGCTCGCCGCGCAGCACGCCTGTTACGAGTGCTTCGGCCCGCTGGAGGTCGGCTACGACCTCGACGCGTTGCGCCGGGTGACCCGCGAGCAGATCGCCGCCGGCCCGGCGAACATCTGGCGGTACTCCGGACTGCTGCCCGCCGGCCAGGACCCCGCGACGCGGGTCACGCTGAACCCCGGCCTCACCCCGCTGATAGCAGCGCCTGCGCTGGCGGCCGAGCTCGGCATCCGCGCGCCGGTATGGGTAAAGGACGACTCGGCCAACCCGACGCACTCGTTCAAGGACCGGGTCGTGTCGATCGCGCTGACCGCCGCCCGCGGGCTCGGCTTCACCCGGGTCGCCTGTGCGTCGACCGGCAATCTCGCGAACTCGGTCGCGGCGCACGCGGCCCGGGCCGGGCTGCCGTCCATGGTGTTCATCCCGTCCGATCTGGAGTCCGGCAAGGTGGTCACGACCGCGGTGTACGGCGGGGACCTGGTGGCGATCGACGGCTCGTACGACGACGTGAACCGGCTCTGTGGAGAGCTCGTGGAGACCGACGAGTTCGAGGACACAGCGTTCGTCAACGTGAATGTGCGTCCGTACTACGCCGAGGGTTCGAAGACGCTCGGCTACGAGGTGGTGGAGCAGCTCGGCTGGCGGATACCGGCGCAGGTGGTCATTCCGATGGCTTCGGGTGAGCTGCTGACCAAGGTGGACAAGGCATTCGCCGAGCTGGTCGAGATCGGGCTGGTCGAGCCGCCGGCGCAGGGGTGGCGGGTCTTCGGTGCGCAGTCCGCCGGCTGCAATCCGATCGCCGTGGCGCTGCACGCGGGTACCGACACCATCACGCCGGTGCGGCCCACCGGGATCGCGAAGTCGCTGAACATCGGTGACCCGGCGGCGGGACTCTACGCCCTGGAGGCGGTACGCCGGTCCGGCGGCTGGATGGACTACGCCGACGACGGCGAGATCCTCGACGGGATCCGGCTGCTGGCGCGAACCACGGGGGTCTTCGCGGAGACCGCCGGCGGTGTCACCGTGGCCGTGCTGCGCAAGTTGGTCGACGGCGGTCGGCTCGATCCGGACGCCGAGACGGTTGTCCTCAACACCGGCGACGGACTGAAGACCATCGATGCCGTCGCGGAGATCGTCGGTCCCACATACCGGGTCAGGCCCTCGCTGCGGGCCGCTCGCGAGGCGGGAATTCTTAGCTGAGTTTCCCGCTACACCACTACCGAACGTATGCGATTCCGGACCTTTCTGGGAGCGCGACCATATACCACATCGTGCCTTTTGACTCAGTTGATCGGCGGCTCGAAGTCACCCGTTCGGGCCATCGGATATTGCTGTGTGTAGCCACCGCTATGCCGTCCGTCGAAAAACGCCCACCGGAGGACTTGACGGCGAGGAGCGGACCCCTGCAGGATGCTCGGTGCGGGAGGACGTATCGCCGCAGGGTCCAGATGGTTTGGGTACCAGCTTGAGCTTGGCAACTTTCATCAGGACCCCGCGACCCGGCGCCGGAGGCGTCGTGCGAGCGTCCTCCCGACCAACGTATATAGGTCGCGCGATCGACCGTCCACGGGGGACCCTGCGAGATATGGAACTCGCCATCACCGCTCTGGATCCGGCCGACGACGCCGCTATCGACGAGGCGGTCCGTCTCCTCGATGCGGCACGGCGGGCGGACGTGCCAGACATGCCGGAACCGTGTCGACACTGGTTGGCCGGAGCTCTGCGCTTCCCGCGCAAGTCGACTCGCGTGACCGCGTTCGTCGCGCACGCGGGCGACACGATGGTCGGCTACATGCTGACGTGGCTGCCCATCCTCGACAACCTCGAGAACTCCGATCTCGAGATCACGGTCCATCCCGCCTATCGCCGTCGTGGTGTCGGGCGCGCGATGTACGCGTACGCGATCGATTTTCTGAAGGCGGATGGCCGCAAGCGGACGGTCGGGATGACCGTCGAGACGATGCCGGGAGGGCCTGAGCGCGACGGCGCCGGCGGCGCGTTCGCGGCGGCGATGGGTGCGAGCAACGCACTGGGTGAAGTACGGCGGCGGCTCGATCTGTCCACATTGGATAATGCGCTGCTGGACAAGCTGCTCGCCGAGGGCTTGGAGCGGGCGGACGGCTACCGGCTCGTGCAGTGGCGCGACCGGGTGCCGGACGAGTACGCGGCCGACGTCGCCTACCTCGACTCCCGGATGATCACCGATGCGCCGCTGGGCGACATCAAGTGGGAGCCGGAGAAGGTGGACGTCGAGCGCATTCGCGAGGGCGAAGCGCAGCGCCAGGCGCAGGGGGTCCGTTCGTATTCGACCGGGATCGTGCACGAGGAGAGCGGACGCCTGGTCTCGCTGACCGCCATCGGCTCGGAGAAGTCGGTCCTCGACCACGGCTGGCAGTGGATCACGATCGTCGAGCCCAATCACCGCGGCCACCGGCTAGGCATGATCGCGAAGATCGAGAATCTTCGGTACGCGCTGGCGCACGAGCCCGAGTTCCGGGTGATCGACACGTGGAACGCGGCGGTGAACAAGCACATGATCTCGATCAACGAGGCCATGGGCTTCCGCCCGATCGACTCGTGGGTCAACTGGCAGCTGGAGTTCTAGTCGCGGGTGACGTCTGGGTGCACGGACAGGAAGACGGAGTACGCGGTGCCGCCGGGCGTCAGCGGGCGGTTCTTGTACTCCTCGAGCAGTTCGGCCAGGCGGCGGCGCAGCTCGGTGAACTCGTCGTCGGACAGCCGCAACCCGAGCCGGCTGAGACCGGCGTCGCGGTCCAGGTCGACCAGGCGTACCTCGGCCAGGAAGGCGTCGAGCATCGCCTGGCCGAGGCCGCTGGCGGCCTGGCCTTCGGACTCCTCGACGTCGACGACCCAGGACTTGCCGGTGGCCCGGTACGGGACCTCGCGCGCGCCCCGGGCGCCCCGCCGCTCCTCCTCCGCGACGAGGAAGCCGGTGGTGACGAGCGTGCGCACGTGGTGCAGGACGGTCGCCGGGTGGACACCGAGCCGCCCGGCGATCTCCTTGTTGGTCAGTGCCCGGTCCAGGCACAGTCGCAGGATCCGCAGGCGGACCGCTGACGCCAGTGCGCGCGCCTCGGCCTCGGTAGCGGGTCGCCGACCGGTCATAGCCATGCCAGCAGACTAACTGGTTGACTTTACCCAATCACTCAACCAAGCTGCCTCGCATGCGCCTCTCGCTCGGCCTACTGCGCCACCACGACTTCCGGCAGCTCTTCGTGGCCGACACGATCAGTCAGGTCGGTACGCAGGTCTCGCAGCTCGCGCTGCCCCTGGTGGCGGTCATCACGCTGAACGCGAGCCCGTTCCAGGTCGGGCTGCTCGTCACGTTCGAGTTCCTGGCGTTCCTGCTCGTCGGGCTACCGGCCGGCGCCTGGGTCGACCGGATGCGCCGGCGCAACGTGCTGATCGCCGGCGACGTGGGCCGGGCGCTGCTGCTGGGCTCGGTCCCGGTGGCGTACTGGTTCGGTGAGCTGACGATCGGGCAGCTGTACGTCGTCGGGCTGCTCACCGGTGTGCTGACGGTCTTCTTCGACGTCGCGTACCAGAGCTACCTGCCACACCTGGTCGGTACCGAGAACCTGGTCGAGGGCAACGCGAAGCTCGAGGCCGTCCGCGGGGTCAACCAGATCGCCGGACCGACCGTGGCCGGGTTCCTCATCCAGGCGATCACCGCGCCGGTGGCGGTAGCCGTCGACGCCGTCAGCTTCGTCGGCTCGGCGCTGTTCGTCGGGCTGATCCGCAAGCGGGAGGCGAAGCCGGAGCGGGCGCCGGACGCACACCTCGGCCGGGAGATCTCCGAAGGCCTGCGGTTCGTCCTGCACAACCGGATGCTCCGGTCGATCGCGATGTGCACCGGTACGGCGAACTTCTTCGGCTCCATGCTCGCCGCGATGGTCATCGTGCTGCTCGCCGACGAGCTGGGGTTGGGTGCCGGCATGATCGGCTTGGTCTTCTCGGTCAGCGCGATCGGCGGGCTCGTCGGGGCGTTCAGCGCCACGCGGGTCGTCCGCTGGCTCGGCCAGGGTCCCACGATCTGGCTCTCGATCGGCGTGACGACGCCGTTTTCCCTGCTGCTGCCGCTCGCGCGACCCGGACTGCTGCTCTGGCTGGCCGCCGCCGGCTTCGCGGTGTCGGCGTTCGGCGGCGTGGTCTACAACATCACCCAGGTCAGCTTCCGGCAACGGCTCACGCCGGAGCGCCTGCTCGGTCGGATGAACGCCACGATGCGCTTCCTCGTCTGGGGCACGATGCCGCTGGGCAGCTTGCTCGGCGGCGTACTCGGCGAGTGGGTCGGGGTACGGCAGAGCATCTGGATCGGCTCGATCGGAGCTTGCGTGGCGTTCCTGCCGGTGTACCTGTCCCCGCTACGCACAATGCGTGAGCTGCCGGCTACACCCGCCGACTCCGGAGGCGACCTGGTTCGGGCATGATGGGCGGCATGACGGAGACCCCGCACCCCATGTACGACCTGCACGCCAAGACCCTCGAGCGTGCCCTCGCCGCGATCGCCGACCGGGGCTACTGGTCGGCCTATCCCGAGTCGCCCAGCCCCAAGGTGTACGGCGAGACCGCGGCGGCCGACGGGCGCGCGGCCTTCGACGCGTACCTGGGCAAGGATTTCCCGCTCGACCAGCCGGGCACGGGCGACCGGGTGGCCACCGAGTCTTCGCCGTTCGGCGTCGACCTGAACGTGGCCTACCCGCACGCCGACGTCGACACCCTCATGGCCGCGGCGCGCGCCGGCATGCCCGCGTGGCGGGACGCCGGTCCGGATACCCGCGCAGGCGTCTGTCTGGAGATCCTCGACCGGCTGCACAAGCACGTCTTCGAGCTGGCCAACGCCGTGCACTTCACGACCGGGCAGGCGTTCGTGATGGCGTTCCAGGCCGGCGGACCGCACGCGCTGGACCGGGCGCTGGAAGCGGTCGCGTACGCGTACGCCGAGATGACCCGGCACCCGGCGAAGGCCGAGTGGGAGAAGCCGGCCGGCAAGGGCGACCCGTTGCGCATGTCGAAGACCTTCCACGTGGTACCGCGCGGGGTGGCGCTCGTGGTCGGCTGCAACACGTTCCCGACCTGGAACTCGTACCCGGGCCTCTTCGCGTCGCTGGTCACCGGCAACCCCGTCATCGTCAAGCCGCACCCGCGGGCCGTGCTGCCGCTCGCGGTCACCGTGCGGTACGCCCGCGAGGTGCTGGCCGAGGCCGGCTTCGACCCGAACCTCGTCCTGCTGGCCGCCGAGGCGCCCGGCGAGAAGCTCGCGTCGGTGCTCGCGACCCGGCCGGAGGTACGCATCGTCGACTTCACCGGCTCGACGGAGTACGGCGACTGGCTCGAGGCGAACGCCCGGCAGGCCGTCGTCTACACCGAGAAGGCCGGGGTCAACACGATCGTCGTCGACTCGACGGACGACTTCGCCGGCATGCTGCGCAACATCGGCTTCTCTCTGACTCTCTACAGTGGACAGATGTGCACGACCCCGCAGAACATCCTGGTACCGGCCGGCGGCATCACCACCGACGAGGGGCACAAGTCCTTCGACGAGGTGGCCTCCGGTATCGCCGCGGCGGTTGGCAAGCTGACCGGTGACCCCGCCCGCGCGGTCGAGCTGACCGGCGCGATCGCCAACGACGGCGTACTGCGCCGGCTGGACGAGGTCAAGAGCGTCGGCGAGGTCGTGCTGGACTCCCGCGAACTGGACCACCCGTCCTACGACAAGGCCATCGTCCGTACCCCGACCGTGGTGAAGCTGCCGGCGGACGCGGAAGGGACCTATGGCAGTGAGTGGTTCGGACCCATCTCGTTCGTCATCGCCACCGACTCGACCGACCAGAGCCTGGAGATCTTCCGGAAGACCGTCGGCGCGAAGGGGGCGCTCACCGCGTCGGTGTACTCGACCGACGCCGGCGTGCTGGACGAGGCGGAGGAGGCGGCGCTGGAGGCCGGGGTACACCTGTCCTGCAACCTGACCGGTGGCGTCTTCGTCAACCAGTCAGCGGCGTTCAGCGACTTCCACGCCAGCGGGGCCAACCCGGCGGCCAACGCGTCGCTGACCGACGGCGCCTACGTCGCGGGACGGTTCCGCATCGTGCAGTCCCGCCGACATGTCTGACGTTTGGTTCTTGGCAAGCAGTCAGCACTCGCGGGTCATCGTCAGTTCGGTGAGTACCGGGATCCGGGGGTGCGGAGATCGGGTACCGGTGTCGACGAAGCCCAATCGTTCATAGGCCCGTACCGCCCGGTTGTTGCCGGTGACGACCTCCAGGGCGAGCCGGTGCCGCCCGGCTGCGCGCGACCAGTGGGCCACGGCCTCGACGAGCCGTTCCAGCAGGCCGGTGCCCCGGTGCGCCGGAGTGACATAGACGGCGACGAGCAGAGTCGTACCCGACTCTCGGGCCGCCATCCCGGCCGCGTGCCCGACGAGGCGGCGACCGTCGTCGGCGACGAACTGCGCCCAGTCGTCGCCGGTAGCCCGTGCCGCGATGGCCCGGCGGAATTCCTCGTGCGGCCGTGCGGCCGCTTCGTCCAGCGTCTCGAGGAAGGCCAACGGGGCGTCGGCAAGCATCTCGATGCGCAGGGCGCGCAGCCGAGCGGCGTCATCGGCGACCACGCGCCGCACGTCCGGTGCCCCACCCATCGAGCCATCCTGGCATGCCGGGTGTCCCCTGCTGTCCGATTTAGGGCCGTGCGCGGTCGCTCCTCCTGGTGTAGCGTGCGATTTCGGCCGCCGTCTTTCGACTCTTCCACCCAGACGAGCGACAGGGTGCGGCCCCGGCGAGCGAGCGCTGCGGCCGGGGGTCGGTTGACCCAGCACCATCGAAGTGAGGAAGTGCACCGTGGCACAGGGCACCGTCAAGTGGTTCAACAGCGAGAAGGGCTATGGCTTCATCGCCGTCGACGGGGGGCAGGACGTGTTCGTCCACTTCTCGGCGATCGAGATGGACGGCTACAAGTCGCTGGATGACGGACAGCGCGTCGAGTTCGAGATTGCGCAGGGCCAGAAGGGTCCGCAGGCGGAGAAGGTTCGCCTCATCGCGTGACCGGCCCGCGATCCTCGCGGCGGTCGTTCGGACATCACACACCACGCCGGGGCACCGTTCCTCGCTGACGAGGGCGGTGCCCTACGTCATGTATCGGTAGAGTCCAGCGACCATGAGCATCCCCTCGCACCCCACCTCCGACGTGGCCAACGACCCGCTCGTACCGCCGGCCAACTCCACGGTTGATGCCTGGTTGGACCGGACGATGGGCGTGCTGCGGCGCAGTGGGCGGAGCTTGCTCGTGATCCTGGCGCTGACGGTCGGGGTACCGAGCATCCTCCTGGCCGTGGTCAGTGCCGCGGCCGGCATGGCGTACTTCTCGGTACGGTCGGCGGACGACTCCGTGGTGACCACGTTCGGCGTGCTCGCCTTCATCGGCGCGGTACTCCTGAGCAGCATCGCCAATGCCGTCGGCTGGGGAGCGGGCATCTGGGCGGTCACGGCCGCGGCCGCCGGTGAGCCTGCGCCGCTGGGGTTGGCGCTGCGGGCCGGCCTGCGCCGAGCGCTGCCGATGTGGGCCTGGTTCCTGGGGTACGGCCTGGTGGTCGGGATCGGGCTGATCGTGTGCGTGCTGCCCGGGCTGTACTTCGCGGTGACGCTGAGCCTGTTCAGCTTCGTGCTGATGTTCGAGCGCGGCACCATACCGTTCGGCCGCTCGATGAAGCTCGTCCAGGCCTCCTTCCGGCGGGCTCTGGGCCGGATCGGCGTGCTCCTCGTGCTGGCGGTAGGGGTCAACCTCGTGGGCGGCTCGATCGCCGGTCTCGTCGGCGAGGCCGTCAGCCGGGGAGGTGCGACCTCGGCCGGCGAGGTCCTCGGCGGCGCGGTCACGGCCGTGCTGCAGGTGCTGACCGGTGCCGTCCTGCTGGCCGGCCTGCTCGTGACGTACGCCGAGGCGCGGGGTGCGCGGGAACCGCTGTCCACCAACGACCTGTGGACCGCCGTGCGGTAGTGAGCGGCTCAACGGCGCTTGCACTCGGCTGGGGAGAGTGCTAAACAAGTGTTTGGCACTCTCAGCGTGAGAGTGCCAGGTCGGGGAACGGCGGAAAGTCGTCGCGGGCTGTCCGGACCCGGCCGGCGGACGTTCCGTTCGCCGCCCGTCGCGGCACGACCCCACTCGGGTCGCGCGGGACGGGTGGTGAGCGAGCTTCCGGTAACCGTGCGAACAAAACGGTGTGTCGCGCCGGTCGGCGCGGTGCGCCGCACGTGTCCAGGAGGACAACGCCGTATGGCCAAGATCATCGCGTTCGACGAGGAAGCGCGCCGTGGGCTCGAGCGGGGCATGAACGTCCTCGCCGATGCTGTCAGGGTGACGCTGGGCCCCAAGGGCCGCAATGTGGTGCTCGAGAAGAAGTGGGGTGCTCCCACCATCACCAACGACGGTGTGAGCATCGCCAAGGAGATCGAGCTGGAGGACCCGTACGAGAAGATCGGCGCCGAGCTGGTCAAGGAGGTCGCCAAGAAGACCGACGACGTGGCCGGTGACGGCACGACGACGGCGACCGTGCTCGCCCAGGCGCTGGTCCGCGAGGGTCTGCGCAACGTCGCGGCCGGCGCGAACCCGATGGCCCTGAAGCGGGGCATCGAGGCCGCCGTGGCCGCTGTGGCGGAGGAGCTCGCCAAGCTGGCCAAGGAGGTCGAGACCAAGGAGCAGATCGCCTCGGTCGCGGCCATCTCCGCCGCGGACAACACCGTCGGCGAGATCATCGCTGAGGCGATGGACAAGGTCGGCAAGGAGGGCGTCATCACCGTCGAGGAGAGCAACACCTTCGGGCTGGAGCTGGAGCTCACCGAAGGCATGCGCTTCGACAAGGGCTACATCTCCGCGTACTTCATGACCGACCCGGAGCGGATGGAGGCCGTCCTCGAGGACCCCTACATCCTGATCGCCAACAACAAGATCTCCGCGGTCAAGGACCTGCTGCCAATCCTCGAGAAGGTCATGCAGTCGGGCAAGCCGCTGCTGATCATCGCCGAGGACGTCGAGGGCGAGGCCCTGGCGACCCTGGTCGTCAACAAGATCCGCGGTACCTTCAAGTCGGTCGCCGTCAAGGCCCCCGGCTTCGGTGACCGCCGCAAGGCCATGCTGACCGACATCGCCATCCTCACCGGTGGCCAGGTCATCAGCGAGGACGTCGGCCTGAAGCTGGAGAACGTCGGCCTCGACCTGCTCGGTCGGGCCCGCAAGGTCGTGGTGACCAAGGACGAGACCACGATCGTCGACGG
This sequence comes from Kribbellaceae bacterium, assembly GCA_035650275.1. GTDB lineage: Bacteria > Actinomycetota > Actinomycetes > Propionibacteriales > Kribbellaceae > DASRHY01. Next base: position 16,937 of record DASRHY010000014.1, on the reverse strand, counting down.
TGCCGGTGACGCCGACCAGATCGCCGGTCGGGTCAACCAGATCCGCGCCGAGATCGAGAAGAGCGACTCCGACTACGACCGCGAGAAGCTCCAGGAGCGGCTGGCCAAGCTGGCCGGCGGCGTCGCGGTCATCAAGATCGGTGCCGCCACCGAGGTCGAGCTGAAGGAGCGCAAGCACCGCATCGAGGACGCGGTGCGCGCGGCCAAGGCCGGCGTCGAGGAGGGCATGGTCCCCGGCGGCGGCGTGGCGCTGGTCCAGGCCGGCAAGAACGCGTTCGACAAGTCCGACCTGGTCGGCGACGAGGCGACCGGGCTGCAGATCGTCAGGGTGGCGCTGGACGCGCCGCTGCGGCAGATCGCCGTCAACGCCGGCCTCGAGGGCGGCGTGGTCGTCGAGCGCGTGCGCAACCTGGAGCCGGGCCACGGCCTGAACGCGGCCACCGGCGAGTACGTCGACATGCTGTCGGCGGGCATCATCGACCCGGCCAAGGTGACCCGCTCCGCGCTGCAGAACGCGGCGTCGATCGCGGCCCTGTTCCTCACCACCGAGGCTGTGGTGGCGGACAAGCCGGAGAAGGAGAAGGCCCCGGCCGGCGCGCCCGGCGGCGGCGACATGGACTTCTAGTCCACGCTTGGCGCACCTTCGCAAGTGGCGGGGGGCGGGCCGGCCGGCAACGGTCGGCCCGCCCCCCGTTAGCATGTTCTCGCCGTGGACGGGAGGCGATGCGGTGCTGGCACGGATGAAGCGGCTGCTCGGGCACGTCCCGCTCTACGTCGCGCTGCAACGCGGCCTCGGCGCCGACCGGCTGCGCTACCGCTGCCTGGACGAGCTGGGGCTGCGCCCGGGTGACTGCGTCATCGACATCGGCTGCGGCCCGGCGTACTACTTCGAGCGGCTGCCACCGGTCCGCTACTTCGGCTTCGACACCGACCCCCGCTACATCGGGTACGCGCGCCGGCGCTGGGGTGACCGCGCCGAGTTCCGGTGCGAGGTCTTCGGGCCTGAGCACCTCAGCCAGCTCCCGCCGGCAGACGCCGTACTGCTGCTCGGGCTGCTGCACCACGTCTCCGACGCCGACGGCCGCGCGCTGCTCGCCCTCACCGCCCGGGCGCTCGCCCGCGGCGGGCAGGTCATCAGCGTGGACACCTGCATCGAGCCGAGCCAGGGCCGGGTCTCCCGGTGGATGTCGGAGAACGACCGGGGCGAGTTCGTACGCGAGCCGGCCGGCTTCGTACGCCTCGCTGAGGAGTCGTTCGGGGAGGTGAACGGCGAGGTGCTCACCGGGGTCACCCGCCTGCCGTCCAGCTTCTGGCTGATGCGCATGCGCTCGCCCCTGGTCCCCGCCGCCACGCCATGACCACCGCCGGCGCTGCCGAGACAGCCGCGACGGCTGCAATGCCCGCGACGGCCGCAACAGCCGCGGCGGCTGCGACCGGCGCCACCGCCGCGACGGGCGCCGCGAGTGAGATGGCCGAGCGGGTGCGCGGCCTGCTGGCTGAGGCGCCGGTGTTCGACGGCCACAACGACCTCGTCTGGGAGCTGCGCCGGCGGGTCCGCTACGACCTGGGGGCGCTGGACGTCGGGCGGGACCAGCGGGCCACCGGGCTGCACACGGACCTGCCCCGGCTGCGCGGGGGCGGGGTCGGCGCCCAGTTCTGGTCGGTCTACGTGCCCTGCCAGCTGGCTGGTGACGCGGCCGTCGCGGCAACGCTGGAGCAGGTGGACGCGGTGCACGCGCTCATCGCCCGCTACCCCGGCGACCTGGCGCTTTCGACCACCGCCGGCGAGGTCGAGCGGGCGCGGGCCGCCGGGCGGGTCGCGGCGCTGCTCGGCATGGAGGGCGGGCACTCGATCGCCGCCTCGCTGGGCGTGCTGCGGATGGCGTACGCGCTGGGCGTGCGCTACCTGACACTGACCCACGCACGCAACACACCGTGGGCTGACAGCGCCACCGACTCACCCGGCGTGGGCGGGCTGTCGCCCTTCGGGCACGAGGTGGTACGCGAGTGCAACCGGCTCGGCATGCTGGTCGACCTGTCGCACGTGGCCGTGTCGACCATGCACGCCGCGCTCGACACGTCGACCGCGCCCGCGTTCTTCTCGCACTCCTCGGCCCGGGCGCTCTGCGACCACGTGCGCAACGTGCCGGACGAGGTGCTGCGCCGGGTCGCCGACACCGGCGGCATCGTCATGGTGACCTTCGTGCCCGGCTTCCTCAACGAGCCGTGCCGGGCGTGGACCGACGAGCTGGTCGCCGAGGAGGAGCGCCTGGACACGGCGTACCCGCCGGGGGGCTCAGCCTGGTATGCGGCGCGCGACGCGTGGGTGGCGGCCCACCCGCCGCCGCCGTGCGGGGTGGGCGACGCCGCCGACCACGTCGAGCACGTACGCGAGGTGGCCGGCGTGGGCGCGGTGGGGCTGGGCGGCGACTTCGACGGGACCGTGGTCACCCCGGACGGCCTGGCCGACGTGGCCGGCTACCCCGCGCTCCTGGCCGAGCTGGCCCGGCGCGGCTGGTCCGACGCCGAGCTTCAGCAGCTGTCCTGGCACAACGCGCTGCGGGTGCTGCGCGACACCGAGGCGGCCGCGCGCCGCGCCGCGGCCGAGCGCGGCCCGTCGCTGGCCACGATCGAGTCGCTGGACGGGCCGCGGCACGGGTAGCCGGCGGACTGTCCTATCAGAGGCCGGCGGACTGTCCTAAGGGGAGGGCGTGCAGGCGCAGCAGATCGGCGTCGGGCATCCGGAGATCAAGCGGGTGCTCGACCTGCAACGCAACGCCACCACCAACCCGGACCGGCTGTTCGTGGCCGAGGGGCTGTGGGCGCACAACGTGCTCCTGGAGGCCGGGGTCGGGATCGAGACGTTCCTGTGGTGCCCGGAGGCCGGCTACTCCGACGAGGCGCGGCTGCGGGTGGAGCAGGTGGCCGAGCGGGCGTACCGCAGCTACCGGATATCTGAGAAGACGCTGGCCCGCATCGCCGAGAGGGAGCGGCCGGACGGGCTGGTGTCGGTGGCCCGGCTGCCCCGGTGGGACCCGGCGGACGTGTCGCTCGGCGACCCGGCGCTGGTCCTGGTCGCCGACGCGGTGGAGATCCCGGGCAACCTGGGCACGCTGCTGCGCACCCTCGACGCGTGCCGGGGCGACTGCCTGGTGCTGACCAACCGCCGGGTCCGGCTCACCCACCCCAAGGTGTTCCGCGGCAGCCAGGGCATGAGCGTACGGGTGCCGACCATCGAGCTGCCCGGGCCGGCCGAGGCGGTCGAGTGGCTGGGCGAGCGGGGCTTTGCGGTGTTCCTGGCCGACACCGACGGCGCCCGGCACTACCGGCGCACGCCGTACGGCCGGCGCACCGCGCTCGTGGTGGGCAGCGAGCGCTACGGCATCTCCCCGCAGTGGTACGAGCACGGCTTCGACCGGGTGGCCGTGCCCATGCTCGGCCGGGCCGACTCGCTCAACGTGTCCGTCTCCGCCTCCATCCTGCTCTACGAGATCCGCGCCCAGCAGGACCGCTGGTGAGCCCCGTACCCTCGATCGGGTGGAGGCAGTAGTCGAGGTCGTGGGCCTGGTGGCGGTGGTCGTGGCGGTCGCCGCCCTGGCCCGGCGGACCCGGCTGTCGGCACCGATCATGCTGGTCGTCGCCGGGCTGGCGCTGTCCTACGTGCCCGGCGCTCCCGAGATACACCTCGAGCCGGAGCTGGTCCTCATCGGCATCCTGCCGCCGCTGCTCTACGTCGCGGCGCTGGAGACCTCGGTGCCGGCGTTCCGGTTCAACCTGCGCCCGATCCTGCTGCTCGCCGTGGGGCTGGTGCTGTGCACCACGGCCGTGGCCGGCTTCGTCCTGCACGCGCTGCTGCCCGACGTGCCGCTGGCCATCTGCTTCGCGCTCGGCGCGGTGGTGGCGCCGCCGGACGCGGTGGCGGCCACCGCGGTGGCCCGCCGGATCGGGCTGCCCCGGCGGGTGGTCACGATCCTGGAGGGGGAGAGCCTGATCAACGACGCCACCGCGCTGGTGCTCTTCCGGGTCGCGGTCGCCGCTGCGGTGGGCAGCGCGGTGGGCGCGCTGGACGTGGCGAAGGAGGTCGCCATCGCCGGTGGCGGCGGCCTGGTGGTCGGCGGCCTCGGCGCGGTGGTGCTCGGCTTCGTGCACCGGCGCACCATCGACCCCTTGCTGGACAACGCCGTCTCGCTGCTCACCCCGTTCCTGGTGGTGCTGGTGGCGGAGCTGGTGCACGCCTCGCCGGTGGTCGCGGTCGTGGTCACCGGGCTCTACCTCGGGCACCGCTGGCCGACGCTGATGTCGGCCAGCTCGCGGCTGCAGATGGACGCGTTCTGGCGGATGGCGAAGTTCCTGCTGGAGGGCTTGGTCTTCCTGCTCGTCGGGTTGCAGCTGCGGGAGATCCTGGCGCAGCTGGACACCCCGCCCGTCACCGCGGCCGGGATCACCGCCGCGGTGCTGCTGACGGTCATCGCGGTCCGGTTCGCCTGGCTCTACCCGGCCACCTACCTGACCCGGCTCATCCCGCGGGTGCGCCAGCGCGACCCGGCACCGCCAGCGACCTACCCCACGGTCATCGCCTGGGCCGGGATGCGCGGCGTGGTGACCCTGGCGACCGCGCTGGCGCTGCCGGCCACCCTCGCCGACGGCGCGGCCTACCCGCGGGACCTGTTCGTCTGGCTCGCCTTTGCGGTGATCATCGGGACGCTGGTGCTCCAGGGCGTCACGCTGCCGGCCGTGGCCCGGCTGCTGCGGATACCGCCGGACGACCCGAGCGAGGACCGGCTGGCCGAGGCGGCGACCCAGCACGCGGCGAGCCGGGCCGCGCGGGAGCGGCTGAGCCGCCTCGCCGACGGCGCCCCGCCGGGCGTGGTGGAGCGGCTGGAGCGCCTCGCCGAGCAGCGGGTCAACCTCGCCTGGGAGCGGCTGGGCGCGGACGGGCGGGAGACCCCGTCGCAGGCGTACGTGCGGCTGCGGCGGGAGATGCTGGACGCGGAGCGGGACGTGTTCCGCGAGGCCCGCGACTCCGGGCAGATCGCCGAGGAGGTGCTGCGCCGGGCGCAGCGGGACATGGACCTGGAAGAGGCACTACTGATCCGGAGCGGTGAGGAATGAGCTGCACCCACCTGACCGAGGCCCGGGCCGCGGCGGAGCCCGCCGGGCAGGTCACGCAGGGCTGCCAGGACTGCCTGGCCGAGGGGTACGACTACTGGGTCCACCTGCGCCTGTGCCTGGCCTGCGGGCACGTGGGCTGCTGCGACTCGTCGCCCCGGCGGCACGCCACGGCCCACTTCGAGGACACCGGACACCCGGTGATCCGCTCGTTCCAGCCCGGGGAGGCCTGGCGCTGGTGCTATGTGGACTCGGTGGTCGGCTGAGCCGCGCCGGGGCCGGGTCCCTTGTGGAAGCTGAGCGCCTTGTGGAAGAGGAAGAAGACCCGCTCGACGCGGGCGCCGACCGCGCCGGCGTAGAAGCGGACCGGCCCGACCCAGCAGACCTGGGCGGTGGCCAGGCCGGCTGACCGCTGGTCGAGCAGGCAGCGGCGCAGCAGCACAGTGCCGATCCCCAGCCCCTGCCCGGCCGGCGCGGTGCCCATCGGGCCGAACCAGGAGGGGCGGCAGCCGCCGTAGGCGGCGAAGCCTGTTACCTGCCCGTTGCGCTCGGCTAGGTGCACGCCGCCGTACCGGACGGCGTCGGCCAGCTCAGCCGCCCAGGCGCCGCCGAACTCCGCGTCGGCGAACGCGGCCAGGGCCGGCACGTCGGCGGCGCCGGCCCGGCGTACCGCCACTCCGGCCGCGGCGAGCCGGGCCTCGCCGGGGGCCGGGTCCGGGACCGCCGCGAGATCCGCGGTCATGTTCCAGGCGGTACGGGTGTGCGCGTAGCCCAGCGCCTCGGCCGCGCACATGGCCGGGGTGTAGCGCACGTCAACCCCGGGCCAGGCGAACCCGGGCGGGTGCCCGGCGAGGTGCACCCCGGTCACGCCGCGTTCGGCTAGCCGCTGCTCCACCGCGGTGACCAGGGCCCGGCCCAGGCCCCGGCGTCGGGCGGCCGGGTGCACCGCGACCAGGTCGATGTATCCCGCTCCCGCGTCGCCCGGGCCGGGGCCGGGACCGGTCGAGCCGAGCGCCACTCCGGAACCGTCCGCGGTGGCGACTCGTACCATGTGCCGGTCCTCGCGGGCGGCGGTGAGCGTACGCAGGATCGGTCCCGCCTCGGCGGCGTCCTCGGGCAGGTCCAGTGCCTGGGCGCAGAGCGCTACCGTGTCGTCGAGCTGGTCAACGGTCCACTCGACGACCGCGGGCCGGTCCATCCGACCCATCCGACTCATCCGGTCCATCTGGATCACCTGGCCGCGGCCTGGGCGGCCTGCACCGCGGCGAAGGCGTCCACCACGCCCGCCCCGACGGCGTTGGCGGCGCTGCCGCAGCCGTCGTCCCCGTTGCCGGACGATGGCAGGGCCGGCTTTGCGGTCTCCCGCAGGATCTGCGCGGTGCGGGCCACGTCGCCGATGAGGCTCGGGTTCGCCGACCACATCAGCGCGACCACGCCGGCCACGTGGGGTGCTGCCATCGAGGTGCCGTCGAGCCTGCCGTACGTGCCACCGGGCAGTGCGGAGAGCACCGCGACGCCCGGGGCGGCCAGGTCCGGCTTTGCCGCGCCGCCCGGTGCCGGCTCACGGCCTGGTGCCGGCTCACGGCCTGATGCCTGCCCCGCGCCCGGTGCTGGCCCGCGGCTGGAGAACTCGGCCACAGCGCGGGTCTGGTCGACCGCGGCGACGGTGAAGGCGGCCGGGTCCGGTGCCGGCGGCTCGTCGAGCGAGCCGCACGCCGGCCCGGAGTTGCCGGCCGCCGCCACGAAGAAGATGCCGGCGGCGGTGAGCGCCGAGGTCGCCGGCCGCAGCACCGTGGCGTCGCACCCCTCCAGCGGCGGGCAGCTCCAGGAGTTGGTCAGCACGTGCGGGGCGCGTTCGGGGCGGCCGTCGCGCAGCGGGTCCCCGCCGGGGCGGAACGGGGCCAGCATGAACTGGAGGCAGTCCAGGTAGAGCGCTGGGTTGCCCAGGTTGCGGTCGAGGTTGACACAGCCGGCCCACTGCGCCTCGGGCGCCACGCCGATCGCGTGCACCCCAGGCGGTGCCTGGCCGCCTGGGGCTCGGCCGGTCGGGGCTCGGCCGGTCGGGGCCGAGCCGTCGGAGGCCCGGCCCACAGCCGAGCCGAGCGTGTGCGTGCCGTGCCCGGTGCGGTCGGCCGGCGTACGGCTGCCGTTCCAGGGGTCGTACCAGGAGTCGTCCCCACCGCGGAAGCCGGGGGCGAGGGCGGGGTGTGCCCCGTCCACTCCGGAGTCGGAGGTGCCCACGACGATCCCGCGCCCGGTCACGCCCAGCTCGCGCCACACCCGGTCCGCGCCGACCAGCTGCACGTTCCACAGTGGACCAATGGGTACGGGGTCGCCGCCGCGCCGCGCCTGCGCGGGCGCTGGCAGCGGGCGCAGCCGGGGGCTCAGCAGCACCCGGTCGACCTCAGGGCGCCGGGCCAGCCACGCCCCCACCGCCGGGCCGCCCCGCACCTCGACCGCGTTGACCAGGTAGTACGGCGTATAGGACAGGTGGGCGCGGTCCAGCTGGCGGCGCAGCGGGGCCTGGGTCCGGTCGGCGTGCTCCACCAGCCTGCGGTACGCCGTGCCGAGCCGCTCGGCCCGGTCCGCTATGCCGGTCACGCCGCTCAGGTCGGCCCGCTCGCGCAGCACCACGAAGAGCCGGTCGCCGTGCAGGCCCGGCTGGCCCGCCACGGCGTACCCGGTCAGGCCGGTGGCGGCGACGGCGGCCGCGGTGGCCGCCGCAGCCCAGCTCGCCCACCGTGGCCTCGCCGCCGAACGCGGTGTGGTCGTCCAGCGCGACCTGGCCGCCCGGCTCGGTGTGATCGACCCTTGCCAAGGCTCTGGTGGGCGCCCGCGCACCGCGACGGCGGCGAGCACGGCACCCGCCACCAGAGCGAGCACCAGCTGCGCCAGCGCCGCCGCGGCAACCCAGAACGCGGCGTCCCGGCCGGCGACGTTGAGCAGTAGCCAGGTCTCCTCCGGGTCGACGAAGGCCAGTGGGCCGAACGTGCCCAGCGCCGCCAGCAGCCAGCGCGGCCACGGGCCCCACGGCGCCAGCGCGGCCACGGCGAACCCCAGCGGTGGCACTGCCAGCAGCGCGGCCAGCTGCACCCCGCTGCCGCCCACCCCGGCCGCGAGCGGCACCAGCGCCACCCCGGCGGTCAGGCCGCCAACCAGGACCAGCCGGATCCGCCCGCCGGTGGATAACGGCGCCCAGAAACCGGACGGCAGCATCGCCGTCGCGTAGCCGCCGACGGCCAGCGCGGCGAGGGCGGCGAGGGCGGTCTCGTGCGCCCCGCCCAGCGCGCCCAGCCACAGCCAGGGCAGCAGGCAGGCCAGGCCCGCGGCGGCGGCGAGCGGCAGCCCGCCGCCGGCCCGGGGCGCCGCCCCCAGATGGGGCGCCGCCGCCAGCGGGCGCCGCCGGGCTGCTGCGGCTGCAAGTGCCAGGCCGACACCGCCCGCCACCAGCGCCAGCAGCGCCAGGTAGAGCTCCTGCCGCAGCACCGGCACGGCGCGCAGCGAGCCGAGCAGCCCGGCCCCTGCCACGGCGAGCAGCCACGCCCGGCCAGCGGCGCGCACCGCGGGCGAGCGCGGGACCAGGGCCACCAGCAGCGCCGGTACGCCAGCGAGGAGGGCGGCCAACCACGCCGCGGCCGGCCAGACCCAGCCCGGGGCCGGCCGGCCGAGCAGCACCTCGGCCTGTTCCAGCACCCACGCCAGCGCCTGTGCGGCGACGGTCACGCCGACGACCCACCCGCCGGCCAGCACGGCGGCTACGACAGCGACCGGAGAGCTGCGGGCGGGCGGCTGGGACATGCCCGAACCGTACGGCTCGCACATCCCATCCGCAGGCCCCGATACGGTGGATAGGTGCGAAACCCTGCCGTATCGCGGTACCGCGCCGGGGCACTCTCCCCGGCCCGGCGCGTCGCCGACCTGCGCCGGCTGCGGGACGAGTGCTTCGATGTCCTGGTCATCGGGGGTGGGGCGACCGGAGTCGGCGCCGCGCTGGACGCCGCCTCCCGGGGGCTGTCGGTAGCCTTGGTGGAGGCCCGGGACCTCGCCGCCGGCACGTCGTCGCGCTCGAGCAAGCTGATCCACGGTGGGCTGCGCTACCTGGAGCAGCTGGAGTTCGGGCTGGTCCGCGAGGCGCTGCGAGAGCGCGGCCTGCTGGCCACCCGGCTCGCTCCGCACCTGGTGCGGCCGGTGCCGTTCCTGGTGCCGCTGGCCACGCCGGAGGGTCGGGGCAACGTCGGCGCGCTGGCCGTGCGGGCGTGGCACCGGTTCTACTACGGCGCCGGGGTGGCCCTCTACGACGCGTTCGCCGGGGTGCTGTCGGTCGCCGGCGACCACCCCGGCCGGGGCATGCCACTGCACCGGCACCTGTCGCGTACCCAGGCCCGCCGGGTCTTCCCGTCGCTGCGGGACGACGCGCTGACCGGGGCGATCCGCTACTACGACGGGCAGGTGGACGACGCCCGGTTGGTGGTCACCCTCGCCCGTACCGCGGCCAGCTACGGGGCCGCGGTGGTGACCAGCGCCCGCGCCGTCGGCCTGCGCCGCTATGCCCGGGAGGTCACCGGGGCGCGGGTACGCGACCAGGAGACCGGCGAGGAGATCGACGTCTCGGCGCGGACCGTCATCGCGGCGGCCGGCGTGTGGAGCGACGACGTCTCCGCGATGCTCGGCGATGCCCGTCCCGGCCTGCGGGTGCGCGCGTCTAAAGGGGTGCACCTGGTGGTCCCTCGCTCGGCGATCACCGGCGAGGTCGGGCTGATCCTGCGTACCGCCAGGTCGGTGCTGTTCGTCATCCCCTGGGGCGGGCACTGGATCATCGGCACCACGGACACCGACTGGGCGCTGGACCGGGCCCACCCGGCCGCCTCCGCGCACGACATCGGCTACCTGCTGGACCAGGTGAACAAGGTGCTGGACCGGCCGCTGTCCACCGCCGACATCGAGGGCGTCTACTCCGGCCTGCGCCCGCTGCTGGCCGCCGAGACAAGGCCCGGCCGCTCGCCGCACACCAGGGACGAGCAGACCTCGGTGCTCTCCCGCGAGCACGCGGTGGTTGAGCCGATGCTGGGGCTGCTGCTGGTGGCCGGCGGCAAGTACACGACGTACCGGGTGATGGCCGCCGACGTGGTGGACCGGGCGGCCCGCCGGCTGGGCGGGACGGTGCCGCCGTCGCGCACCGCGCAGGTGCCGCTGCTCGGCGCCGACGGGTACGCCGCGATGTGGCGGGACCGGGCCGACCTGGCTCGCCGCCACGAGGTGCCGGCCGGTGTGGTGGAGCACCTGCTGGAGCGGTACGGCACGCTCGCCGTCGAGGTGCTCGCCCTGGTCGCCGAGGACCCGGCGCTGGGCCGGTCGCTCGCCGGAGCGCCGGAGTACCTCGCCGCCGAGGTGGTGTACGCCGCCCGCGCCGAAGGCGCGCTGCACCTGGAGGACGTGCTGACCCGGCGTACCCGGATCTCCTTCGAGACCACGCACCGCGGGGCCGAGTCGGCCGCGGACGCGGCGGCGCTGATGGCCCCGGTGCTCGGCTGGGACGGCGCGGCGGTCGACCGCGAGGTGTGGCACTACCTCGCGATGGTGGAGGCGGAGCGGGAGTCGCAGCGCAAGCCGGACGACCGGACCGCGGACGCCGCCCGGCTCGGCGCGCCCGACGTGCGCGGCACCTTCACCGCACCTTCGCTGGACTGACCGTCTCCTCTGGACTGAGGATCTTTCCCGGGTTGAGGATGCCCTGCGGGTCCAGGGCCTGCTTGACCGCGTGGTGCACCCGCATCCCGACCGGGCCCAGCTCGGCGGCGAGCCACTCCCGCTTGAGCAGGCCCACCCCGTGCTCGCCGGTGCAGGTGCCGCCGAGGTCGAGGCCGAGCGCCATGATCGCGTCGAAGGCGCGGCGCCCGCGCGCGACGCTGTCCGGGTCGGCCCGGTCGATGATGATGTTGGGGTGCACGTTGCCGTCGCCCGCGTGCCCGACGACCGCGACCGGCACGCCACACCCGGCAGCGATGCGCTCGATGCCGTCGAGCAGCTCGGCCAGGCGGGAGCGGGGCACCGCCACGTCGTCGATGATCAGACCGCCGTTGCCGGCCGGGAAGGAGGCCACCGCGAAGCGCTCCAGCGCCGGGTGCGCCAGCCGGCGGGCCTGGAGCAGCGCCGCGGCCTCGGTCGCGTCGGTGGCGGCGTAGACCTCGTCGGCACCGGCCCCGGTGCACAGCGCGGTGATCCGGGCCAGGTCGTCGGCTGCCCGCGGGCCGGTGTCGCAGGCGGCCAGCAGCAGGGCCTTGGCGTCGGTGCGCAGGCCCATCGGGCGGTACGCCTCGATCGCCCGCAGGTGCGCCTGGTCCAGTAGCTCCAGCAGGCTCGGCGTGGCGCCGGCCGCGGCGATCGCGCTGACCGCGGCTCCGGCGGCGGCCGTGGTGGGGAAGACCGCGACGAGTGTCAGCGCCTCCTCGGCCGCCGGGCGCAGCGCCACGGTGATCTCGGTGACCACGCCGAGGGTGCCCTCGGAGCCGACGAAGAGCCGGGTGAGGTCGTAGCCGGCGACCCCTTTGGCGGTACGGCGACCGCACCGCAGCACCTCGCCGTCGGCGAGCACCACCTGAAGGCCCAGGACATACTCTGCGGTGACGCCGTACTTGACGCAGCACATGCCGCCGGCGTTGGTGGCCACGTTGCCGCCGACCGTGGAAGACTCCCAGGAGCCCGGATCGGGTGGGTAGCGCAGGCCGTGCGCTGCGGCGGCCCGGCCCAGGGCCGCGTTGACCACACCGGGCTGGACCACGGCCAGCCGGTTCACGGGATCGACCTCGAGCACCCGGTCCATGGCGACCAGGGACAGCACGATCCCGCCGTCGACCGCGTTCGCCCCGCCGGCGAGGCCGGTGCGGGCGCCCTGGGGCACGACCGGCACGCCGTACCGGCTCGCGATGCGCAGGGTTGCCTGCACTGCCGCGGTGTCCCGGGGCCGGACCACCACCGCCGGCAGGCCGGCCGGGCACAGGTCGGCCTCGTCGCGCCGGTGGCCGCTGCGCAGGTCGGGGTCGGTGAGCACCGCCCCGGCCGGCAGGGCCGCCTGTAGCTCCAGGACGAAGGGCGGGACGGTGGCCACTCCGCGAGGGTAGCCGCGCCGAGCTGGCTACCCCCGTGCTGTGGCCCGCCATGGGTCGATGACGTCGATCCCGGTGTGCACGAAGTCCTTGGTGTTGCGAGTCGCGAGACCGGCACCGTGGTGACGGCATATCGCCGCGATCTGGGCGTCGGCCATGCTGATGGGCAGGCCAGACCGTTCCCGGTCCAGGACGATGTCCGCGTAGTGGGCAGCCGCGTCGTCGTCGAACGAGAGGATGCGACCGGTGAAGTCCTCATCGAGGGTGCTCTGGATGCGGTCGGCCAGGTCGGCCTTACGACGCCCGTTCGGTAGACGGGCGACGCCGTAGCGCAGCTCCGCGGTGGTCACCGCGGTCAGGTACACCTCGTCGGCCTGTTGCTCGTCGGCCCATGCCACGACGCGAGGTTCGCCGCGCGGGTGCATCAGCTCCGAGATGACGTTGGTGTCCAACACAATCATGCGGCGAAGTCCGCAGCACGCGGCGGTTCTGCCCGGGGTGGCAGCACAAGGTCCATGTCGTCGAGGTCAACGAAGCGTTGTTGGACGCGGCTGCCCAGCCTGCGGCGCGGGGCCGGCTCGGCCAGCGCGGCACGGAGGATGTCCCGGGCCTCCGCCTCCATGGAATGGCCATTACGGGCCGCGCGTACACGCAAGCGGGCTTTGACTGCCTCGTCCAGATTTCTGATCGTGAGCGTTGCCATATCGGTCACCTCCATGCAAGCGATGCTAGCACTGCATTCAACGTAAGCTGCGTGTCAGCATTGGCCACAGACACAGCCCGTTCGGCGATGCGTCCAGCCCACGGCGCACGGCCCGCCTCGGCGACCCCGTCTGGCGCTTAGGCTGACGGACATGTCGGACCAGTGGGCTCCAGATGCGCCGGGCGCTGGAGCGTCGCAGCAGGGGCCAGGGCGGCAGGCGCCGTACGGGCCGCCGTACCCGCAGAAGGCACAGCACCCGCCGCGACCGGGCGGCCGGGGCTGGGTCCGCGGGCTGCTGCTCGCCGGGGTGATCGCGCTGATCGCGGTGAGCGGCATCGTGCTGCTGATCTTCCTGGGCTACGAGATCGGCGTGACCGCGCTCATCGTCGGGCTCTGCGCGGCGATCCTGCCGGTGCCAGTACTCGTCGGCATCTTCTTCTGGCTCGACCGGTACGAGCCGGAGCCGCTGCGCTACCTCGTGCTCTGCTTCTTCTGGGGCGCCTGCGTGGCCACCGGCGGCGCGCTCCTGGTGAACTCCGGGTCCAGCGTCCTTTTCGAGCGGTCCGGCCTGCCCGACGCGCTGGTCGGCGTACTGGTGGCACCGTTCATCGAGGAGACCCTCAAGGCGCTCTTTCCGATATTCCTGCTCGTCTTCCGTCGCCGCGAGCTCTCCGGCATCACCGACGGCATCGTCTACTGTGGACTGTCAGCGACCGGCTTCGCCATGGTGGAGAACATTCTCTACCTCGGCGGGTACGGCTACGCCTCGGGCGTCGAGCAGTACGGCCCGGCCTCCGGCGCGCAGGCGGTGATCCAGCTGTTCATCGCCCGGATCGTGCTGACCGGCTTCGCGCACCCGCTGTTCACCGCGATGACCGGCATCGGGCTGGGCATCGCCGCCCGCGCTGCGGACCGGCGGATCAGGTTGGCCGCGCCGCTGGCCGGGCTGCTCGTGGCGATGATGCTGCACGGGGCGTGGAACCTGATGGCCACCCTCACCGCCGCCTCCGGCGAGCTGCTCGTCTTCCTGTACGGCTACTTCGCCGTCATGGTGCCGATCTTCATTGTGATGGTGGGTGTGACCATCTGGCTGCGCTCCTGGGAGGGCCGGATGACCGAGCGGGTGCTGCCGGCGTACGTACGGGCGGGCTGGCTCTCCCCGCCGGAGGTCGCCGCGCTCGGCACGCTCGGCCGGCGCTACTCGGCCCGGCAGTGGGCCCGGCGGGTGGCCGGCGACGCGGGCGTGAAGGCGATGCGCGAGTACCAGGTCGCGGCCACCCAGCTCGCCCTGCTGCGCGACGGGGTGGAGCGGGGGCTCGACCAGACCGTCAAGCAGGCGACGGTGAGCGCTGCGGACGAGCGCCGCCTGCTCGCCATCATCGCCGGCTGCCGGGCCGGGTTCACCGGCCGCGACCCGCAGACCCCACGGGCAGTGTGGGACGGCGAGCGCTACGAGGTGACCTTCCCGGATGGCGTACGGCGGACCCTCGACCCACCGGCCCAGCCGGTGGTGCCGATCCCGGTGGTCGTCATGCCCGGCCGGCCGTCGGTGCCCGGGTTCATCGGCCCTGGCCGGCCTCCCGGCTACGGCTACGGGCAGCCACCTGGCTACGGCCCGCCGGTCGGCCCCGGCGGCCCACCGGCCCACGGCCCCCCGTTCGGCCCCGGCGGCCCGCCGGCCTACGGTCCGCCTGGTCCCGCGCCGTAGGCCGCACGTGTGCATCTCGTCACTACCCGACGCACTACTGTCGCGCCCACGCCCAGCGTTGAGATCCCGATCAGGCTCATCGGCGCCGAGCTCAACCGATGTCGCCTAGGGCGCCAGCCAGCGTAGGGGCTAGCGCCAGCCAGCGTCTGGTCACCGAGGCGGCTGCTGCCGGTACACGAGGCGGTCGGCGCCGGCACCGGCACCGGCACGTCAACGGTTCCGCCGCGTGGAGCAGGTTCTGCGCGGCTGTGGCAACGTGGGGCCTGTCCTGGGAGGCGACCAACGGCATGGCCTGCTCGGCGGCGAGGACTGCCTCATAATGCCCCAAGGTCAACTCAACTTCATTGAAATTGGCCCTAACCCGGGCCGGGATAAGCCCAATTTCCGCGAAATTGATTTGATCTAGGGCCTCTACGTCCGCCGGATCGGGTCCTACGGAGCCCCCAGGCGCACCCATAATCGCGATCCGGTACGGCGAACGCGAAGTTCCATCCACTTCACATTCGTGTCAGGGTCGCGATCATGGCGGCGTTGCCGCATCGAAAGACCCACCCGGTCCTACGAGCGAGCCAAGCAACTAACTGGCCGGCGCCCAGAGCGTTCCGTAGGGACGAGAGAGGCGCTCGCGCAAAACTGGGACCTACTGCCGTTTCCGTGGGTAGGGCCGTCAGCGTCGTGTGTCGACGTGTGGACTGCCGGGTGAGGATCTCCTCGGTCGGGTGGTCTGTGACCAGACGCGGGTTCTCGGCCGGTGGCAAGGGGTCGCGTAGCGACCGAGCGGTAGCGAGGCTTGCCCCTTGCCGGTGGGCGAGGTTCGGCGTATGCCTTCGGCGCCCGGTCGGGGAGGTCCGGGCATCTCCGAGGGAGGGTCGGGGTTCGGGGCAGAGCCCCGATGGTCTTGCCGGCTGGGGAGCTGGTGTGTTGTGGTGCTGGTCAGGCTCGGCCGGGCAGTGGTGGGCACAGGCCGCCGAGGGTCAGCTCGCTCATGGCGATGAGCGCCTGGGCGCTGTGGAAGCCATAAGCGCGGCGGGTGAGCAGCCGTAGGTGGTTGTTGGTGGCCTCCAGCACGGCGTTGGACAGCCCGCCGGCGTCGATGGTGTTCCAGATCAGGGGGCGCAGGCGCTCGATGGTGCCGGCCAGGTGGGTCAGCTCGGGGATGCGGCAGCGGCGGGCCCAGGCCAGCCAGCCGCCGAGCAGGCTCTTGGCGAAGCTGGTGGTCTCGGCGCGGAACACGTAGCGCAGCTGCTCCTTGAGCAGGTAGCCGCGGTAGAGCTGTCTGTTGTCGTGTTGGATGCCGGCCAGGGTGGCCTTCTGGTCGGGGCTGAGCTCGCGGGGGTTCTTCAGCAGCGCCCAGCGGCTGCCTTTCAGCGATGCGGCCTGCTCGGGCCGCCCGGCGTGGCGGAGCTGGCCCTGCAACCGGCGGCGTAGCTGGTCCAGGGCCTTGGTGGCCCAGGAGACGATGTGAAACGGGTCCAGGCAGATCCTGGCCTGGGGGGCACGCTCGCGTACCACGTCGTGGACCCACGCCGCCCCGTCGGCCGACACGTGGGTCAGCGCCGCCGCCCGCGCCGGCCCCAGGGCATGGAAGAACGAGCGCAGCGTGTCGGCGTTGGCACCGACACCGGCCCACACCTGACGGCCGGTGTCGTGGTCGACCACCCGCAGGATGTAGCGCTGCCCCTTGCGGTAGGCCACCTCGTCGATACCAATCCGGCGTAGCCCTGCCAGCCGGTCGGTCCTGCCCGCCAGCTCCGCGGTGACCCGACCCACGATGCCCACCACCGAACGCCACGTGATACGGGCCAGCCCGGCCACGGTGGAGGAGTCGGTATGCGCAGCCAGCCACGCGGTCTGGTCCTCGAACCAGCGGGTAAACCGCGAGGCCGGCCTGGCCCACGGCACGCCCGCGACCACCACCCCGTGCGTGGGGCAGCGCACCCGCGGCGCCGCCGCCACGAGGAACACCTTGACCACACCCACGTCCAGGCCCCGCCACATCCGCAGCCCGTCACCGCGGTCGTAGCCGGGACACCGCCGCGCGCACCGCGAGCACCGTGAGCGCCACCGCGCCACCGGCCGCACCCGCACGGTGAGCACCTCCTGGCCACCGTCACCGGCCAGGTCCACCCGCTCAACCACGGTGTTCTCGACACCCTGACAGACCCGCACTAGCTTTGAAGCACGCACGCCGTACCCCTTCGCGACCGAACTGACCTCGACAGCCAGAACGGTAGCCGGGTACGGCGTGCCTTCCTATGTCAACGAGCCAGCGTGACGACCACGAAGCACCCACGGGAACAGCAGGAGAGCCCAA
>DASRHY010000013.1:0-44296 GCA_035650275.1 Kribbellaceae bacterium | reverse complement strand
TCAGCCCGGTCTGGTGGTTCAGCACGATGGCGTCACCGTGATGGTGATGGCCTTCGGCATCGCAGGCGACCGGATCAAGCACATCTGGGCGGTACGCAACCCCGACAAGCTCCGGCCCTGGACCACGAGCTGACGCCAGTCTCCGGTCCCCGTACGAGGGGACCGGTTCCCGGCTAGGCTTCCGGCATGATGGATTGGCTCCGCGACAACCTCTGGGCAGCTTGGTTCGGACTCGCCGCGGTGCTCGGGTTGGCCGAGCTCGCGTCGCTCGACTTCACGCTGCTGATGCTGGCCGCAGGAGCCGTGGTGGCCGGTGGTGTGGCGATCGCGGTGCCCGGGATGCTGTGGCTGCAGATCGTCATCGGGCTGATCGCCTCGGCTGCGATGCTGGTCGCGATCAGGCCACTGCTGCAGCGCAAGATGCACCACCACGGCGAGCTGAAGACCGGTATCGCGCACGTCGTGGGCCGCAGCGGTGTCGTGGTGAAGGAGATCTCGCCGGACGGCGGAGGCTCGATCAAGCTGGCCGGCGAGCTGTGGACCGCGCGGCCGTTCGACGGGACCTCGACGATCGCGCCCGGAAGCCGGGTCGAGGTGATGGAGGTCGACGGCGCGACCGCTGTGGTGTACCCGGTCGGTGAGCCGCTGGACCCGCCGAGCCAGCTGCAGTGACGGGGCCGGCCGTGGTCGGCATGCTGCTGCTCGTCCTGCTGGTGCTCGTCGTGCTCGTCGGTGTCGTGCTGTCGGTCAAGGTGGTCCCGCAGCAGCATGCGTTCGTGGTCGAGCGGCTCGGCCGGTACCTGCGCACCCTGGGGCCGGGCCTGAACATCGTCACGCCGTACGTCGACAGGGTGCGGGCCCGGTTCACCCTGCTCCCGCAGCGGATCGAGCTGGCACCGCTGCGCGTGACCGTCGCCGACGGCACCGTGGTCGCGGTCCGGCCTGTCATCCACTTCACCGTCACCGACCCGGTTCGCGCGACGTATGAGGTGGCGAGCTTCCACCTGTCCATGGAGCAGCTGACCGCGACCGCGGTACGCAACCTGCTCAGCGGTCTGGACGGGTACTCCGCGCTGACCGCCCGCGACGAGCTGCATAGCGCCCTGCTCGAGGTGCTCGGCGAGGCCGCCGAGGCCTGGGGGCTGAAGATCAGCGGGATCGATGTGCCGCAGATCGAACGGATCCAGCAGCCGCAGTAGCGTGGAAGTGTCGTCCGCTGACCCCGCCGATGGGAAAGACTGGACGGTGTCCGACTTCGTCGACAGGAGAGTTCCGTGACCGCGTTCCTCATCGTCCTGGCGCTGATCGCCGTGCTGGTGATCGTGACGCTGATCAAGTCCGTTCGGGTGGTGCAGCAGCAGACGGTGGGCATCGTGGAACGGTTCGGCAAGTACAAGGTCGCGCTGCAGCCCGGGCTGAACCTGCTGACCCCGTTCGTCGACAAGGTCCGCTACACCATCGACATGCGCGAGCAGGTCGTCGCGTTCCCGCCGCAGGGTGTCATCACTGAGGACAACCTGATGGTGTCGATCGACTCGGTCATCTACTTCCAGGTGAACGACCCCGTGCGGGCGACGTACGAGATCTCCAACTACATCCAGGCGATCGAGCAGCTCACCATGACCACGCTGCGGAACATCATCGGCGGCATGGACCTGGAGCAGACGCTGACCAGCCGCGAGGAGATCAACGAGAAGCTGCGGTACGTGCTGGACGAGGCGACCGGCAAGTGGGGCATCCGGGTGAACCGGGTCGAGCTCCGCTCGATCGACCCGCCGCCGTCCATCCAGGACTCGATGGAGAAGCAGATGCGCGCCGACCGGGACAAGCGCGCCGCGATCCTCACCGCCGAAGGTATGCGCCAGTCCGCGGTCCTGAACGCCGAGGGTCAGAAGCAGTCCGCGATCCTCACCGCGCAAGGTGACCGGGAGTCCCGGATCCTGCGCGCGCAGGCCGAGCGGGAGGCGCGGATCCTGAAGGCGCAGGGTGAGGCGCAGGCCATCACCACCGTGTTCAACGCGATCCACGCCGGCAAGCCGGACCAGAGTCTGCTCGCCTACCAGTACCTGCAGATGCTGCCGTCGATCGCGCAGGGCGACGCGAACAAGCTCTGGATCGTGCCGAGCGAGATCGGCGACGCGCTCAAGGGTCTGGGCAGCGCGGTCGGGCATGTCACCGGCATCCCGCAGAAGGCCGAGGGGCCGTTCCCGCAGCCCGAGCTGGAGACCCCGTACGAGGTGCCCGAGGTCGAGTCCGGCGTGGGCGCCATCCCGGACGCCGCGGTCGTTGAGGCGGACCACGCCGTCCAGGAGGCGATCGCGGCCGCCAAGAAAGCCGCCGTCGGCTCCTCAGCCGGCCTGCCCCACCCCGGCAGTACGACGCCGCCTTCCGCCCCTGACGGCTCCACCCCGTCAGAGCCCCCGGCCCCGCCCCAGCGCTGACCCCTTTTGCACTTCCCGTACTGACACGCCGCCCGGGTCGCTGCGCCGCGGCGTGTCGCTACGGGAGGTCGCCGGTGGTCAGGCTGCTGCCTGGGCGAGGGCACGGCGGATCCGGGAACACAGTTCGGCCGGTCGGTGCAGCACGTCGTCCCAGGTGGCGCGGATGACGACGTACCCGTGCGCCCGGAGCCAGTCCTCGCGGCGCTTCTCCGCGAACAGGTCATCCGGGGTCTGGTACTTCTGCCTGCCGTCGACCTCGAGGATGACCCGGTCCTCGGGCCAGCAGAAGTCGACCCGGAACGGCCCGATCTCGTACTGCAACTCAGGTGCCGGCACGTTGCGATCGGCCAGTGCGAGACGGGCCAGCGACTCGAGCGGACTCTCCGATCGAGCGTCACAGAGCAGCAGATCCTCGCGTGCCCGCCGGATTCCCGGCGCCCGGCGGCATTCGGCGAGCGCCTGGTCGAGCTGCGCGATGGTGAGGCCGGTCCGCAGTGCGAAGTCGCCGGCGACGACGGTACGACGCCGCTGCCGGCGCCGCGCGATGTCGACCATGGTCCGGGCGACTGTCGTCGCCGCCCAGCCGTCGACGGTCGTGACGTGCGACTCGGGTAGCCGGGCGGCGCGGGCGATCGCGGTCGAGGTCGGCCTGGCCTTCGGGTGCCGCGCGACTGGCATGACCAGCACAGGCCGGTCCGGCGGCGGACCGAACATGTCGAGTCCGTGCACCGCCGCGGCCGATGCGTCGGCTGCTACCGCGTCCGGTCCCGCGCTGGCCAGCGCACACTTCACCGTCAACGCGTGGTGAGCCCAGCGGTCGTCGCCGAGTGATTCGAGGAAGGCGGGCGTGGTGTAGCCGCCGTGCCGGTGCCGGATGAGCCGGCCGGCCCGCACAGCGCGGCCTATAGCACCGGACGACAGCCCGGCGTACCCGAGACTCCCTCGCGTGAGGACTCCGCCGTGCTGGACGGCCAGCTGATCGAGATCGACTTGGTTCATACCCATAGCAGATGGCGGATCAGCCCACTTCTCGGGACGACATCGCGACCTGTGCACAACCCGGCCTGCGCGACACCCTGTGGACGACAACCGGCCTCGCTGCCCTGTCGCCGCTCGGCCGCACCATGGTCGCCGCACCTACCGACCCACTTCCCGTTCCGACACGCCGTCCCAAGCGGGTCCGGACGGCGTGTCGGTACGGGAAGTTGGGGTTCGGATCGACTTCCCATAGCGACACGCCGTCCAGGACGATCCGCGGCGGCGTGTCGGTGCGGGAAGTGGGGCTGGAGACGCGCGTGGGTGTCAGGTGCGTAGAGTCTGGCGGTGATGAGCTGGCTCGAGGCGGTACTGGTGTTCGCGGCCGGTATCGGGGCGGGCACCATCAACGCCGTCGTCGGTTCCGGCACGCTGATGACGTTCCCCGCACTGCTGGCCGTCGGGCTCCCGCCGGTGGTCGCCAACGTGAGCAACACGATCGGGCTGGTGCCGGGCACCATCGCCGGAGCGGTGGGGTACCGGCGCGAGCTGCGCGGACAGCGCTCCCGGGTGCGCCGGCTGGTGCCGGCGTCGCTGATCGGTTCGCTGATAGGCGGGCTGCTGTTGCTCCAGTTGCCGGAGGCGGCCTTCGACGCGGTGGTGCCGGGGCTGATCCTGCTCGGCTGTGCGCTGGTGGTCATGCAACCGCGGCTGGCCCGGCTCGTCAACCGGCCGGACGGCGTGCACCACGGAGCCTGGTGGGTGTGGCCCGCGGTGCTGCTCACGGGCATTTACGGCGGCTACTTCGGTGCCGCGCAGGGCGTGCTGCTGATGGCGATCCTGGGCATCGGGCTGGACACCGACCTGCAGAAGATGAACGCGGTGAAGAACACCCTCGCCTCGGTCGTGAACGGTGTCGCCGCGGTGCTGTTCATCGCGATCGCCGAGGTGGACTGGACCGCCGTCGCCCTGATCGCGGTCGGTTCCACGATCGGCGGGTTCCTCGGCGCGGCATTCGGCCGCCGGCTGCCGCCGGTCGCGCTGCGTGTGGTGATCGTCGTGGTCGGCCTGGTCGCCGTCGTGTCGATGCTGGTCTGACCTGGCCGCGGGCCGCTCTGACCTGGCCGGACCGCCCGGACCTAGCCGCGGGCCGCCGGTGGCAGCGACCGCGGTTCGGCGACCGGCCAGGACCGCGGGGACGGGCCGAGCCGGGCCAGCTCGGCGACCTGAAGCCGGCACCACGGCGACACTTTCGCGGCACCCTCGAGTACGTCGCTCGCGAACGGCTGCCAGTCGACCCACCGGGTCGCGTCCACCTCGTCCGGCACCGGCACCGGCTCGGTCCTGGCACGTGCCCGGAAAACCGGGCAGATCTCGTTCTCCACCGTGCCGTCGTCCATCACCGCGCGGTACCGGAACGACGGCAGCACCAGCTCCACGTCGTACGCCGTGAGGCCGAGCTCGTCGCGCAGCCGGCGTCGTACCGCGTCGGCGATCGGTTCGCCTGGCGCGGGGTGTCCGCAGCAGGTGTTGGTCCACACGCCCGGCCAGGTCCGTTTGCCGGCCGCCCGGCGGGTCAGCAGCAGCTGGTCCCGGTCGTTGAACAGGTAGCTCGAGAACGCCAGGTGCAGCGGCGTCCGGTCGTGGTGGACGGTCGTCTTGTCCTGGCTGCCGAGCGCCCGGCCGGACTCGTCCAGCAGCACGACCTGCTCCGTCGCGGTCACCTCAGCTGCTGCTCGAGCCCGGCGATGACCAGGTCCAGGCCGTGGTCGAACTGCTCGTCGCCGCCGGTGGTCGCCGCGAGCTCGCGGGCCAGCTCGACCACGGTCGGGTACTCGGTGGCGGACAGCGTCTCCATGGTCGCGCGCAACCGGCGGCTACGGTCCGGGTCCTGCTGCTCGGTCGCCATCTGCAGCTCCCAGGTGGTGGCGCCGAGGACGAAGGTGAACAGCGTCGTGTGCGTCCGCGCGGCGGTCGCGGGATCGAGACCGGCGGATCGCAGTACCCGGAGCAGGCTCTCGGCGGTGGCCGCTGTCTCGTGCCCGCTGAGCGGCCGGCCGGCCAGCAGCTGCGCCAGGCAGGGGTGCTCGAGCATCAGCAGCCGCAGGTTCCGGCAGACCTCGCGGACCTGGTCCTGCCACGGTCCGCCGGCAGCGGGGGAGGGCAGCTCGCCGAGCAGCTGGTTGCGCACGGCATCGAACAGGTCGTCCTTGCTGCGGAAGTACGTGTACAGCGCCATCGGCCCGACACCGAGCTCCTTGGCGACGCCGCGGATGCTGAACGCCTCGGTGCCGCCGGTCTCCATCACCCGGAGCGCGGTGCTCACGACGAGCTCACGGCTCAGGGTGTTGCGCGGCGTCCGAGGACGGGTGGTGGTCGGCTCCATGCAGGTAGCGTACACTGTACAGTACGACGTAGACCAAGACCTCTGGGAGACTCTGTGGAACTCGACAAGGTGCTGTACACCGCCCGCGCCACCGCGGAGGGCGGTCGCGACGGACGATCCGCCTCCGACGACGGCAAGCTCGATGTGATCGTCGCGCCGCCGAAGGAGCTCGGCGGCTCCGGTGAGGGAACCAACCCCGAGCAGCTGCTGGCGGCCGGCTTCGCGGCCTGCTTCCACAACGCGCTGAAGGTCGTCGCCCGCAAGGCCCGGCAGGACGTCACCGGCTCGACCGTCACGGCCGAGGTCGGCATCGGCCCGGTGACCGGTGGTGTCGGGTACGGCCTGACCGTGAACCTGCTGATCCACCTTCCGGGACTGGACCGTGCGGTCGCCGAGCAGCTGGTGGGCACCGCCGACACGGTGTGCCCGTTCTCGAACGCGACGCGCGGCAACATCACCATCACGCACTCCGTCGCGGTCTGACCCACGACGCCGGCCGGATCAGCCCGAGGTCAGCCGGCCGTGGCCGCGGGCAACCGGGTCGCCGCCACGGCGGTGCGGGTGTGCCGGCGGATGTGCCGGACCAGATACCGGGCGTCGCGGTCGAGGCCCTGGATGGTGCCCGACGCCACCGCGAACTGGAACTCCAGCCCGAGGAACATCAGGCCCGGCTCGTCCACGGCGATGCCGCGTTCGTGCCGAGGGCGTCCGTCGTCACCGGACACCGGTAGGTCGAGCCAGCTGTGGTCCGGACCGGATCCGGTGCACCACACTACGGTGGTCACCTCATCGAGGACCTCGCCGTCCGCGGTGACCGGGTACCCGCCGCGCACCCCCTCGATCCGGCCGAGCCTGACGACACCGGCGGCGTCGAGGTGCTCGAGCTTGTTGCGCACCAGGTTCACGCCTTGCTGTGACATCTTCGCCAGCGCCTTGCGGCCCATCGGGGTACGTCGCGTGAGCACGTGCTTGAACACGAACATCACGACAGGGGTGACCATCCGGCCCCGGGGCGAGTCGATGTCGACCGGGACCTGACCCGGGTGCCTGCCGGCCAGCAGCGTACGGCGCGTTCGGACCGCCTCGAGCGCGATGTCGGTGCCGGAGTTCGCGGCGCCGACCACCAGCACAGCGCCGTCGGCGAGCTGGCCGGGGTGGCGGTACTCCAGCGAGTGCAGCTGCCTGATCGCCGGGTCGAGCTCGGCGGCGTACGCCGGGCGGTGCGGCCGCACGTGTGCGCCCGCCGCCACGACGACCCGGTCCGCGAGGTAGTCGCTGCCTGTGGTCTCCACCATGAACCCTTGCCGGTCACGCGACACGCGCGTCACCCGGACACCGGTTCGCACCGGAAGCTCGAGGTGCGCGGCGTACCGCTCCAGGTAGTCGGCCATCTCGTCGCGGGTCGGGCAGTCCCGCACCGGGATCCGCAGGCCGGGCAGACTCGCGAAGCGCGGCCGGCTGAACAGCCGCAGCGAGTCGTACCGCCGCCGCCAGGAGTCGCCGACCCGGGCGTCCGCCTCGAGGATCACGAAGGTCTCACCGATTCGCCGCAGGTAGTGACCCATCACCAGGCCGGCCTGTCCGCCGCCGATCACCACGGTTCCGATCCTGTCCATCGCAGCCCCCTCGTGCCGTCGTTGCGAGCACCGTAGGACCGCGGACAGCGGCGGGACATCGTACGACCACGCCATCCGTGCCGGACCGGACATGGTCATTTCTGCCCAGTCACACCAGCCCGTGCTGGTAGGCGTACGACGTCGCGGCCGCCCGGCTGGAGACGCCGAGCTTGCCGAAGATGTTGCTGACGTGCCGGGCGACGGTCCGCTCGCTGAGGAAAAGCCGGTCGGCGACGGCGCGGTTGGTGGCACCGGTGGCAAGCAGTCGCAGCACTTCCAGCTCGCGCGGGCTCAGACCGCCCGTCCGCCCGGCCTGGTCGAGTGCCGCCTGGTCGAGCGCGGCGAGATCGGCCACCGCACCGAGCTGCTCGAACACCGCGCGGGCGCCGTCGATCTCCATCTGCTCGGCGTCCGTGTCGCCGAGCGCCCGGCAGGCCCGGGCCACCAGGAGCCGGGTCCGGGCGGCCTCGTACGGCGTCTCGAGCTGTTGCCACAGCGACCAGGCCCGGCGCAGCAACGGCATCGCCCCGCGCGGGTCGTCGGCCGCGATCCGCACCGCGCCGTCGCAGTACGCCGCCAGCGCCTGCAGGTACGGCGAGTCCGCACGCGCAATCCCGGCCAGCTCGTCAGCCGCTCCGCGAGCGGTCTCGAGATCCTCCGCGTCGACGGCCAGCTCGACCCGCGCCGCCAGCAACGCCGGGCGGTACGGCGACCGCGGGTCCTCCACCAGTGCCCGGTCCAGGCCGGCGATCGCCGCAGACTGGTTGCCCTGGGCAACGCGGAGCCGGGCGAGCCCGGGCTGGACCTCCGCGCCGTGACCGGCCGCCTGCTGGTAGGCCCGCTCGGCGGCGGCGTACCGGCCACGTTGTCGCTCCACCTCGGCCAGCCGGTACCAGGCGTACCCGACAGCGCTCTCGCTGGTCTCGGCCAGCCGGCGGCAGGCGTCCTCGGCGGCGCCGGCGGCCTCGGACCAGGCGCCACGCAGGTGCAGGATCTCGGCACGGTGTACCAGGCAGACGCCGCGGTAGGGCACCAGGCCGGACTGCTCGTCGCACCACCCGGTGAGCGCGTGCGTCCACTCCTGCGCCCGGCGCACGTCGTACATCCGCATGCACAGGTCGATCACCGAGCAGTAGGCGAGCCCGGCCACCTCCGGCCCGAGCTTGCCGCCGGTGACCAGCAGCATCGACTCGTCCAGCATCGCGAGCGCCTCGGTCAGCCGTCCGGACATCTCCAGGCAGCGGCCGCGGCCGAGTCGGCACAGCACGGCGATCTCCAGGTCTCCGGCCCGCTCAGCCGGCTCCGAGGCCTGCTCGAACAGCGGCAGCGCGGCGGTCGCGTCACCGGCCATCATCAGTGCCGCTGCGTCCGCCTGCAGCAGCATCCCGGCGAGCTCGCTGTCACCGTCGGGGACCAGCCGGCCGATCCGCGCGCGCCATCCGGCGGCCCGGGCGAACTCGCCGCGGTTCTGCAGGTGGAAGCCCAGCCAGAACGCGCTTCGCACCGCCCGTGCGACGTCACCGCGGGCCAGGTACTCCTCGTGCGCCCGCTCGCGGTAGCTGCTCACCTCGTCGTCATGGCCGAGCACGAACGCGGCGACCGAGAGCCGGTGCAGATCCTCGGGCGAGAGTGGTTCGCGCCTGTCGGCGGCGGTCAGCGCACCGTACTCGGCGGGCCAGTCATGCCGTTCCATCTCGCCCCCGCTGCTCTGCCGCTCAGGCCTGCGCCAGGTCGATCACCGTTGCCGTCGGCAACTTCTCCAGCTCGGCACCGTCGACCAGCAGCTTCGACCCGCGGATGCCGCTGCCTATCACGACCGGCCCGGCCTGCGCCACCGCGGTGTCGACCAGCACCGGCCAGTCCGGCGGCAGCCCGAGCGGGGTGATCCCGCCGTACTCCATCCCGGTCCGGCTGACCGCATCCTCGGTCGCGGCGAAGGAGATCTTCCGCACCCCGAGATGCTTGCGGATGATGCCGTTCACGTCGGCACGGTGTGTGGCCAGCACGAGCACCGCGGCGTACGTCTCCTGGCCCGCCCGGCGGCCGAGCACCACCACGCAGTTCGCGGACGCCGTCGGCGGGACGTCGTACTCGGCGCAGAACGCGGCGGTGTCGGCCAGCGCCGGGTCGATCGGCGCCACCCGGGCCGGGACGTCTGCGACGACGGCCCGGACCGGCTCGGCGAGCAGGTCCGGATGGTCAGCGGCCGGTTGCCAGTCCAGTGTGCCGAGATCACTCATGCGTCGACCCTAGTCAGGCGACCAGGTCGGCGTACTGCGGGTGCTCCTCGATGAAGGTCGCGTAGAACGGGCAGTCCGGCCGGACCCGGAGCCCGGCGTCGCGGGCGTCGTCCAAGGAGGTGCCTGCGATCGTTGCCGCGACTCCCCGCCCGCGGTAGTTCGGCAACGTCTCGGCGTGTGTGAACGAGATCGTGTCGGCAAGCAACCGGTAGTCGGCGAAGCCCATCAGCCTGCCATCCGCGTCGAGCGCCTCGTACCTGCTCCGATCCCGCACGTCCACCACGCGGATCCCTGTCTCAGTCGCCATGCTGCCAACTCTAGACACGGCGGCAGGGTCGTGCCTCACACCCGCCCTGTCGCCTCCCGACACGCTGAGTCGGGACATGTTTTCACTCCGTGGTGGGCAGGGTAAGCGTTGTAGGAGAGCACCGAACCGGGTGACAGCCGTCCTCGCGCCCACGGGGGAGAGGAGGGTGCTCCCATGCGGGCGCGGGGACACCGGCGGTGGGTCAGCCGCCGGTGCCGTCGCCGTACTCGGCACGCGGGTCGGTCAGCTGCCGGACCTCGACCAGGTTGAGCTCGGCCTCCGGTATCCGGCGCGCGATGTCGGTGGCCCGCTCCAGGCTGTCGCACTCGATCAGGTAGTACCCGGCCAGCACCTCCTTCGCCTCCGCGAACGGCCCGTCGGTGATCGCGGTCTCGCCGTCGCGGACCCGGATGGTCCGTGCGTCGACCGTGGTCAGCCCGCCACTGCCGAGCAGCTCGCCGGACGCCGCGAGCTCGTCGCCGAGTGCGACGTGCCGCTTCATCAGGTCGTGGTACCCGCGATCGGCGAGCAGGTCCCAGGTCTGCTGGTTGCCATAGATCAACAGCATGTACTTCACGGCCAGTGAGCCTACGTAGGATCGCCCGGTGACCGCCAGACCGCTGCTGATCGCCGGGACCACGTCGGACGCCGGCAAGACCACGCTGGTGACCGGGTTGTGCCGGTGGCTGGCGCGTCGCGGCGTCCGCGTCGCGCCGTACAAGGCGCAGAACATGTCGAACAACTCGATGGTCTGCCCGGACGGCAGCGAGATCGGCCGGGCGCAGTGGATCCAGGCGGCGGCGGCCGGGGCCGAGCCGGAGGCGGCGATGAACCCGGTGCTGCTGAAGCCGGGTAGCGACCGGCGCAGCCACGTCGTACTGATGGGGCAGCCGTGGGGTGAGCTGTCCGCGCGCGACTTCGGGACCAGGCGCGGTGAGCTGGCCAAGGCCGCGTTCGCGGCATACGACGACCTGGCGTCGCGGTACGACGTGGTGGTGTGCGAGGGCGCCGGCAGCCCGACCGAGATCAACCTGCGCGCCTCGGACTACGTGAACCTGGGGCTGGCCCACCACGCGAAGGCGCCGGTGGTCGTTGTCGGCGACATCGACCGCGGCGGCGTGTTCGCGTCGATGTTCGGCACCGTCGCCCTGCTCGCGCCCGAGGACCAGGCCCTGCTGAGCGGCTTCGTGGTGAACAAGTTCCGCGGCGACGCGTCGCTGCTGCGGCCGGGCCTGGAGATGCTGCGCGGCGTGACCGGCCGGCCGGTGCTCGGCGTGCTGCCCTGGCTGCCGGATCTGTGGCTGGACTCCGAGGACGCGCTCGACGTGCCGGCACGACGTACGGCGGCGGGTGGGGCGTTGTCCGTGGCCGTGGTGCGGTTCCCGCGGATCAGCAACTTCACCGACCTGGACGCGCTCGCTGTGGAGCCGGCCACCAGCGTGTTCTTCACCGCGGACCCGGCCGACGTGCGCGACGCGGACCTGGTGGTGCTGCCCGGTTCACGGGCGACGCTGTCGGATCTGGCCTGGCTACGGTCGACCGGGCTGGCCGATGCGCTGTTGCGGCGGACCGGTCCCGTGCTCGGGATCTGTGGCGGCTACCAGATGCTCGGGACCCGGATCGATGACCCGGACGGGGTCGAGGGCGGGGGATCGGCGGACGGGCTCGGCCTGTTGCCGGTGGCAACGAGGTTCGGGGCGGAGAAGACGCTCGCCCGGCCGACCGCCACGGCGTACGAGATCCATCACGGTCGGGTCTCCGTGACAGGAGAGGCGGACGACTTCCCGGGCGGCTGCCGGGCCGGAGCGGTCTGGGGAACGATCTGGCACGGCCTGCTGGACGGTGACGCGGCGCGGCACGCGTTCCTGGCCGAGGTCGCAGTGTTGACCGGGAAACCGGTGCCCGACGGCACCACTTCGTTCGCCGCGCTCCGTGAGCAGCGCGTGGACCGGCTGGCCGACGCCGTCGAGGAGCACCTGGACACCGCCGCGCTGCTGGAGCTGATCGAGCACGGCCCGCCCGGCGGGCTGCCCTTCGTCCCACCCGGCGCGCCGCAACTCGCTTGACGACTGTGACAGTGGAACTGTCACAATGCGCGGTATGGGTCCGCTGACGGGTGTGAAGGTCGTCGAGCTGGCAGGGATCGGGCCGGCGCCGTTCGCGGCGATGCTGCTGGCCGAGCTCGGCGCCGACGTGATCCGGGTCGACCGGCCCGGCGGCGGCCTGATGCTCGGACCGCCGGAGCTCGAGCTGGTCAACCGCGGTCGCCGCACGGTCGCGCTCGATCTGAAGCACCCGGACGCGGTCGGCGTCGTACGGCGGCTGGCGGCGCAGGCCGAGATCCTGGTCGAAGGTTTCCGGCCCGGTGTCGCCGAACGGATGGGCCTCGGCCCGGAGGACTGTCAGGCGCTGAACCCGCGGCTGGTGTACGGCCGGATGACCGGCTGGGGCCAGGACGGGCCGCTGGCGTCGTCCGCCGGGCACGACATCTCCTACCTCGCGCTGTCCGGAGTGCTGTACGCCTCCGGCCGGGCGGACGGGCCGCCGCAGATCGCGGCGAACCTGCTCGGCGACTTCGGTGGTGGCGCGCTGTACCTGGTCACCGGGGTGCTCGCGGCGCTGGTCGAGGCCCGGACCAGCGGGCGCGGCCAGGTCGTGGACGCCGCCATCGTGGACGGCGCGGCACACCTCACCACGATGATGATGGGCCACCTCGCCGGCGGCGGATGGCGCAACGAGCGCGGCCGGAACCTGTTCGACACCGGAGCGCCGTTCTACGACGTGTACGAGACGTCGGACGGCGAGTACATGGCCGTCGGCGCGTTGGAGCCGGCCTTCTACGACGAGCTGGTCCGGCTGCTCGGGATCGAGGTTCCCGACCGCTACGACCCGGCGCGCTGGCCGGAGCTGCGCAAGGTGCTGGCCGACGCGTTCGCCACCAGGACCCAGGCCGAGTGGACCGCGGTGTTCGACGGCACCGAGGCCTGTGTCGCGCCGGTGCTGCCGCCCGGCGGGACACACCCGCACCTGGAGGCCCGCGGTGTGTTCGCCGAGCACGACGGTGTCCGGCAACCCGTGCCGGCGCCCCGGTTCTCGCGTACCCCGACCAGTCTCGGTACGCCGCCGTCCCGCCCGGGCCGGCACACCCGGGAGGCACTCGCCGACTGGGGGATCGAGGACGTCGACGCGCTGATCGCGTCCGGTGCCGCCGTCCAGGACCAGTGAGGAGATCCGCCCGTGGAACGACACCTGTTCGACGCCGACCACGACGCCTTCCGGGAGACCGTCCGCGCGTTCTGCGAGAAGGAGGTCGTGCCGCACCACGAGTCCTGGGAGGCGGCCGGAATCGTGCCGCGCGAGCTGTGGACCGCGGCCGGCGCGCAGGGGCTGCTCGGCTTCATGATTCCCGAGGAGTACGGCGGCGGTGGCGCACGCGACTTCCGGTTCAACGCGGTGCTGATCGAGGAGATCACCCGGGCCCGCGGCAGCGGTATCGGGTTCACGATCAGCACCGACATCGTGTCGGCGTACCTGCTGGACTACGCGAGCGACGAGCAGAAGGCGCGCTGGCTGCCCGGGTTCTGCGACGGCTCGCTGATCACCGGGATCGCGATGACCGAGCCAGGCGCGGGCAGCGACCTGCAGGGGATCCGGACCACCGCGGTGCGCGACGGCGACCACTACGTGCTGAACGGGCGGAAGACCTTCATCTCCAACGGGATCCTCGCCGACCTGGTCGTCGTGGTGGCCAAGACCGACCCTGCCGCCGGGTACCAGGGCATCTCGCTGCTGGTGGTCGAGCGCGGGATGGACGGGTTCGAGCGCGGCCGGAATCTGGACAAGATCGGGCTCAAGGCACAGGACACCGCGGAGCTGTTCTTCGACGACGTCCGGGTGCCGGTGCGGAACCTGCTCGGCGAGGAGGGCAAGGGCTTCGTCTACCTGATGGAGAAGCTGCCGCAGGAACGGCTTGCGATCGCGGTCGTCGCGGCGGCGGCCTGCGAGGGGATGCTGGCGACCACGCTGGACTACGTCAAGGGGCGGACCGCGTTCGGGCGGCCGGTCGGGTCGTTCCAGAACAGCCGGTTCGTCCTTGCCGAGCTGGCCACCGAGACGCAGATCGCCCGGGTGTTCGTGGACCGCTGCATCGAGGAGCTGAACGCGGGCACGCTCACCGTATCCGAGGCCGCGATGGCGAAGTGGTGGACGACCGAGCTGCAGAAGAAGGTCGCGGACCGGTGCCTGCAGCTCCACGGCGGCTACGGGTACATGACCGAGTACCCGATCGCGAAGGCCTACCTGGACACCCGGATCCAGACCATCTACGGCGGCACCACCGAGATCATGAAGGAGATCATCGGCCGTTCCCTGGGCGTCTAGCTGCGTGGTTGACTGCTGAGCGGGTCCACTGAGGGAGGGGCGCGATGGGGATCGTTTCGCCGGGGTTCTCCGGCCGTCGCCGTGACAGCGGCACGGATCTGCCGCCCGGGCAGTACCTGGTCGAGGACTTCCCGGTGCTGTCCGCCGGGCCGACGCCGCGGATCCTGCCCGAGCACTGGGAGCTGACCGTCACCACCGAGACCGGCGAGGTGCACCGCTGGGACTGGAACGCGTTCCGCGCGCTGCCCAGCGAGCGGTTCAGCTGCGACCTGCACTGCGTCACCCGCTGGTCCAAGCTCGGCACCGGCTGGGAAGGCGTCTCGCTGGACACGCTGCTCGCCGACGTCGAGACCGGGGCCGACTACGCGCTGGTCAGCTCGTACGGCGGCTACACCACGAACCTCCCGCTCGACGACCTGCTCGACGGCCGGGCCTGGGTGGCGTACGCCTACGACGGGGACGACCTCGAGCCCGAGCACGGCGGCCCGGCACGGCTGCTGGTGCCGCACCTGTACCTGTGGAAGAGCGCCAAGTGGGTCCGCGGGATCGTGCTGTCCGACACCGACGAGCCCGGGTTCTGGGAGACCGCCGGCTACCACGAGTACGGAGACCCATGGCGCGAGCAGCGGTACGCCGGCGACTGACGTGGCAGGTCGGCACCGTCGCCGAGGTGTACGACGAGACCGCGACCGCCCGCACGCTCGTGCTCGACGTGCCGGACTGGCCCGGCCACCTGGCCGGCCAGCACGTCGACATCCGGCTGACCGCGCCAGACGGGTACCGCGCGTCGCGCTCGTACTCGATCGCGTCGATGCCGTCGGGCGACCGGGTCGAGCTGACCGTCGAACGGCTGGACGACGGCGAGGTGTCGCCGTACCTGACCCAGGTGCTCTCGCCCGGCGACCCGCTGGAGATCCGCGGCCCGGTGGGCGGCTGGTTCGTCTGGCGGCCCGACCAGCCCGGGCCGGTCCAGCTGATCGCCGGCGGGTCCGGCGTCGTACCGCTGATGGCGATGCTGCGGACGCACGCGGCCGCCGGCAGCGAGGCGCCGGTGCGGATGCTCTACTCGGTACGACGGCCGGCGGCGGTGATCTACCGCGACGAGCTCGCCCGGCGTTCGGCGGCCGGCGAGCTCGAGCTGACGCTTGCCTTCACCCGCGAGGCCCCCGCGGACGACCCGCGCCCGCCCGGGAGGGTCGACGCGGACCTGGTCGCGCGGGTGACCTGGCCGCCTCAGGCGTCGCCGATCAGCTACGTGTGCGGGCCGACGCCCTTCGTCGAGACGGTCGCGGACCTGCTCGTCACCGCCGGGCACGACCCGGCAACGATTCGAACCGAACGCTTCGGAGGCTCCCGATGAGTGCAGACGGCCCTTCATACCTGGACGGCAACGCCGCGGCAGGCGCACTGTCCGAGGTGTTCGCCGTCGACGTCACGGCCGCGATCGGACGATGTGCGGGTTGCGGCCGTACCGAGGCGTTCGGCGCCGCGCATCTCTACACCCAGGCACCCGGCCTGGTCGCCCGCTGCGCCGGCTGCGACGCCGTCCTGCTCCGGGTGGTGACCACCCGCACCGAGACCTGGCTCGACCTCCGCGGCCTCACTCACCTCCGCATCCCGACGGCCGAGTGACTACGTGGCCGCGGTCATCGCCGTTGCTGTCGGAGATTGCGGGGTTCAGGACTTGCTGCCGCGGCGGCGGACGGTGTCGCGTTGGGCCTCGCCGACGGCACGTTCATAGGCGAGGACCAGGGCCTGGATGGTGACCGGCTTGAAGCGTTCGACCAGCTGCTGGATGTGCTCGGGCGGCCCGCCGGAGTCGCGGTAGTGCGGCCAGACCATGGTCCGGAACACCTCGGTGAGCTCCTCGGCGACCGCGTGGCCGTGCGCGGTGAAGATCCGGCCCGCTGCCAGTACGGCGTCCAGCGGCAGGTCCAGCTCGATCAGCTCGACCCCGAGACTGAGGTGCGCGGTAGCGACCCGGAACACGTCATCGTCCGGGGTCGGCTCGACCACACCGAGCGCGATCAGTAGCTCGATGTCGTCGTCGGACAGGTCGCGGCCGGCGCGTCGTACCAGGGCCGTGCGGTCGAGGGTCTCGGGCAGGTCGCGCATCCAGGGCGCCAGCAGGGTGCGGTGCAGCGCGATGTCCTGCGGAGTCGCGTCCGGCGGGATCCGATCCAGGTAGCCCTCGATCGCGGACAGCGTGAACCCGTGCGCCTGCAGCTCGCGGACCAGGTCCAGCCGGGCGACGTGCTCTGCGCCGTAGTACCCGACCCGGCCACGTCGTACCGGCGGAGGCATCAGGCCGCGGCTGGCGTAGAACCGCAGCGTGCGCACGCTCATCCCGACCCGGCCGGACAGCTCGTCGACCGTGAGCAGATCCTCGTCGGTACCTGTGAGTGCGGGGTCCACGGGTGCGGGTTCGGGCTGAGCCGGCATGGCGCAGATCATAGTTGCGGACGCTTGACCATTGTGACAGTTCTACTGTCACAATCGGGGCATGGTCAGCACTGAGGCGTTCGTGTACGACGCGATCCGTACGCCGCGTGGCAAGGGCAAACCGACCGGCGCGTTGCACGAGGTGAAGCCGATCTCGCTCGTCACGGGTCTGCTCGACGAGTTACGCCACCGCCACCCGGATCTGGACCCGGTCGCGATCGACGACGTCGTGCTCGGTGTCGTGACGCCGATCGGTGAGCAGGGCATGGACATCGCGCGGACCGCGGTGATC
The DNA here is from genome assembly GCA_035650275.1 of Kribbellaceae bacterium. GTDB lineage: Bacteria > Actinomycetota > Actinomycetes > Propionibacteriales > Kribbellaceae > DASRHY01. The sequence continues at coordinate 27,217 of DASRHY010000013.1, read as the reverse complement.
GCGGCCGGATACCCGGAGACCACCGGCGGCGTGCAGCTGAACCGCTTCTGCGCGTCCGGGCTGGAAGCGGTGAACCAGGCCGCGCAGCGGGTCCGGTCCGGCTGGGAGGACTTCATCCTCGCCGGCGGCGTGGAGTCGATGTCGCGGGTGCCGATGGGCTCCGACGGCGGCGCCTGGGCGATGGACCCGGAGACAGCGCTGCGGACCGGCTTCGTGCCGCAGGGCATCAGCGCGGATCTGATCGCGACCATGGACGGGCTCTCCCGGACCGACGTCGACGCGTATGCCGCCGAGTCGCACGCGCGGGCCGCGAAGGCATGGGCGAACGGGTACTTCAGCCGCTCGGTGGTCCCGGTCGTGGACCGCAATGGGCTGCAGGTCCTGGACCACGACCAGTTGGTCCGGCCCGGCACCACGGTGGAGACGCTGGCCGGACTGCGGCCGTCGTTCGCGGCGATCGGCGAGCACGGCGGCTTCGATGCGGTCGCGCTGGAGAAGTACGTCGCGGTCGAGCGGATCGAGCACGTGCACCACGCCGGCAACTCGTCCGGCATCGTCGACGGTGCCGCGCTGGTTGCCATCGGCAACGAGAGGGCCGGGGAGGCGCTCGGCGCCGCACCGCGCGGCCGGGTGGTCGCGTCCGCGGTCAGCGGCGCGGAGCCGACGATCATGCTGACCGGGCCCGCACCGGCGGCGCGCAAGGCGCTGGCCAGGGCCGGGCTGGAGGTCGGGGACATCGACCTGTTCGAGATGAACGAGGCGTTCGCGGCCGCCGTGCTGCACTTCATGGCCGATCTCGGCATCTCGCACGAGAAGGTGAACGTGAACGGTGGCGCGATCGCGATGGGTCACCCGCTCGGCGCGACCGGCGCGATGCTGGTCGGCACCCTGCTGGACGAGCTGGAGCGCCGGGAGCAGCGGTACGGACTGGCGACGTTGTGCGTCGGCGGTGGCATGGGCGTGGCAACCATCATCGAGAGGCTCCCTGCATGAACGGCGGCATGATCCAGTGGACGCAGGACGACGCCGGCGTCGTCACGCTCACGATGGACGACCCGGGCCAGCGCGCCAACACCATGAACGAGCGGTTCGGCGTCGCGCTCGGCGAGACGGTGGACCGGCTGGTGGCGGAGAAGGACTCGATCACCGGAGTGGTGGTCGCGAGCGCCAAGGACACCTTCTTCGCCGGCGGTGACCTCAACATGCTGCGCCGGGTCACGCCCGAGAACGCACGGCGGCTGTTCGACGAGGTGCAGGAGATCAAGCGGCGGTTGCGCACACTGGAGACGCTCGGGGTGCCGGTCGTTGCCGCGATCAACGGTGCCGCGCTGGGTGGCGGGCTGGAGATCGCACTGGCCTGCCATCACCGGATCGCCGCCGAGGGTGGGTACGAGATCGGCCAGCCGGAGGTGTCGCTCGGGCTGCTGCCCGGCGCGGGTGGCGTCACCCGGGTGGTCCGCATGCTCGGGCTGCAGGACGGGCTGATGAACGTGCTGATCCAGGGCCAGCGGATGAAGCCGCAGCGTGCTCGCGAGGTCGGGGTCGTGGACGAGGTGGTCGCGCCGGACCAGCTGCTGGACGCGGCGTACGCGTGGGTCCGTGCGCACCGCGGCGAGGACGTCCGGCAGCCGTGGGACCGCGACGGGTACAAGATGCCGGGTGGTACGCCGTCGTCGCCGAAGCTGGCCGCGTTCCTGCCGGCGTTCCCGGCGAACCTGCGCAAGCAGCTGAAGGGCGCGCCGTACCCGGCGCCGCGGGCGATCATGTCCGCCGCGGTCGAGGGTGCGCAGGTGGACTTCGAGACCGCGACCCGGATCGAGTCGCGGTACCTGGTCGAGCTGGCCACCGGGCAGATCGCGAAGAACATGATCAGCGCGTTCTTCTTCGACCTGCAGGCCGTCAACGGAGGTGCCTCCCGGCCGGATGGCGTGCCGTCGTACACGGCCCGCAAGGTCGGGGTGCTCGGCGCCGGGATGATGGGCGCGGGCATCGCGTACGTGTGCGCGAAGGCCGGTCTCGAGGTCGTGCTCAAGGACGTCTCGATCGAGGCCGCCGAGAAGGGCAAGGGCTACTCGGAGAAGCTCCTGGGCAAGCAGCTCGCGAAGGGGCGGACCAGCCAGCAGCAGGTCGACGAGCTGCTGAGCCGGATCGCGCCGACCGCGAGCGCGGACGACCTGGCCGGCTGCGACCTGGTGATCGAGGCGGTGTTCGAGGACCCGGCGCTGAAGCACAAGGTGTTCGCCGAGATCGCCTCGGTGGTGGAGCCCGACGCCCTGCTGTGCTCGAACACCTCGACCCTGCCGATCACCGGTCTGGCCGAGGGAGTGGACCGGCCGGAGGACTTCGTCGGCATGCACTTCTTCTCACCGGTGGACAAGATGCCGCTGGTCGAGCTGATCGCCGGCAAACAGACCTCCGACGCGGCGGTGGCCAAGGCGTACGACGTGGTGCGGCAGATCCGGAAGACACCGATCGTGGTCAACGACAGCCGCGGATTCTTCACCTCCCGCGTGTTCGGCACCCTGGTGATGGAGGGCGCCGCGATGGTTGCTGAAGGCATCAACCCGGTGACGATCGAACGGGCTGCCACCCAGATGGGCTTCCCGGCGCCGCCGTTGGCGATGCTGGACGAGGTCACGCTGACGCTGCCGCAGAAGATCCGCCAGGCCGCCGAGGCCGCGGGGGAGAGCGCGGGCGCGTTCGCCGACCATCCCGGCACGCCGGTGATCGACAAGCTGGTCGAGCTGGACCGGAAGGGCAAGGCCGGCGGGGCGGGGTTCTACGACTACCCGGCCGACGGCCCGAAGCGGCTCTGGCCCGGCCTGTGGGAGCACTTCGTGCTGGACGGTGTCGAGGTGCCGTTCGACGACCTCGGCGAGCGGATGGCATTCGTGATGTCGCTGGAGACGGTGAAGTGCCTCGAGGAGGGGGTCCTGCGCTCGGTGCCGGACGCCAACATCGGCTCGATCTTCGGCATCGGCTTCCCGCCGCTGCACGGCGGCGCGCTGCAGTACATCAACGCGTACGACGGCGGCCCCGCCGGTTTCGTCGCGCGGTCCCGCGAGCTGGCGGCGGCGTACGGCGCCCGCTTCACCCCACCACAGCTCCTCCTCGACAAGGCCGAACGCGACGAACCCTTTGCCTGACCTCCCGGCCATGTCCGAGCGCGTGCCGGACCGTTTCCGCGGAAACGCGATACCGATAGCGGTATACGGTCGCTGCGGTCACCGCCACGCGCCGCACGCCGTCAACCTGTGCGGCGGCGACTGTGGCGGACCGCGGGTCAGGTCTGCTGGTAGGTCGGGGTGATGACGGCGCGGGCGAGGGTGTGGAACGCCAGGTTGAACGCGACCACGGTCGGCGACGTGTCGGAGTCGACGTCGAGGGCGTCGACGTCGATCGCGTGCACGACGAAGAAGTAGCGGTGCGGGATGTCGTCCGCGGGCGGCGCGGCTCCGCCGTACGCCTTTGTGCCGAAGTCGTTCCGGACGTGGAACGCCCCGCCCGGCAGGTCGGCATCCTCGGCGCCGGCGCCCGCGGCCAGCTCGGTGGTGCTGACGGGGAGGTTCACCAGCGTCCAGTGCCAGAAGCCGGACGGAGTCGGCGCGTCCGGGTCGAAGCAGGTGACGACGAAACCCTTGGTCTCCGCCGGGTAACCCTCCCAGGTCAGCTGCGGTGAGGCGTTGCCGGACGCGAAGGCCTGCGCCTCGCCCATCGGCTCGCCGTCGCGGACGTCGGTACTGGTCACCGTGAAGGAGTCCACCTTCGGCAGCAGGTCGTACGGGTTCGGCGCGGTGGGACGTTCCAGAGACATGCCGTGATCCTCCAGCCATGCGGTCGTGGTCCTGCTGGCGAGACTACAAGCACACGATGGGAAGATCGTCCGAGGCCTGCACGGAGTGGAAGGACACCGATGGCGACGATCGAGGAATACCTGGCGCGGATCCGCCCGGCCGACGTCGAGGCGATGGCGGCGGCGGGTCGGCGGCAGCAGGTGCTGACCAAGCCGGCCGGCTCGCTGGGAGCGCTGGAGGACCTGTCGGTCCGGGTCGCGGGGATGGCGCGGACCTGCCCGCCGCCGTTGCCGGAGCCGGCGGTGGTCGCGGTGTTCGCCGGCGACCACGGGGTGCACGCCCAGGGCGTCACGCCCTGGCCGCAGGAGGTCACGGGCGCCATGGTGGCGAACTTCGCCGCGGGCGGCGCCGCGGTCAACGCCTTTGCCGCGAGCAACGGTATCGATGTCCGCGTGGTCGACGTTGGCGTGGCCGCGGACGTGTCCGGGCTGGACATCGTGCACCGCAAGGTCCGGCCCGGTACCCGGGACATGCGCCGCGAGGAGGCGCTGACCACCGACGAGGTGGAGGCCGCGCTGCTGGTCGGGCTCGAGGTCGCCGACGAGCTGGTCGCCGCCGGGTACCGCTGCATGCTCACCGGCGACATGGGGATCGCGAACACCACCCCGTCGGCCGCGCTGGTCGCGACCTTCACCGGTACCACGGCCGACGACGTGACCGGCCGTGGCACCGGAATCAGCGACGCCACCCTGGCACACAAGACCGAGACCGTCCGCGAGTCGCTGATGCTGCACGACGTGCCCGGGTCGGACCCGGTGGGCGTGCTGGCGGCGTACGGCGGGCTGGAGCACGCGGCGCTGGCCGGGTTCGTCCTCGGCGGTGCCGCGAACGGCGTACCGGTGCTGCTGGACGGTGTGATCGCCGGTGCCGCCGCACTGGTCGCGCAGGCGATCAGCCCCGCCGCGGTCGACTACTGCGTCGCCGGGCACCGGTCGGTCGAGCCCGGGCACGAGATCGCACTGAAGACACTCGGGCTACAGCCGCTCGTCGACCTGGACCTGCGGCTCGGCGAGGGCACCGGGGCGGTGCTCGCGTACCCGATCCTGTGCTGCGCGGTGCGCGCACTGCGGGACATGGCGACGTTCGAGTCGGCCGGGATCGACGCGTGACCCAGCCGGACGCCGCGCCGTACCTGTCCGGGCTGGTGCTGGACGGGCGCCGGGTGGTGCTCGCCGGTGGCGGCGGGGTGGCGCAGCGGCGGCTGCCGCGGCTGCTCGAGTCGGGTGCGCGGGTCGACCTGGTGTCGCCGAGCATCACGCCGACGATCGAGGGCATGCTCGGCCATCCCGGGCTGCGCTGGCTCGAACGCGGCTACCGGGCCGGTGATCTGGAGGGCGCCTGGTACGTCGTGGCCGCCACCGACGACCCGGCCGTGAACGACGCGATCTCGGCCGAGGCGGAGCAGCTGCGGATCTTCTGCGTCCGCTCCGACGACCGCACCCACGGTACGGCGTGGACGCCGGCGTCCGGCCGGCACGGCACCGTCACGGTCGGTGTGCTCGGCGGCGGCGACCACCGGCGGTCCGCCTCGGTCCGCGACGCGATCGTGGAGGGCCTGCGCACCGGCGTGGTCGGTGCTCGCGAGTCGGTCGACAAGCACGCGGGCGTGTATCTGGTCGGCGGCGGGCCGGGAGATCCCGAGCTGATCACGGTACGCGGCCGGCGGCTGCTGGCCGAGGCCGACGTGGTGGTCGCGGACCGGCTGGCGCCGCAGGAGCTGCTCGACGAGCTGCCCGCGGATGTGGAGCTGGTGGACGCGGCGAAGCTGCCGCGGGGCCGGGCCGCGATGCAGGAGGAGATCAATCGGGTGCTGGTGGACCGGGCCCGCGAGGGCAAGCTCGTCGTACGGCTGAAGGGCGGCGACCCGTATGTGTTCGGCCGCGGGTTCGAGGAGGCCATCGCGTGTGCCGAGGCGGGCGTGCCGTGGACCGCGGTACCGGGCATCACCAGCGCGGTCTCGGTACCGTCCGCCGCGGGGATCCCGGTCACGCACCGCGGCGTCGCGCACGAGTTCACCGTGGTCTCCGGGCACCTGCCCCCCGGGCACGACGAGTCGCTGGTCGACTGGGCCGCGCTGGCCCGGTTGCGCGGCACCCTGGTGCTGCTGATGTCGGTCGAGAACCTGCCCGCGATCGCCGCCGAGCTGATCCGGCACGGGCGCCCCGCGGACACCCCGGCGGCCGCGATCGCCGACGGCACGCTGCCCGCGCAGCGCATGGTCGTGAACAGCCTGGGCGGCCTCGGCGACGCGATGGCCGCGGACGGGATCGGCGCACCGGCGATCATCGTGGTCGGTGACGTGGTCACCGTCGCCGCCGAGCTGTCCGGCGCCGAGCTGTCCGGCCGGTCGTGAGCATCAGGGTCACCGACCCGGCCGACCGGCGGCTGGCCGAGTACGTCGACCTGCGCGACGTCAACCTGCGCAAGCTGCTGGAGGCCGAGCACGGGATCTTCATCGCCGAGGGCGAAAAGGTGATCAGGCGGGCGGCCGATGCCGGGTTCGCGCCTCGGTCGTTCCTGCTGGCCGAGCGGTGGCTGGACTCGCTGGCCGACGTGCTCGAGCGATGGCCCGGCGTTCCCGTGTACGTCGTCACTCCCGAGCTGGCCGAGCAGGTCACCGGGTTCCACGTGCACCGCGGCGCGCTGGCGTCGTACCTGCGTCGCCCGACCGCCGACCTGGATGCGGTGGTGCGGGACGCGCGGCGGATCGTCGTCCTCGAGGACATCGTCGACCACACGAACGTCGGCGCGATCTTCCGGTGCGCGGCCGGGCTCGGGTTCGACGCCGTGGTTATCGCGCCGCGCTGTGCGGACCCGCTGTACCGGCGGTCGATCAAGGTCAGCATGGGCTCGGTGTTCACGCTGCCGTACGCGCGGCTGACCGACTGGCGCGGCGGCCTGGAATCCCTTGCGGACAAGGGTTTCCGGACCGTCGCGCTGACGCCGGCGGACGACGCGGTGACGCTGGACGAGGCGGCCGCGCGGCTAGCGGGGGAGAAGGTCGCGCTCGTGTTCGGCACCGAGGGCGACGGGCTGTCCGCGCACTGGCTGGACGCCGCGGACGTGCGGGCCCGGATCCCGATGCAGCGCGGGATCGACTCGCTGAACGTCGCAGCCAGTGCGGCGGTCGCCTGCTATGCCTTCTCGTCCGTGCGCTGACCGGCCACTACGCGACGACAGGCCCCGCGGTTCCGGTATCGGCTTGCGTCGTTTCGGCGTCCTTGCGGATCATCAGGCCGAGCACGATGAATGCGATGCCCCAGGCCACGGCGATGATGCCGAACCAGATCGCCAGGCCGACCGCGGCGGTTCCCGGGTTCGCGACGAACAGGATGCCGAGCACGATCGACACCCCGGCGCTGAGCAGGAGGAGCCAGCGCGGGGTCTGCACGCTGCTGCTGAACGCGCCGACCAACTCGAACACGCCGCGCACGAGCAACCAGATCCCGAGGAACCAGGTGAGTGTTGCCGCGGCCATCGCCGGGCTGAAGATCGCGAAGAGACCCGCCAGGACGGCGATCACACCCATTACCACCAACCAGATCCGGCCGCCTCCGGACTCTTCGGGCTGGAACGCCTGGTAGAACGAGCCGATGCCGTCCAGCAGCGCCCAGAATCCCCACAGGATGACGAACGTGCCGACGGCGATGTCCGGCCACACCATCACCAGGATCCCGAACACGATGCCGATGACACCGCGAAGCACGAGCGCCTTCCAACCGACGCTGAGCCAGTCCTTCACCATTGCCGAATCCCCTCGGTCCGAGGCCGGCGAGCGTCGGCCACACCCCACATGGTTCTCCCTGGCAGGGCCGACCGGCAAGGGTCAGGCGTTCTCCTCCGCGTGCATCGGCGAGACCGGCCAGTCCGCCGGGTAGAGCTCGTCCAGCTCCTCGGCCTCGGCGAACAGCCGCTTGCGGTACTTGCGCGACAGCCGGTCGCCGAACACCACGCCCTGGGTGTGGTCGGTCTCGTGCTGCAGGCAACGAGCCAGCAGGCCCTCGCCCTCGAACGTCACCGGCTTGCCCTTCTCGTCCACACCGGTGACCCGGGCCCAGTCCGGCCGGACGCACTTGGTGTAGGCACCGGGCAGCGACAGGCAGCCCTCCTCGCCCTCGTCCAGCCGCCGGTCCTTGTCGGTGCGGACCTCGATCACCGGGTTGCAGACCACGCCTTCGACAAGGTTGCCGTCGGCATCGGGACAGGCGAACACGAACACCTGCAGGTCGACGCCGACCTGGTTCGCCGCGAGCCCGACCCCCTCGGCCGCGTGCATGGTCGCGGTCAGGTCGGCGACCAGCTTGGCCAGCTCGGCGTCGAACGTGGTGACCGGCGCGCAGACCTGGTGCATCACCGGCTCACCCCAGCGGGTGATCGGCAGCACGTCTCCGTCGGAAGGCAACTTCGGCATGCCCGGAATCCTACGGTGGCCTCCGCGGATGCCATTGTGGGGCGGCATACGTCCGACCAGGTCAGCGCTTGGCGGCCCGATGCCTCGGCTTCTTCACCGGAGCACCGTTGGGAGCACCGTTGTGAGCGGCGTTCTCCTCGGCGCCGTCGGGCAAGGGCGGGTCGGAGGCGAACGGGACGAACGGCATCGTAAGCGGCAGTGCCGCCAGCCGCATCAGCAGCATGACGTTGTCGTCGCCCGCTGTCTTGTTCAGCCGGAGCCTGCCGCAGTTCGTACAGCGGTGGACCAGGACCCAGCGGCCCTCGCCGCGGACCGTCACCGCGATCGGCTCCATGCCGCCGGAGCAGTCGGCCTTGCGGTCACCTGGGACGTTGCGGTCCAGATGCCGGGACCACAGACAGCTCGGGCAATGGTTGCGGTGGGATGTGCCGGGTGCGTCGAGCGAGACCGCTACGCCGCAGTGCCCACACTCAAACGTTCGTGCGAAAGCCAAACCATCGGACCTTTCATGGCGAAGTTGCAGGACAGGACTGACATCTCTCCGCCCTCCTTCCAAGGTCCGCGCCGGCGGGTTCCGGCGTACCCACCCCATCAACGATGGGGGGAGTCGTCAATCGATTAATCGCGACGCGCGCGACTCTAGGTAGCGCTGCTCGGGCAGGCTGGTGGTACGGCGTGCGGCGGCCCGGTACGCCGCACGCGCGGCCGCGGTGTCGCCGGCCATCTCGTGCAGGTGGGCGCGGACCGCGTCCAGCCGGTGGTGCTTGGCCACCCGCTTGTCGTCGTCGAGCGTGGCCAGCCGGTCCAGGCCGGCCTGCGGGCCTTCGACCATCGCCAGCGCGACGGCGTGGTTCAGGGTGACCATCGGGTTCGGCGCCAGCCGCTCCAGGATCTGGTACAGGCCGAGGATCTGCGGCCAGTCGGTCTCGTCCGCCTTCGGCGCCTCGGCATGGACCGCGGCGATCGCGGCCTGCAGCTGGTACGGGCCGACCGGCGCCCGGGCCAGCGTCTCGGTGATCAGCGCGACGCCCTCGTCGATCGCGCGGCGGTCCCAGGTACTGCGGTCCTGCTCGGCGAGCGGGACCAGGGTGCCGTCCGGGAGCGCCCGCGCGGCCCGCCGGGCGTGCGTGAGCAGCATCAGCGCGAGCAGGCCGGCCACCTCGCCGTCGTCGGGTAGCAGCTGGCGGACCGCGCGGGCCAGCCGGATCGCCTCGGCGGCGAGCTCGACCCGCTGCAGCTCCGGGCCGGACGTCGCCGTGTAGCCCTCGTTGAAGATCAGGTACAGCACGTGCAGCACCACCCGCAGCCGGTCCGTGCGCTCGGCGTCCGGCGGCAGCTCGAACCTGGTACCGGTCTGCTTGATCCGCTGCTTGGCCCGGCTGATCCGCTGCGCCATCGTTGCCTCCGGCACCAGGAACGCCGTGGCGATCTGCGCGGTGGTCAGACCGCCGACCGCCCGCAGCGTGAGTGCGACCTGGGACGGCGGCGAGAGCTCCGGGTGGCAGCACAGGAACAGCAGCGTCAGCGTGTCGTCGGAGTCCGGCGGCTGCTCGTCGCCCGGGGCCGGCGCGGCCTGCTCGGCCGGCTCCAGCGCGAACACCGTCTCCTCACGCTTGCGTCGCGCCTCCTCGCTGCGCAGCTGGTCGGTCAGCCGCCGGGACGCGACCGTGATCAGCCAGCCGCGCGGGCTGTCCGGCATGCCCTGCTCGGGCCACTGCACCGAGGCGGCAAGCAATGCCTCCTGGACCGCGTCCTCGGACGCATCGAAATGCCCGTACCGCCGGACCAGCGCACCCAGGACCTGCGGCGCCAGCTCGCGCAGCAGCGTCTCGGTGCTGACATCTCCGGCGTTCACATCTCCAGCCCCGAGGTCCCCATCACCGGCCGCACCTCGATGCCGGTCAGTGCCGCGTCCGGGATCAGCGCGGCCAGCTCGTTGGCCCGGTCGATGGTCTCGCAGTCCACGACGTAGAAGCCTGCCAGGAACTCCTTCGACTCCAGGTACGGGCCGTCGGTGACGACCGGGACGCCGTCGCGCACCTTCACCGTGGTGCTGTTCGACGGGTCGGCGAGCGTGGCGGACCCGACCAGCTCACCAGTCTCGCGCAGCGGCGCCTGGAACGCTTCGTGCGCCTCGAAGATCGCGGTGCGTTCCTGCTCGGTCAGGGGGTCGAGGACGGCCGGGTTCATCGTGATCATCAGCAGGTACTTCACGCCAGCTCCTCCCGGGTACGGCGCGCAGGTCCGCGCGTCTCACCGGTACGTCGGTGCCGCGGCCTGATCCTCGACAACGGCCACGGCCGGATTCTCGCATCAGGCGTAGTTGACCTGCGGACCGTTCGGGCGCACCGTGGAAGGTACGGAAGGGAGGACCTGATGGTGAGACGTATCGCCCTCGGGACCCTGGCCGTCCTCGGCGTCCTGGCACTCGCGGCGGCGGTCGAACCGGCCGCGGCGACACCGCAGCAGGTGGTCCCAGCGGTGGTGGAGACCGGGACGGTACCGGCGTTCGGGCCGGTCATCCCGGCCGGGCCGCCGGAGTTCGACGACCTGTGCGCGCCCAGCGCGATCGCGGCCGGCAAGCTCTGACGACGTGCCGCCGGGCCGGACCGTCCTGGCGGCCGACCGGCGAGTAGGGTGTGCGGGCATGAACCCGCGGCCGCGTATCGAGCCCGTGACCTGGAACCCACCGCCACCATCACCGCGGACCGCCCCGTCGCCGCTCTCGGTCCGGACCGTGCGGCTGCCCGGCACCGGGCCGGAGGACGTGCTGGTCGACGACGACGGCACCGTACTGACCGGGCTCGTGGATGGCCGAGTCCTGCGGGTCACACCCGACGGAAGGTCGATCACCACCGTCGCGGACACCGGCGGCCGGCCGCTCGGGCTGGAGTGGCTGCCGGACCACACCCTGCTGGTCTGCGACGCCGAACGCGGCCTGCTCCAGGTCGAGGCCGACGGCACCGTCCGCGAGCTGGTGACCGAGGCGGACGGGAAGCGGCTGCGGTTCTGCAACAACGCCGCGGTGGCCCCGGACGGCACCGTGTACTTCACCGACTCGTCGGCCCGGTTCGGCGTCCAGGAGTGGAAGGCCGACCTGCTCGAACACTCCGCGACCGGTCGGCTGCTGCGCCGTGACCCGGACGGTTCGGTGGCGGTGCTCGCGACCGGGCTGGCATTCCCGAACGGCGTGGCACTGCAGCCGGACGGCCGCCGGCTGGTGGTGGCGGAGATGTGGACGTACAAGCTGCTGACGATGGACTTGCCGTCCGGCGAGCTCACCGACTGGGTGCTGCTGCCCGGGTTCGCCGACAACATCTCGACCGGGTCGGACGGCCTGATCTGGGTCGCGGTCGCGTCCCCGCGCGACCCGGTCGTGGACCTCCTCGCGACCAAGCCGCCGGTGCTGCGCAAGATCGTCTGGGCGCTGCCGGACGCGCTGCAGCCGAAGCCGAAGAAGCTGATCCGGATCCAGGCGTACGACGGCGAGGGCCAGCTGGTGCAGGACCTGCTGGGCACCGACCAGGACTTCCACCTGCCGACCGGCGTTCGCGAGCATCACGGCACGGTCTGGCTCGGCAGCCTGGAGCGGGACTACCTCGCGACCTTCGACAAGCTCTGAGCCGTCGTTCTGGGCCGTCGTTCTGGGCCGTCAGCCGATCAGCCAGGAGCGCTTGGACAGTCCGTACCAGAAGCCGTCCACCACGGTCCGGCTGGTGTCGAGCTGGTCGTGCGCGGCGCCGAGCGTGACGAACAGCGGCGCGAAGTGCTCGGTCCGCGGGTGCGCGATCCGGCCCGCCGGCGACTTGTGCAGGAAGTCGATCAGGCCGTCCACGTCCTTGTCCGCCATCGCGCGTCGGGCCCACTCGTCGAACTCGATCGACCACGCCGGTGGCTCGTGATCGGGAGAACGGTGCATGTCCATGCCGCGCAGGTTGTGCGTGGTGAACCCGCTGCCGAGCACCAGCACGCCCTGGTCGCGCAGCGGCGCGAGCCTACGGCCGATGTCGAACAGCGCTGCCGGGTCCAGGGTCGGCATCGAGATCTGCAGCACCGGGATGTCGGCGTCGGGGTACATCTCTTTCAGCGGCACGTACGCCCCGTGGTCCAGGCCGCGGCCGGGGTCGTCGTACACGGGTTGGCCCGGGGAGCGCAGGAGCGCCCGGACCTGGTCGGCGAGCTCCGGCGCGCCGGGGGCCGGGTAGGTGACCTGGTAGTAGCGTTCAGGGAAGCCCCAGAAGTCGTAGAACAGCGGCACCGTGGTGGTCGCGGCGACCGCGAGCGGCGCGGCCTCCCAGTGCGCGGACACGACCAGGATCGAGCTCGGCCGCTCCAGCCCGGCCGCGACCGTGGCCAGCTCGTCCGGCCAGACCGGGTCGTCCGCCAGCGGCGGGGCGCCGTGGCTGAGATAGAGCACCGGCATCGTGGTCATTGCGCGTCCTCCAGGCGTCGTCGTCACGCTCTCGACAACCTGATTGAACACTAAACTATTCCGGCGTCCTGCGCCAGAGCCGCTGACCGGTCTCCTGCGACGTGCCCGAGATGTCGGGCACGTCGCAGGACGGGAGTTGCCCGACATCTCGGGCACGTCGCATCGGCGGTGCGAGCGGTGCCATCGATGCCATCGGTCATGGTGTGCGCCAGCGGTACTCGACCTCGGGGCGGCCAGTGCCGCCGTACCGGGTGGCGCGCTGGACCGCGCCCGAGTCGGCGAGGTACTCGAGGTAGCGGCGGGCGGTGACGCGGGAGGCGCCGACCTCGGTGGCGACCTCGGCGGCCGAGGAGCCGGGGCGGCTGCGCAGCGCGGCGACGACGGCGTCCAGGGTGGGCTGACTGAGGCCCTTCGGGAGGTCGGCGGCGCCGGAGCCGCGGAGCGCGGACAGCACCCGGTCCACCTCGTCCTGGCTGCCGGCCGCGTCCTGGGCGGACAGCTGGGCGCGGTACTCGGCGTACCGCTCGAGCCGGTCCCGCAGCGTCGCGAACGCGAACGGCTTCAGCAGGTACTGGACCACGCCCTGGGACACCGCGGCGCGCACCACGGTGAGGTCGCGGGCGGAGGTGACCGCGATGACGTCGGCGGGATGGCCGGCGGCGCGCATCGCGCGGACCAGGTCGAGGCCGTGCCGGTCCGGCAGGTACAGGTCGAGCAGGACCAGGTCCACGCCGCCCTCGGTCAGCCGGCGGATCGCGTCCGCGGCGGTGTGGACGACGCCGGCGACCTGGAAACCCGGGACCCGTTCGACGTACGCGCGGTGGGCGTCGGCGGCGACCGGCTCGTCCTCGACGACGAGGACCCGGATCGCGTTCATGACGCGTCGCCCGGAGGCAGCCGGACGGTGACGACGGCGCCGACGTCGCGGCCGACCTCGATGCTGCCGCCGAGGCGGTGCACGGTCTGGCCGACCAGGGCGAGGCCGAGCCCGCGGCCGTGCCGGCGGCCCGCGTCCGCCGGCTTGGTCGACCAGCCGCGTTCGAAGGCCCTGCGCGCGGTCGCGGCATCCATGCCCGGCCCGGTGTCGGCGACCCTGATCTCCAGACCTCCGGCGGCGGACTGGATCAGTACCTCGACCCGGCGCGGAGCGGCGGTCTCGGCGACGGCGTCGAGGCCGTTGTCGAGCAGGTTGCCGAGCACGGTGACCAGGTCGCGGGGCGGGACACCGGCCCGGTCCAGCGAACCGGCGTCCAGCTCGGTCCGCGGGTCGACGACCAGCTCGACGCCGCGTTCCGCCGCGACCGCGGACTTGCCGAGCAGCAGTGCGGCCACCACGGGCTCGTCGACCGACTCGACCACCCGGTCGGTGAGCGCCTGCGCGGCCTGCAGCTCCTCGACCGCGAACGCGACCGCGTCCGCGGACCGGCCCAGCTCCACCAGCGACACCACGGTGTGCAGCCGGTTCGCGGACTCGTGCGCCTGGGACCGCAGCGCCTCGGCCAGACCCCGGGCCGAGTCGAGCTCGCCGGTCAGCTCCTGCAGGTCGGTGCGGTCCCGGACCGTGACCACCCGGCCGGTTACCGGTACGCCGCGATCGGCCTGCGTGTCGACCGCGCCGACGTTCACTGCGACCACTCGGTCCCGGGCGACGAACAGCTCGTCCGACACCACCCGGTCACCGGTCAGTGCCATAGCCAGCTCGCCGGGCAGGCCGAGATCCGCGACCGGGCGGCCGACCACCTCATCCGGCAGTGCGAGCACCCGGCGAGCCTCGTCGTTCGCCAGCTGCACCCGCCCGTCGGTGCCGACCAGCAGCAGGCCCTCCTTCACCGCATGGAGCACCGCGTCGTAGTACGAGTACATCCGGCTCAGCTCCTCGGCGCCCAGCCCGTAGGTGAGCCGCCGCAACCGGCGGGCCACCAGCACGGTGCCCGCCACGGCGACCGCCAGTACGCCCGCCGCCGCGAGTACGACCGCCGGCAGCTGGCGGCGCAGGTCGGCGCCGACGGCCTCGACCGTGATGCCGACCGCGACCAGCCCGACCACCCGGCCCGCGTCCCGTATCGGTGCGACCGTCCGGACCGACGGGCCGAGCGTGCCGGTGAACGTCTCGGTGAACGTCCGGCCCTGCAGCGCCGGCTCGATGGTGCCGATGAACGGCTGCCCCAGCTGGGTCGCGTCCGGGTGCGAGTACCGGGTCCTGTCCGGCGCCATCACCACGACGAAGTCCACGCCGGAGTCGCGCCGCACCTGCTCGGCGTACGGCTGCAACCGGGTGGCCGGCTGCGGCCCGGCGAGCGCCGCGACGGTCCCGGGGGATCTCGCGACCGAACCGGCCACCGCGCGGGTCCGCTCCGCCGCGAACCGCTCCGCGTCCCGCCCGGCGTCGAGGTAGGCCAGCCCTGCGGCGGCCAGTACGACGACCAGCACGACCGCGGCCTGCAGCGCGAGCAGCTGTAGCGCCAGACTCCAGCGCCGCGGGTGCGGTCGCGGGATCACGGTCCACCCACTGAACGACTGACCTGTCGCCGAGCGTGAACGCAATGAACGAAAGCGTGACGGACCTCACAGCAGGACACAGGCTTCGAGGTACGCGGGCACGCCCCGTGACCGTCGTGACCGAATGAGGAGATCGTCATGGCCGACCAGAGTGCACGAACCACGCCCCACGGGCCACCCCGCCGGACGGATGGGAACGGAGGCGAGCCACGGCGCCGCGACCGCTCGCACCTGCTGTACATCGCCGTCGTCGTCGCCGTCGCTCTCGGGGTCGCCGTCGGTCTCGCCGCGCCGGAGACCGCGAAGGAGCTGAAGCCGCTGGGGACCGGGTTCGTCGACCTGATCAAGATGATGATCTCGCCGGTCATCTTCTGCACGATCGTGCTCGGCATCGGCTCGGTCCGAAAGGCGGCCAGCGTCGGCAAGGTCGGCGGGCTCGCGCTCGCGTACTTCCTGGTGATGTCCACGTTCGCGCTGGCCATCGGCCTGGTGGTCGGCAACCTGATCAAGCCCGGTGAGGGACTGGTGGTCGACTCGTCGTACGAGCCGCCGGCCGCAGCGGGTGAGGGCGGCACATCCGGGTTCCTGCTCGGGCTGATCCCGGACACGCTGCTGTCGCCGCTGGTCGGCGAGTCGGTGCTGTCCACGCTGTTCGTCGCACTACTGGTCGGGTTCGCGGTGCAGTCGCTGGGCTCCGCCGGCGAGTCGGCGCTGCGCGGGATCGCCGTGTTCCAGCGCGTGGTGTTCAAGGTGCTCGCGATGATCATGTGGGTCGCCCCGATCGGTGCGTTCGGCGCGATCGCGGCCGTGGTCGGCGAGACCGGCGCGGACGCGCTGAGCAGCCTGGCGCTGCTGATGGTGTCGTTCTACATCACCTGCGCGCTCTTCGTGTTCGTCGTGCTCGGCGTGCTGCTGAAGGTCGTCACCGGGCTGAACATCTTCCGGCTGCTGCGCTACCTGGCCCGGGAGTTCCTGCTGATCGTGTCGACCTCGTCGTCGGAGACCGCGCTGCCGCGGCTGATCGCGAAGATGGAGCACATCGGCGTGTCCCGTCCGGTGGTCGGGATCGTGGTGCCGACGGGGTACTCGTTCAACCTGGACGGGACCGCGATCTACCTGACCATGGCGTCGCTGTTCATCGCCGAGGCGACCGGTACGCCGCTGTCGATCGGCGAGCAGATCTCGCTGCTGGTGTTCATGATCATCGCGTCCAAGGGCGCGGCCGGTGTCACCGGTGCGGGCCTGGCCACGCTGGCCGGCGGGCTGCAGAGCCACCGCCCCGACCTGGTCGACGGCGTCGGCGTCATCGTCGGCATCGACCGGTTCATGTCCGAGGCCCGGGCGCTGACCAACTTCGCCGGCAACGCGGTGGCGACGATGCTGATCGGGACCTGGACCGGTTCGGTCGACCGCGAACGGGTACGTGAGGTGTTGTCCGGTGATGCCCCGTTCGACGAGACCGACATGCTCGACGAGGACTACTGGCGCGAGGACTACCGGCCCGAGGAGTCCCGCCCGCAGGACACGCGCGAGCCTGTCGCGGTCGGCTGACCTGGCCTGTTGCGTCCGAAGAAGTGGCGAAACCCCTTCCGCCACTTCTTCGGACGCAGCTTCGTCAGGACATGCTGTCGTCGGTGTCGGTGTCGGTGTCGGTGTCGGTGTCCCGGAAGGACGTAGCCGTACCCTGCGGATCATGCGTTTCGGCATCGTGATCCTGCCCGAGTACCGCTGGTCCGAGGCGGCCCCGCGATGGCGCGCAGCCGAGCAGCTCGGTTTCGACAAGGCCTGGACGTACGACCACCTGAGCTGGCACGCGCTGCAGGACTCGCCCTGGTACGGCACCGTGCCGACGCTCACCGCCGCGGCGCTGGTGACCACTCGGATCCGGCTCGGCACCTTCGTCACTTCGCCGAACTTCCGGCACCCGCTGACGCTGACCCGCGAGCTGCTCGCGCTGGACGACATCTCCGGCGGCCGGTTCGACTGCGGCATCGGGTCCGGCGGCGGCATCGACAGCCGCATCCTCGGCGGACCGGAGATGAGCCCACGTCAGCTGGTCGACCGGCTCACCGAGTTCGTTGTCCTGCTCGACCGGCTACTGACCACAGACCGGGTTGACCACAGCGGCGAGTACTTCAGCACCCGCAACGGCCGCACGGTGCCCGGCTGTGTGCAGCGGCCGCGGGTGCCGTTCGTGATCGCGGCGAGCGGGCCGCGGTCGCAGGCGCTCGCGGCTGAGTACGGCGCCGGCTGGGTGACCACGGGCCGGCGCGGCCCCGGCAGCCCCGCGCAGGAGATGGACGAGTGGTTCGCCAAGTCGGCATCGCTGAACCGTCGGATGGACGAGATCCTGCAGGAGCGGGGCCGGGAGCCGGGGGAGGTCGACCGGCACCTGCTGCTGGACACCTCGCCGCGGTACTCCCTGACCAGCGTGGCGGCGTTCGAGGAGATGACCGGGCGGGCCGCTGAGGCTGGCTTCACCGACGTGATCGCGCACTGGCCGCGGGCCGACGGCGTGTACGCCGGAACGGTGGACGTGCTGGAGAGCGTGGCCGCCGAGGTGATGCCGCGCTGGCGGACGGTCAGCTGACGCGCCGGACCCAGGCCGGCAGGCCGTACCAGGAGACCAGCACGATCGCCAGCACGACGGCGACCACGACGTAGGCCTCGTTCCGGCCGAGGACGACGTCGAGGGCGAGCAGCAACCCGCCGGCGATCGCGACGACCAGGAAGACCATGCCGACGATCGTCAGCCGGCCGGCGATCGGGAGCATCTTGTCCCGCACCTTCTGCTGGTAGGTGAGGCGGTGGAACGACACCGGCGCGAGGAACAGCCCCATCGCGATCGCCGACGTGATCAGCGTGCCGGCGAAGACCAGATGGGTGAACCGGTCGGCGTCGCGGAACGGCTGCGTGAACGCGATGGTCAGCAGAAACGCGAAGAAGATCTGGGTGCCGGTCTGGGCGAGTCGCAGCTCCTGCAGCAGCTCGATCCAGTGCCGGTCGAGCTGTTCGACACGGTTCTCATCGCGTTCATAGTCATCCATCCTCGGAGGCTAGCCCCGGGACGCGTTACGTGCGCGGACAGGCCGAGGGCCGTGCACCGGATCGGTGCACGGCCCTCGGAGGCTGAGCTGGGGACTCAGATCGGGCGGATGTTCTCCGCCTGCAGGCCCTTCTGGCCCTGGGTGATCTCGAACTCGACGCGCTGGTTCTCGTCCAACGTGCGGAAGCCTGAGGTCTGGATGGCCGAGTAGTGCGCGAACACGTCCGCACCGCCGTCATCCGGGGTGATGAAGCCGAAGCCCTTGTCAGCGTTGAACCACTTGACAGTACCGACAGCCATTGTTGTCTTTCTCCTCGATGGGCTGCATGAGCGACCCACACCTCGTGGGCCACGTGTCGCCGAAAGGCCCCGAACGACGGTACCGGCCACGGGCACAGCGCAAGTCAAGCGGGAGTCCAAAACTGCAACGCGCTCACTGTAGCCGAAATCAGGTCATCGGGGGACTGTCGGGGGCACTGCGTGTCTTGGTGACGGAAAGTGATGCCTATGGCAACGGTCTGTGCGACTGTCGTGGTCGGCGGGCCTGGTTCTGGACAGCGAGTAACGGATAGCGGAATTGTGGTGACGACGTCCCCACACGGAGGTGAGCGGGTCCGATGGCCGGGCGGCGGTTCTCCGACCGGGCGGACGCGGGCCGGCAGCTGGCTGACCGGCTGGCCAGGACCGTCGTCGCCGCCCTCGGTCCGGTCGTGCTCGGGCTACCGCGCGGCGGTGTCCCGGTCGCGGCGGAGGTGGCCAAGGGTCTGCGGGCGCCGCTGGACGTGCTGGTGATCCGCAAGGTCGGGGTGCCATGGCAGCCGGAGCTCGCCGTCGGTGCGGTCGGCGAGGGCGGGATCCGGGTGGTCAACAGCGAGATATTCCGGTCCACCGGGCTGACCGAGGCCGAGCTCGACGGGCTGGTCGCCCGGGCGGCGGCGGAGGTCGAGGAGCGGGTCCGCGGGTTCCGGGCCGGCCGGGCCGCCGTCGAGGTCGCCGGGCTCGACGTCGTACTGGTCGACGACGGGATCGCCACCGGCGCCACCATGCACGCGGCCGTGGAGGTGGTCCGGGCCCGCGGCGCGCTCACCGTCACCGTGGCGACCCCGGTCGCGGCGGTGCAGTCGCTGGAGCGGTTGCGGCCGGTGGCGGACCGGATCGTCTGCCTGCTGGAGCCGTCGGATCTGCGGGGCGTCGGCCTGTGGTACCGCGACTTCACCCAGACCAGCGACAGCGAGGTCGCGGAGCTGCTCAGCAAGGCCGGAGAGGCCGGATAGGCCGGATAGGCCGGAGCCAGACGGCTCAGACGGCTCGGGCCGCGGCCAGGGTGCGGCCGACGTACCGCTCGCCGAACAGCACCACGTGGACGAGCAGCGGGTGCAGCTGATGCAGCCTTACCCGGTCCCGCCAGCCGTCCGCGAGCGGTGCGGCCTCGTCGTACCCGGCCAGCACCCGGGCCAGGTGTGGCAGCCCGAACAGGGCGAGCATCGCCAGGTCGGTCTCCGGGTGACCGCCGTGCGCCGCCGGGTCCACCAGCCGGACGCCGTCGGCGCACCACAGCACGTTGCCGGCCCACAGGTCGCCGTGCAGCCGGCTCGGGACCGTGCCACCGGCGTCGTACCGGCCGTCGGTCAGGTGCGCGCAGATCCGGTCGAACAGGGCGGTCTCGGCTGGACCGAACAGACCGCTGTCCCGGGCGGCCCGGGCGTACGGCGCGACCCGGAGCGACGCGTAGAACTCGCCCCAGCGCAGCCCGTCGTGGTTCGCATAGGGCAGCGGGGCGGTGCCGATGAAGCCGGGCCCGGTCCAGCCGTCCGGCGGGGTGCCGAAGCCGGCGGCCCCGGCCGCGTGCGTGACGGCGAGCTCGCGACCGAAGCGTTCCGCGGCCCGCGCGGACGGCTCGACCTCGGTCAGCCGCTCGAGAGCGAGCCGACCGGGGGAGACGTCGAGCACCGATACGACGGATACGCCGCCGGGTACCGCGAGCCAGCGCAGCCCGGACGCCTCGGCCTCGAAGAAACCGGCCGGTGCGTCCGGGCGCTGTTTGACGAAGATGTCGGTCACCCGGCCCAGGGTGTCAGGGCGTGAGGCTTCCGGGGCCGAACGGGTCGTGCTCAGCGAGGATCTTGTCCACCCGGGCCTGGTCCAGCCGGCTCGCCAGGCCGGAGCTCTCCTGGGCGTCCCGGACGCACTTGGCGAGCATGAACGACGAGGTCACCAGGTACATCGTGCCGAGCCCGAGGAAGGCGCGGACCCAGACGTCGACCGGCAGGTACACGACGCCGACCAGAACGGAGACCAGCGCGATCCCGAACGAGATCGCCGCCTGGGCGTAGAAGGCCGCGGTGTTCTTGGAGTTCGAGGAGATTTCCATGCCTCAAGGCTCGCGGTGCGAGGGCCGGTCCCGCATGAGTGGGACTACTCATCCGAGGACCAGGACGTGCTCCTCGTCGTCCGAGCCGACCAGCGTGAAGCCGCACTTCTCCAGCACCCGGCGGGACCCGCCGTTCTGGACAACCGCTCTACGCCCATGTCGCATCCCACTCCCGCGGCGCGAGGTCCACCATCGCCACCCCCACCGGATCCCGCTGGTTCTCGTACAGCACCGCCAGATCGCTCTCCCGGATCTCCCTCAACCTGACACCCACACCCGCACCCATGCGGCCTCCTCCCGTCCCCTGGCGGTCATCGGTCGGTAAGCGACAATCTGTGGAAAACCTTGTCGGGTGCACGCCGGCGGTTGCCTGACCGGTTTTCCACAGGTTGTCGCTTACCGACCGATGACCGCAGCGTGCGGGTGGGCGCAACGTGCGGGTGGCCTATGCGTCGGTGAGGGCTTTGCGGATGCGTTTCTCGGAGATGGGGTAGGCGGTGCCGAGGGTCTGGGCGAACAGGCTGACGCGCAGCTCCTCGAGCATCCAGCGGATCTCGCGCAGCGCCTGACTCGGCTGCTTGCCGGGCGGGACGGCGGCGAGGCGGTGGCGGTACTCGTCGGTGAGGGTCTGGATCGTGTACGTCGCCTGGCGGTCGCGGGCCAGGTTCGTCGCGACCTTGTCCAGCCGTTGCTCGATACCGCGCAGGTAGCGGACCAGGTCGGGCAGCCTGCCGGCGCCGGTCTCGGTGACGAAGCCCTGGTGCACCAGGTCTTCGAGCTGCCCGCGGACGTCGGTCAGCGCGGGCAGCAGTGCCGGGCTCGAGGCGCGTGAGATCTGCTTGTCGACGGCACGGGCAGCGACGAGGATCTGCTCGACCTGACCGAGGATGTCGAGCACCGTGTCGGCCAGGTCGGCCCGGACTGTGTCCCGCAGCCGCTCGAACGACTCGGCGTCCCACACGGGTGCGCCGTGCTCCCGCATCAGCGCGTCGACGGCCGCGGCGACGCAGTCGTCGAGCAGGTCCGGCACGTTGCGGTGCGGGTTGTTCGCGAGCGTCATCTTGGCCTGGTTCGAGAGGTTCCGCTGCACCACATCGATCACCGACGGCATCGTGAGGAGAAGTAGCCGGCGAGTGCCGAGCCACATCGCGTCGGTCTGGTCGGCCTCGGTTTCCTGCAGCCTGACCGACACGCTCGTACCCTCGTCCACCAGGGCCGGGAACCCGGCG
The DNA here is from genome assembly GCA_035650275.1 of Kribbellaceae bacterium. Taxonomy (GTDB): domain Bacteria; phylum Actinomycetota; class Actinomycetes; order Propionibacteriales; family Kribbellaceae; genus DASRHY01. Next base: position 5,375 of record DASRHY010000013.1, on the reverse strand, counting down.
ACGGTCAGCCCGCCGCGCTGCTCGGAGAACGTGCGCGGCAGCTCGCCGATCGTCCAGTCGGTCAGCCCGGACCGCTCCAGCCCGTTGACCGCCTTGGCGGCGACCTTCGAGATCGCGGCCTTGGTCCGCGGCTTCAGCTGCTGCTTGATCACGGCCAAGTCCTTGCCCTCGGCAACCGTCTTGCCGCGTTCGTCGACGACCCGGAAGGTCATCCGCAGGTGGTCCGGTACCCGGCTCCAGTCCCAGTCGTCCGCGCCGATCACCACGCCGCGCAGTGCCCGCAGCTCACGCGCCAGCGCGGTCGTCAGCGGGCCGGAGGCCGGGTCGAGCCGGGGCAGCACCAGCCGGGCATGGTCTGGAGCGGGCACGATGCTCCGGCGGATCGGCTTCGGCAGCGACTTGATCAGCGCGGTGACCAGCTCCTCGCGGAAGCCGGGCACGCTCCACTCGAAGCCCTCGTCACCGATCTGGTTCAGCACCAGCAGCGGGACGTGCACGGTCACGCCGTCGGCGTAGGCGCCGGGCTCGAACGCGTACGTCAGGTCGAGCGTGAACCCGCCGGTCCGCCAGGTCAGCGGGTAGTCCCGCTCGCGGACCGCGTCGGCGTCCTCGCGCACCACCAGCGACCGCTCGAAGTCGAGCAGGTCCGGGTCGCGCTGCCGGGCCTTCTTCCACCACGAGTCGAAGTGCCGGCCGGATACCACGTCGGGCCCGATCCGCTCGTCGTAGAAGGCGAAGAGGGTCTCGTCGTCGACCAGCAGGTCGCGCCGGCGGGTCCGCTCCTCCAGCTCCTCGACCTCCTCGACCAGCTTCCGGTTGGCGTGGAAGAACTGGTGCCGGGTGTCCCAGTCGCCGTCCACGAGCGCGTGCCGGATGAACAGCTCGCGACCCAGCTCCGGGTCGATCCGCCCGTAGTGGACCTTGCGCCGGGCCACGATCGGTACGCCGTACAGGGTGACCTTCTCGAACGCCATCACCGCGCCGGCCCCGCTGTCCCCCCGCCGTTCCCAGTGCGGCTCGGAGTAGCTCCGCTTCACCAGGTGCGACGCGAGGTCCTCGGCCCACTCGGGCTCGATCCTGGCGTTCACCCGCGCCCACAGCTTCGAGGTCTCGACCAGCTCGGCGGCCATCACGAACTGGGGCGGCTTCTTGAACAGGGCCGAGCCGGGGAAGACCGCGAACTTCGCGTTCCGGGCGCCGATGTACTGGTGCGGGTTCGCCGGGTCCTTCATGCCGATGTGCGACAGCAGCCCGGCGAGCAGGCTGAGGTGCACGCGCTGCGGGTCCGCCGGCGGTCCCGAGTTCAGCGTGACCCCGATCTGGGTCGCGACCTGGCGCAGCTGGGCGAAGATGTCCTGCCACTCGCGGACGCGCAGATAGTTCAGGTACTCGGCCTTGCACATCCGCCGGAACTGGTTGCCGGACAGCTCCTTCTGCTGCTGCTTGAGGTAGTTCCACAGGTTCAGGTACCCGAGGAAGTCCGAGCCGGGGTCGCGGAACCGGGCGTGGGCCTGCTGAGCCTGTGTCTCATGGTCCGCGGGCCTCTCGCGTGGGTCCTGGATGGCCAGCCCGGCCGCGATCACCATCACCTCGCGGACGCAGCCGTTGCGGTGTGCCTCGACGATCATCCGCGCCAGCCGCGGGTCCACCGGAAGCTGCGCGAGCTGGCGGCCGACCGCGGTCAGATCCTGGCTGTCGTCCAGTGCGCCGAGCTCGGTGAGCAGTTGGATGCCGTCCTTGACCGAGCGTTTGTCCGGCTCGTCGATGAACGGGAACCTGGCGATGTCGCCGAGCCCGATCGAGGTCATCTGCAGGATCACCGAGGCCAGGTTGGTGCGCAGGATCTCCGGGTCGGTGTAGTCCGGCCGGGACTCGAAGTCCTCCTCGCCGTACAGCCGGATGCAGACGCCGTCACTGGTCCGGCCGCAGCGGCCCTTGCGCTGGTTCGCGCTCGCCTGCGACACCGGCTCGATCGGCAGGTGCTGCACCTTCGTCCGGTGGCTGTACCGGGAGATCCGCGCCGTACCCGGGTCCACGACGTACTTGATCCCCGGCACGGTCAGCGAGGTCTCGGCGACGTTGGTGGCGAGCACGATCCGGCGGCCGGGGTGCGACTGGAAGACCCGGTGCTGCTCGGCTGCGGACAGCCGGGCGTACAGCGGCAGCACCTCGGTGTCCGTGAGGTTCTGCGCGCGCAACGCGTCGGCGGTGTCGCGGATCTCGCGCTCGCCGGACAGGAACACCAGGACGTCGCCGGGCGGCTCGTGCGCGAGCTCGTCGACCGCGTCCAGGATCGCCTGGGTCTGGTCCCGGTCGAGCGTCGACGGGTCGTCGGGGTCGTTGACCGGTCGGTACCGCACCTCGACCGGGTACGTCCGGCCGGACACCTCGATGATCGGTGCCGGTATGCCTGCGGAGTCGAAGTGCTGCGAGAACCGCTCCGGGTCGATCGTCGCCGAGGTGATGATCACCTTGAGGTCGGGCCGGCGGGGGAGTAGCTGTTTGAGGTAGCCGAGGATGAAGTCGATGTTCAGGCTGCGCTCGTGCGCCTCGTCGATGATCAGCGTGTCGTAGCGCCGCAGGTCCCGGTCGCGCTGCAGCTCCGCGAGCAGGATCCCGTCGGTCATCAGCTTGACCAGCGTGTCCGCCGACACCTTGTCGGTGAACCGCACGGCGTACCCGACCTGGTCGCCCAGCGTGGTGTCCAGCTCCTCGGCGATCCGTTCGGCGACCGTGCGCGCGGCGAGCCGGCGCGGTTGCGTGTGCCCGACCATCGCGTGCACGCCGCGGCCCAGCTCCAGGCAGATCTTCGGGATCTGAGTGGTCTTGCCCGATCCGGTCTCGCCCGCCACGACGACGACCTGGTGGTCCCGGATCGTGGCCGCGATGTCGTCCTTGAGCTGGCTGACGGGCAGCTGCTCGGGGTAGCGGATCTCCGGCACCCGCTGCCGGCGCCGTTGCACCGCCTGCTCCGCCCGGGTCATCGCGTCCGCGATCGAGGCGAACGTCGTACGGCGCTTGTCCGCCGCCCGGATGCCCCGCGCCTTGTCGAGGCGCCGGCCGAGCCGGTGCTGGTCGTCCAGCATCAGCGCGGGCAGGCGTCGCCGGAGCTCAGCAAGCGTGGGGGAGTCGGACATGACGTCGCCCAGGATAGGTCGCGCATCCCCACGACCCGAACCCATTTCGGTACGGTCGGGCTTGCCTAGTGGGAGGAGACTGCCGATGGCCACGACACCCAAGATGCTGCTCGAACTGGTGCCGGTCCCGGTGACCGACGTGGACCGGGCGAAGGAGTTTTACGTCGGCAAGCTCGGCTTCGCCGTCGACGTGGACATCCAGCCGAGCGACGATGTCCGGATTGTCCAGCTCACCCCGCCTGGCTCGGCGTGCTCGATCCTGCTCAGCGCCGGCCTACCCGAGATCTCCACGATGACACCCGGCTCGGTGAAGGCGCTTCACCTGGTCGTCGCGGACGTGGACGGCACCCGCGCTGAGCTGGTCGGGCGGGGCGTGGAGATGGGCGAGGTCGACCTGCACGAGGGCGGGATGAAGTTCTCGCACTTCCGCGACCCCGACGGCAACACGCTCCTGCTGCAGGAGATGCCCTGGCGGGCGGGCGACTTCGTCTGATCAGTGCTTGATCCGAAAGGCTGACTCGCCGGCCGGCTCCTCGTCGTACTCGTCCAGCCTGTCCACCCGCGCGTACGACGGCCCCTCGCGCGCCCACTCGACCATCCGCTGTACGGCGTCGGCGTCACCCTCGAACACGGCCTCGACCGTCCCGTCCGGGCAGTTCCGCACCCAGCCGGCAACCCCGTTCGCGCTCGCCTCGCGGCGACAGGTGTCCCGGTAAAACACGCCCTGGACCCGGCCGTGCGCCACCACCCGCGTCCGCACCATGCCTCCGTTCTACCCCGCCCGTGCGAGGTGCCCGACATCTCGGGCAACTCGCAGGGGCCGGAGCAGTACTCCCTGGCGGGGGCGGCGGGGGCCGGAATTTGTCCACAGGGGAGAGGTCGGGGTGGGTTGTGCACAGGATGGAGATTGCGTCCGTGGGGCGGGCCTGTCGCGACAGGTTGTTGGGTGTGAACGATCGGATTGCGTGGTTCGGCGTGCTCTTGCGGCAGGCGCGTCGTGACGCGGACATGTCGCAGCGGGAGCTGGCTCGGTGGTCGGGGGTGCCGAAGTCGGTGATCGCCGATGCGGAGACCGGGCTGCGGGCGACGAGTCTGCACGTCGCGCAGCAGTTGCTGAACACGGCCGGGTACCGGATGGTGATCGTGAACCGCAAGGGTGAGCCGGTCGACCAGCTGATGGTCGACGACCGCCGGGACAGGCATGGGCGCAGGTTTCCGCCGCATCTGGATGTGCGGGAGCTCAGTCCGGCGGAGCTGACCTGGCGACGCCGCTTCGAGTACAGACCGAACCCGCTGACGGCGCACACCTATCGGCTGAACCGGGACGCGCGGGACGCCGAGCGGTACCAAGGGTGGTACGGCGAGGGACCGCACAACTGGTTGCCGCCGCACCCGAATAGGGAGTACATCCGGTCCGTGCTCGGGCGCGAGCCGGTCTTGCCGTGGTTCGCGCCGACGCCGTTCATCTGGGACTACAGCGGGCCGTTCGATCGGCTGGCGCTCGAGATGGCAGGGCAGCAGATACCTGATCCGCGACGGAAGCGGGCCGGGCCGAGTCGACGGCCGGCGTAGCCCGCCCGGTCAGCCGAGCTTGTCGCGCAGGACCTTGCCGGTCGCGTTGCGGGGAAGCGAGCCGACCAGGTGGATCTCACGTGGCACTTTGTAGCGCGCGAGGTTCTGCCGGACGTGGTCCTGCAGCGACTCCGCGTCCGCCTCGGCATGCTCGGAAAGGACGACGTAGGCGACCAGGCGCTGGCCGAACTCGGGATCGTCGACGCCGACAACGGCCACCTCGGCGACGGCCGGGTGCGAGCCCAGCGCCACCTCGACCTCCTGCGGGTACACGTTCTCGCCGCCGGACACGATCATGTCGTCCTCCCGGCCGTCTATGTACAGCCGGCCGTCGGCGTCCAGGTGCCCGAGATCACCGGTGGCCATCAGGCCGCCGACAACCTCCTTCGTGCCTCCTTCGGCATACCCGCCGAAGACGAGACCACCGCCGGCGAAGACGCGGCCGACGGTATCCGGTCCGACCGGGCGGTCGTCGCGGTCGAAAATGCGCACCGTGCTGCCGAGGCACGGACGGCCGACGGTGCCGGGCGCGGAACGGAGGTCCGCGGCGGTGGCGATGCTGGCGATGCCGATCTCGCTGGAGCCGTAGGTGTCGCACAGGATGTCGCCGAAGCGGTCCATGAACCGGGTGGCGAGCGCGGGGTCGAGCGACGACGCCCCCGAGAT
>DASRHY010000012.1:0-4509 GCA_035650275.1 Kribbellaceae bacterium | reverse complement strand
GGCTGTTCGGGGGGATTGTGTGACGGCGGTTGTGTTGCAGGCTGATGGCCGTCCTGCCCGGGAGGTTGTCGACGGGGTGGAGGTGGTGCGTTTGCCGGTTCGCAAGTATCGGGGCGAGTCGGTACCGGCCTATCTGAGGTTGTATGGCGGGTTCGGGGCGCTCGCGGCGGGGTGGCTGGGCCGGCGGGCTCGTGATTTCGATGTGGTTCAGGTGAACTCGATGCCAGAAGTGTTGGTCTTCGTGGCGGCGTTGCCGCGGTTGGCGGGAGTGCCGGTCGTGCTCGACATTCATGATCGCACCGTGGAGCTTTTCGCGTCGAAGTTCGGCCCGGGTAGCTGGATGGGCAGGGTGATCGGGTGGGGTGAGCGTGCGTCGCTTCGATTTGCCGGTGAGGTCCTCACCGTGCATGAGCCGTATGCGGACACACTTCGCGGATTGACGGACAGGCCGGTGTCGGTGGTGATGAACTGCCCGGACGAGCGGTTGTTCCAGCCGCGGGGGTGGTTGGACTGGGACGTTGGCGGCGAGGTGGTGTTCGGGTATCACGGTTTGATCGCTTCCCGGCATGGGCTGGTCCAAGCGGTGGAGGCGTTGGCGGCGCTGCGTTCGGTGGTGCCTGGTGCGTGTTTGCGGGTGTGGGGCAGCGGCGACGGGCTGGCCTCGCTGCGCGGCAGGGTCGAGGAGCTCGGGCTAGGCGGGTCCGTCGACCTGCCCGAGCGCCCCATACCGATCACCCAGATCGTGGCCGGACTCGCTGATGTCCATATAGGTCTGGTGCCAAGTGTGCGTGACCCGTGGACGGAGCGGGTTTTGCCCACGAAGCTGTTGGAGTATGCGTTGCTGGGCATTCCGGTGATCAGCTTCCGTAACCCGATCATCGAACAGTATTTCCCGCAGGATGCGGTCACCTATGTGGACCCGTTAAGCCCGCAGAGTCTGCGGGCGGCGATGCTTGCGCTGGCCACCGACCGTGACCGGGCGCGTGAGCAGGCGGCTCGCGCGCAGGAAGTGATGCAGAGGCTGAACTGGCGGCAACAGAAAGAAATCTACCTGGAAGTAATTGATCGGGTTGCGGCGCTCGGCGCAGGTCAACGGCGGAAGCCGCGGGTGGAGGCACGTCGAGCCTGCTCAGAGATGTGCTCAGATGTGCGCTGACCTTGCCCATGGGTCCATCGCGGTCGAGCGTGAGCCGGCTCGCGTGCGGGCGAGTCGCCTGCTCGGCGTCGTCCTCCTGATCGGTCTGGGCGTCGTTCTCGTCGAGATCATGCTTGAGGCCTGGGTCCAGGAGGTCCTGGGTGACCGCGGCGTCGACCCGAGTACGCCGATCGTGACTTTCGTCGGCGGGGTCCCTACCTGGCCCAAGGTCGTGAAGAACGGCATGGTCATTGCGCTCGTGTCGACCGCCGCATTGAAGATCACGTTGGAGCGACGCTGGCGTGAGTTCACGACGGCGGCGGACGTCGCTGTGGTGGTGGTGGGTGGCGTCATGGCCGTCGCCGGGTTCGTCAACGACGCCTCGCCCACCATCGTCGCTGAGGCGTTGTTCGTGTATTTCCGGGGGGCGGCCGCTTTCTATGTGGTGCGGGCCCTGGCCCCCACATGGCGGCGGTTCACACCGGTGCTGTGGGTCGGCGGCGTCGTGCTCGGGGTCAGCCTGCTGGTGGCGTTTGTGCAACTCGTGGCGGGGACGCCGGCGTATGAGGCCGTCGGTTGGGTCGACCTGCGGTTCGCGAGGATTGACCGCGCCCAGGGCCTGTTCGACCATCCCAACAACCTGGGCCATGTGCTCGCGTTCGTGGCGATGGGAGTCGCCGCTTGGATGACCGGGATGCCGCGGCCAGGCTGGCGATGGTGGGTTGTGTTGGGTGTTGTGGCGGCCGGGCTCGCGGCCAGCCAGTCGCGGGAGTCGTTGCTCGGAACTGTCGTCGGCATTGTCGTGATCTGGTCTCTGCGTCGTCAGCGCGGCCGGACAGCGGTCATCGCCATCGCCATAATCGGTGCACTCTTCCTGGGCCATCTGTTCGTCAGGCCGGGGAATCTGGCTGTCCTCTCCGACCGGCTGGCCGGTGTCGTCAGTGCGGTGGAGACCCCGAGCGGCACCGAGGACTGTGCCGAGTTCGAGACCAACAACGAGTGCATCCAGCAGGGCCGGGTCCAGCCGCGCGAGAGCCGGGTGCTCTTCTACCAGCAGGGTGCCGAGCTGTTGGCCAAGCAGCCGTTGCTGGGCTACGGCGTCGGTCACTTCGGCGGGATAGTGGCCGAAACCAACGACCCTGACTGGGACAGGCACCCGCGGTTCGGCCCGGGCGGGTTCGACCTGCACGACTACGACGGTACGACGGTTGACTCGTTCTGGCTGCACCTCGCCGTGGAAACCGGTCTGCTCGGTCTCCTGGCGTACCTCGTGTGGCTGGCACTGATCACCCGTCCACTCGTGCGCTCGACCCGCAGATTCGCGCGCGGCGGTCAACGGGGCTCAGCTGTGCGCAGTACCCAGACCACCGGCGAGTCGATCGATCCCGTATCCACGGCGTCGTCGGCGCACCCGGCGGTGTACTGGGCAGTCTCCGCGGTGGTCTTCGCTGGAATGGCCGGGTTCCTGTCGTCGAGCCTGGAGAACCCCATCTTCCCCTTTGTGTTCTTCGGGATCATGGGTCTGGGTTGGGTGATGAACCGCCAGGACGTGTCGGTCCATGCAGAGGCGACGAGTACGTCCGGGCCCACCAGCCACGAGGCGCCCACGCCTGATGGCACCCGGGCCGCCGCACACGGCGTTCAGGGGCAACGAGGACCAGCCAGATGAACGGCGTCGCGCAGATCGGCTTCGGGTACTGGGGGCTGAACCTGGCCCGCAACCTGAACTCCCACGCCGCGGGTCGCTGGCGCTATCTCGTCGAACTCTCAGAGGATCGCCGTAAGCAGGCGTCCTCGCTCTACCCGCACGTGCAGGTGACCGACGACATCAGCCGGGTGCTCGACGACAATGCCGTCTCCGCGGTGATCATTGCCACCCCCACGCCCACCCACGCGCCGCTGGCCAAAGCCGCGTTCCACGCCGGCAAGCACGTCTTCGTCGAGAAACCGCTGACGGAATCGACGGCCGAGGCTGTCGAGCTCGCCGAACTGGCCGACGCCCGAGGCCTCGTTTTGATGGTGGGTCACATCTTCGAGTACGTCCCGGCCGTGCGGATGATTCGTCGGCTCATCACCGACGGTCAGGTCGGCGACCTGCTCTACGTGCACTCGCAACGCCTCAACGCGGGCCGGATCGCCAGCGACACCACCGCGTACTGGTCCCTCGGACCGCATGACGTCTCGATCGCGAACTTCCTCATCGGGGCCGACCCCGCCTGGGTTGTCGCCCAAGGAGCGACCTACCTCGGCACCGGCGAGGAGGACATCACCTTCATCACCGTCGGATATCCCAACTGCGTCTTGGCGCACATGCACATCAGCTGGCTCGAGCCGATGAAGACCCGACGGACGACCGTCATCGGTAACCAGCTCTCGATCGTGTACGACGACATGGACCCGCAGGCCAAGCTCAAGATCTTCGACAACGGTCACGGCCGGCACGTGGACCCCGACGCGTACGGTGCCTGGCAATACCGGCTTCAGGAGGGCCAGATGCGTGTCCCCCGGCTCGACCTGATCGAACCGCTCGGCGCCGAACTGCAGGACTTCCTGGCGTGCACGCTCACCGGTGACCGACCCATGGCCGATGGGTGGAATGGCGTCCGGGTCGTCGCGGTCCTAGAAGCTGTGCAGCGCTCGCTTGCCGCCGGCGGGGCTCGAATCGACGTATCGCTGACACGGCGGCGCGACGCATGACCGCCGAGCCCACGGCGCGTGCGGGCGCTCAGGTCAGCCCGTTGTCGGTGGTGGCCGACATCGTGCGCATGGGCGAGGCATGCATCGTCGAGGAGTTCTGCATTGTCGGTCGGCACACCGCACGGACGAGCAGCGGCCCCTCGAGACCGACGGTGATCGGAGCCGGCTCCACGCTGCACAGTCACACCGTCGTCTACGCCGGCTCGACGATCGGAGCGCGGTTCCACACCGGGCACCATGTCCTCGTGCGCGAAAACAACATCATCGGCGACGACGTCTCGATCGGTTCGCTGTCCGTGGTGGAACACACGGTCACGATCGGCAACAAGGTCCGGATCCATTCACAAACCTTCATCCCGGAGTTCACGGTCCTCGACGAGGGTGCCTGGATCGGGCCCAGAGTCACGGTGACCAACCACCCGCTGCCCGGGTGTCCGCAGCCGGCCGGCTGCATGGTCGGCGTCCACATCGGACCATACGCTCGTATCGGCGCGAACGTGACACTTCTGCCTGGCGTCCGTATCGGCGCGCGCGCGCTCATCGGTGCCGGCGCGGTCGTGACCCGCGACGTCCCACCCGGCGCGGTGGTGGTCGGGAACCCCGCCCGGACGATCAAGTCCATAGCCGGTCTGCGCTGCCCCGCAGGCCTCGACCACCAACCATATCCACCCATCGAC
>DASRHY010000011.1:0-3057 GCA_035650275.1 Kribbellaceae bacterium | reverse complement strand
GGCGGCAATGGTGTCGTATGAGTTGCGGGTGTCGTTCAACCAGGTCATCAAAAGACCGTAGCCCTCCAACAGACGGGCGACTGAGCAGCTTCCCAGATCGTGCCCCGCCTCGTCGTACACCTCCGCCATCCACTCGTCGGCACGGCCGCGACGGGCGTGTCCCGGCCCATCGGTGACGTGACGGAGGCCGCCCGTCGGCGGCCAGATCTGGATAGCGACGGGGGCTGCCGGCCGCGGACGGGCACAATTTCTGGGTGCGTGATGTCCTGGACTGTGCCTGCCCTCGTTTGGATCGCTTCCTGACCCGCTGGTACGGGCAACCCGATCGCGGCGCTGCGCCCGCCGTGCAGACCGGCCACCGGATGCCCCGCCCGCTGTGCGAGTGGTTCCAGGTGGTGTCACGGTGGTCGCGGCCGATAGCCGTGCAGAACCGTGTTCTTGGCGTTGACGAGGTGTGGGTTGAGGACGGCAGGCTGGTGTTTTGGGTGGAGAACCAGGGGGTCTGGCTGTGGGGCGTCGACCTGGAGGGGGACGACCCGCGCGTCTATGACCGTGAGAACGAGCCGGGCCGGCCATGGCAGCCCACCAGTGTGACACTGTCGGTGTTCCTAGTCCACGTCGCGGTCTTTGAAGCGGTCTGGAACGCACAGTTCGGAGCGGTCGCGGCCTGGATCACGCCGGATCGCCTCGACGAAGTCCTCGCGCCGCTGACCCCGATACCCGGCGCCGCCTGGCGGTGGCCAAGCCCCCGGCACCAGCTCTACGTCGGTGATGAGGTCCTCGCCTTCGCCGGACCGAACTACGGCGCCGGCGAGACCGCAGAGACGGCCGAGTACCGGGAAGTCTTCGTCGCCGGCGCCGAACCATCGGCGGTCCGCTATCTTTCGACGATCAACAACGTGGAATGGGACTGGGCCTCCTGGCGGGACTGAGCGCACCCTCCCGCGGTCGCGACGCCGCGCCACGCGTCTTGTTGTCAGCGGCCTCGTCTTGGCATCCGACACACCCAATCGGCGCGTACACGCGCCACATTCCGCAACGAAAGCCCATACGGCGAACCGCGCGGCCTGCGGCAGATGGGGCGCTTCGAAACTTGGCTGCGAACACTCCACCACCGCGGGAGAATGGGCGCATGGACCCGAACCCAGCGCGAATCTTCCGCGCTGGTCCTGACTCCACAGACGTCGAGGACTACCCGGAGCGACGGCTCGCTGAAGCGGCGGGGCGATGGGATGCGAGCCGCGACGCCGGCCCGAGCGCAGTCATCCGGGCCGCCTGTGACGCGCTCGTTGCTGGCCTCGGCTCGTCCGCGCTTCGCGAGCTCGCCGGATTGCCCGCTGACAGTCGCCGCGATGATGTAGACACGGTGATCGCCACGATGCTGGATGAACTCGGCATCCCCCGAGCGCACGACTTAAAGCGGGGCCACCAAATCGGACCAGGTGGGAAGGTCGTCGTTCGTCCGGCCACGGACCGTCTGCGCCTCTCAGTCGTGTCCGCTGCGGAGGACATCGGCGGCTTTGAGATCGGGGTCTTCGTTAACGACGTCGAGATGACGGCGGCCGGCGCGGGGATGGGCATGGATCCGTATGACGTGCTGATCCCCGAGAACCGATTCATCGCCACGGAGACCTCGCACCGGATTCCTATCGCACGCTGTGAATACGGGACGTACGGATGCGGCGTGACCGACGTGAGCATCGTGCGTGATAAGGACGTCGTGCACTGGGACTGGCACGAGGAAGTCCCGATGAACCGTGGCGTCACCTTCCCGGCCTCGGATTACGACGCCGAGGTAGCACGCGTGGCCGCCGACCTGTCATGGGAGACGCCAGACCGGACGGCTGGTCGCGTCGTTATTGTCAACGCCGACCGCGAGGTTCTCGCAAAGAACGACCTCGAGTTTGGATGGGTTGCAAACGACTACCGGGATCCCTCCCGATTCTGTGTGTGCCTGACGTATGCCAAGAGCCACCAGATCTTCCTGTACACGCCGTGGGGCGGCCGCAGCCCACAGGACCTTGCAAGCGGCGTGGTTCGAAACCTGTCGAAACGACCGAAGTCTTGGGACGCCGAGTGGCACTCGATGAAGCCAGGCGGAGCGAAACCGGCCATCGCCGGACGCCGCTGGCGGCCACACCCGATGCCGTGAAGCGAGCCGCCCTGTCATCGGCACGACAGCGCAGGTGGCCGGGCAGCCAACGCCCGGTCAGCGGCAGTTGCGTAAACTTGGCTCGTCTGAGTTGCCATCGTTGCGGCTTTGGCGGAGGGGGCTACGGGATGTCACAGAACAAGCGGACGGTCGAGACCTACCTGGACGGCTTCCGTAAGAACGATCATGCGCAGATCCTGTCCTGCTTGACCGATGACATCGAATGGACCGTCTTCGGCGCCTTCCACCTGACCGGCAAACAAGCCTATGACAATGCCATCGAGGGGCCCGGCTTCGCCGGACCTCCCCGCCTTGAGGTCGTTCGCATGGTAGAGGAGGGCGATGTCGTTATGGCCGAACTAACGGGGTCGGCCACGCGCGACACCGGTGAAGTGATGCGCATGTCCATGGCGGAGGTGTTCGTCATGCGCAGCGGCAAGATCGCTAAACGCCGCGCCTGGGTGATCGAGCTGAAGGAGAACGACTACCGCTGACTGAGAACGCCTGCTCGCACGAGAACTTCGGTCATCGACGCCGCTCCGGTCGCCGGTCAGCACCGTCATCGACATGACTGGGCGTCGAGACCGCCGCACACGGAGCGTGACGTCGACAAAGCGCTCTGCCGAACGGACCGCGGCAGATCCGTGCACCTGACCTTGTCGAGTCGCTGGGTGGGGGCGGCCCAGGTGCTGCGGGCGACAAGGATCGTCACCAGGCTCGGCGCGTGAGCGAAGCAGACCAGGTCAGCCGAGTGTTGCGCGTGCGGCTTAGCCTGAATCCGTGGACCGACTGAGCTGTTGATGTCCGGGTTCGGCGTGGAGATGCGGTGAGAGTGCCCCCTGGGCTGCGATGATCGGGTTTGCCTAGAACACGATCGATGCGTTTCGGAGGGCACTCTCGGTGCA
>DASRHY010000010.1:0-6988 GCA_035650275.1 Kribbellaceae bacterium | reverse complement strand
CGGTCGAACAGGTGTACGATTGAGTTATTCCGGAATCGACGACATCCCACTCCAGTGGTGCCAGCCACGCCGGCGCTATCCCGAAGGGGATGTCTCATGTCTGTCCTCCACCGCACCCGAACCGCACCCTCAGACCCCGCCTCCTCGCCGTCGCCTGCGTCGTCACAATCGCCGGTCGAGGGGCTCGCGCAGCCGATGACCGGCCGGGTGCCCCGCACCCGCACGGGCGCGGCCTGGATGTCTATTTGCGCCGCCGCCGTCGGCTTCGTGGTCCTGATCGTCTTCATGCTGCAGAACACCGGTAGTGTCCAGGTCAGTTTCTTGTGGATGGACGGCAGCGTGCCGCTCGCGCTGGCACTGTTCATCGCTGGCGTCGGCGCCGCGATCGTGGCAATGACGATCGGCGCGGCACGGATGACCCAACTGCGTCGCCTGGTCCGCCAGCGCCGCCGCTGAGCCGTGCCCGCTGGGACGCCCTGCGGCATCCCGGCCCACCGACCACCCGGAACTCTCTTCTGCCTACCTAGCCCGTCGCCGGGTCCGCCCGCGGCGGGCGGAAAGGAATCCCGCCATGACGCTGACCGCCACCGGGCGCCGAACGGTCTTCTCGCTCTCGCCTCCCTCGACGCCACGCTTAGACCTGCAGGCTGCCAGTTCTGCCAACACCCTGCTCGATGGAGGCTGGTGGCCCCGTTCGACCGACCCGGTGGCGGAACTGCCGGGCCTCGTCTTGGCTATCGATACACTGCACGGGCCGGTGAAGCGGCTCATGCTCAACCGCCTGGACTGGGACAGCCATCCCCGCCGACTGGGCATAGCTGGTCGGGTGGTGCACGTGGGGTACTTCGCCAGCCAACCCACCAGCCTGCTCACCGCGCTGTCCGGGACAAGCGGTGATCGCGTCGATCTGCTGATCGTGCCCCCGGACACCGACAGCGCCGCCGCCGCCGCGGCGATGACCCTCGCCGCCGCTCCCGGCAACCAGATCCATGCCGACCACATCTTGCAAACCGTCCGCACTTCACCCCTCAGCGCCATCGACGACCTTCCCGAGGACACCTGGGAGGGCGAGGGAGGGCGTCTGGCCAGCCGATTGACTTCAGCGGCTATCCGGTAGGCCCGCGCCTACCACAGCACGAGCTCGGCCGCTTGGTCACGACTCAGGCCGGCAACTCGGTGAGCCAGGCACGTCGGTGAATGGCCAGCCGACGACGCTGGGCCGCAGGCGCCTTCAGCCGGCGCCGCCCGTGCTGCCGGCGGGCGCGTCGCCCGGCTCGACGGTGCTCCCCGAGATGGTACGGCCAGGGCCGCTCGCACGGGTGATCTCGACCCTACGGGGCTGGCTCCGCGGTGACGCGGGGAGGGTCACATGCAGCACACCGTCGGCGTAGGCGGCGGTGAGGTTCTCCGAGTCCACACCCTCACCGAGGGACAGTTGCCGGGTGAACGACCCCTGGGATCGCTCGGCGACAATCACCTGCTGGCCCTCGCGGTAGGAAGGGGTGCGCTCAGCCTGGATCGTCAAGGCGCCGGAATCGACGATCACCTCGATACTGTCAGGGTCAACGCCGGGCAGGTCGGCCTCCACGTGGTAACTGCCGTCCTCGCCACGGTAGACATCCAGCGGCATCGCGAGAGGGCCGCGCGTCCCACTCGCGGCCATCGCCATGAGCCGGTCGAGCTCACGAGCGGGGTCACGGAAGGGCTCAAACCTGAACACTGACATCGCTACCTCCTCGCGAGCCGTAGGCTCCGACCACGTACCGCCTCGGGCGATGCTGTCACTATCAGGACATAGTAGTTCTCCTGGACCTCGGCGTTCCTGCCCCTCAGGCCCGGATGTCATGACAGCGAGGTCGCCGCACCCCTCAGTTGGCCGCTTCAAACGCAGCCAGGACCTCATTCGGCACTCGCTCGCGCTCGCGCACCTGGTAGCCATTGGCGCGAGCCCACCCGTTGAGGTACGTGCATCGGCGCCGACCTTGGTGCGGACCGGGTGTCGCCGGCGTGAACCCTGAATCGGCCGACGAGCGGCGATGTACGCCCGCAGTTCCTTGCGAAGCACACTCGCGTTCTTGGCCGTGAGGTCAATCTCGTAGGACGTGCCGTCGAGGCTAAAGTAACCGTTTCGCCTGCCGGACGGGATCTCCGCGCCGCTCAGGTAGTCGGTGAGTCGGACTACAACGCGCTGCGCCACATCACGCCTCCACTATGTCCGCAGCCACGACACCGTTGCAGTCGGCAACGATCGTGACCCCGAACGCCGGTGGCGCGGTCACTGCCTGGACTCGAACCCACGACCCAGGGATTATGAGAGCTCAGGCAACCCTCGCGGCAGTCGACTTCAGACTGCAGGAGTCAGCCGGCCGGCCTCTTCAGTCGACTCTGATTACGCTGTTCGATGCGATTTCGCACCACGATCGGCACCACGTGGCTGAGTCAAACCCGATGCCACCTCGCCGCCGGGTAGAGGAGGGCGTTGGACGCCTAGATCTCGTCGAGCGCCCTCCCCCAGCGGCTGGTCAGACGTCCGACTCGAGCGTCTCGTCGGACTGGGTGTGGGTGGTCTTGGTGATCCCGGTGGTGGCCCAGCGCAGACTCGGCCCGACGATCTCGGCCAAGACGCGTTGCGCGGTCCGCTTGCCTCCGGTGTCCTTGTCGGTCCAGGCCTCCGGTGGTGACGGTGCCGTAGACGAAGACCCGGTTTCCCTTGTGCGAAATCTGGGTGGCCATTCGGCGGTCTCGTTCGGGTTGCGTTCCCATCGCGGCCTCCTTCCGGGGCTTGGACTGTACTGAGCTTGATGCAGATTCGACGCGGGAGGTTGCGTTCCACCCCGCCGCCTTCAAGCAGACTCGGCGCGCCAGATGCTGAAGCCCGCCTCCCCGGTCGCAGTGTTACTTCTCCTCGTTGTCTTGCTGGTCGTCCTGACCGTTGGTGAGTGGTTCGAGTCCTGCGGCGAGGCGTTCGGTAACACCAGACCTCTCTGCAGTCGGGGTGCACGGGGTGCGGACCGGCAGTCACGAGCCGTCCCGCCGTGTGGGCTGTTCGCCGGCGATGTAGGCGGCCACGAGGAGCCCGGTTAGCAGTGTGAAGGCGAGAGGGAAGGTCTTGTCCCGCCCCTCCGAGCCTCCAAGGTAGACATACCCGAGGGCGCTCACGCCGACGGACGCCAGGAGAGTGAGGGCGATGTTCAGCGGCACGGCCGCGCGGGCGGCCCGCAGGAACTCGCGAGCACCGGAGGGCTGGAACAGTTGGCGCAGCGTGGACAGCCAGCGCAGGTGCAGGTCGTACCAGCGTGCCGGCGAGTCCTGAGCCGCGTCGACCACGGCGTAGGCGACGGCCCACACGGCGCCGGCCGCGCCCGCCGCGACCTGTCCCGCGCGGTCGGAAGGTAGCTGATCTGTGGCGCCCAGGAAGTTCAGCCAATCGAGGATCCACCACGCCAGGGACACGCTGAGGACGACTGCGGTGGCGAGGAACAGCAGGATCCCCAGCCACCACTGGGTCTGCCGAATCCGGGTCGGGGCTGGCGCCGCCGCGGGCACCGGGCTGGTGGGCGGGTTGGGGGGTAGGACCACGGGGAGACCTACCGAGCGGGCCGCGTGGACCGCGGCCGTGGGCTCGGCCGGATCCCGCGACCTGGCCAGGACGATCGTGCCGGCGACGTCGAACTCCCACTTGCGTGGACTCTGTCGGCGAGGCGGCTCGGCCAGCCGTCGGCGCGCATATTCGTACACGTCGTCTACCGAGACCAGGCCGTCACCGTCGATGTCGGCGGCGCCGGTTTGGAGACCGTGGGTCATGCTGGCTGTGAAGATCGACGGCGCGGCGCGGCCGACCACAGCGTCGCCCTCGAAGGCGTACTGGGTCGCGTCCGACGCTGTCAGGACCACCAGTCCACGGGCGTCGAAGTGGTCCGAGGTATGAACCGAAGGATCGGCCTTGACCGATAGGCCCTTGGCGAACGCGCCGCTGTAGCAGCAGTCCAGCAGCAGTACCTTGCGGCGCGATCGGCAGGAGAAAAGAACGTCGTTGACGAACCCGGCAGGGATCGCCGTCGAGCGCAGCCGATCGCGCCGCGTGTCGCGCGCGGCGAAGTAGAGGCGGCCCTGCTCGTCCTTCAGCCCGTGGCAGGACAGGTACAGCAGCAGCAGGTCGCCACGGTCGCGTTCGGCGGCGAAGTCCTCGATGGTCTGGGAGATCTGCCCCGATGGAGCGTCCAGGATCGTCGACACAGCGAAACCGCCGATTGTTGGGTCGGCCAGCACGCTGGCCAGCGCGGCGGCGTCCTGAGCGGGCGAGACCAGCTGGGCGAGGCCGTCGTCCTCGTATGCCGACGTGGCCACGAGGAGGGCGAGCCGCCGTGCGGCCTGATCGCTACCGGTCATTTCCGTGTCCCCTCAGTGGTCGACTGATGCCGGTCAAGCCAAGCGGCCCGAACCAGGGAGCGAGCCACGCCTTCACCGCGCCTATCGGCATGGTCGGTACACCGCTGGATGCAGCCAGCACCACGTCCAGCGGTGGGTGAGCTCGAGCACTGTGTGATGCGTTCACCGCGGTCTCATGGCTGGGGGGAGACCTGTATGGTGCAGCCGGACCAGCGCGCGAGGTAAACGTGGGTGCGTCCGTTCGGGTCGAGGCGCAGCCGCGGGTCGTCGCCTTGGTTCACCGTGCCGACGTCCACACGCCTTCCATCCGCGGCATCGAGCAGCTCAAACGTGCAGGTCCCGTAGCTATTGAACTCCTTGACCTGCACGACGACCTTGCCCGGGGCCTTCGGTGCCGCGAAGACGTCGGTGTCACCGGTGTCGGCGTCCGCGCTGAACGGCAGCGTGGCGTTGCCTGGGCCGGAATGCTTGACCACCAGGCAGCCAGGGTCGTCGGCTTCCCACCGGAACGTGCCCGTGGCCTGCATCTGGAACTGCTGCTCCCCCCAGATGTTCGCGAATACTTTGGGATCGCCGGTGTCGGTGTTCGTCACGGTGACGCCGCAGCCGTCGTCGGTCGTGTTGGTGACAAACAGCCGCCAGGGCTCTGCCGCGGTGATCTCGTTGCCCGCTGGGGGACCGGCTTGCCCGGACGGCCCGCCGCGGTCGAGGATCAGCGCCGTGACCGCCGCCCCGGCGGCCGCGACGACCAGCGCAGCCGCGGCAGCGTAAACCAGGCGTCGGCGCCGCGACCACGCCGTCACGGCGGGGCGGCTGGGCCCGCGTGTCGCGCCCTCTGCTGGCTGTGCCGGAAGCGACCGCGAGGCCCGGCCGAACGGCCACAAGCGGCGCCATCGATGTGCGGTGCCCGGGGCCGGAGTCTCCGTCTCGGTGCCAGGTGTGCCGTGGCGCGGGGATGGTTGCGACTGTGGAGGGTCAAGGAGGGTCTGGGCGGCCGTGGCCACGCGTGGGATGTCGGTGTCTGCGACCTGCCGGAGGGCCTGACGGGCGGCCAGCACCCGAGCCGGGTCGTCGTCGGCCAGCCACTCGCCCAGTGCGGCCACGGCACCGAGCCGGATCGCGGGGTGCGAGCTGTCCAGGCCCGCGCGCAGCGCCTCCGGCACGTCGGCAGGGGTGATGGTGATGCCGGCGGGGCTACGGGCCAGCAGGATCGTCCCCTCGGCCCCGTACAGCCAGCGCTGCGGGGTCTGCTGGACATCGGCGGCCCGGATGTGGTCGAAGGCGTACGCATAGGCGTCGTCCACCGAGATGTAGCCGTCGTGGTCGTTGTCGGCCGCTCCGGAGCGGATGCCGGCCACCAGGGCGCTGGTGAACACCGAGCCCGGCATGGCCGAGCCGGGCACCGGCTCGCCTTCGAAGGAGTACTCGCTGCCGCGGGACGCCGTCAGTACGACGCGGCCGCGGCCCTGGCCGTGGAACCGTTCACCCAACGCCAGGTCAGCGTCACCACCCTTCGCGCCGTGGGCGAACGCGCCGCTGAAGCAGCAGTCCAAGATCACCACCTGCCGGCGAGCCCGGCAGTCGTCCAACTGGTCAAGCAGCCACTGGGCCTCCACCCCGGTGGCCGCCAGCCGGTTCTTCAGTGTGTCGGTGGCGGCGAAGTACAGACGGCGGCGCAGGTCGACCAGCCCGTGGCAAGACAGGTACACCACCAGCAGGTCGTCGAGGCTGCGTCCGGTGAGGAACTCCTCGACCGACAGGCGGATCTGCTGCGCGGTGCCATCGACCACCGACGTGACCGCGAAGCCGCCGACCTGCGGATCGGCGAGGAGATCGCGAAGGTCGACCGCGTCACGCGCGGGCGCACGCAACTGACGTAGCGAGGTGTCGGCATACCTGGTGGTCGCCACCACCAGGGCCAGCCGACGCCCGTCGCGAGGGTCAGGTGCCGGCTGCGTTCCGGGCAAGCCAGGCATCGATGATCTTCTCCTGCTGAGCAGACGTCACCCCGGTGACCTTCAAAACCTCGCCACCCCAGCTGACCTCCACCACCCGGTTCGTGCGCGCCGCCCAGCCACGTACGACGTCCACCACCGCCCGCAACCCACCGACCGTCCCCAACTGCACCACGAGCCAGCCCGCGAGGCTCCCCAACCCCTTCGCGTGCTCAGGCGCCGTCTCCTCGCTCACCGGGTCGACCGCGGCCACGTCGAGATCCAGCAACTCCTCCCGGAGCCGCCCGGTGACCTCCATCAACTCATCGAGATCACCGCCCGGGACGGGCTTAACCTGCAGCGTCAACCCGTCAAGATTCGCCACCTGCAACTCCCCCTCCGATGCGCGCTCTTCGCCGCCGATTCAAGGCCCGGCTCTGAAAGAGCCCGCATGCACTTCCCAAAAGACCGAGGCCAGCCGACCCCTTTGTCCTGCCCCGTCGCCACCCCGGTCGGTCATCCCCGTCGAACAAACCTCAACAACTACGTATACGGCACGCAGAGCACCCCCCGCCAGCACTTTCTGCCCAAGGGACGCCTCGCCCATTCCGCCACGGGGACCGGATCTACAAGGAGCACGAGCACTCGACTCGCAGGATCGACTC
>DASRHY010000009.1:0-5832 GCA_035650275.1 Kribbellaceae bacterium | reverse complement strand
TGACTTGTGGAAAGCCATGGCCTTCGGGATCGGCGACCGGCTGGACGGCTGGGCCACCCG
This sequence comes from Kribbellaceae bacterium, assembly GCA_035650275.1. Classification (GTDB taxonomy): domain Bacteria; phylum Actinomycetota; class Actinomycetes; order Propionibacteriales; family Kribbellaceae; genus DASRHY01. Next base: position 5,772 of record DASRHY010000009.1, on the reverse strand, counting down.
GGACCAGGACATCGGCGCACTTAGCTCCACCGACGGGATTGGCGGCATTCTGGACGGCTGGGGCAACCGGGACATGGATATCGGGACGTTCTAACTGCGACCCTGGAATCTGCCGGCGGATGCGCGCCCGTGGGGCGAGCCGGATGCCCAACACTCCGCGGATCATCGCGGCTGTCGGACGGCGACCCGCCCCCCGGCCTCCCCGACAACGCCGAACGATGCTCCTATGTGTTGTCAAGGTGCTCCGGGGGCGCAGGCAGACCAGTGATGGGCCACTCGGTGTCGAGGGTGGGCTCTTATTAGGCCATGCGTTTCCGGTGACGGTTTGGAGCGACGGGCCGGCAGATCGATCGAAGGACAACCGGTTGGTGTCAGGCAGTTATCGGGCCAGGCCCGCCGCTCCAGATCTCAGCGTGGAAGGTGTCGGTAGACCTCGCGTGCGACGTAGCGCTTGAGGATGCGGATGATGTCGGCCTTGGTTCTTCCTTGTTCGAGGCGACGAGCGACGTAGGCGCGGGTGCGCGGGTCTGAGTTCATGCGCGTGATGACGATGGTCCACAGCGCCGAGTTGGCTTGGCGGTCGCCGCCGCGGTTGAGCCGGTAGCGGGTGAGCTTCCCAGACGATGCTGGGATCGGCGCCACGCCGCAGAGGTGGGCCCATGCGGCTTCGGAACGAAGCCGTTCCAGGTTGTCGCCGGCGGTAACGAGCAGCGCGGCGGCGGTGTCGACGCCGACTCCGTGCAGCTCAAGCAGCTGCGGTGCGGTCTTGGCGACGAGCTCGGCGAGCAGCGCGTCGAGACGTCCCTTCTCTTCGTCGAGGGCGACCACGCGGCGGCCGAGCACCGCGAGCGCGGTCTTGGTCGCGAAGGTGACCGGATCCGACCCGGCCCGGGGACGGAGCGCGGCTGCGGTGGCGCCGAGATGGAAGCGGGACACGCCGCGAAAGCGTTCTCGCAGCTCATCGGAGGCGGTGAAGCCGAGGTGGCGGATCTGGTTGAGCGTCTTGATCTTCGTCGAGCGCATGCTGCGCTTCGCGACCACGAGCGCCCTGATCGCTTCGACGTTGCCGTCGCGAGTCTTGCCCGCACCCTGGGCTCGCCCCGACAGCGCAGCGCGGGCCGCTTCAACCGCGTCGGCGGGATCAGACTTGCCGGTGCGGCGTCGCGCTTGGCGGTTGGGGCGATCAACCTCGACCACCTCGACGCCGGCGGCGCGCAGGAAGCGAGCCAGGCCGGCGCCGTAGGAGCCGGTGCCCTCGACTCCGACGCGGACCACTGAGCCAAACGAGGCCAGCCAGCACAGGAGCTTGTCGTTGCCAGCGGCGGACGCTTCGAACGACTCGAGGCCCAACAGCCCGCCGATGTCATCCAGCGCCGCGGCGACATGCACGTCGAGGTGGGTGTCGACGCCGCCCGTCACGGGGCGCGTGCCTTCTACGATGGTCATCGCCATCCCTTCTCTCGCTAAGGGTCAAGGGGTGGCACGCGCCGCCCACTCGTGTGCGGCGGCGGTGTGATCGCCCTGTTGCCGCAGGGCGATCCGCCGCACCTTCATGCGCGACGAGTACCTGGGTTGATGCGCTGGGCTCAGGCCGACCAATCGTTCTCAGGACAGCCAACAGCGTCAGCCGATTCTCGAGTCAGACCTTCACCCAAGCGCCGACTCGACCGTAGAGGGAAACGATCACCCATCGGCGGACCCTCGATCGAACGGCACCATCACAGACTCCCTGCCGATTCTGCTGCCTGCTCAGGCCGGCGGCGGGCAGCCCAGATCGGTGAGGGTGCGCTCGGCTTCGGTGGCTCGCTCGGACAGGAGCATCAGCGTGCACGCTGTTTCGAAGCGGGCGTCGATGTCGGCGAAACCGTGCGCCGCGTGCTGGATCAGTTCGTGGTCGTCGTGGAGGCGCCCGCGGGCTCGGTCTACGCATGCGGCCGCCCAGCGGTTTTCCTCTGCAGCATGAGCGGCCGCGTCGATCAACGCCGTGGCGTCGGGTGATCCGGCGGCGGCGGCGATGTCGGCGGCGAGCGCCCGTGGGTAGGGGTCGTAGTAGGAGAGCGCGCCGGCTGCCGTAGTTGGTGGGTCGCCGAGATAGCGGGCTGTCACCGATCTGGCCCGCTCGATCTCGCCGGCGTGCAAGGCGATCCGGGCAACGGTGAACGTTGCGACCGCTGCCGCGTTTCGCCGCCTGAACAAATCCTCGGATGGCTTGAGGATGGCGGCTCGGCGGAGCCATTCCTGGTATGCCGCCTCGTGGCGGCGCAGGCCGTGCGCCAGGGCGGCGCCGAGCACAAAGGGGCCCATCCACGCGGCGTAGGGGCTGCCGGCGGCGAGCCACGCCGACCACATGCGCTCGGCGGTCCTCGCCGCCTCCTCGAACCTGCCGGTGAGTGCGAGGAGGACGACGAGCTTGGCGGCAGTGTGATGCGGGCGGGTCTGCACGTCGTATGTGTCGAGCGCGGCGCGCTGCAACGCGAGCGCCTCGCGCAGTTCGCCGGCCGCGCAGCCGGACTCGGCGACCATGTTGATGGCGTCATCGATCTCATAGGCGTCGCGCGGGTCGGTCGGCTGCATGCGGGCCACGACGTCCATTCGCTCGACGTCGATCCGGTAGCCATCGCGATATCGCGCCGTGTTCAGCAGTGCGCCGCTCACGGCGTCGATGGCGGCGCAGATCAAAGCCGGCTCGTCGACCGACCGAGCCTGCGCGAGCGCCACTTCGGTCAAGGTGAGCTCGGGGTCGGGTTCGTTGACGTCTTCGGTGGCCATCCAGGCCTCGGCGGCGGCCAACCAGGCCGAGACCGTCAAGTCGGCTGGAGGAGCAAGCCGGTGGGCGTCATCGAGAAGCCGGCGCAGTCGCGGATAGGGCACTGGCTCGTCAAGGCCACCGGTGAAGCGACGGACAGACTCGACCGCTTGCGCCAGGCAGGTTGCCCGCAGGGCGTCATCGACGCCGCTGGCCGAGTCGGCTGCGTCCACGAGCAGCTGGAACGCAGTGCCGGTTCGCACGCCGTTCAGCGCGACGTGAGCCGCCGTCTGCAGGGCGTGTGCGGTCTGCACGGAGGTCGTGGCGCGGGAGGCAGCGTCTCGGAGATGGCGTTCCGCCTCGGTCATGAGCCCGCGGGCGAAGGCGAGGTGTGCGGTGGAGCAGGCCAGTTCGTAGCCCGTCGGGTCGGGTCGGGCGGCCGCCAGCCGGAGGGCTGCCCGCAGGTCGTCGGCGACGAGGTCGAACTCGGCAGTCCACGGCGCTTCGTCACGGAGGCGCTGGGCGAGGGCATCGGCGACCGAAGCCGCCCACGACCGGTACCGCATCCGTATGTCGGCGGCCTCCCCGCTGTCGTCGAGTCGATCCAGCGCATAGCTGCGCACGGTCTCGAGCAGCTGCCAACGAGCCGGACCGTCCCTGGTCGGCAGGCGCATCACCAGGCTCTTGTCCACCAGTTGGCCCAGGGCGTCGACCAAGTCCGCGGGGTCGTGGTCACCCGCGACACTGGTCACAGCGGCCAGGTCGAAGCCGTTGGCGAACACGCCGAGCCTGCGCAGCAGCCGCCGCTCAGGCTCGCCGAGCAGGCCGTGGCTCCAGTCCAGGACCGCTCGCAGTGAACGGTGCCGCGCCAGCATGCCGTGCCCGCCTGTGAGCAACCGCAGTCGGTCGGTCGTCGCGTCCAACAGGGCCTGCGCGCCGACCGACGCCACGCGGGCGGCGGCCAGCTCGATCGCCAGTGGCAGCCCGTCCAGGCGGGCACACAGCCGTGCCACGACGTCACCGTCATCGGTGAAGTCCGGATCGGCCGCCTGCGCCCGCTCCACGAACAAGCGTGCCGCATCCGACTGGGCACCGTCGGTCGTCAGCGGGTTGACCGCGATCACGCGCTCACCGGCGACGCCCAAGCGCTCCCTGCTGGTCGTCAGTACTGTCACCTGGGAACATGCTGCGAGCAGGTTGCCGACGAAGCCCGCTGCCGCGGGCAGGACGTGCTCGCAGTTGTCCAGCACGATGAGCATCCGCCGGCGCGCCAAATGGCCCTGCACGTTCTGCTCGACCGTGCGTCCTGGCTGGTCCGTGACCCTGAGAGCCGTCGCGACCGCCTGGACCACGAAGTCCGGTTGGACTGGCACGAGTTCCACGAAGACGCCGCCGAATGGAAACGACGGTCCTGCAACGTGCACCACCTCCACGGCCAGCCGAGACTTGCCCACCCCGCCCGGCCCGACCAGCGTGACCAGACGCGACCCGTCGAGCGCCGCCACGACGCCGGCGACCTCGCCGTGCCGTCCGACCAGGCTCGTCCACGGCTCGGGCAGCGCCAGGATCCCGGCGCCCGGTGCGGGACCAGTGCCGATCGCCGGGGCCAGCTCGGCCAGTGCCTGACGATCGGCAACCCCGAGTTTGCGCAGGAGCGCAGCGACGTGTGTCTCCACCGTCCGGACCGATAGATGCAGCCGGTTGGCGATCTGCGCGTTCGTCAGATGTGACCCCACCGCAGCCAGGACTTCCGCTTCCCGCGGTGTGATCACCTGCCCGGCGGCCATCGCCACGCGACCGTAGCGCCAACCTCGGTGGCGGCTCGGTAGTGGTCTCGGTAGTGGATCAGCAACCGCCACGGATGCGCGTCCGACAGGGGCAGTCAGGCTCGTAGCCACCGACCGATCTCTTGCCGCACCACCCCAACCCAGAAGGAGCGCCACATGCTGACTCACGACTACCGGTACGACACTTGCCTGGCGGGCTCGATCAACAACGCTTGGACGGTCGATGACTGCTTCCAGGGCCGGGACTTCGACTTTGGTAAGCCGTTCCTGCCCGAGCGCATCGCCGGGGTCAGTGGTATCGCCTGTCTTGGCGACGACGAGAAGCGGCTGCTCAACCAGATCCGCGGCAACAGCTACTGCCACATCTTCGCCTTCGTCGAGGAGTACATCGTCCCCATGGTGATGGACCGCGCCCGTGCCGATGTCTACGGCGATGAGACCCGGCTGTGGTCACTGCTGCGCTTCGCCGAGGAGGAGACCAAGCACCAGCAGATGCTGCGCCGCGCCTGCGACCAGTTCGAGGCCGGCTTCGGCGTCCGCTGCGGCCTGGTGCCCGGCCGCGAGGCCGTCGCCGAAGCCGTCCTGGCGACCTCGCCACTCACCGCCCTGCTGTTGACCAGCATGATCGAATGGTTCACCCAAGCTCACTACGTCGAACACGTCCGTGACCGCGGTGAGCTCGACGAGCTGTTCCGCGACATCCTCCGCTTCCACTGGATCGACGAGTCCCGCCACGCCCGCATGGACAGCCTGCTGATCGACGAGGTCGCCAGCGCCCTGACCGCCGACCAGCGCGAACAGGCGATCGATCAGCTGCTCGAGCTCGGCGGGGCCGTCGACGGCCTCCTCGCCCAACAGGCCGAGCTGGACATCGACGCCCTGCAGTCGGCCACCGCCCGCACCTTCACCGACGACGAGCGTGACGACATCCGCGCCCACCAGCACCGCGCCTATCGGTGGACCTTCCTCGTCTCCGGGCTCCAACACCCCAGATTCGTGGGCATTGTGGGCGAGTTGACCGCTGCCGGCCAAGGCAAGATCGCCGCTGCCGCGCAGGCACTCTCGGCGTGACCTGATCTGAGGACATGGACCTCGGTGCCACCTGCGGTTGGTCGACCTCGGCGTAACCCGTACACAGTTCGGCACCTGGGTGACCACACCCAACGAGCGGCACGGCTCGGGTTCCCGGCCCTGGCGGCCAACGATTGGGCGTTGTCGGTATCGGCGCCGCCAGCGGTG
>DASRHY010000008.1:0-178927 GCA_035650275.1 Kribbellaceae bacterium | reverse complement strand
CTCGTCGACGCAGACCAGGCGGCCGGTCTTCTCGACGCTCTCGATCACGGTGTCGAGGTCGAGCGGGCTCAGCGTGCGCAGGTCGATCACCTCGGCCTCGACGCCCTCCTTGGCGAGCGCCGCGGCGGCGTCGAGCGCGCGATGCACCATCAGGCCGTAGGTGACGATGCTCGCGTGCCTGCCGTCGCGCACGATGCTGGCCTCGCCGAACGGGATCGCGTAGCCCGCCTCGGGCACCTCGCCCTCGAAGCCGTACAGGTTCTTGTGCTCGCAGAAGATCACCGGGTCGTTGTCGCGGATGCTCTGGATCAGCAGGCCCTTGGTGTCGTAGGGCGTGCTCGGGCACACCACCTTCAGCCCGGGGATGTGGGTGAAGAGGGGCGTCAGCATCTGCGAGTGCTGCGCCGCGGCGCGGAAGCCCGCGCCGACCATCGCGCGGATCACCACCGGCGTCTGCGCCTTGCCGCCGAACATGTAGCGGAACTTGGCCGCCTGGTTGTAGATCTGGTCGAAGCACACGCCCATGAAGTCGATGAACATCAGCTCGGCGACCGGGCGCATCCCGCGGGTGGCCGCGCCGATCGCGGCGCCGATGAACGCCGACTCCGAGATGGGTGTGTCGAGGACCCGGCCGGGGTACTTCCCGTACAGGCCCTTGGTGACGCCGAGCACGCCGCCCCAGGCGTCCATGTCACCCGGCGACCCCTCGCCGCCGGCATTGTCCTCGCCCATCACGATCACGCTGTCGTCGCGTTCCATCTCGCTCGCGATCGCCTCGTTGATCGCCTCGCGGTAGCTGATCTCCCTGGCCATGGCGTTCTCCCCTGGTTCTAGCTAGTACGAGATGTAGACGTCGGTGAGCAGGTCGGCCTCGGTCGGCGCGGTACCGCCCTTGGCCTTGGCGACGGCCTCGTCGATCAGCGCGGCCACCTCGGCGTCGACCTGGTCGAGCTGCGCGGCGGTGAGCTGGCCGGCGGAGGTGACCTGGTCGCGGAACCGCAGCAGGCAGTCCAGCGATGCCCGGGCCTGCGCGACCTCGTCGCCCCGGTAGGTCTGCTGGTCGCCCTCGAAGTGCCCGTAGTAGCGGGTGAACTTCATCTCGATCAGCGTCGGCCCGCCGCCCTCGCGCGCCCGCGCCACGGCCTCGCCGGCGGCCTCGTAGACGGCGAAGAAGTCGAACCCGTCCACGATCACGCCCGGCATTCCGAACGCGGCCGCGCGGTCCGCGATGTTGTCGGAGGCAACCGACCAGGTGCTGGACGTGGTCTCGGCGTAACCGTTGTTCTCGGCAACGAAGACGGCCGGCAGGTTCCAGACCGTGGCCAGGTTGAGCGCTTCCAGGGTGGTGCCCTGGTTGCTGGCGCCGTCGCCGAAGAACGCGACCCCGATGCCGCCGGTGCCCTGCAGCTTCGCGGCCAGCGCGGTACCGCAGATCAGCGGCGGACCGCCGCCGACGATCCCGTTCGCGCCGAGCATGCCCTTGGACAGGTCGGCGATGTGCATCGAGCCGCCCTTGCCGCGGCAGGAGCCCTCGAGCTTGCCGTAGATCTCGGCCATCATCGCGACCGGGTCGACGCCCTTGGCGATGCAGTGGCCGTGGCCGCGGTGCGTGCTGGCGATCGAGTCCCGGACATCGAGGTGGGCGCAGACGCCGGCGGCGGACGCCTCCTCGCCGGCATACAGGTGCACGAAGCCGGGGATGTCGCCGGAGGCGAACTCCTCGTGCACGCGTTCCTCGAACGCGCGGATGGTGCGCATGGTGGTGTACGCCGCCAGCAGGCCGTCGGCGTCGAGCCCCTTCGTGGGTGGTGGTGCGAGCGTGTCGCTCATCGTGGCTCCTCCTGTGGATCCGGGGTACTGCTGAGCAGGCCGTCGCGGGCCGCGACGGAGAGAACGGTGCCGACGTCGATGCAGTGCGGACCGGCCGGATCGAGGACGACGGTGACCTCGTCGTCCGGTCCGAACTCCAGCTCGCGCTCGCCGTCGACGGCCACCACGCCGGCCCGGGTGGCGACGGTGACCGGCCGGCCGGGGCGCAGCGGCCGGAGGTCGGCAACCTCGACCGGGAGTACCAGGCCGGGCGCCAGCGGTGCCAGCACGACGGTGCGGGCCGGACGTCCGAGCCGGACCGCGACGCCGTCGGGGGACGTCCGCGGGCATGGTGCGACCAGCGCGGGGATGCTGGACAGGCCGATGGCGCCCGGCTCGGCGAACGTGCAGAACAGCTCGGTCAGCCCGGCCGGGTCCCAGACCGCGCGGGCGCCGCGGTGCCGGGTGGTGCTGACCGCGACGTCCACCAGGGCGCTCGCGGACGCCTCGCCGCACCGGACCCGCAGCAGTGGGCTCCGGGTGGTCGCCGCCGCGGCCGGTACCGCGCCGGTGGCGACCAACGCGGCGGCGAGCCCCGCGACCGTGGCCTCGGTCATCCGGGCGTAGGTGTTGTTGGTGCCGGTCGACAGCGGCAGCAGCGGTACGTCGCCGCAGGCCTCGGCCGCGACCCGGGCGGTTCCGTCGCCGCCGAGACAGACGACGACCCGAGCCCCCTGCGCGACCATCCGGCGGACCGCCGCGGTGGTGTCGGCCGCCGTCTGGGTGACGGGCTCACCGTCGAGGAAGGCGACCTCCGGCCAGGTCGTGCCGCCCCGCCAGGTCAGCCCGCGCGCGACCGTCGCGCTGATGCCGCCGAGGTCCGTGGCCACCAGCGCCTGACGGACCCCGGCGGAGCCCAGCGCGGCGAGCAGCCGCAGCACCATGCCGGCCTTCTCCGTGGTCGGGAAGACCGTGGCCCGCGCGACCAGGCGCCGGATGTCACGCCCCGACAGGGGGTTCGCGACGATCCCGACCACCGCGTCCGACATAACAAAAGCCTGCTCCTGCTCGGCCCGTGGGCCAAGAGTTGCACCGGGGTTGCAACGCCCTACCCTCGGTGCCGTGGACCGGGAGGAGTACGTCGAGGCGGTGCTGAGCGCGGTCGAGTCGATCCCGCCCGGGCGGGTCGCGACGTACGGGGACATCGCCGCGTACGTCGGCCAGGGCGGGCCGCGGCAGGTGGGCGCGGTGATGCGCGAGTACGGCGGCGGGGTGCCGTGGTGGCGGGTGATCCGGGCCAGCGGGATCCCGGCCGACGAGGTGTACGACGAGCAGGTCCAGCGGCTCCGGTCCGACAACGTCCGGGTCACCGACGGCAAGGTCGACCTGCGCCGGGTCCGCTGGAATCCGGACAGCTGACCCGTTCTCGGTGTGTGCCGCCGAGGGGTGTCGGCGGGGCGTGCTGTGATTCTGCGGTGCCGACATACAGCCTCGACCGCAGCCGTTCGCGGGCCGAGGTGCCGGTGCCGGAGCTGGACCCGGACCAGCGGGCAGTCGTCGAGCACCCGGGCGGGCCGCTGCTGGTGCTCGCCGGGCCGGGGACCGGGAAGACCACCACGCTGGTCGAGACGGTCATCGACCGGGTGGCGCACCGCGGACTGAGGCCGGACCAGATCCTGGTGCTGACGTTCGGGCGCAAGGCCGCGACCGAGCTGCGGGACCGGATCACGGCGCGGCTCGGGCGGACCACCCGGGTGCTGCCGTCGATGACGTTCCACGCCTTCTGCTACGCGTTGCTGCGACGCTTCACGCCAGCCGACGCGTTCGACGTACCGCTGCGGCTGCCGTCCGGGCCGGAGCAGGCACTGCGGCTGAACGAGGCGCTGGCCGGCAGCCGCGAGACCGGCCGGGTGACCTGGCCCGGCCCGCTGCGCCCGGCGCTGCAGACCCGCGGTTTCACCGACGAGGTGCGGGCGGTGATCGGCAAGGCCCGGCAGCTCGGGTTCGACGCCGAGGACCTGGCCGCCGCTGGGCGGGCCGCGGACCGGCCGGAGTGGGTCGCCGTCGGCGACTTCTTCGAGGAGTACCTGCAGGTGCTGGACCACGAGCAGGTGCTGGACTACTCAGAGCTGATCCACCGGGCGGTGCTGCTGGCCGAGCAGCCGGACGTGCAACGGCGGCTGCGGGAGGAGTTCCGGCTGGTGCTGGTCGACGAGTACCAGGACACCGACCCGGGCCAGGTCGCGCTGCTGCGCGCGATCGCCGGTGACGGCCGGGACCTGGTCGTGGTGGGCGACCCGGACCAGTCGATCTACACGTTCCGCGGCGCCGAGGTCCGTGGCCTGCTGCGGTTCCCGGACGAGTTCCGTACGACGGACGGCGTGCCCGCCGCGCAGATCGCGCTCGGCACCACCCGGCGGTTCGGGACCACGCTGCAGCGGGTGTCGCGGAACGTGGTGTCCCGGCTCGGCGTGCCCGGGACGCTGGACCGCGCGACGTTCGAGCGATTCCGCAACCCCGACGCGTCCGGGTGCGAGCTGGGTCCGGGCAAGGTCGAGGTCAACCTGTACTCGACGTCCGGTGCCGAGCTGGAGCACATCGCGGATCTGCTGCGCCGGGCACACGTCACCGACGGGGTCGGCTGGCACGAGATGGCCGTGCTGGTGCGTTCCGGCCGGCGGTCGATCCCGCCGCTGCGCCGGGCGCTGGGCGCGGCCGGGATCCCGGTCGACGTGGCCGGCGACGAGCTGCCGCTGGCGCGCGAGCCCGCCGTGCACCCGATGCTGCTGGCGCTGCGTGCGGTCGCGGACGCGGACGCGCTGACGGTCGAGGCGACGCGGTCGCTGGCGCTGTCGCCGCTCGGCGCGATGGACGCCGGACAGCTGCGCCGGCTGGCCCGGACACTGCGCCGCCGGGACCGGGAGGCGGCGGCGGGGGAGCGGCTGCCGCATTCCTCCGACGAGCTGCTCCGCGACGCGCTCGCGGATCCGCTCCGGCTGGACACCGACGCGTCGACGGCCGAGGCACGGTTCGCGGCACTCGGGCTGCGGTTGCTCAAGGCAAGGAGCGTGGTGACCGCCGGTGCCGCGCCGGACGAGGTGATGTGGGCGTTGTGGGCGGACTCGCCCTGGCTGCGCAGGTTGCGGGCCCAGTCCGCCGGCGGCGGCGAGGGAGCGCGGTCCGCGCACCGCGACCTGGACGCGCTGTGCGCACTGTTCGACGCGGCCGGCCGTGCCGAGGAGCAGGTCGGGTTCAAGGGCGTGACCGCGTTCCTGACCGAGCTGGAGTCGCAGGACATCCCGGGCGACAACCGGTTCGACGCCGGGGTCCGCGAGGCCGGCGTACAGCTGATGACCGCGCACCGGTCGAAGGGCCTGCAGTGGCGGCTGGTGGTGGTGGCCGGCGTGCAGGAGGGCGGCTGGCCGGACCTGCGCCGGCGCGGTTCGCTACTGGAACCGGACCGGCTCGGCCCGGACGGCCTGGTCGAGCCGCTGTCCGCGGGCGCGCTGCTGGCCGAGGAGCGGCGGCTGTTCTACGTCGCGGTCACCCGGGCCCGGCAGCGGCTTGTGGTCACCGCGGTGCAGACGCCGGAAGCGGACGGGGACCAGCCGTCGCGGCTGCTGTCCGAGCTCGGCGTACCGCTGCGGGTGGTGCCCGGGCGGCCGCGCCGGCCGCTGTCGCTGGCCGGCCTGGTCGCGGACCTGCGCTGCACGCTGAGCGACCCGGCCGCGTCGCCTGCGCTGCGTCGCGCTGCCGCCGACCGGCTGGCAGTGCTGGCGGACGCGACCGACGACGACGGCCGTCCGCTGGTGTCCGCGGCGAACCCGGACCGCTGGTGGGGCGTGCGTGAGCCGACCGCGTCCGAAGTCCCGGTGGTGGCGCCGGACGCGGCGGTGCAGCTGTCCGGCAGCTCGCTGACCACGATGGTGGACTGCCCGCTGACCTGGTTTCTGCAGCGCCGTGCCGGCGGCGAGACCGCGAGCACGTCGGCGATCGGGTTCGGCACCGTGCTGCACACGCTCGCCGATGCGGTCGCCTCCGGCCGGCTGCCGGCCGACGCGACGGAGCTGAGTGGCTGGCTGGACCGGGTCTGGCACCAGCTCGAGTTCGAGTCGGTCTGGATCTCGGAGCGGGAGCGTGCCGAGGCCGAGACCGCCCTGCGCCGGTTCGTCGCCTGGCACAAAGGCCGGCCGGACCGGTCGTTGGTCGGAACCGAGGTCGACTTCGAGGTGCAGCTGCCGGACCCGCGGGGCCCGGCGGTGACGCTGCGCGGCCGGATGGACCGGGTCGAGACCGATGCCGAGGGCAACGTTCGGGTGGTGGACCTGAAGACCGGCCGGCGGATGCCGACCGGACCGGCGCTCAAGCAGCACGTCCAGCTGGCCGTGTACCAGAAGGCGGTCGACTCCGGTCAGATCGAGACACTGCCCGTTTCTCGCACCGGCGGCGCGGAGCTCGTCCAGCTGCGGTCGGATGACAGCGGGTTTCCCAAGGTGCAGCCGCAGGCGCCGCTGGAGCCGGACGAGGACGGCCGGACCTGGCTGGACGACGCGATCGACGACGCCGAACGGCTGGTCCGCAAGGAGGACTTCGTGGCCCGCCGCAACGACGGCTGCGACCGGTGCGCGGTGCGCTCGCTGTGCCCGATCCAGCCCGAGGGCCAGGAGGTCGTGTGATCCCGGACGATCTGTGCGAGCTGCTCGGCATCGGCTTCAGCGACCAGCAGCTGGCCGCGATCACCGCGCCGCTGGCGCCCGGCGTGATCGTGGCCGGCGCAGGTTCCGGCAAGACCACCGCGATGGCCGCCCGCGTGGTCTGGCTCGTCGGCACCGGCCAGGTCCGGCCCGACCAGGTCCTCGGCCTCACTTTCACCAAGAAAGCCGCCGCCGAACTCGACGCCAGGGTCCGCGCCTCCCTGGCCCGCTTGCCCACCGCGCCGTCGGCCGACGAACCGGGTGAGCCGGTGGTCTCGACGTACCACGCGTTCGCGGGCGGGCTGATCGCCGAGCACGGGTTGCGGGTGGGGGTGGAGCCGGACGTGCGAGTGCTCGCGGACGCGACCCGGTTCCAGCTGGCCGGGCGCGTCGTACGGCGCAGCAAGGGCCCGATCCGGCACGCGTCGCACCATGTCCCGACGCTGGTGAACAGCCTGCTCGCGCTCGACGGCGAGCTGGCCGACCACCTGGTCCGGCCGGCGGACGTCCGGTCGTACGACGAGGCGCTGAGGGCCGAGGTCGCGGCCGTCGCGAAGCCGGTCGCCGGGGTCCGCACGATCGCCGAGACGGCGTTGAAGCGGGCCGAGATCCTGCAGCTGGTCGAGGAGTACCAAGCGCTCAAGGCGGACCGCGGGGTGCTGGACTTCGCCGACCAGATGGCGCTCGGCGCCCGGCTGGCCGAGGAGTGCGTCGAGGTCGGGCGGATCGAACGGGACCGGTACCGGGTGGTGCTGCTGGACGAGTACCAGGACACGTCGGTATCGCAGCGCCGGATGCTGTCCGCGTTGTTCTCGGGCGCGGACGGCCTGGGGCATCCGGTCACCGCGGTCGGCGACCCGTGCCAGGCGATCTACGGCTGGCGCGGCGCGTCGGTGGCGAACCTGGACGACTTCCCGGCGCACTTCCCGGCCGCGGACGGTACGCCGGCCCGGCGGTTCGTGCTGAGCGTGAACCGGCGCTGTGGCAGCGGCATCCTGGCCGCCGCGAACGAGCACGCCGGTCCGCTGTACGAGCACCACCCGGGAGTCGAGGCGCTCACCGCCCCCGACGACGCCCGGCCCGGCGGGATCACCGTCGGGTTGTTCGAGACCCGCAGCGCCGAGGTCGCCTGGGTCGCGGACGCGATCGTCGCCGCGCACAACACGCCGGGCCGGCGCTGGAAGGACATCGGCGTGCTGATGCGCACCAACGCCGACCTGAGCGCGGTGCATGCCGCCCTGGTCGAGCGTGGCGTACCGGTCGAGGTGGTCGGGCTCGGTGGCCTGCTCGCGCTACCCGAGGTGGTCGACGTGGTGGCGGTCCTGCAGGCCGTGAACGACCTGACCGCGAACGCCGCGATGCTGCGGATCCTGACCGGCCCGAGGTACCGGATCGGCCCGCGCGACCTGGCCCTGCTGGCGAACCGGGCCCGGGTGCTGGCGCACGCCGAGCGGCACCGGTACGACCCGGACGACCTGGTCGCCGCGCTGGACGCCGCGACAAGCGGGATGGACGCCACCGAGGTGATCTCGCTCGCCGAGGCGGTGGACGACCCGGGCGGCGAGGACTGGCAGTACGACGCGGCCGCGCGGGAGCGGTTCTCCGAGCTGTCGCTGGAGCTGCGCGGCCTGCGCGCGCATGCCGGCGAGCCGCTGATCGACCTGGTCCGGCGGGTGGTGGCCACGATCGGACTGGACGTCGAGCTGGCCGCCACGCCGGAGCACGTCGCGGCGTCCCGGCGCGACCACCTGGCCGCATTCCTCGATGCCGTCGGCAACTTCGCTTCCGCCGAGACCGGCGATGGCGCGGGGTCGCTGGACGGACTGCTCGGCTACCTGGCCGCCGAGGAGGAGTACGCCGCCGGGCTGGACCTCGCGGTCCCGAGCGAGGCCGACTCGGTGAAGCTGCTCACCGCGCACCGGGCGAAGGGCCTGGAGTGGCCGGTGGTCTTCGTCCCCGCGCTGGCGGCGACGGTGTTCCCGAGCGACCGCGGCCGGTCGAAGTGGACCACCAACGCGCGCACGCTGCCGTGGCCGCTGCGCGGCGACGGCGCGACCCTGCCGGGCGTCCGCGAGCTGACCAACGCGGGGCTGAAGGAGTTCGCCGCCGCCTGCAAGGACAGCGACCTGCTGGAGGAGCGGAGGCTCGGGTACGTCGCGTTCACCCGGGCGAAGGACATCCTGGTCGCCACCGGGCACTGGTGGGGCCCGACGCAGAAGAAGCCGCGCGGCCCCTCGTCGTACCTGGAGCTGCTGCGCCAGCACGCCGGCCGGGTGGTGAGCTGGGCAGACCGGCCGGAGGCCGATGCGGAGAACCCGGATCTACGCGAGGCGACCGAGGCGGCCTGGCCGGCTCCGCCCGACCCGGTCCGGCGCAGCCGCCGGCTGGAGGCAGCCGAGCTGGTTCGCACGTCCCGTAGGCATGGACCGCTGGCCGACGAGGCCGACCTGCTGCTGGACGAGCAGGCCACGGTGGCGCGCTGGGACTCCGAGCTGGAGCGGCTGGTCGCCGAGGCCCGGGAGAGCCGCAGCCGCCACGCCCAGCAGGTGGCGCTGCCGGGAACGTTGTCCGCGACCCAGGTGATGCGACTGGCCAAGGACCCGGACGGGCTGGCCTCGGATCTGGCCCGGCCGATGCCGCGCAAGCCGAACCGGGCGGCGCGGTTCGGCACCCGGTTCCACGCCTGGGTAGAGACGTACTTCGGCCAGCAGCTGCTGCTCGACCCCGACGACCTGCCTGGGGCGGCCGACTCCGAGATCGTCGACGACACCGACCTGACCGAGCTGATGGACGCCTTCCGGGACGGGCCGTACGGCGAGCAGACGCCGTACGAGATCGAGGCGCCGTTCGCACTCGCGCTGGGAGGCCGGGTGATCCGCGGCCGGATCGACGCGGTCTACCGCACCGGCGCCGGCCCGGACCCGCGGTACGACGTGATCGACTGGAAGACCCACCGCCGGGAGACCGCCGACCCGCTGCAGCTCGCGATCTACCGGCTCGCCTGGGCCGAGCTGGAGGGCATCCCGCTCGAAGGGGTCGGCGCCGCCTTCTACTACGTCCGCACCGGTGACGTAGTCCGCCCCGAGGCACTCCCCGGCCGCGACGAGCTCATGGCCCTGCTCAGCGGATGATCTCCTTCGGCACGATCCGTACCGGATAGGGCAGGTCCGCCTTGTACACCGACGAGCCGTTCTTCGGGCCGATGTCCTCGCGTCGCACCACCAGCACGTCCGGCTGCAGCGACCGGTGTGACGTGGGCCGAAAGTCAAGCGGCGCGACGAAGACCTCGAGCTCGTCAGGGCACGCATGGCGCAGCGCGTACGCGATCTCCGTCACTGCCCGCTCGTGCAGCGGGAACGGCGACGGGGTCACGAGCAGCATCCCGTCGACCAGCTCGTACTGCAGCCCGTCGTCGGGAAGCGCATCGAGGTCCTCGAACGTGAACTCGCCGGGATGAATGGTCTGCACGGACACCCCGTCCCGCCGTCTGGAGACCCTGGAAGACGGTGCCTGGTCGCATGCCGTTATCGGTAAGACATACCGATATCGATATGCGGCGCGAGCCCCACGTCCCAGCGCGTCGCGGCGAGGGCGAGCGGGTCGAGGCGCTCGAGAGGCCAAGAGAGAACTTGTTGTCGCGGGTGGGGTGTCGGTGCGGGAGGTGGAAATTCGTCCGGAATGCGTTGAACCGGTCTCGGACGGGAGCCGTGTCCGCGGTGTTGACGAACACACCGCGAACTCGGAGGACAACCGTGAGGAAGCGCATTCTGCTCAGCACTGTCGGCGCGATCTCGGCGGTGGCCACTCTGGCCGCCTGTGGAGGCTACGGCTCGTACGGGCAGGGCGCCGGCGACGGACAGGACGCCGAGCCTGCCGCGAACGCCGCGCCGGCCAACGACGAGGCCACGGAGGACAAGGGCCAGGAGGACCTGAACGGCAAGCCGGCGGTGAAGCCGGCCAAGGTCCTGAAGGTGACCAAGCTGGACGGCTTCAGCCCGATCGTGACCAGTGCGACCGGCCGGACCGTGTACCGCTTCGACAACGACTCGCCGAACCCGTCGCAGTCCACCTGCACCGGCGCGTGCACCAAGACCTGGGAGCCGGTACCGGCCGGCACCGGCATCAGCGTGCGGGGCGGCGGCATCGACATCAAGAAGCTCGGCAGCATCGAAGGCCCGCAGGGCAAGCAGGTGACGCTCAAGGGCTGGCCGCTGTACTACAACAAGAACGACATCAAGCTCGGCGAGACCTCCGGTCACGGTACCGGCGGCGTGTGGTTCGCCGTGAACCCCAACGGTGGCAAGGCCAAGAAGGCCGGCGACGACGCGCCGCCCTCGGTGCCCGCGCAGAAGGACGTGCAGACGCTGACCGTGAAAACGGTGGACGGGTTCATGTCGTTCGTGACCAGCGGCACCGGCCGGGTGATGTACCGGTTCGACGCCGACTCGCCGAACCCGCCGACCTCGACCTGCTTCGACGGCTGCGCCAAGACCTGGGAGCCGGTGCTGGCCGGGCCGAAGGGCTTCAAGGTGATCGGTCAGGGCATCAAGCAGTCCGATATCGGCACCATCGAGCGCCCGGAGGGCACACAGCTCACGCTGAAGGGCTGGCCGCTGTACTACTTCCACAAGGACAAGCTGCTCGGTGAGGTGTCCGGCTACGGCACCGGCAACGTGTGGTTCCCGATCGCCCCGAACGGCAAGAAGGCACTGCGCTGCGCATAGCTGACAGACCACCAGTGTGCGTCGTGGCTCGGGGGACCGCGGCGCACACTGGTTTGTGGCAAGCCGATCACCGGGTCGACCCAGCTCGACTAGGCCGCCACGCCGGCGAGCAGCGTTACCACCGCCAGCGCCACGGCATACCGGCTCAGACCGGCACCCCGATCGCGGTCTCCAGCGCGATCTCGACCATCTCCGAGAACGTCGACTGACGCTCCTCGGCCGACGTCACCTCGCCAGTGACCAGGTGGTCCGACACCGTCATGATGCCGAGCGCTCTGCGGCCGAACTTCGCCGCCAGCGTGTAGAGCGCCGCCGCTTCCATCTCGACCCCCAGCACGCCGTACGCCGCGGTCTGCGAGACCAGCTCCGGCCGGTCGTTGTAGAACACGTCGCCGGAGAACACCTGGCCGACGTGCGGGGTGTACCCGGCTGCTTCCGCGCTCTCGACCGCCTTGCGCAGCAGCGCGAAGTCCGCGGTCGGCGCGTAGTGGATGCCTTGGAACCGGTGGTAGTTCATCTGCGAGTCGGTGCTCGCCGACATCGCGATGATCACGTCGCGCAGCTTGACCTGCTCGACCAGCGCGCCCGCACTGCCGACCCGGATCAGTGTCTGCACGTCGTACTCGGCGAACAGCTCGTGCGCGTAGATCGACGCTGACGGCTGGCCCATCCCGGAGCCCTGGACCGACACCTGCTCGCCCTTGAAGGTGCCGGTGAAGCCCCACATGTTGCGGATCTCGGTGTAGCAGGTGGCGTCGGTCAGGAACGTGTCCGCGATCCACTTGGCGCGGGCGGGGTCGCCAGGGAACAGCACGCGCGGCGCGATCTGCCCCTTCTCGGCTCCGATGTGAATGCTCATGGCGGGAATCCTTGCACGGCCCGCGGTTCGGGCTGGCGGTACGTTGGCAGGCGTGCCGGATGCCACTGCTGCCTTCCCGCCCCGGATCGACCCGTCCCTGCTCGCGCTGTCCCGCTCGGTGCTGGACCGGGCCGCCGACCGGCGCCGCGACCCGGCCTGGCTGGACCAGGCCTGGGCCCGTCCCGACACCCAGGTCGTGGTGGTCGCCACCGACCGGCTCGCGGTGAGCCCGGACCACGCGCGGCTCACCTTCGTGAAGGCGGCCGACGCGCCGCCGGGCGAGCGGGCCTTCCTGGGCATCGACCGTGACGCCGGCGCCGGACGGCACGCCGACGGCCGCGCCGTGTTCGCCGTTCTGCTGGACCCGACCGACGACCGCAGCGGTGACGACGGCTTCGCCACCCTGCGCGAGGCCGGCGCGTTCCTGGACGACCGCGAGGCAGGCATCGCGGTGCATTCGATCGGCCTGGCCAACTGGCACGCCACGCACCCGCGCTGCGCGCGCTGCGGCGCCGCCACCGACGTGGGGGAGGCCGGGCACATCCGTCGCTGCCCGGAGTGCTCCGCGCAACACTTCCCGCGCAGCGACCCGGCGATCATCGTGCTGGTCACCGACGACGAGGACCGGGCGCTGCTCGGCCGCGGCGCGAGCTGGCCACCCGGCCGGTACTCCACGCTGGCCGGCTTCGTCGAGCCGGGCGAGTCGCTCGAGGCCGCCGTCCGGCGCGAGGTGTTCGAGGAGACCGGGGTCGTCCTGTCCGACGACATCCGGTACGCCGGGAGCCAGCCCTGGCCGTTCCCGTCCAGCCTGATGCTCGGCTTCTACGCCCGCGCGGCCCAGACCGAGATCGCCATCGACGACGACGAGATCACCGACGCCCGCTGGTTCACCCGCGAGGACCTGCTGGATGCCGCCGAGGCGGCGAACGTCAAGCTGCCCGGCGCGGTGTCGATCTCCCGCCGCCTGATCGAGGGCTGGTACGGCGCCGAGCTCCCTGGCCGCTGGTAGACCTGAGGCGGAGGGAGTGTCAGATCAGGCGGCGAGCTTCTCGGCGATGTCGGCCAGCGACGGGTTCGTCATCGCGGTGCCGTCGGAGAACACCACGGTCGGCACGGTCTGGTTGCCGTTGTTGACCCGCTCCACGATCCTCGCCGCGTCCGGCTGGCGTTCGATGTCCACCTCGCTGTAGGCGATGCCCGCTCGATCGAGCTGTCCCTTCAGCCGGTGGCAGTAGCCACACCAGGGGGTCGAGTACATCGTGAACGCGGACACGTGGCTCCATCTCTCGTTGTCTGTCGGGGCCTCTGCTTAAGGTGGCTCCCGATCAGTCCCAACCGTGCTGCTGGTGGTGCTTCTTCCCGAATGTCTCCGTCCGTGAGCGACCTCACACCCGTTGTACCCGCCGACGGGTCAGCTGATGCCGTGCTCGCCGCACTCGACCCCGAGCAGCGCGAGGTCGCGAGTGCGCTGCACGGCGCGGTCTGTGTGCTCGCCGGCGCCGGGACCGGCAAGACCCGGGCGATCACGCACCGGATCGCGTACGGCGTGCGCACCGGCACGTACGACCCGGCCCGGGTGCTGGCGGTGACGTTCACGCAGCGGGCCGCGGGGGAGATGCGCGGCCGGCTCGCCCAGCTCGGCGCGGTCGGCGTCCAGGCCCGCACGTTCCACTCCGCGGCGCTGCGCCAGGCCCGCTGGTTCTGGCCCAAGGTGTACGGCGCGGAGCTGCCGCTGATCCAGGACCGGAAGTTCCCGCTGCTCGCCGAGGCGGCGTCCCGCTGCCGGCTGCAGACCGACACCGCCGCGCTGCGCGACCTGGCCGGCGAGGTGGAGTGGTCGAAGGTGACCAACGTCCGCCCGGACGACTACGCCCGGGTCGCGCCGCAGGCCGGACGGGCGCTCGCCGGGTTCGACCCGGCGACGGTGGCGCGGGTGTTCGCGGCGTACGAGGACGTGAAGACCGAGCGCGGCCGGATCGACCTGGAGGACGTGCTGCTGTGCGCGGTGGCGCTGCTCGCCGAGGACGAGCGGGTCGCCGCCGAGGTGCGGCGGCAGTACCGCACGTTTGTGGTGGACGAGTACCAGGACGTGTCGCCGCTGCAGCAGACCCTGCTGGACCTCTGGCTCGGCGGGCGCGAGGACATCTGCGTCGTCGGCGACCCGGCGCAGACGATCTACTCGTGGGCCGGCGCCGACCCGGCGAACCTGGTCCAGTTCACCAAGCGCCACCCCGGGGCCACGGTGGTCGAGCTGGTCCGCGACTATCGGTCCACCCCGCAGGTCGTCGAGGTGGCCAACGCGGTGCTGGGCGCGTCCGGGCCGGCCGGGCTGCCGGGGCGGGTCACGCTGCGGTCGCAGCGCGACTCCGGGCCGGCGCCGACGTTCACCGAGTACGCCGACGAGGTCGCCGAGGCCGACGCTGTGGCCAGGACGATCGCGGACCTGGCCGCGGGCGGGGTGCCGCTGCGCGAGATCGCGGTGCTGTTCCGGATCAAAGCGCAGTCCGAGACGTTCGAGCAGGCGCTGGCCGAGCGTGGCATCCCGGCGGTGCTCAAGGGCGCGGAACGGTTCTTCGAGCGGGCCGAGGTGCGGCAGGCCGGCGTCCTGCTGCGCGGCCAGGCCAAGGCGGGTGATACCGCGGGCACAGTGCCGGAGGCGGTCCGCGGGGTGCTGTCCGGCGCGGGCTGGACCGACGAGCCGCCGGCCGGGACCGGCGCGGTGCGCGACCGCTGGGAGTCGCTGGCGGCGCTGGTCGCGATGGCCGAGGAGTTCGGCGTCGCCGAGCCACAGGCCGGGCTGGCCGGGTTCGTCGCCGAGCTGGAGCGGCGGGCCGCGATCCAGCACGCCCCGGTCGCGGACGGCGTCACGCTGGCCACCCTGCACGCGGCCAAAGGACTGGAATGGCGTTGCGTGTTCGTCGTCGGGGCGCACGAGGGCACGCTGCCGATCAGCCACGCCCAGACGCCGCGCCAGGTGGAGGAGGAGCGGCGGCTGTTCTACGTCGGGATCACCCGGGCCAAGGACCGGCTGATGGTGAGCTGGGCGACGTCCCGATCACCGGGTGGCAAGGGCCAGCGCGGCCCGACCCGGTTCCTGGATCCGCTGGGGGTGTCGGGCTCCGCGCGGCCGGCGCCGGCCAGGGTCGAGCGGGAGCGCCGCGGACGCGGGAAGACGTTGGCGAAGTGCCGGGTCTGCGGCAAGGGTCTGGTCGACGCCCCGGCGCGCAAGCTCGGCCGCTGCGAGGACTGCCCCTCCACGCTGGACGAGGCCCTGTTCGAGCGGCTGCGGACGTGGCGCTCCGAGCGGGCGGCGGAGCAGAAGGTCCCGCCGTACGTCGTGTTCACCGACGCCACCCTGACCGCGATCGCCGAGGTCCGGCCGCTGGACGAGCTCGAGCTGCTGCGGATCGGCGGCATCGGCCGGGTGAAAGTGGACCGGTACGGCGCCGACGTGGTGCGAATCTGTCGCACCTGATCGCTGCTTCGTCGGTGGTCGAACGGCTCCGGACCGTGAATCTGGACCGGATCCCGAACTTTCTCTCTAAATCGTTTGCGGGCCCTGTCCGCCGCGGCGTACTCTGCTCACACCGGTTGTGAGCAGACCGGAAAACTTCATTCCAAAACCATAGCGATCGAGCCGAACCGCCCGATTGCCGCAACGAGAGGAGGTGCCTGTAGATGAGCAACATCAAGACGATCCCGATGCCGTGCGCCGAGCCGTCGCGTGTCCGCGTAATCCCGGGCACCTTCCCGCTCGCAGCGGCGTTCGTGCTGCTCGCCGCGGGTGATGTGCAGGTCCAGGGGACGGGTCTGCCCACGCACGGCAGCAAGTACGGCGGTCAGGGTTCACGAGCTTGGAGTCCACCGGACTGACTGACTTCACAGTCAGCCGGCACCTCCAGAGGCCGCGGAACCCAGACCAAGGGATCCGCGGCCTTCTTGTTTGCCCAGAAGGCACATGTTGTCCCGCAGAGTTTCCCGGTCACAAACCGGTGGCCGGAACCGACAACAAGAGAGACACACGACAGTCACTTTGGAGGTGACCGGAATGAGCGTGAGCTTCCTCGATGTGTTCACCGAGGTTGCTACGTCTGAGGACCTGCCCTGTCGGTCCTACTCACCGGAGCTGTTCTTCGCCGAATCGCCGGCCGACGTCGAGTACGCGAAGTCGCTCTGCCAGACCTGCCCGCTGATCGCCGAATGCCTGGCGGGCGCGCTGGAGCGGTCGGAACCGTGGGGTGTCTGGGGAGGGCAACTGTTCGTCCAGGGCGTGGTGGTGCCACGCAAGCGGCCGCGGGGCCGGCCTCGTAAGAGCGAGACCGTAGCGGCCTGACCGCTGGCTACCCGTCTGAGAGAAGAAGAGTCGATGACCAACAAGACCATGACTGTGAGCAGGAGAACTGAGATGTATCTAATGCAGGAAGACCTTGCCCGTGCACATTTACGCGCTCAGCTGAGTGAGGCTGAGCAGAGCAGGCGGCTGCAGCTGCTGCTCCGGATGGAGCGAGCCCAGCGTCAGGCCGCGCGAGCCCGCCGCAAGGCGGACCGCGCTGCCGCGAAGGCGCGGCTGGCCGTAGCCCGCCTGGTGTGATCTGACCAGTCCGGCCGGGGACCGACCCGGGCCGGCGGAAGAGACCTCACCGCTACCGAGGATGGGGGCGGCGTCCACCTGGGCGCCGCCCCTTCGGTATGTCCGGACTCGCCATCGGGTCCGCGATCGGCGAGGGTGAGATGGTGAGCGAGTACGACGAGTGGCCGGTCTGCGCGTTCTGCGGGACGCGGGCCGAGACGGCCGAGATACCGATCACCTGGCTCACGTCGGTCGAGAACGGCCGGCGCCGGGTGTACTGCGACCGCTGCGGGCGCGAGCACCTGCGCAGCATCGAGAGCAAGCTCGACAGCGAGTGGTGGTGACTGCTGCTCAGGCCTCGTCGGCGTCGTACGGGTTGTCGTAGTCGTCGGTGTAGCCGGGCAGGAACTCGGTCAGCACCGCGCCGAACGGCGCCTCGGCCTCGAGCTGGGACAGCACCGCCAGGCCGCCGATCCAGACCCGCTGGATCAGCAGGTACGACGGGGGCAGGTTCAGGCGCAGCGCGATGGAGGCGTGCGGGTTGCGCAGGTCGGTGTTCCGGTTCGCCTGCGCGCGCATCCAGGCCCGGTTGAACTTGAACGTCTCGACCCGGGCCGGCTCGACGAACGGCATCAGGTAGTCCAGCAGCAGCTCGGGGTCGATCGTCATCCGCGGCTTGATGAAGCCCTCGGCCCGCAGCCCCTCCATCACCTGCTCGGCGTCGCCGTCCATCGCGATCCGCAAGAGCCGGCCGATCGCCGGCGGCAGCCCGTCGGGCAGCCGGGCGCAGAGGCCGAAGTCGACCACACCGAGCCGGCCGTCGTCCATCACCTTGAAGTTGCCCGGGTGCGGGTCTGAGTGCAGCAGCCCGGCCAGCTTCGGGCCGCTGAACATGAACCGGACGTACTTCAGCCCGACCTCGTTGCGCTGCTCCTGGTCGCCTCCGGCGATCACCTTCGACAGCGGGGTGCCGTCGATCCACTCGCTGACGATGACCTTCGAGCTGTGCTTGATCACCCGGGGCACGACGAACTCGTCGTGGTCGGCGAAGGCCACGGCGTACTGCTGCTGTGCGACGGCCTCGCGGTCGTAGTCGAGCTCCTCGCCGATCCGCTCCTGCAGCTCGACGACCAGCGGCTTCAGGTCCAGCCCCGGCACCCACGCGCCGAACGTCCGCGCGACCCGGCCGATCTGCCGCAGGTCGGCACGCAGCGCGTCGGCAGCGCCCGGGTACTGCAGCTTGATCGCGACCACCCGGCCGTCCTTGAGGACGCCCTGGTGCACCTGGCCGATCGACGCCGCGGCCGCCGGGATGTCGTCGAACTCGCGGAACCGGTCCCGCCACCGCGCGCCCAGCTCGGTGCTCAGGATCGTGTGCACGGTCGAAGCCGGCATCGGGGGAGCGGAGTCCTGCAGCTTGGTCAGCGTGGCCCGGTACGGCGCGGCGAACTCCTCCGGCATCGCCGTCTCCATCAGGCTCAGCATCTGGCCGAACTTCATCGCACCGCCCTTGAGCTCACCGAGCACGGAGAACATCTGGTCCGCGGTACGGCGCTGGAACTCGGCCATCACCTGCTCGGCCGGGGCGCCGCCGATCCGGCGGCCGAGCCCGATCGTGGCGCGGCCGGCCGCACCGAGCGGCAGCGACGCGAGCTTCGCCGTACGGCTGATGGCCTTGCGGGGCAGATCGGTCGGTCCGGGAGTGGGCACGGGACCATTCTGACGGCGATGCCAAGCCTCCGGTGCACCAGGACACCCCAAAGACCGCGTCTATCCGGCATCCGTCCGGAACTGCTCCGGCCAGTGGCAGCCGCAGTAGGGGTGCGGCGGCCAGTCGCGGCTGCGGCCGAGGCCGCCGGCCAGCTGGATGTCCACGGTGCTGCCGGCGGTGGCGGGCAGCTCGCCGGCGAGCCAGTGCAGCACCTGGGCCGCGGCGAACGCCGCGAGCTGGGCCGCGAGGACGGTGTCGGGTACGGCGCCGGTGACGCCGGTCAGCTGGGAGAGCAGCACCGGCCAGTCCGGGTCCCGGTCCGTGCGGTGCAGGTCGGTACAGCGGATGCAGGCGGTCCGGCCGGGTAGGACGAACGGTCCCGCCGTACCGCCGAGGTCGCGGCACCGCACCAGCAGGTGCGGCAGCCCGGCCCGGTCCAGCGCCGCGATCGTGTCCCGGTCCGGCTCGCGGGTGTCCGGGCACAGCACGACCGCGTCGGCGTGGCGGGCGACACCGGCGACCGTGACCGACGGGCTCGTCAGCAGCTCCCGCAGGGCCTGGCCGCGCGACCGCCCCAGCTGCTCGGCCCGGTACCCGTACGGCGTCAGGTCCGCGGCGGTCACGACCGCCGTGTCGAGCACCTCGAGCCGGCCGACCCCGGCGGCGCCGAGCAGCAACGCCACCGCCGCGCCGACCCGGCCGGCGCCGAGGATCCGGACCGCGGAGGTGCGACGGCGCTCGACCACGTCGGCGACATCGGCGTACCGGTCCCAGGCATGCAGGTCGGGCAGCCGCCGGCCGCGCTCGGTCCCGTCCCAGTCCCGCGCCCAGGCCAGCCAGGTGCGGGCGTCGACCAGCAGGCCCGCCGTGCGCAACCGCTCCAGCAGCAGCGCCGCCACCGCCGGGTCCGCGCCGCGTGCCACCGCCGCGGCCAGCACCTCGTCCGCGGTCCGGGTGCCGTCCAGGCCTGCGAGTACGGCGTCGCAGGACGCCGACGGTACGTCGAGCCGGACCGCCCACTCCGCGTCGAGGCCGAGCTGGATGCTGCTGGAGCCGGGCCGCCCGGGACGGTGCAGCAGCACCGCGCCGGGCCTGAGGATGGGTCGTTCCATCGCACCACCCTGGCAGCCGGGGGCGGCTCGCGTCGGGCGTCGTCCACAGTGCCGGGAAACGACGAAGGGCGGGTGGAGCCCGTCCGGGTTCCGCCCGCCCCTTTCGAGGTCGATCGACCTCTAAGTCGGTTGCTACTGCTGCGCTCAGGCCTTGCCGAGGATCCGGTTGAGGTTCGTGCCGCACTCGGGGCACTTCGCCTTGGCCATCCGCGTGCCCTTGTCGTTGACCCTGACCTCGCCGTCAGCAGTGCGCTTGGCCTTGCACTTGACGCAGTAGAACTCGCCGCTCCAGGTCTCTGCCATGAGGGCCCTCCTTGCTTCTGTACCGCCGGGGAGTTTCCGGCCCCCGGCCGCTGTGGATGCTTCCGGCAGACGGTCCTGCCGTAGGCCGTTCGGCCCAGTCGGGAATCACCCTACGGCACACTGGAAGTCACTCAAGGCCAATTCACGCCTGGGAGGCCCGTTTGGGTCGTCACGGAGAGTGAAAACAGACCCCCGGCGCCTCCGCCGAACCGCTCGCCTTCCCCTGCGAGCGGCCCGCTGGGGACGGGCCGGGAGCCTGTTACCCGCGACGCTAGGAGCGCCGTGACGCAAGGTCAACAGCACTGGCCAGTTCCGTTGTCCACGCCTGTGGACAACCTTGTGAACAACTTGTGGGGCGCGCCGCCGGGCCGTGTGGACAAGCGGGGGAACGGGATGTGAACGGGAGGTGCTGCGGGAACGACAAAGTGGCGTCTGACCTGCGGAAACGCGTGTCCACCGGCTG
Organism: Kribbellaceae bacterium; assembly: GCA_035650275.1. Classification (GTDB taxonomy): domain Bacteria; phylum Actinomycetota; class Actinomycetes; order Propionibacteriales; family Kribbellaceae; genus DASRHY01. The sequence continues at coordinate 158,682 of DASRHY010000008.1, read as the reverse complement.
TGGACGGAAGAAACCTGGCGGTGCTCGGGGGTAGCGTCAGTGCCATGGCCGACTCCTCCATCCCGCCGTATGTGGATATCCGTCGCAGCAAACGGCGCCGGCGGACGGTCAGCGCCTACCGGGACGGCGATCGTGTGGTCGTTCTGATGCCCGACCGGCTCACCGCGGCGGAGGAGGCGCGCTGGGTGGAGACGATGCTGGCGCGGCTCGAGCGGCAACGGAACCGATCCCGCGTGTCGGACGAGAAATTGCTGGAAAGAGCGCGAAATCTGGCGTGTCGCCACCTGCCTGAGGTGCCTGAACCGGCCTCGGTGCGCTGGGTCACGAACCAGAGCCGCCGCTGGGGATCGTGCACTCCGGCGGACCGTTCGATCCGGCTCTCGGCCCGTTTGCAGGCGATGCCGGCCTGGGTCGTGGACTACGTGCTGGTGCACGAGCTGGCGCATCTGATCGAGCCCTCGCACTCGCACCGGTTCTGGGATCTGGTCCGGCGCTACCCGAAGGCCGAGCGCGCCGAGGGCTATCTCGAGGGGGTCGCGGCCGCCGCACACCTCGACACCGAGGTCGACTGACGCAGTTGCGCCAGGCAACCGTCGTACGACGCTCCGCGACGGCTCCCTCCTCGGGCGGGGGCGATCCCTGAGGGCTGCGCCAGGGTCGGACGTGGGCCGCTCCAGGGTCGGTTCGGTGGCTTCATCGATGCCACCGGGCACGCCCGGCCGAAAGGCTTGTCCTGTCAGTCACAGCCGGCATCGGGCCGGCCGTCGAGGAGGGGCAAACCACGATGCCGAGGGGTTCGACAACAGTCCGGGTCGCGCGATGGAGCGCGACCCATCCATGGCGCGCGATCGCGATGTGGGTCGTGTTCGTAGCGGCATGCTTCCTGGTCGGGTCGGCGACCAGCGTCACCGAGATGTCCGACGAGGACCAGAACATCGGCGAGGTCAGCCGCGCCGACAAGATCGTCGAGTCCGGGAACTTCGCCGACCCGGACGTCGAGAACGTCCTGATCACCGCGCCGAACGGCGGCACGATCAACACCACCGAGGCCGGCAAGGCCGCGGCCGACGCGACCACCAAGATGCGCGCGCTCGGCGACGTCGCCGAGGTCGCGAAGCCGGTCACCACGCCGGACGGCAAGGCCATGATCGTCCGGGTCGAGCTGACCCAGAGCGAGACCGACGCCTCCGACCGGGTCCAGCCGTTGCTCGACGCAACGGCGGCGGTCCAGCAGGACCACCCGTCGCTGCGGGTGGAGCAGGTCGGCGGCGGATCGATCGGCAAGGCGCTGGACGAGACGCTCGGGGACGACTTCAAGCGCGCGGAGATCTTCAGCCTGCCGGTGACCCTGATCATCCTGCTGGTCACCTTCGGCGCGATGATCGCGGCGACCGTGCCGATCCTGCTCGCGCTGTCCGCGGTGGCGTCGGCGATCGGGCTGACCGCCGTCGCATCCCAGCTGGTGCCGGCCGGCGACGCGACGAACAGCGTGATCCTGCTGATCGGGATGGCGGTCGGCGTCGACTACTCCTTGTTCTACCTGCGCCGCGAGCGTGAGGAGCGGGCCCGCGGACGCGGTCACGTCGACGCGGTCGAGATCGCCGCCGCGACGTCAGGGCACGCTGTCGTGGTGTCCGGCGTGGCCGTGATCATCTCGATGGCCGGGCTGTTCCTGGCCGGCGACGCGGTCTTCTCCTCGCTGGCGGTCGGCTCGATCATGGTGGTCGCCGTCGCGGTCATCGGCTCGCTGACCGTGCTGCCCGCGATCCTGGCCAAACTCGGCCGCTGGGTGGACCGGCCGCGGATCCCGCTGCTGTGGCGGCTGACCGCGTCGAAGGGCAAGCCGCGGTTCTGGCCGACCGTGCTGAAGCCGGCGCTGAAGCACCCGGCCGCCACCCTGGTCGTATCAGTCGCCGCCCTGCTGGCACTGGCCGCCCCGGCACTCGGGATGACGCTGAAGTTCCCGGGTGCGGAGGACCTGCCGCGCAACATCTCCGTGATGCAGGCGTACGACCGGCTCACCGCCGCGTTCCCGAGCGAGGGCACCACGCACGAGATCGCCGTCCGGGCACCGGCCGACAAGGCCGCGCAGGTGCGGGCGGAGCTGACCGAGCTGGTCGACCGCACCAAGGGCGACAAGCTGTTCGCGCAGGACGGGCTGACCGAGCCGGAGACGTCGAAGGACGGAGCCGTGACCCGGTTCTCGATCGCGACGCCGTTCGACAGCAGCAGCGACGAGGCGCATGACGCGCTGCTGAAGCTGCGCGGTGACCTGGTGCCGCAGACGATCGGCACCGTCGACGGCGCCGAGTACGCGGTCGGCGGCATGGTGGCCGCGGACGTGGACTACGCCAAGCACGTCCGGGACAAGCTGCCGCTGGTGATGGGCTTCGTGCTGTTGCTGACCTTCGTGGTCATGACCTGGACGTTCCGGTCGGTCGTAGTGGCGTTCACCGCTATCGGGCTGAACATGCTGTCGGCGGGCGCGGCGTACGGTCTGGTCACGCTGGTCTTCGAGGGCACCTGGGCCGAGGGCATACTGGACTTCCGGTCGAACGGCGCTGTGGTGTCGTGGCTGCCGCTGTTCCTCTTCGTGGTGCTGTTCGGGCTGTCGATGGACTACCACGTGTTCGTCGTCAGCCGGATCCGCGAGGCGGTGCTGCGCGGCGTACCGACCCGGCAGGCCGTGGCCGAGGGCATCACCAGCTCGGCGGGTGTGGTGACCAGCGCGGCGGTGGTGATGATCGGGGTGTTCTCGGTCTTCGCGACGCTGAGCACGCTGGACATGAAGCAGATGGGTGTCGGCCTGGCCGCGGCGATCCTGATCGATGCCACGATCATCCGGGCGGTGGTGCTGCCGAGTGTGATGACGCTGCTGGGCAACGCGAACTGGTGGGCACCGAAGTTCATCCGCCGTCGCACCGCCACCGAGCTGGCCGACCTGCCCGACGCCGTACCGACGGGTCGCACCGACCCCGACGCCCAGCCCGAGCGAGAGCTCGAGCCCGTCGGCTAACCAGATCCGTTCATCGGGCCTTTGTGGTCCGGCGTGTCGACGCTCATCGGGCCCTTGTGACCAGCAGGCAGCTGGTCACAAGGGCCCGATCATTGACGACACGCCGGGTCACAAGGGCCCGATGAACGGCTTCAGGGGTGAGGTTCCAGGCGGACGGTCAGGCCTTTGGCTACCGGTGTGTTGGAGCCGCGGGCGGTGTCGTCGGCGGACATCAGCACGTTGGTCTCCGGGTAGTACGCCGCGCAGCAACCGCGGGCGGTGGGGTAGGGGACCACCCGGAAGGACTCGGCCCGGCGCTCCACGCCCTCGAACTCGCTGACGATGTCGACGTACTGGTCCGCGCGCAGGCCGAGTGCGGCGATGTCGTCGGGGTGTACGAGCACCACCTCGCGGGTGCCGCGTACACCGCGGTACCGGTCGTCGTGTCCGTAGATGGTGGTGTTGAACTGGTCGTGGCTGCGCATCGTCTGCAGCAGCAGCCGGCCGGCAGGCACCCGCAGCCAGCGCAGCTCGTGGTCGCTGAACCGGGCTTTGCCGTCGGCAGTACGGAACTCGCGCCTGTCCCGCGCGGCGTGCGCGAGCAGGAACCCGCCCTCAGCGGAGACCCGGGCGTTGAGGTCCTCGTACCCGTCGACCACCCGCGCGATCCGGTCCCGGACCAGGCTGTACTCACGGGCGAACTCCGCCCACGGGATGTCCCCGACGTCCGGCACGGTCGCCAGCGCCAGACCGCACACGATCGCCACCTCGGACTTCAAAGTGGTTGCCGGAGGCATCAACCGGCCGTGGGACAGGTGCACCGCGCCCTGCGAGTCCTCCACCGTGACGCCCTGCGGACCGGCCTCGGTCGCGTCGTGGTCGGTCCGGCCGAGGCACGGAAGGATCAGCGCCTCGCGGCCGGTCACGGTGTGGGACCGGTTCAGCTTGGTCGCCACGTGCACGGTGAGGTCGCAGGCCCGCAACCCCGCATGGACGACGGGCGTGTCCGGCGTCGCCATCGCGAAGTTCCCGCCCATCGCGACGAACACCTTCACTGACTTGTCCCGCAGACGCCGTACCGTCCCGGCCGCGTCGACACCGTGCTCGCGCGGCGGCGCGAACGAGAACTCCTTGCCGAGCCGGTCCAGGAACGCGTCCGGCATCTTCTCCCAGATGCCCATGCTGCGGTCGCCCTGCACGTTCGAGTGGCCGCGCACCGGGCACGGTCCGGCGCCAGGCTTGCCGATGTTGCCCTGCAGCAACAGCACGTTCACGATGTCCTGGATCGTTGCGACCGCCTCGCGGTGCTGGGTGAGGCCCATCGCCCACGCCACGACGGTCGCCTTCGAGTCGACGAGCATCGACGCGAGCCGTTCGATCTCGGCCCGGCGCAGCCCGGTGGCGAGCTCGACCTCGGGCCAGTCCAGCTCGGCGACGCGCGCGGCGTACGCCGCGAAGCCACTGGTGTGCGCCTCGATGAACTCCGCGTCGAGCACGGTGCCGGGTGCGCGCCGCTCGGACTCGAGCAGCAGGTGGCCGAGTGCCTGGAACAGCGCCTGGTCGCCGCCGATCCGGATCGGCAGGTGCAGGTCCGCGAGCTCGGTGCCGCGGCCGACCACGCCCTTCGGCCGCTGCGGGTTCTTGAACCGGATCAGCCCGGCCTCGGGCAGCGGGTTCACCGCGACGATCCGGGCCCCGTTCCGCTTGGCCCGTTCCAGGTGGGTGAGCATCCGGGGTGCGTTGGTGCCCGGGTTCTGCCCGCAGATGACGATCAGCGACGCCTGCTCCAGCGACTCCAGCGTGACCGCGCCCTTGCCGGACCCGACCACCTCCAGCAGCGCCGTACCAGACGACTCGTGGCACATGTTCGAGCAGTCGGGCAGGTTGTTCGTGCCGTACGCACGGACGAACAGCTGCCACAGGAACGCGGCCTCGTTGCTGGTCCGGCCCGAGGTGTAGAACACCGCGTCGTCGCGGTCCGCCAGCCCGCGCACGTGCCGCGCGACCACGCCGAACGCCTCGTCCCAGTCCACCGGTTCGTAGTGCTCGGAGCCGTCCCGCTTGAGCATCGGCTCGGTGATCCGGCCGAGCTTGCCGAGCTCGTGCTCGGAGATCGCGTCCATCGCCGCGATCGTCGTACCGGCGAAGAACTCCCGCGGCACCCGCTTGCGGGTCGCCTCCCATGCGACCGCCTTCGCACCGCTCTCGCAGAACTCGACCAGGTGCCGCTCCTTGGCCGCCGGGTCCGGCCAGGCGCACGACGGGCAGTCGAACCCGTCGGTGTGGTTGAGCTTGCCGAGCGTGCGCAGCGTCCGGGTGAGCCCCATCTCCGGCAGGGCGTGCCGGAACGACGAGACCACGGCCGGTACGCCGCCGGCAGCTCGCTTGGGCGGCTCGATCTCGGAGGGCATACCCGCAGTCTAGGTTCGGCGTGCGGCAGGCGCGGCCCGTCAGGTTGTCGCGAACAGCGCCACCAGCTTGTCCAGCGTCTGCTCCAGCCCGAGCCGCGAGGTGTCCCGCGCCTCCTCCGCCGTGTAGCCGCGCTCGGTCACGGTCAGCTCGGTACCGCCGTCACCAGCAGGCCGGAACGTCACGACGTGCGGGACGCCGTCGTCCGGGATACCCGCTGGCAGCCCGAGGTCGGCCGGGCGCAGCCGGGTGCCGTCGGCGTCGCAGAAGTGCAGCACGTACTCGAGCGAGCGGTGCCGGTCGATCGCGGTGAACGTCCAGGTGTTGTACAAGGTCATCCCGCCCAGCTCGTCGGGCGCGCGCATCCCGACAAGCGTGTGCCCGCCCTCGGTGAGGTCGACCCGGGCGATGGGCACCGTGAATCCGGTCGGCCCCCACCACCGCTCGATGTAGTCCGGCTCGGCCCACGCCCGCCACACCTCTTCCGGTGGGGCCTCGACCAGCCTGCTCACGCTCAGATCCATGGTTGTCTCCTTCCTGGACCTCCGACTCGGCGGGAGGCCTGAACTCATCGCTACTGGCATCATCGCCGGTGTGCACGACGCCGCGATGACGCTGCTGCGGCTGCTCGCCGACGACGCCCCGTCCGCGGACGTGACCCGGGCCGCCGAGCAGCTGGCCGCGGACGACCCCGTGGCCGGTGCCACCGCACGCGACCTGGCAGTACGGGTCCGGGCCTCGATGGACGCGAGCAAGCGTCGCGAGGCCGAGCTGTCCGCGCTCGTCGACGTCGCCCGCGAGCTGGCCTCGGTCCGGGACCCGGGCGGCGTGCTGGACACGATCGTGCACCGCGCCCGCACCCTGGTCGGCACCGACGTCGCCTACCTGACCCTGTACGACGAGGCGCGCGGCGACACGTACATGCGGGCCACCGACGGGTCGGTCTCGGCCGCGTTCCAGCAGCTCCGGCTGCCACTCGGTGCCGGGCTCGGCGGGCTGGTCGCGGAGACGCGGACGCCGTACTGGACCGACGACTACCCGTCCGACGAGCGGTTTCGGCACACCACGATGATCGACTCCGCGGTCGGCGAGGAAGGACTGGTCGCGATCTGCGGTACGCCGCTGATCGTGGACGGCTCGTTCGTCGGCGTGCTGTTCGCCTCGAACCGGACCAAGCGGCCGTTCAGCCGCGACGAGGTGTCACTGCTCGGCTCGCTGGCCGCACTGGCCGCCGTCACGATCGTGCAGGTCCGCGCCGCGGCCGAGACCGCGGCCGCGCTGGACGAGGTGTCCGCCGCCCACGCCGGGGTCGAGCACGCCGCCGCCGCGCACGACCGCTTCGCCGAGATCGTGCTGTCCGGCGGTGACGTGGACGCGGTCGCCGCCGCGCTGGCCGAGCTGCTCGGCGGCTGGGTCGTCCTGGTCGATGCCGCGGGCAACGAGCTGGCCGCCGCCGGCGCCGTACCGCCGGTCGACCTGGACGCCGTCCTCGACGGTACGACGAGCAGCGGCCGGCTGGTCCGCACCCAGGACGGCTGGGCCGTCGCCGCCACCGCGAAGGGCGAACGCCTCGGCGCGCTGGCGATCGGCGGCGCCGGCGAGCTGACCGGTGCCGACCGGCGGATCGTCGAACGCGCCGCCGTGGTCACCGCACTGGTGCTGCTGTTCCGCCGCCAGGCGGCCGAGCAGTCGCTGCGCGCGAAGGCCGACCTGCTCGCCGACGCCCTCGAAGGCCTGCTGGCCCCTGCCGCGCTCGCCGACCGGGCCCGGCTGCTCGGCACCGTGCTCCCGTCCCGGGTACTGGTCGCGGTGTGCCGCGGCGACATCGACCCGCCGACCGTGCTCGGCCGGCTCGACGCGCCGATCGCGGACCGGGTGGTGCTGGCCGGAACCCATCGCGGCGACGTGGTGCTGCTGCTCCGCCACCAGAACGCGACCGCGGTCGCCGCCGAGCTGGCCGCGACCACCACCCGTCGCGGCGTCGAGGGAGCGCGGGTCACCATCGGGGTCGCCGGCCCGGCCGCCTGGGGCGACGCCCTGGTGGCCGCGCACCGGCGTGCCCTCAGGGTAGTCGGCACGCTGGTCGCGCTCGGCCGGGCCGGCGAAGGCGCCTCGCCCGACGACCTCGGTGTCGCCGGTCTGGTCGGCGCCGACGACGTGGACATCGCGGCGCACGTCACGCACGTGATCGGCCCGGTGGTCGAGTACGACGCCCGCCGCGGCACCGACCTGGTCGGCACCCTCACGGCGTACTTCGCCGCCGGCGCCAGCCCGACCCGCGCCGCCGCCGCGCTGCACATCCACCCGAACACCGTCCAGCAGCGGCTGGACCGGATCGCCGCCCTGCTCGGCGACGACTGGCAACACCCCGACCGATCCCTCGACATCCAGGTCGCACTCCGCCTCCGCGCCTGGCTGCCCTAACCGGTCCTCCCTCCGCACCTCCCGTACCGACTCGCCGGACAGCGCCGGGCCGCGCGGCGTGTCGCTAGGGGAAGCTGCCGACCAGGTTCGACCTCCCGTATGGACACGCCGGGCTGAACGGGTCGCGGCGGCGTGTCGCTACGGGATGTGAGGCCTGGGGTCGAGGCGGGGTCAGGGAGTGAGGACGAGGCGGGGGCCACCCTTGGCCAGGCGGGCGTAGGCGGTGCCGGCGTCGACGCAGATGACGCGAACGGTGATGCCGCGCAGGTCACCCGGGCGCGGAGCCGCCGATCAGGTAGGCGAGCTGGCCGCCGTTCCGGACGCCGTCCTGCGTGCCGACGCCGAGCACAACGGCATCGACGGCCGCGTCGGCGCCACCGGGGACGACCGCACGGACCGCGGTCGCCAGGTCGGCGGAGCGGGGGACGAAGTGGTCGGCGCCGAAACCGCGGACCAGTTCCTCGTCGTCCTCGCCGGCGACGGCGATGACGGTGAGACCGCGATGCTTGGCGAGCTCGACGGCATACCCGCCGACGCCGCCCGCCGCACCGGTGACGGGCAGGGACTCGCCGGCGATCAGGTCGAGCCGGTCCAGCGCTTGCAGCGCGGTCAGCGCGTTCAGGCCGAAACTCGACGCCGCGACCGGGTCGACGTTCCGCGGTGCGGGCGCGACCGCGCGGGCGTCGAGCACGACGGGCTCGCCGTGCGTCTTCAGGGACCGCGCGAGCAGGTCGACGAGGCCGACCACCTCGCTGCCCGGCTGCACGCCGGTGACGCCCGCGGTCGCGAGGTCGACCGGGTTCACCGCGGCCGCGGCGACCTTGATCCGGACCTCGCCCGGGCCGGGGACAGGTGTGTCCGTCTCGATCAGCTCGATCGCGTCCGGGTCTCCGAACTGCCGGACAACGAGTGCACGCATCTCTGCTCCTCCATCAGATTGGGTCTGGAGCACCCACCTTCGGGGAGTTACTCTCTTTTCGGAAGTACGCACCCGACGGTGCCTACCACACGTCAGGGAGACCAACGATGCCCACGCAGACCGCGGCGCAGCGCCGGCAGGTGGCCAGGATCGAGTACGACGCGTTCCTGGCGACCTGTCCGTCACGCCAGCTCGTCGACCGGATCAGCGACAAGTGGGTGACGCTCGTGCTGCCGGCGCTGGCCGACGGTCCGCAGCGGTACTCCGACCTGGCCCGGCGGATCGCCGGCGTCAGCCAGAAGATGCTGACCCAGACGCTGCGGTCGCTCGAGCGGGACGGCCTCGTGACGCGGCAGGTGACGCCCTCGGTGCCGGTCCGGGTGGACTACGAGCTGACCCCGCTCGGGCACGACCTGATGCAGCTGCTCAGCGCGATCAAGCACTGGGCCGAGCTGCACATGGACGAGGTGCTCGAGGCCCGCGCGACCTACGACGGGGCGGCACGGTGACGGATCGGCGGGTGGTGGTTCTCGTCGTACCGGCGGAGGGCACCTGGGCGCCGCCCGGGCGGGACCCGGACTCGTGGCGGCTGGCGATGGCGGAGGACACCTACGAGGTGCTAGCCGGACTGGACCTGGTCGACGTCGCGGTCGCGGTGACCGGGGGAGACGAGCAGGCGGTACGACGCGTGGCCGAGCTGACCTGGCCGGGGACCGACGTGTTCGCGGTGGATCGGCCGCTCGACGCGGTGGACCGGGTCGGCGCCGCGGCCGGTGTCGTACTGGTGAGCCATGACGCGCCGGACCTGCCCGGGCTGCTGGTCGGCAAGCTGTTCCGGGCGCTGGCGCACGCCGATGCCGCGGTCTGCCCGGCGACGGACGGGACCCTGGTGGCGCTCGGCGTACGGACCCCGGTCGCGGACTGGCTGTGGGCGCTGGCGCCGACCCCGGACACGCCGCTGGCCGCATTGGACGCGGCCAAGCCGCGGCGGCTCGCCGTCGGGCTCGGGCCGGGCTGGCACCGCCTGCGCGGCCCGGCGGACATCGGCACCTTGGACCCGGGCCTGGAGGGCTGGGCTGCCACCCGGGCGATGCTCGCGGGTCGCTGACGATCGACGCTGCGTGACCACCCCGTAGGCGCTCGACACGTTGTGTTACTGGACTGTCACTGCGAGGGATTTCTGCGTGACTGACGAGTCAGTGACTCGTTCTGAGTGGCAAGTGAGTCGTTCTGAGGAGGAACGCACATGCTCGCTCGACCCCGCCCTCGTCCACGCCTCAGGGTCCTTGCTGTCGCCGCCCTGACCGCCGGGCTGGTCGCCACCACGCTCACCGGTGGTGCCGCCACCGCCGCCCCGACCTGGGCACCGGCCGCCACCGCCAAGATCCACCCAGGTGGCCAGATGTACACCGCGGGTGCGCAGTGCACCGCGAACTTCGTCTACACCGACACCGCCGGCAACGTGTACGTCGGGTACGCCGCGCACTGTGCCGGCACCGGCGGCGCGACGGACACCGACGGCTGCGTGGCGCAGTCGTTGCCACTCGGTACCAAGGTCGAGTTCGCCGAGGGCGGCAGCGTCCTCACCGAGGGCACGATCGTCGGCTCCGGCACGCTGGTGTACAGCTCCTGGAGGACCATGCAGGCGCGGGGCGAGAGCGACAGCAACACGTGCGCATACAACGACCTCGGCCTGGCCAAGGTCGATGCCGGCTCGGTCGCGGACGTGAACCCGTCGATCCCGTTCTGGGGCGGCCCGACCGGGCTGAACACCACCGGCAGCACGGCCGGCAGCGGGGTCTACAGCTTCGGCAACTCGTCGCTGCGTGGCGGCATCACCCAGCTGTCGCCGAAGACCGGGCTGTCACTGGGTGCCCAGGGCAACGGCTGGTCGCATCCGGTGTACACCGTGACGCCGGGTATCCCGGGCGACTCCGGCAGCGCGTTCATGGACGGCCAGGGCCGGGCGCTCGGCACGCTGTCGACGCTGGCCCTGGCCCCGCTGGTGCTCTCCAACGGTGTCGGCGATCTCAGCCACGAGCTGGCCTACGCGCAGGCACACTCCGGCATCGCCGGCCTGCGCCTGGTGAACGGCACCGAGCCCTTCTCGCCGGTGCTCTAACCCTCGAGGGGAGGGCCGGGCGCGGCGGACACAGGGGATCCGCCGCGCCACGGGGGCCAGGTCTGGGCTAGGTCCTGGCTAGGCCGCAGCGACCACGCCGTACTTCTGCAGTTGGCGCTCGACCAGCTGGAGGCCGGTCTGGCCGGGCAGACTGTCGATCTTGGCGTCGACCCGGCGGACCTCGGCGAGGCCTTCGGGGGAGCCGTACAGGTAGGACAGCATGTGCTTCACCTCGGCCGGCGGCATCAGCGTCGAGCCGACGATGCCCCAGGCCTTGCGCAGCGCGAACCGGGCGATCCGCTGCGCCTTGGTGTTCGACTCGAGCCGGCTGCGCGCCTGACTGTTGTAGAAGGCAACGTGCCGGGTCTCCTGCTTGGCGATCCGGCGCAGGATCTCGGTCAGTACGGGATGCTTCTCGGACGCGATCAGCCGGGTGTACGCCGAGAACGCGCACCACTCGTTGATAGCGCCCCACGCCATGTGGGTGGCGATGAAGTCGCGGCCGATCAGGTTCGCGAGCAACGACTGCTTGACCGGTGCGATGCGGTCTCCCCAACCGAGCCGCTTGCGCAGCGCCCGAGTGTGCTCCGGGCCGGTCGGCACGCCGTGCCGGCGCAGCACCTCGTCGAGCAGCTCGCCGTGCCAGAACTCCTCCATGTTCCACATGGTCAGGAAGACGGTGACCTCCGGGTCGGCGTGCGACGGCGTCACCAGCAGGTCGCGTAGATAGCAGACGGTATGGGTCTCGACGTCGCTCATGTAGCGCAGGCAGCGCAGCGCGTCGTCGGACAGCGGGTGCCTTTCGAAGGCGTCGAGGTCGAGGTCGTCCCATCGGACGGGCGCAGCCGTCTTGGCGTACGCGTCAATGTCGAAGCTCACGGCAGTACTTCGTCGCGGCAGGACGATCGGATCGGTCGTGCAACGGGCATCAAGTTCTCCCCCAGGTTCCGATGGTCTCAGGGTGCATCCGAGCGTACGTGCGGCATCGGAACGCCGTCCATCAGTTCGATGATCTGGCTATGACAGCACGGCGAGTCGACGTACGGAGCGCCGGACCAGGCTCACCACCGCGTGATCCGCGTCACTGGGCAGTTCGTCGACGCCGAACCACCGCAGTTCGTCGGACTCGCTGCTGCAGACCGCCTCGGCGTCTCCGGTCGGCACCGCGACGTACTGGACATCGAGGTGGTACGACGGACCGCCGCCGCAGCGGACCTGGTGCCGGGACAGCTGCACCGGTACCGGGTCGAGGTCGAGCACGTCCAGGCCGGACTCCTCCCGGGTCTCCCGCAGCGCCGCACCCGCCAGGGTCTCGTCGGCCGGTTCGCAGTGTCCGCCGAACTGCAGCCAGCGGCCGACCTTCGTGTGCAGGTTGAGCAGCACGCGGCCGCCGTCGGGGTCGAGCACCAGGGCGGACGCCGTGACGTGCTCGGGCAGCCGTTCGCGGGACAACCCGTCGTCGTACGTCCCGAGGTGCCGCAGGTAGTGGGTGCGGAGCCGTTCCTGCTCGTCGTCGGGTGCAGCCCAGCGGTTCAACGACCGGGTGGCGTCCGCGTGCAGTGCGGTCACTCCTTCGGGCCGCCGTCGTCCGGTCCGTCGCCCTTCTCGAGTTCGGAGATGTCGAAGTCGACCAGCTCGCCGGCGTCGCGGGCGAAGCCGATCGGGTCGTCCAGGTCGTCGGTACCGGGCATCAGGTCAGGGTGCGACCAGAGCTCGTCGCGACCCTCGACCCCGCGCGAGTCGCGGACCGCGGCCCACAGGTTCGCGGCGTCGCGGAGCCGGCGCGGCCGCAGGTCCAGCCCGACCAGGGTGGCGAAGGTCTGCTCCGCCGGCCCGCCGGCCGCGCGCCGCCGTCGTACCGTCTCGGCCAGCTGGGTGGCGGCCGGCATCCGGTCCCTGGTTGCCTCGCGGACGACGTCGTCGACCCAGCCCTCGACCAGTGCGAGCAGGGTCTCGAGCCGGGTCAGCGCGGCCTTCTGCTGCTCGGACAGCTCGGGCTCGAACATGCCCTCGGCGAGTGCGGACTGCATCGCCTCCGGGTTGGACATGTCCACGTCGGACATCGCCTGCTCGATCTTGGAGGTGTCCACCTGGATCCCGGCGGCGTACTCGGCGACGGTCGCGATCAGCCGCTGACGCAGCCACGGCACACCCGCGAACAGCCGCTGGTGCGCGCACTCGCGCAGTGCCAGGTAGAGCCGGACGTCATCGTCGGCGATGCCGAGGCCCGCGGCGAACTTCGCCGCGTTGTCCGGCAGCAGCACCGCCTGACCGTCCGGTCCGAGCGGCAGCCCGATGTCGGACACGCTCACCACCTCGCCGGCCAGCTCGCCCAGGCCCTGACCGACCTGCGCGCCGAAGATCGAGCCGCCGAGCTGGCGCAGCATCCCGGCCATCGGCCCGGCCAGCTGCTGTGCCTCAGCGGGCAGCGCGCCGGCCATTGCGCCGGCCACGTGCTCGGCGACCGGGTCGACCACCTGCTGCCAGACCGGGAGGGTGTTCTCCACCCACTCGGCCCGGCTCCAGGCCGCCGACGTCGCCGACGCCTCCGGCAGTGTGGTGACGGGGTCGAGCCAGTGGTCGGCGAGCCGGACGGCCTCGGCGACCTGCTGCTGGTCGGTGTGCGTCATCGACCGGTCACCGGCTGCTGACACGGTCTTGCGGGCGATGTCCTTGGCCAGGTCCCAGTTCACCGGCCGGCCGTCGGCCGAGCCGCTGAGCAGCTGCTGGACCTGGGCGAAGATCGCGTTCAGGTCGGGAGACTGGCCGCCGCCGGGCAGGTTCCCGCCGAACTGCTGGAACAGCGCCTCGAAGGGCGTCCCCTTGAAGGGGTTGTCCGGTTCCTCGCTCATCGGTGGTCGGCCTTCCTGTGTTGCTCGGTGTTCGTGTGGACCGTACGACTCCAAACTACTGCCCGCCTCGTAGGGTTTCGCCATGAGCGAGCAAAGCGTCGTACGACTGCTGGACTTGCGGGAGACGCCGTTGTCGGCGGACGAGGTGCTGGCCGCGGTGGCCGACCCGACCGCGGGCGGCACGACGCTGTTCGTCGGGACCGTGCGCAACCACGACGCGGACCGGCCCGTCACGGCACTGACCTACGAGGCGCATCCGGAGGCGCTGAACCGGCTCCGCGAGGTGGCCGAGAAGATCGCCGCGGACCCGCTGGTGACGGCGCTGGCCGCGGTGCACCGGACCGGTGACCTCGTGGTCGGGGATGCTGCCGTGATGGTCGCGGTGGCCGCCTCGCACCGCGACGCGGCGTTCGTGGCGAGCCGGCGGCTGATCGACGAGCTCAAGGCGGAGGTTCCGATTTGGAAACACCAGCGGTTCTCCGACGGTACGACCGAGTGGGTCGGCGCGTGCTGACACGTACTCTTGCGACATGGAGGTGCTCGGGTGGTTGGCGTTCCCGCTGAGTGCCACGGCTGTCGCGACGTGCTGGGCAGCCTGGCGCGGGCGGCGTAGCGTGGCGCGCAGCATGCAGACCGGGTTGTCGGGGCGGCCTTCGTGACCCGTCGTACCGCCACGCTCGTGACGTCGATCCTCGTTCTCATCGCGGCCCTCGGCGTCGCCACCGTCATCCCGGTCCCGTTCGTGTCGTTCAGCCCGGGGCCCACCGAGGACACCCTCGGCACAGCCGACGACAAGCCTGTGATCGAGGTCACCGGCCACAAGACCTACCCGACCGACGGCGAGCTGGACCTGACGACCGTCTCGGTGACGTCGCCGGACCGGAAGCTGTCGCTGCCGCAGGCGATGCGCAGCTGGCTGGACCCACACCGCGACCTGCTGCCGCGCGAGATCGTGTACCCGCCGACCAAGTCCGCGGACGAGGTCGAGCAGGAGAACACCGCGGAGATGACCGGGTCGCAGGACAGCGCGATATCGGCGGCGCTGCAGGAGGCCAAGGTGCCGTTCAGGACCAAGGTCGACTCGGTCTCCAAGGACACACCGGCGGACGGCAAGCTGAAGCCCGGTGACGTGATCCTCACTGTCGACGGCACGAAGGTGACCGCCGTACCGCAGGTCGGCGAGCTGGTTCGCAAGCACAAGGTCGGCGAGCAGGTGCGCTTCGTCGTTCAGCGGTCCGGCAAGGAACTGCCCGTCACGCTCACGACGGCCGCGACCCCGGGTGAGCCGACCCGTCCGATGATCGGCATCACCATCGGGGTCCAGTCCGCGGTGAAGGTGGCGGTCCACCTCGGCCGGGACATCGGCGGACCGAGTGCCGGGCTGGCGTTCGCACTGGCGATCTACGACAAGCTGACGCCCGGCGCGCTGCTCGCCGGCAAGCACGTGGCCGGGACCGGCACCATCGACCCGACCGGCCAGGTCGGCGCGATCGGCGGGATCCAGCAGAAGATCGCCGGTGCGCGGTCCGAGGGCGCGACGGTCTTCCTGGTGCCGGCGGCGAACTGTGCGTCGGCGCTGGCCGCGGACGTGGACGGCATCCGGCTGGTCCGGGTCGAGACCCTGCACGATGCGGTGACGGCTCTGACCGCGCTGGCCGAAGGACGTGGGGACGTGCCTGCATGCAAGCCCTGACGAGTCCGCTGGGACAGGCCGTGGTGGAGATCGAGCGGCACGTGAGCGAGTCCGGCTGGGACCAGCCGGCGCAGCTGTTCGCGCTGGTGCGCACCACCGAGCTGCTCGAGGCGGAGCCGCGGCTGGCCGCCGAGCTCGGCGCTGACGCGGTCCGGCAGGAGCTCACCCCGGTGGCGCAGGATGGACTGCCGCCGGCCGCGGACTCCGACGGTCTGGCCGGAGCGCTGGCCCGGATCGAGTGGCCGGAGGCGGTGAGCGGCTGCGCGATCGCGGTCGAGCGGGTGGTACTGCCGTCCGAGGCGGAGCCGGGGATTGATGCGGATGCGATCGCGGCCGCCGCCCGGGACCCGCGACGGCACGAGGTACGGATGGTGGCCGGCGTACTGCGCGACGGCAACCGGTTCGGTGCGGTCCGGCTCCGGACGCACGACAAGGATGACGCGGTGCTCACCGGGACCGACCTGGTCCCGACCCTGTGCGAGGTGCTGGCGCTCACGTTCGCGCCGGCTGCCTCCGCGGGCACCGGAGATGATGAGGAGAACCAGCGATGACCGGCGGCGTGTTCGACATGGGCGAGGAGTTCGAGCGGCGTCGCCCACCGCGCCAGCGTCAGCGGCCGCGGGCGCTGCTGCCGACGATCATCTCGCTGATCGTGCTGGCGATCCTGTTCAGCGTCTTCACCGACGTGTGGACGTCGCGGCTGTGGTACCAGTCGATCGACCTCGGCTCGGTGTTCTCGACCGTGCTCGGTACCCGGGTGCTGCTGTTCTTCGTGGTCGGCATCCTGATGGGCGCCGCGGTAGCGGCGAACGTGGTGATCGCGTACCGGACCCGCCCGCGGACCCCGCTTGCACCGCCACCCAGCCCGGGCTTCGAGCGGTACGGCGAGATGCTCGAGCAGCACAAGAAGGTCGCCATCGGCGTGATCGCCGCGCTGATGCTGGTCTTCGGCGGCTCGGCCGCGTCCGGCGAGTGGAAGAACTTCCTTGCCTGGCGCAACAAGGTGCCGTTCGGCGTGCGTGACCAGCACTTCAACAAGGACATCTCGTTCTTCGTCTTCGACTACCCGTGGCTGCGGACACTGCTCGGCTTCGGCTACTCGATCGTGCTGCTGTCGCTGGTCGCGGCACTGATCACGCACTACCTGTACGGCGGGTTCCGGCCGTCGGCGAAGGGCCAGAAGACCTCGGGTGCCGCACAGGTGCAGATCTCTGTGCTGGTCGGCATCGTCGTCATGCTGAAGGCGATCAGCTACTGGCTGGACCGGTACGGCCTGACCACCGACGACGCCCGGCTGTTCACCGGTATCTCTTACACCGGTGACAACGCGGTGCTGCCGAGCAAGACGATCCTGGCGGTGATCGCGGCACTGTGCGCGATCCTCTTCTTCGCCAACGCGGTGCGGCGTACCTGGCTGCTGCCCGGCGTGGGCCTCGTCGTGCTGGTGCTGTCCGCGATCCTGCTGGGCGCACTGTGGCCGGCGGCCTTGCAGCAGCTGCGGGTCCGGCCGAGCGAGCCGATCAAGGAGGCGCCGTACATCGAGAAGAACATCGCCGCGACTCGAGAGGCGTACGGGGTCGACGGGGTCAAGATCGACGACTACCGGGCCAAGACGACGGCCACCGAGGGCCAGCTCGCCGGAGAGGCCGAGGTGCTGCCCGGTATCCGGCTGATGGACCCGGGCGTGGTCGGCCCCGCGTTCGAGCAGCTGCAGCAGGTGCGCGGCTTCTACGCCTTCCCGAGCGTGCTCGACGTTGACCGGTACCGAATCAAGAACGAGGTCCGGGACACCGTCATCGCGGTCCGCGAGGTGCAGGTCGACCGGCTGCCCGCGGGCCAGCGCAACTGGAACAACGACCACACGGTCTACACGCACGGCTTCGGCGTGGTCTCCGCGAACGGCAACAAGATCGGCCCCGGTGGCACGCCCGACTGGTCCTCGAGCGGGCTGCCGACGACCGGCGACCTGGGCAACTACGAGCAGCGGATCTACTTCGGCGAGCAGTCTCCGGACTACTCGATCGTCGGTGCGCCGGAGGGCTCCTCCCCGGTCGAGCTGGACACCCCGGAAGGCCAGGCCGGCGGTAACCCGAACCTGTCGACGTACAAGGGCGCCGGCGGTGTCGAGGTCGGCTCGTTCTTCAACCGGCTGCTGTTCGCGACCAAGTTCCGCGACGCCAACATCCTGCTGTCCGGCCGGGTGAACTCGGAGTCGAAGATCCTGTTCGACCGCAGCCCGCGGGAGCGGGTGGAGAAGGCGGCGCCGTGGCTGACCGTCGACGGCGACCCGTACCCGGCCGTCGTTGACGGGAAGGTCAAGTGGATCGTCGACGGCTACACCACCAGCGCGCACTACCCGTACTCGCAGCGGGTCTCGCTGGAGGAGAGCACCAGGGACACGACCACCGGCCGCGGCCAGATCGCGCAGCAGACCAGCGAGGAGATCAACTACATCCGCAACTCGGTCAAGGCCGTGGTGGACGCGTACGACGGCTCGGTCGACCTGTACCAGTGGGACAAGCAAGACCCGCTGCTGAAGGCCTGGATGAAGGCGTTCCCGGGTTCGGTGAAGCCGCGTGAGGACATCTCACCCGGTCTGATGTCGCACCTGCGGTACCCCGAGGACATGTTCAAGGTGCAGCGCGACATCCTGGCGAAGTACCACGTCGAGTCCCCGGACACCTGGTACCAGAACAGCGACCTGTGGCGGGTCCCGGCCGACCCGACCGTGGGTGGCGGAGCCGGAGACTCGGCACCGCGCAAGCAGCCGCCGTTCTTCCTGTCGCTGCGGATGCCCGGGCAGACCGGCACCGACTTCTCGCTGACGTCGGTGTACGTGCCGAACGCCGAACGGGAGAACCTGACCGGGTTCATGGCCGTCGATGCGGAGGCCTCGTCGCCGAACTACGGCCAGATACGGATCCTGCGACTACCCGGCGACGTACAGATCCCCGGCCCCGGACAGGTGGCGAACAAGTTCCAGACCGACGACTCGATCCGGACCGCACTGCTGCCGCTGAACCAGCCCAGCAGCGGCGCCCGGGCCCAGTTCGGGAACCTGCTGACGCTGCCGCTCGGCGGTGGGCTGCTCTACGTCCAGCCTGTCTACTCGGTGCGCACCAGCGGTCCGGGTAGCTACCCGGTGCTGCGCTACGTGCTGGTCGGGTTCGGCGAGAAGGTCGCGTACGGCTCGAACCTGCAGGAGGCGCTGGACAAGGTCTTCGCCGGCGACGCCGGTGCGGACACCGGTGACGAGGGCGACGGCAAGCCGACGACACCGACCCAGCCGAACCAGACCGTTCAGCAAGCGCTCGCGCAGGCCCAGGCGGCCTTCGCAGAGGCCGACGCCGCCCTCAAGCAGGGCAACCTGTCGGCGTACCAGGCAGCGATGAACAGGGCGAAGGCGGCGATCGACCGCGCCGTCCGGGCGAACACGTCGCAGCCCACGCCGACACCCACACCGACCGGCACGCCGGCCTCACCACCGACAACGCCACCCAGTCGGTGAGGCCTACCCGGGTCTCACCCTCGCCAGGCGCCAGTCTGCCGAGGGTGAGACCGCGGGAGCTCGCGGTCAGGCCGGCGGGATCGGGCCGTCGCAGGCCGGACGGAACCCGTGGGCGGTCGCAGTCAGCTCCGACTGCGGGAACTTGTCCTCGTCGATCGTCACCGCGGCCGCGACCCCCGGCGAGACGAACCAGAACACCTGGTCGTGCGCGCGGTAGCCGTCGTACCGGCCGACCTTGACCGGGCGCAGCGGCCACTGGGCCGGGTCGTACTCGTAGTACTCCGTCAGGAAGGCGCGGACGGCATCGAGGTCGCTCAGCCGCACTCCGCGCAAGGTCTTCACCGTGAGGTCCACGCTGTAGTGCCCCTCGGAGTCGGGACCGGTCTCCCAGACCCGGCTGTGGAACGTGACCTCCTCCCACTCGTAGCTGAAGTCGGTCCGCAACCCGCCGACGCCGCGCGGCACATGGCCGATCACGAAACCGTCGAGCATCGACGCGGTGCGCCAGCACTCGATCACCGGCAGTGGTTCGGTCAGCGGTGCGGCTGCCGCTGTCGGCGCGACAACCAGTCCCGCGGCGAGTGCGGTGGTGGCGGCGAGCAGGCGGCGTCGTACAAGAGCCATGGGTCCTCCGGTTGTCCCGCGACCATCCGCCGGGCGCGGGACGGTCTCGCCGGAGAACGTGCCGGTGAATGGCCGGGCGCCGAGAGCGATCTTCGACACTGTGGATGAGTGGCCGAGTTCGGTGAGTTGTGGACGAAAACCGGCCGCAGAGGAAGTCCTCGAGTTGCCTCGCATCTCGCCGGATCGCGGCATAGCCTCGGGGAGTGTCCTACCGCGCGCAGGGAGGGTCGCCGAGCTCGGAGCACGACAGGGTCGGCGATGCCGCGGAAACCGAGGGCGATACCGCAACAGGCATGACCGGGGGGTCAGCAAGGGCCGGTCGGATCGCTGTCATCGTGCTGCTCGCGATCCTGCCGTGGACCTGGTTCCTCATCCGTGACGCCTTCGGGCCCGTCACCGATGTGATCGCGATCTTGCTGCCATCGCTCGCCGCGGCCGTCGCCGTGGTCGCCGTCCTGGTCGCCGCCTTGATCGGCCGCGGGCGGCGCGCCGCTCTCGCGCTCGCGGTGTCTACGCTGCTGGTCGCCGCGGTGGCCACGGTGGCGCCCTGGGTACCGCGCGACGCGGGTGCGACAGGCCCGGCCCGATCGGTCCGGATCGCCGCGGCGAACATCGGCGCCGGCGAGCTCGAGGGCACGACCGACCTGCTCGGTCTGGGCGCCGACGTACTCGTCATCTCCGAGATCGGGGCGCCGCTGACCGCGCGGCTGTCGGCCGCATACCCGCAGCACGTCGAGGTGCTCAACGGACCGAACATCGGGGTGTTCAGCCGGCTGCCGTTCACGGTGCTGGAGGGCCCGAGCGCCGACCTGCCGGGCTTCCTGCTGCGGGTCGACGGGCCAGCCGGCCAGTTCGATCTGATCGCGGCACACGTGCCGCGGCCGTGGTGGACCGCGAGCGGGCCGTCGTACCAGACGACCGTAAACGGCCACCACCGACTGGTCGAGCAGATCGCAGCCCGTGCCGCCCGCGCTCGGTTGCCGGTCGTCGTCGCCGGCGACCTGAACACGTCCGACCGGGCCCGGAACTACCGCGTTCTCACCGACGACGCAGAACTCACAGACGCGATGCTCGACAACTGGGCCGGGCCGACGCAGATCGGCCACTGGGCGACCCTGTTGGTCCGCATCGACCACATCCTGGTGAGCCGCGGCTGGTGTGGCGACGACAGCAGCCGCTACCCGATACCGGCCTCGGACCACCGCGGGATCATCTCGACAGTTGGCCCCTGCTTGTAGTCAGTACCCGACCACCCGGTGAAGCCGTAGGAACGTCCGCTCGAACCCCAGCCGGGGCCAGGTCCGCGACGACAGCAGGTTCGTCACCCGCCAGTCGGTCACCACGCTGTCGTACCCGGCCTCAGCCGCCCACCGGTCCACCGCCTCGCCGAGCGCCCGCCCGGCACCGAGTCCGCGCGCCTCCGGCAGCACCGCAGCGAACCCCAGGAAACCAGCGTTGTCCGGCCGCGCCGGACCGAGGTGCGCGCTGGACCGTTCCAGCGCGCAGCCCACTGCGGACCCGATCACCCGGCCATCGTGCTCGGCGACGAAGTACCCGTACTCCTCGTCGTCGATGTCTTCGTCCCACTCTTTCTTCGCCTGGTCGAGCGTCGGCATCTCGCCGGCCGAGAACACCGGCGATCGGCCCTGGTGCTCCGGCAGCGCCAGGTCCAGCTGTGCCAGTACGTCGATGTCGTCGCGTCGTGCGCGCCGGATGGTGAGCTGTGCCGGCGCCTGTGGTGGCTCCGTAGGCACCGGGTGGATCGCATGCGCGTGCTGCTGCCCGAACCCGAGCCGGAACCACGCGTCGACCAGCTCGGCGTCCTGCGCCGGTACGACGACGTAGTGCGCGGTCCGTCCTTCCTCGACCCACCGGGCCGCCGCGACGCCGTACAGGTCGCGCATCGTCTCGGCGTCCTCGACCGCCATTCCGGCTGCCTCGACCCATAGGTTCGGCCCCCACACCCGCGTGCTCTTCGGCGACCCGAGCAGGAACCCGGTCAGCCGGCCCCCGTCCACCGCCACCGCCCCCGACGCGTTGTCGCTCTCCCAGACTGCCTCGACCTCCTTGCGGGCGACGGCCGGGTCCTCGTACCGCGCGGACAGTAGCGGCTGCGTCTTCCGATGATGTTGATGCCGTACGGCGAGCAGCCGCCCCGCCCCGTCCAGATCGCCGGCCTCGAACGGCCGGACTTCCGTTCCCCTCATACCATCCGACGGTAGGTCGCCTGGTGGCCCGCGTCACTCGCATTTGCAGCCTGCGGGGACCCGATTTGGCTGCCTCGGCCATGTCCCCTAGACTTGTTTACACGACGCGGGGTGGAGCAGCTCGGTAGCTCGCTGGGCTCATAACCCAGAGGTCGCAGGTTCAAATCCTGCCCCCGCTACTGAAAGTCAGGCCCTGACCTGCGGAAACGCAAGGTCAGGGCCTGATCCGTTGTGACACGCCTTCCGCAAACCTCCATTTTAGTGGTGAACTGCTCGCCGACGCGGCTCGAGCCGAGCTTGCCGCATTGGACGGGGACTTCTTCGAGCGATGGGGGACGCAGCATCCCGGCCATGCTCCAGTACTTCCAGCAGAACCTGTCCAAGGAGGGGCCCCGGCCGTACGACCCTGAGCAGCTTGCGAGGATCTCGGCGCCGATGGTCGCCCTGTGGAGCAGGGAGACGACCAAGAGCACATGGGTCTCGAAATCGGCGCTGTACCTGGCCCAGCACGTCGCTGACGGATACGTGCGTGAACTAGCCGGTGGTGGGCACGTTGCCCCGCTGGTTGCACCTGAGCTCCTTTGCCAAGGAGTTGACCTCCTTCGTCGAGTCAGTCAGGTAGGTAGGTATAGCGCGCTCGAGACGTAGTGGACCGTCGGATTACCGAGCGGAGACCGAGCGAGCCATCGCATTCAGCACGTATGCGAGTCTCATCGTGGCTGGTTCTCAGCGTGCCGGAAGGCCAGCCCCATCGCCGACGTCGGCGATCGGGTGCTGGAAGGCAGTGCTGAGTGTCGGTTGGATCGGATCCTCTGTGTTGGCGCCCGGCGGGTCACACTGCGGGCAGGCGGCTGAAGCCGGCGAACGGTTCACGGATGGTGACGGCCTCGTCGGAGCTGCCCTGTGATGCTCCGGCGACCGTCTGGGCCAGCTCGTCGCTGAGGCTGCCGTAGATCTGGACGGTGCTTTCCGGCTCGAGGTACTCGGCGTACGACTCGCTGATGTGCTCCATGATCAGATTCATATGGGTTGCCATCGAGTCGGCGTCGGGGTGGACCTGTACGACGGTGACGACGTCCGAGCCCGGCGCGGCGTAGCCGAAGAACGAGTGCAGCCGGGGCTCGTTGGGCTCGACGATTCCGGCGCAGAGCTCGGTGAAGTACGTCGTGAACTCCTCGCGCTTGCCCGGCTTGACCCGGTGGGTGCCGACGAAGATGAATGGTGCGCTCATTTCGCTTCCTCTTGGTTGCGTCCGATGGATTCGGGCGAGTGACTCCAGACTCCGGCGCCAAGCTGCGACCCGGCATCGGCATGGAAGGCCGACGTTCGCGGCGCCTGCGTGGGTATTCCTGCCCATTGCCGCCGGCTGGCAGGATCGACGTGGGTGAACCCTGATGACGGACGCCGCCGACGATCTGGGCGCCGCGCGCATGCACCACAGCGCATCGCGGTGGGTAGAGGCGTGCGAGCGGTACGGCGCGGCGGATCGCGCGGCGCCATTGTCCGTCGAGGATCGCGAGCGCTGGGCCGAGGCCGCGCAGATCGGCGGGCGGATCAGTGAGGCGGTCGAGCAGCTTGGCCGGTGCTTCGAGGAGCACAGCTCTGCAGCGGCGATCCATGAGGCCACGCGCGCGGCGTACTGGTTGTGGAGTGCGCATGCCTTCGCTCGTGCGGAGTTCGCGCTCGGTGCCGGGTGGGTCGAGCGTGCCCGCGAGGCCGCGGGTGGTGAGGAGTACGGCTGGCTGCTGATCCCGCAGGCCTACCGGCATATGGCGCGTGGTGACTGGCAGACCGCCGAGGGGATGCTGCTCCGCGCAAGCGAGCTCGGCCTGAGTTGTGGGGACGTCGACCTGGTCACGATTGCCACGACGATGCGTGGTCGGGCGACGCTGAAGCTTGGGTTCCTTGAGCGGGGTGTTGCGCTGCTGGACGAGGCGATCGTTCGGATACTCACCGGGTCGACCTCGGTGCGCGCGACCTGTGCCATGTATTGCGCCGCAATTGGATCCTGCTACGAAGCGCGCGAGCTCGGGCGCGCCGCCGAATGGTCGGTCGCGCTCGACGAGTGGCTCGCGACCAACCCTTCGTTGACAGGCGTGTACTACGGCAACTGCCGGATCTATCGCGCGATGCTGCTGCGCCTGCGAGGGGGGTGGGCGCGCAGCGAGGCTGAGCTCGAGCAGACCTGCGCCGACCTGGCCGTCGACGCGCAGCTCATCGTCGGGCACGCGTGGTACGAACTGGGGGAGGTTCGGCGCCTGCAGGGCAAGGCCGGCGCCCGGGAGGCGTACGAGCGGGCCGTCGCCTACGGACATTCAGGGCAGCCCGGCCTCGCGCTACTTCGCTGGCGGGAGGGCGATCTCGATGCCGCAGAGTCCGGCCTCCGGCGAGCGCTGGCGGAGGGGACCCAGACGGATGAGCGTCTGACACTCCTGCCTGCGGCCGCCGAGATCGCCATCGCGCACGGCGACCTCGACGCAGCGGACGCCTTCGTCGCGGAGGTCGAGAGCGCGCTGTCGACCTACCCCACGCTCGCACTGCGAGCGACCGTCGACAGCATCCGGGGATGTGTGCTGCTTGCCCGAGGACTGGCATCGGATGCGCTACCGAGACTGCGCGCCTCGTCCGACGCGTGGCGGGAGCTTGGGGCGCCGTATGAGGTAGCCGTCGTCGGCCGCCACCAGGCTGAGGCAAGACGGGCCGTCGGCGACGAGGAGGGCGCGGTGCTGGAGGTGCGTGCCTCACTCGCAACCTTCGAGAGCCTCGGCGCCCGGCCCGACGCCCACCTGACGCGCGAGCTGCTGGGCGAGACCACCGATGTCCTCAGCCCGCGGGAGGCAGAGGTTCTGCGGCTCATCATCGACGGTCACACCAATGCCGAGATCGCGGTACAACTGCACCTCAGCGAGCGCACCGTGCACCGACACGTCAGCAACATCCTGACCAAGCTCGGCGTCTCGACCCGGACCGCCGCGGCGATCCACGCTGTGAAGAGTGGCCTTGTCTGAGGGCGGCCTGCGAGTAGTCGCGGGTGTGATGGCGCTGGCAAACCTCGCGGTGCGCATGCTCGTGCTGCTGTGGGAGCGCCCGGGCAGGACACTAGGAGTCTGCGAGCCACGCCAGCAAGCGGCCCTTCGACCAGCAGCGGCCAATGGCTTCGGCGCGCAGAGCCGACCGGTCGAACACCGCCAGACCGATGATGCTGTGGCCAGAGGCGCGGCGATCGCCAAGTGTCGGTATCGCCGGCGCGACTCCGACTCCCTCCGCCGACACCCACGCCACCGCCCGGCCGGCCGCCGCTTCGTCGAGGCGGTGCAGGAAGCGCAGGCGGCTCTCGAGCGGGAAGTGCGACAGCGCCCACGTCGTGGTGACGACAGGCAGGGCGTCCGCGGGCACACGGGCGAAGGCGTCGGGCACCACCTCGACGGCGTCACCTTGCAGCAGCAGCGGAGGGGCAGCCGCCGCCAACGCCATCTCCGCTTCGAGCCTCGCGACCCGCTCCGGCTGATCCGGCCATAGGCAGGCGCGCAACCATCGGGCGTCATCCGCGTCGGTCACGTCGACCGGATCGAGGTCGACGCCGACCCGGGCGACGACATCGGGCATCGCGCCCATCGGGACGGGCCGGTCTCCCACGATCGAACACGACAGCTGCACGGGAGATGACGGGTCGCCCAGCGACTGTCCGTTGCTGTATGTGATGCCAACGCGATCGACATTGAGATTGAGCCCAGCCGAACAGCCCACGTCGATCAGCCCAACCGCATTCGCGCCTACCCGGCGCGCCGCCTCGGCAATGGCCGGATACAGCACGGCGCAGCGTCCGGTCTCGTTGGTCCGCGTCTGCCGGCGCACGGCGATGGCCACGACCGAGTCGGTCATTCGCAGCAGCGTGTCGATCGCCGCGCCAGCGGCAGCGTCGCCGTCCGCAGCGGCATAGGCGGCGGCAAGCGCCGGGGCGCGTCCGGCGAGGGCGAGGTCGTGCAGCGCGGCGAGGATCACCGTGGGGTGCCGCTTGCGCGCCGGCGCCGCCTCGATGGCGCGCAGCGCCTCGTCGGACTCACTCAGGGCGACGGCGACGCGCTCGTACAGCGGCGATGTTTCGGCGGCGTCGACCTCACCGAAGTGTCGGTACACCTGAGCGAGTGTGCGGGCCCTACCCACGGGTACGGCGCTTCCTGCGGTCGGCCCTGGCATCCCGACGATTCTAGCCATTGCACGTCGCAGACCCGGACGGCTTCGTCGTCGAGTTCGTGCGGTAGGTACCTCGGCAGCGATCCCGCCGTACCTGATCCACGCCGACCGCTCTCAGCCAGGCTGGGGCTCGGGCGGGTGGTGGGGACGGCGGATGAGGATGACGGCGGTCAGGGCTCCCGCGACGGCGATGGCCGCGGCGACCCGCAGACCCGACTGGAAGCCGTGCACGAACGCGACCGGCCGGGGATCGCCCGAGGCCAGCGAATCGGTGAGCTCGTGCGCGACGATCGCGCCCATTACGGCGATGCCGATCGAGCCGCCGACCTGGCGCATCGAGTTGAGGACAGCCGACCCGACGCCGGACTTGTCCACCGGTACGGACGCCATCGCCGCCGCGGTCGTCGGCGCCATCGACATGGCCATCCCGACGCCACCGAAGATCAGGCCGGGCAGCAGATCGGTGAACGTCGCCCCCAGACCGAGCCGCGAGAACAGGGCGAGCGACACCGCGACGAGCGTCAGACCGGTACCGACGATCCACCGCGCGCCCACGGTGTCCGAGAGCCGGCCGGCCTGCGGGGCGACGAGGATGATCAGCACGGTCATCGGCAGGAACGTCAGCCCGGCCTGGACCGGCGAGTAGCCGAGTATCTGCTGCATGTACAGCGAGACGAAGAAGAACACACCGAACATCGCCAGCGCGATCAGCAGCATCGCCAGGTTCGCGCCGGAGAACGTCCGGTTGCGGAACAGGCCCAGATCGAGCATCGGCACCCGTGACCGCATCTCGATGACCACGAACGACACCAGCCCGACGGCGGCGACCGCGAACGCGCCGAGGATCCGGGCCGACGTCCAGCCGTACGTGTTCGCCTGGATCAGCGCATAGGTCAGCGCGAACAGACCGACGCCGGAAGTGACCAGCCCGGGTACGTCGACCCGCTGCTCCTCGGACTCGTCGCGCGTCTCGTCGATGAACAGGTAGCTCGCCACGACGGCCAGCACGCCCACCGGCACGTTGATGAAGAAGATCCAGCCCCAGCCGACGTGCTCGGTCAGCAGGCCGCCGATCAGCGGGCCGAGCGCCAGCGCGAGCGCCGACACCCCGGCCCACAGGCCGATGGCCCGGCCGCGCTCCCGGGGCGGGAAGGCCGCGGCGATGATGCTCAGTGTCGCCGGGTTCATCATCGCGGCACCGATGCCCTGCAGGATCCGCCAGGCGATCAGCATTTCCGGCGAACTGGCCAGTCCGCACAGCAGCGACGCGACGGTGAACACGACCAGCCCGGCCACGAAGATCCGCCGCCGTCCGAGCAGGTCGGCGAGTTTGCCGCCGGTCAGCATGAACGCCGCGAACGTCAGCGCATAGCCGGTCACGACCCACTCGAGCTGCTCCAGCGAGAGCCCGAGGTCGCTCTGGATCGTCGGCAGCGCCACGTTCACGACCGTGTTGTCGAGCATGATCATGAACAATCCGAACGCGACCGCTCCGAGCGTCCACCACTTCCGGTTCTCCCCGCCGGCGCGACCGAGTTGCGCCTGCTGGAATACCGCGGGTACCTGCATGTCCGATCCCTCCCAGCGTCCGGTCCGCCGCGCCTCACGGCCCCGTGCTCCGCGCTCCACGGTAGTCCTCCGCCCCTAGCCGGGCGGAGATCTCGTTCACCACCCAAGGCCGTGGTGGGACGATGGGGCGTGCGGATGTCTTGGCGCCATGGCGTGGTTCTCGTCGCGTGTGTGGCGACTCTGCTGCTGCCGCTTTCCGATACGAGTCCCGCTCCGCCTGAGGTGATCTACCACAACGGGGTCGTGCTCACCATGGAGGACGGGCTGCCACGGGCCGAGGCGGTTGCGGTCCGAAATGGACGGATTCTGGCGGTCGGTGACGACGAAGATGTGCTGGCGTTGCGGAGACGCTCGACGCGCGTCGTGGATCTCGGTAGGCGGACGGTGCTGCCGGGCTTCATCGACTCGCACGCGCATTGGATCGGCGACGGGAGCAGAGTGGGTCTCAACGCCGATCAGGCGATCGACGCGGCCGTGCGCGGGGGTTGGACCAGCATCAACGAGCAGTTCGTCGACCAGGAGCGACTGGAGGAACTGCGTGCGCTCGACGCCGCCGGTCGGCTCCGGTTGCGGGTCAACGCCTACCTGCCGGTCAACTTCGACAACCAGAAGTTCGGCCACTGGTTCCTCGAGTTCGAGCCGCGCCACGCGTACAGCCCGCACCTTCGGCTCGCTGGCATCAAGCTGTTCCTCGACCACGACTGGGGCACCAGCTTCCACTGGGACCAGGCCGAGCTGGACGACTATGTGCAGGTGGCGCACCGCAACGGCTGGCAGGTGTCGGCGCACGCGATCAGTGCGGAGGCGCACGACCAGTATCTGACGGCGGTGGCGCGGGCCTTGGCCGCGCACCCTGACCCGGACGCACGACACCGGGTCGAGCACGTCATCCAGCTCCGCGACGATCAGCTCGCCAGGATGCGCGAGCTGAGGATGATCGCGTCCATCCAGCCCGGGATCCCGGGGGATCTGGCGGCGGAGACAGGGTTCCCGGAGCTGGTGGCCCGCGGCCAGACCAGTTGGATCGCCCGCTGGCGAGACCTGGTGGAGAGCGGCGTTCGCACCATCGGCAGCACCGACATGCCGTGGCTGGTGCTCGGGTTGGTGGGCCGGCCCACCGAGCCGCCCCACGGATCACCCCTCGAGGCGGTCCACCAGGCGATGACCCGGCAGAGCTACCGCGGCCGTCCTCCGGAGGACTGGCAGCTGGCCCAGCGCCTGACGGTCGACCAGGCGCTGCGATTGTTCACCGCCGACGCCGCGTACGGCACCTTCGAGGAGGACGTGAAAGGCAGCCTGACCCGCGGCAAGTACGCGGACGTCGTGATCCTCTCGGACGACCCGACGACCGTCGCGGTGGACTCGTTGCTGGACATCCAAGTGCTCGCGACCATGGTCGGCGGACGGGTGGAGCACTGCGCCGACCCCGCACTGTGTTGACTTGGAGCGCGCTCCAGTTCTGCCCGGGGCGTCGTCATCGGCCTGCGGCCCGGATGCCGGCGCGAGTACGGCGCAGCCGGGAGACGGCGATCACCTGCCGAGGTTCGGGCGCTCGCTGGGTCCTCGAGGCAGGCCGATGACGGCGGCGGCCAGGAACGGGCCCACCAGTAGTGTCCGGTTCTCGCCCGCTGCTGCTACGTCGACGAGCAGACCGTCGTCCAGTCGCAGCCTGATCACGAGCGGTCTCCGGCCTAGACCTCTGACTTCACGCTGCCGCGCCTCTCTGACCACGTCATCGGGGAGGCGGACGGCCAGCGCCGCCGTACGTGGTACCAGCAGACCGCGCCGTACGACGAGCACGTCGTGGACCCAGATCGCGTGGACTCGCCGTACCGGCCACCGCTTCCGCGGCACGACGGCGTCGCCGCGCGGCGACCGCACCTTGCAGGCGAACGCATCGGCGGAGCGCGCGAAATGCCGCCGGCTCCGGACCGACACGATGACGGCGTAGCCGATCAGCACGCCGAGGAGCGTGGTCAGGATCAGGAACCATCGGGTCACTGTGCCCCCTCTCACGGCCCGAGTCCGCGTCGGCCGACGCCTTCACGCTGACCTTCAGCCGTCGCGGGGTGTGTGCAACCAGCGTTGTCCGTTGGGACCGGCGCGGCGTCATCCGCGGCGGGCGAGATGCCGCCGAGGACGTACCGCGCGGCTGCAGGCAGGTCCTACGATCCGTGTCCATGACACGCACGACACGCACGACGCGGTCCTGGTGGGGGTGGGGCACGGTCGAGGCCGCGGTGGCCGGTGCCGAGCTGGACCAGCTGCGGCAGCGGGTCGCCGCGCTGCTGCCCGGGCATGACCTGACCGAGCGCGAGGCGCCGGATCCGGCCAAGCTCGGCCTGCCGGAACCACGCGTCGCACCGCCTGCGCCGCTGGCCGGTCTGTGCCGGGTCGACGCGGTCGATCGGGCGGCGCACGCGCACGGGAAGGCGTTCCGGGACGTGGTGCGGAACCTGCACGGAGACCTTGGGCACGTGCCGGACGCGGTCGCGCGGCCGCGGACCGAGCAGGACCTGGTCGACCTTCTGGACTGGTGCGCGACCGACGGGATCTCGGTGATCCCCTACGGCGGGGGCAGCTCCGTGGTCGGCGGGGTGGAGCCGCGGTTCGACGGGCCCGCGGTCACGGTCGACCTGACCCGGCTGGACCGGGTGCTGGAGGTCGACGTAACCAGCCGGGCGGCTCGGATCCAGGGCGGCGTACTCGGGCCGCATCTGGAGGACCAGCTCAAGCCGCACGGGCTGACGCTGCGGCACTTCCCGCAGTCGTTCGAGTTCTCCACGCTCGGCGGCTGGCTGGCGACCCGGGCCGGCGGGCACTTCGCCACCGTCTACACGCACATCGACGACCTGGTCGAGTCGCTGCGGGTGGTCACGCCGGCCGGGACCAGCGAGTCGCGGCGGTTGCCGGGATCCGGCGCGGGGCCATCGCCCGACCGGCTGTTCCTCGGTTCCGAGGGCAGCCTGGGCGTGATCACCGAGGCGTGGATGCGGCTGCAGGCGCGGCCGGAGTGGCGGGCTTCGGCGTCGGTGCACTTCGAGGCGTACGGCGCGGCCGTCGCGGCCACCCGGGCGATCGCACAGTCCGGGCTGTACCCGGCGAACTGCCGGCTGCTCGACGCCGCGGAGGCGTTCCTCAATGCGGGCATCAGCGTCACCGGCGGCGTACTGGTGCTGGCCTTCGAGTCCGCCGACCATCCGGTCGACGACCGGCTGGTCCGGGCGCTGGAGCTGTGCCAGGACCACGGCGGTACAGCGCCGGCCAAGGACGAGGCGTCCGGGACATGGCGGTCGTCGTTCCTGCGGATGCCGTACCAGCGGGACGCGCTCGCGCGGATGGGACTGATCGCCGAGACCTTCGAAACCGCCTGCACGTGGGACCGGTTCGAGACCCTGTACGACGCGGTCACCCGGCGGGCTCTCCGGGCGATCACCGAGGTGGCGGGGGCGGGTGTCGTCACCTGCCGGTTCACGCATGTGTACCCGGACGGACCGGCGCCGTACTTCGGGGTGTACGCCGCCGGGCGCTGGGGCAGCACCGTCGCGCAGTGGGACGAGATCAAGGCGGCAGTGTCCGAGACGCTGCTCGAGCACGGCGCCACGATCACGCACCACCACGCGGTCGGCCGGGATCACGCGCCCTGGTACGAACGGCAGCGTCCGGCTGTGTTCGGTGCCGCGCTGGCGGCCGCCAAGCGGCAGCTCGACCCCGCCGGTGTGCTCAACCCCGGCGTGCTCGCGCTCTAGATGTGCTCACCCCGGCCCGTTCGCAACTCAAGGACCCCCGTCTCCTCGGCGCCGGCGGAGAACGGCACCGTGCTGTACAGGAACGCCTGAGCCCGGCGCAGACTGGGATCTCCACCGCGTCCACGAGGAGGCGCCCGATGACGGTCCGGTCCGCGGTTGCCCGCGCAGCGGCCGGGGGAGCGCTGGCCGGTACCGCGGCCTACCTCGGCCTGGTCACCGGGGCGGTCCCGCTCGACCTCGGCATCGGCCGCCGGACCCGCCCGCTGGGTCCGATCGAGGTCGGGATCTCGGCGCCGCGCGAGCTGGTGTTCGACGTGATCGCGGCGCCGTATGCCGAGCGCACCAGCCGGGCGATCCAGGACAAGGTGCGGGTACTGGAGCGGGGCAGCAACATGGTGCTCGCCGCGCACTTCACCCCGATCCGCGGCCGGCTGCGAGCCACGACGGTGGAGACGGTCCGCTTC
The DNA here is from genome assembly GCA_035650275.1 of Kribbellaceae bacterium. GTDB lineage: Bacteria > Actinomycetota > Actinomycetes > Propionibacteriales > Kribbellaceae > DASRHY01. The sequence continues at coordinate 126,953 of DASRHY010000008.1, read as the reverse complement.
ACCCGGCCGGAGCGGGTCGACTTCCGGCTGGTCCGCGGCCCGGTGCCGTACGTCGTCGAGTCGTTCGCGCTCGAGACCCGCGACGGCGGCACCATCCTCACCTACGCCGGCGAGCTGGGCACCGACCTGTGGGCTGTGGGCCAGCGCTGGGGCGACGTGGTCGCGGCCCGCTGGGAGGCGGTGGTCCGGGCCTCGCTCCGGGCCGTGGCCAGCGAGGCCGAACGGCGCGCCGTACGGTAGTCCGATCAGCCCAGGTGAGCCGGACTCGACGGTAGGGCCGCTGGCCTGGGAATGTGTGTGCTGTACCAGACCGATACCGACGGCCTCGCGCCGTACCGCTGCTGATGTCAGGAGACTCGCCCGGTGTTCAAGCGCATCGCCATCGTCAACCGCGGAGAGGCCGCCATGCGACTGATCAACGCGGTCCGCGAGCTGAACGCCGAGCACGGGAGCCGGGTCGAGACGGTGGCGCTGTACACCGACGCGGAGCGCACCGCGACGTTCGTCCGCGCGGCCGACCTGGCCTATCCGCTGGGGCCCGCGGCGGACCGGCCGTACCTGGACCAGGCCAAGCTGGAGCGGGCGCTCACGGAGAGCGGGGCCGACGCGGCCTGGGTCGGCTGGGGCTTCGTCGCCGAGGACCCGGCGTTCGCGGAGCTCTGCGAGCGGGTCGGGGTGACGTTCGTCGGCCCGAGCGCGGGTGCGATGCGCAAGCTCGGCGACAAGATCGGCTCGAAGCTGCTCGCCGAGGAGGTCGGTGTCCCGGTCGCGCCGTGGAGCCGCGGAGCGGTCGACACCCTGGAGGACGCGATAGCGTCCGCGAACCAGGTCGGCTACCCGGTGATGCTGAAGGCCACCGCCGGTGGTGGCGGCCGCGGCATCCGGGTGATCACCTCCGACGACGAGCTGCGGGACGCCTACCAGCGGACCCGGGACGAGGCGGAGCGCGCGTTCGGCAGCGGCGTGGTGTTCCTGGAGCGGCTGGTGACCGGCGCCCGGCACGTCGAGGTGCAGGTGATTGCGGACGGCCAGGGCACTGCCTGGGCGCTCGGCGTCCGGGACTGCTCGGTGCAGCGGCGTAACCAGAAGATCATCGAGGAGTCCGCCTCGCCGGTGCTCAGCCCGGACCAGGCCGCCGAGCTGAAGGCGTCCGCCGAGCGGCTCGCGCTGGCCGTCGGGTACCGCGGCGCCGGCACGGTCGAGTTCCTCTACCACCCAGGCGAGAAGCTGTTCGCGTTCCTCGAGGTGAACACCCGCCTGCAGGTGGAGCACCCGATCACCGAGGTGACCACGGACGCCGACCTGGTGAAGTACCAGCTGCACGTCGCGGCCGGCGGCCGGCTCACCGGTGACCCCCCGGCCGAGGTCGGGCACGCGGTCGAGGCCCGGCTGAACGCCGAGGACCCGGACCGCGACTTCGCGCCGTCGCCGGGCCGGATCGCGCGGCTCAGCCTGCCGAGCGGTCCCGGCATCCGGGTCGACACCGGGGTCAGCGAGGGCGACACGATCCCGGCGGACTTCGACTCGATGATCGCGAAGATCATCGCGTACGGCCGCACCCGGGACGAGGCGCTCGGCCGGCTGCGCCGCGCGGTCGCCGACACCACCGTGGTGCTCGAGGGCGGCACCACGAACAAGAGCTTCTTGCTCGACCTGCTGGACCAGCCCGAGGTGATCGACGGCACCGCCGACACCGGCTGGATCGACCGGGTCCGCGGCGAGGGCCGGTTGGTCTCGTACCGGCACTCCGGGATCGCGCTGGTCGCGGCCGCGATCGAGGCATACCAGGACGCCGAGGCGGTCGAGCGCCAGCGACTGCTGGAGACGGCCCGCGGCGGACGGCCCCAGGTCCAGCACGAGGTCGGCCGGGCGATCGACCTGAAGCTGCGCGGGGCCGCGTACCGGGTGGTGGTGGCCCGGATCGGCCCGCAGCGGTACCGGGTCGGCGTCGGTACTGGTGACGACCTGCAGACCGTCGATGCCGAGCTGGAACGACTCGACCAGTACGACGCCCGGCTGGTCGTCGCCGGCCGCCGGTTCCGCCTGGTGATGGCAACCCACGGACCGGTGCACCTGGTCGAGGTGGACGGGATCACGCACCGGGTCAGCCGGGACGAGGGCGGCGTGCTGCGTGCGCCGGCGCCGGCGCTGGTGGTGGCGACGCCGGTCCAGCCGGGTGCCGAGGTGGAGGCGGGCGCGCCGGTTCTGGTGCTCGAGAGCATGAAGATGGAGACCGTGGTAAACGCGCCGTTCCGGGCGATCGTGCGCCAGCTGCCGGTCGCCACCGGCAGCCAGGTCGAGACCGGTGCACCCCTGATCCGGCTGGAACCGGTAGGCGACGACGCCGACGAGGCCGCGCCGGAGGCGTCGAAGGGCGTCGACCTCGACCTGCCCGAGCCGGACACCGAGCCGACCGCGGCCGAGCGGGCCGCCCGCGGACAGGACGACCTGCGCAGCATGCTGCTCGGTTTCGATCTCGACCCGCGAGACGAGGGCCGCGCGCTGACCGGTTATCTGGAGGCGCGGGCCGAGCTGGCGACACCGCCGGTCGCGGAGGAGATCGGTCTGCTGCGGCTGTTCGCCGACTTCGCCGACCTGAGCCGAAACCGGCCCGCGGGCGAGGAGCTCGGCACCGAGCTGCGGGTGCACAGCCCGCGGGAGCACTTCCACACCTATCTGCAGACCCTGGACGTGGATCGATCCGGGCTGCCGGACTCGTTCACCGACCGGCTGGCCCGGGTGCTCGGCCACTACGGCGTCACCGACCTGGACCGCGGCGACGAGCTCGTCGACGCGGTGTTCCGGATCTTCCTGGCCCAGCAGCGCACCACGCCCGACGTGCTGCTGGTCACCTCCTTGTTGCAGCGCTGGATGGTGGAGCCGCGGCCGGAGCCGCCACTGGTCGAGGAGGTGCACGCGGTACTCGACCACCTGGTGCTGGCCACCCAGCTGCGCTTCCCCGTGATCGGCGACCTGGCCCGCAGCGTCCGGTTCCGCTGGTTCGACCAGCCGCTCGTGGACGAGGCCCGGGCCGAGGTGCTGGCCGGGGTCGGCGACGAGCTGTCCGCGCTGGCGCTGGACCCGGACGCGCCGGAGCACGCCCAGCGGGTCGAGGCCCTGGCCACGATCCCGGAGCAGATCGTCCGGTTCCTGGCCGAGCGGCTGGAACGCGGCGTCGCCGAGACCGAGCCGATGCTGGAGGTGCTGGTCCGCCGGCACTACCTGGAGTACGAGCTGCACGACCTGCGCAACGCCACCGTGCACGGCCGGCCGTTCACCACCGCCGACTACAGCCTGGACGACCGGCCGACGCACCTGGTCAGCACCATTGGCACCGTCGCCGAGCTCGCCGACACCGGGAGCGCGCTGGTCCGTGACCTGACCGCGGAGGTCGACGCCCGGCCACCGGGTCACGAGGCGGTCGCGGACCTGTACCTGTCCTGGTCGGACTGCCCGGAGTCAGCGCAGGACGCGTCCGGCCGGCTGCGCGACCTGGTCGCCGCGCTGCCGCTCATCCAGCGGGTACGACGGGTGGCCGTGGCGGTTGCTCCCGGCAACGGTCGCCCGGTGTCGTACGTCACCTTCCGGCCCGGTCCGGACGGCGTGGTCGAGGACGAGAACGTGCGCGGCGTACACCCGATGGTGGGGCGCCGGCTGAACCTGTGGCGGCTGCGCGACTTCACCATCACCCGGCTGGAGGCGCCGGAGGACGTGCTGCTGTACCACTGCGTGGCGCGCGAGAACGCGGCCGACGAGCGGCTGGTCGCGCTTGCCCAGGTCCGCCAGTTCGCCGTGGTCCGCGACGACGACGGCAAGGTCACCTCGCTGCCACACGTGGAGCGCGCGATCGCGAACTGCCTGGAAGGCATCCGCCGGGCCCGCACCGCCCGCGGCGCGGCAGGCGCCCGGCTGGAGATGAACCACGTCTGGGTGACGATCTGGCCGGTCGTCGACGCGGAGGTCGCCGAGCTGACCGCGCTGCGGCGCAACATCGCGCCGCTCACCGCGGGTGCCGGGATCGAGGAGGTCGTGGTGCAGGGCCGGGTGACCGGGTCGAACGGCGCGCCGTTCCCGGTGGTCGGGCGGTTCTACAACCAGCCCGGTGCCGGTGTGCAGACGGTGGTGGAACGGCCGCCGACGGAACGGCTGAAGCCGCTGGACGACTACGCGCAGAAGGTGGTCCGGGCACGCCGCCGCAACACCGTCTACCCGTACGAGGTGGCCGGCATGGTCGCTGGACCCGGCGGCTCGTACGTCGAGCACGACCTGGACGACACCGGCTCCCTGGTACCGGTCGAGCGCCCGCGCGGGCTGAACAAGGCCGGCCTGATCGTCGGCGTGATCAGTACGCCGACCCGGCGTCACCCCGACGGCGTCACCCGGGTGGTGCTGAGCGGCGACCCGACCAAGGCGCTCGGCGCGGTCGCCGAGGCCGAGTGCGCCCGGATCATCGCGGCCCTCGACCTGGCTGAGCGGATGCGGGTCCCGGTGGAGTGGTTCGCGGTGTCCGCCGGCGCGCGGATCTCGATGGACTCCGGCACCGAGAACATGGACTGGGTCGCGAAGGCGCTGAAGCGGATCATCGAGTTCACCCAGGCCGGCGGCGAGATCAATGTCGTCGTCGCGGGCATCAACGTCGGCGCGCAGCCGTACTGGAACGCCGAGGCGACGATGCTGATGCACACCAAGGGGATCCTGGTGATGACGCCGGACAGCGCGATGGTGCTGACCGGCAAGCAGTCGCTGGACTTCTCCGGCGGGGTGTCGGCCGAGGACAACTTCGGCATCGGCGGCTACGACCGGGTGATGGGCCCGAACGGGCAGGCGCAGTACTGGGCGCCCGACCTGGCGGGCGCACGGGACATCCTGATGGCGCACTACGACCACACCTATGTGGCACCGGGGGAGCGCGGGCCGCGGCGCGCGCCGACCAGCGACCCGCACGACCGCGACGTCACCACCTACCCGCACGACCCGGCCGACGGCGGCTTCCGAACCGTCGGCGAGGTCTTCTCCGCCGAGACCAACCCGGACCGCAAGAAGGCGTTTGACATCCGCACCCTGATGCGCGCGGTGTCCGACGCCGACCACCCGGTGCTGGAGCGCTGGGCCGGAATGGCCGACGCCGAGACCGCGGTGGTGCAGGACGCGCGGCTCGGTGGCTGGCCGGTCTGCCTGCTCGGAATCGAGTCCAAGCCGGTGCCGCGGCGCGGCTTCCCGCCCACCGACGGTCCGGACACCTATACCGCCGGCACGCTGTTCCCGCGCTCGTCGAAGAAGACGGCCCGGGCGATCAACGCGGCCAGCGGCAACCGCCCGCTGGTGGTGCTCGCGAACCTTTCCGGCTTCGACGGCTCGCCGGACTCGATGCGGAACCTGCAGCTCGAGTACGGCGCCGAGATCGGCCGGGCCATCGTGAACTTCCGCGGGCCGATCGTGTTCTGCGTGGTGTCCCGGTACCACGGCGGCGCGTTCGTGGTGTTCTCCAAGGCGCTGAACCCGTCGATGACCGTGCTCGCGGTCGAGGGCTCGTTCGCCTCCGTCATCGGCGGCGCGCCTGCGGCCGCGGTGGTTTTCGCCGGCGAGGTCCGCACCCGGACCTCGGCCGACCCGCGGGTCGCCGAGCTGGAGGCCCGGATGGCCGAGGCCGAAGGCGCCAACCGGGCCGCGCTGGCCACCGAGCTGACCGAGGTACGCGCGGCGGTCCGGGCCGAGAAGCTCGGCGAGGTCGCGGCCGAGTTCGACCGGGTGCACAGCATCCGGCGGGCCGTTGAGGTCGGCTCCGTCGACGCGGTGATCCAGCCCGAGGAGCTGCGCCCGCAGCTGATCGCCGCCATCGAGCGCGGCCTGTCGCGGTGACGGACCTCGACCGACTGCTCAGCATCGCCACCGAGGCCGTTGCCCTGGGCGCCGATCTGCTGCGCACCGGCATGCCCGGCGCGGTGCTGCCGAAAGGCGACCGGGACATGGCCTCGGAGCTGGACATCGCGATCGAGCGGCTGGTCCGCGGCTTCCTCGCCGAGCAGACGCCGCAGATCGGGCTGATCGGTGAGGAGGAGGGCGAGGTCGCCGGATCGTCCGGGTTGACCTGGGCGCTGGACCCGATCGACGGCACCGTGAACTTCCTGCACGGCGTGCCGCTGTGCGGTGTCTCGCTCGGGCTGATCGGCGACAGCACCTCGCTGCTCGGCGTGGTCGACCTGCCGTTCCTCGGCACCCGCTACACGGCCGCCGACGGACTCGGTGCCTGGTGCAACGACCAGCCGATCCGGGCCAGCCGGTGCGACCGGCTCGACCAGGCACTCGTTGCCATCGGCGACTATGCGATCGGCCCCGGCGCGGCGGCGAAGAACGCGCAGCGGTTGGCCATCACCGCGTCGCTGGCCGAACGTGTGCAGCGGCTCCGGCTGCTCGGGTCCGCCGTCACCGACCTTGCCTGGGTCGCGGCCGGCAGGCTGGATGCCTGCGTGCTGAACGGCAACAACCCATGGGACACCGCGGCCGGGGTGGCGATCGCCCGCGAGGCCGGCGCCGTCGTACTCGCTCTCGACGGCTCGCCGCACACCGCCACCTCGGTCGGGACGGTCGCGGTCGCTGAGCCGCTGGCGGAAGACCTGCTGGCGGTCATCCGCGCCGCGTCGTGAACCGCCGCACGGCCCGGCGGAACCGACCGGCCCGGTCGGCGATCCCCCAGCCGACGTAGACGAGCAGCGGCGCGGCGCTCGCCAACGCGACCAGGACCAGCTCCTCGACCGGGAACCCGGCCACGTGCTGCCCGGTCATGTCAGCTCCGTCCGCAGTGCGTCCAGCGCCGGGTGCAGTCCACGGACGGTCACCACCATCGACCCAGCCGGTCCAGCACCGCGTTCTCGAGTGCGTCCAGCGGTACGCCGGGGCCTGCCGCGACATCCTTCAGGTCCGCCAAGGCCCGGGCCCGCTCGGTCGGGCTGAGCTCCAGCAGGTCGAGCAGCAGCCCCGGGTCCCAGTGGTCCATCACCAGACACTGGAACCGGGCGCCGCCGCGGGTACGACGCTGCGAGATGCCCACCACCTTGCGGCCGGCGACGGTCACCTCGCCCGGACCCACGGCAGCGAAGCACACCAGCCTGCCCCACTGCGTCTGCTGCAGCCGGTCCTTGTGCACCACCGGCTCGACGCCCGCCTCCCGGAGGGCGTCCGCCCAGACCTCACCCAGCCAGTACGCCGACAGGCCGACGTCGTCCACCCAGCGCGGGTCGTCCCGGGGCAGCAGCACGTCGATCCACAGGCTCCGGCCCGGGACCAGCAGGACGGCACCGCCACCGCTGTTGCGCCGCACCACCTCGACGCCGTGCTGGCGGGTGGACGCCTCGTCCGCGACGTGCCCGCGCTGCGAGCTGCCCAGCACCAGCGCGGTCCGCTGGATCGAGAACACCCATGCCTCGGCCGCCTCGAGCCCGGACGGGATGGTGCGGGCGTGGAACTCGGTGGCCGTACCGAGCAGCCGGTGGACGTTCATCGGTCGCCGAAGCTGCCGTGCCGGCCGGCGCCCGCGGCGAACCGTGCCACGCCCTCGGCCGCGTCGGCCAGCGACTCCCTGCCGTGTTTCAGCTCGACCGCGAGCGCGTCGGTCTCGGGCAGGCCCTCGGCCTCCAGTACCGACAGCCGGTCGTGCCGCAGGCAGGTCCGCGGGAAGGCGGCCAGGTCGGCCGCGAGCTGCTCGGCGGCCTGCCGGGACTGCCCGACCGGTACGACGCGGTTGACCATGCCCATCGCGCGTGCCTCCGACGCCTGCACCGGGCGGCCGGTGAGGATCAGGTCCATCGCATGGCCGGTGCCGACCAGCCGGGGGAGCCGGACCGTTCCGCCGTCGATCAGCGGCACGCCCCAGCGCCGGCAGAACACACCGAGTACGGCGTCCTCCTCGGCAACCCGCAGGTCGCACCACAGCGCCAGCTCGAGCCCGCCGGCCACCGCGTGACCCGCGATCGCCGCGATCACGGGCTTGCCGAGCCGCAGCCGGGTCGGGCCCATCGGGCCGTCGCCGTCCTCGGTGACGGCGTTGCCGCGTTCGGTGCCGACGGCCTTCAGGTCCGCGCCGGCGCAGAACGTGCCGCCCTCGCCCCACAGCACCGCGACCGCTGCGTCCGGGTCGGCGTCGAACGCGCGGAACTCGTCGGCCAGCGCCTGCGCGGTCGGCCCGTCCACGGCGTTGCGGGCCTCCGGCCGGGAGAGCACGACCGTGGTCACCGGCCCGTTCCGTTCGCTGCGCACCGCCATCGAGTACCCGCCTCCCTGTCGCCGCCAGTGGCCCACACCTACCACAGCGCCCACCCTCCCACCTGCCTCACTTCCCGTGCCGACACGCCGCCCGAACCCCGGCGCGGACGGCGTGTCCTTACGGGAGCTCGCCTGGTGCCCGGCACTCGGTGCCGACTTCCCGTACCGACACGCCGTGGACCGGCCGCGTCGACGGCGTGTCGGTACGGGAGGTGGCCGTGATCTGCAGCGGAGGTGTGCGAATGTGCTCGTTGGGGGTTATTAGCGAGCAGGTATTGACAGTGTGAGCGTGGCGCGACAGAGTGCGATGAACCGCCCACTTACGCCCGCCGCCCGGGCGTCACCTCCCGAGGAGTGGTTCCTCATGCCCGACCTACCCACCACGTCCCGCCGCTCGCTGCTCGGGGGTGCGCTGGCCGGAGGTGTGCTCGCCGCGGCCCCCGCCGCGGCGTCGGCCGCCGGCCCGGCCGGCTCGGCCGGCTCGACCGCAGACATCCCACGCCGCCAGGCCGGTCAGAAGACGATGATCGGCGTCCCGTTCGAGCAGCACGACATGGTCCGGATCGGCCTGATCGGTCTGGGCAACCGTGGCATGGGCATGCTCAGTGGCTGGTCCGCCATCCCCGGTGCCGTGGTCACGCACGTGTGCGACATCCGTGCCGACCGGGCGAAGACCGCCGCGGACCGACTGGTCCAGCTCGGCAAGCCCCGACCCGTCGAGCACGGCGGCTCCAGCTCGTCGTACCAGGCGCTGGTGACGAGCCCGGACGTCGACCTGGTGTACGTCGCGACGCCATGGGAGTTCCACTACACGCACGGCAAGGCCGCACTGCTCGGCGGCAAGCACGTCGGCATCGAGCTCCCGATCGCCACCGAGCTGGCCGAGCTCTGGGACCTGGTCAACACCTCCGAGCTGACCCGCAAGCACCTGTGGCTGATGGAGAACTGCAACTACGGCCGCAACGAGCTGGCGATGCTCAAGATGGCACACGAGGGCACCTTCGGCGACGTCACGAACGGCCACGGCGGGTACATGCACGACCTGCGCGGGCTGCTGTTCTCCCCGACGTACTACACCGACGCCTGGCGGCGGAGGTGGCACACCCGCAGCATCGCGAGCTTCTACCCGATGCACGGGCTGGCGCCGATCGCGGCCTGCATGGACATCAACCGCGGAGACCGGTTCACCACGCTGGCCGCCACCGCGACCGAGCCGAAGGGGCTGGCGGACTACCGCGAGCGCAACATCCCGCGCACCGACCCGGTGTGGAACGAGACCTACATCAACGGTGACCTGATCACCTGCATGATCGACACCGCCAAGGGCCGGGTCATCCGCGCCGAGCATGCGGTCAGCTCGCCGCGCCCGTACAGCCGGATCAACAGCCTGGTCGGCAGCCGCGGCATCGTGGAGGACTACGTCAGCGGCAGCACCGGCGCCCGGGCCTACTTCGAGCCTGACCACAGCGGTGACACCTGGCGCGACTTCGCGTCGTACCAGAGCACGTTCGACCACTGGCTGTGGAAGAAGGTGGGCGACGACGCGGAGAACAACGGCGGGCACGGCGGCATTGACTACATCCTGCAGTGGCGGATCGTGCAGGAGATGAGGGCCGGACTGGTGCCCGACATAGACGTGTACGACTCGGCCTCGTGGTGCTCGCCGGTGCCGCTCAGTGTGGAGTCACTGGATCGCGGCGGCAAACCGGTCGGCGTACCGGACTTCACCCGCGGTGACTGGGCCAAGCTACGGCTGGGCCTGGACTCCGTCGAGACCGACATGCCCCCGGTCCAATGAGGGCGGCCCTTCGCGCGATGGCCGGCGCCGCCGCCATCCTCCTGGCGTTGCCGTTGGCAACGAACTCGGCCGCCGCGGCCGACGACCCCGTGACGGTGAGCATCTCCGAGGTCGACCTGAACGGGCCGGCGATCGTGCCGGTGACCGTCACGGTCACCAACGGCGGTACGACGAAGCTGTCCCGGCTGTCGGTGACCTTCACCGGGCCGGTCGGCTGGTCGGTCTACCCCGAGTCGCGGACCGTCCGGGACGCGGTCCGGCCGGGCCAGTCGGTCCAGGTGTCGTTCGACATCCGGGTGCCGGAGAGACTGCCCGGGTTCACGTTGCGGACCTTCACCGCCACCGCGTCGTACACCGGCGGCAGTGCGACCGGGACCCGGGTCCAGCGGTCCGGCGAGCCGTTGCCGGACCTGGCGGCGGCGTACAACAACGTCGGTGTGACCGACGAGTCGAACCCGACGCCGGGCAACTTCGACGGTGACGGCAACAGCTTCTCCGCGCAGAAGCTGGCCGACGTCGGGGTCACACCCGGCGGGTCCGTCAGCGCGCTCGGCGCGACCTTCACCTGGCCGTCCGCGGCCGCCGGCACGAAGAACAACGTGATCGCCGGCGGGCAGGCGATCGCGCTGCCCGGGCAGGGCTCGAAGATTGCGTTCCTGGGCTCGGCGGCAGGGCTGGCCGCGGTCGGGACGGCAACGGTCTGGTACACCGACGGGACGTCGTCCAGCGGCACGTTCGGTTTCCCGAACTGGTCCTTCCAGGACGCCACCGCCCACGGCGCGACCCTGGTGGCGTCGTCAGACGGCCGGAACCGCCCGGACGGCTACGGCAACGCCGGCATCGCGTACCGCATCTTCGCCCACTCCATCCCCGTCGATCCCGCCAAGACCGTCGACCTGGTCGTCCTCCCCTCCAACGGCAGCATCCACATCTTCGACCTCGAGCTCATCCCCTGACCAACCCGTTCATCGGGCCCTTGTGACCCGGCGTGTCGTCACTCGTCGGGCCCTTGTGACCACAGCCGGCGGACCGCCCGCCGTACCGGCTCGATGGTCACAAGGGCCCGATCAACGGCGACACGCCGGGTCACAAGGGTCCGATGAACGGGTTTGGGGTTACGCTCCGGCCGGGCGTCGTCCGGCGCCGAGCAGCGGGGCCATCAGACGTGCGATCCGGCTGTCCCGGCGGGTGATCCGCTCCTCGGTGTCGGCCAGCGTCATCGCGCGCAGGCCGGCGTTCACGCCGAGCCAGCGCAGCGGTTCCGGCTCCCACCGCCGGGACCGGTGGCCTACCCAGGGCAGCCGGACCAGCTCGGTGTCGCGCCGCAGCACCAGGTCGGTGAGTGTGCGCCCGGCCAGGTTCGTCGTACTCACGCCGTCGCCGACGTAGCCGCCCGCCCAGGCCAGCCCGGTACCGCGGTCCAGGCCGACCGACGCGCACCAGTCCCGCGGGATCCCGAGCGGACCACCCCAGGCGTGCGTGAACCGTACGTCGCTGAGGCCGAACAGATCCCGGACGGTGTCGCGCAGCGCGGCGTGCACGCCGGGCTCGTCGTCGTACCCCGGCCGGGTACGGGATCCGTAGTGGTACGGCGCCCCGCGGCCACCGAATGCGAGCCGGCCGTCCGCGGTTCGCTGGCCGTAGACGATCAGGTGCCGGTAGTCGCTGAAGGTGGGCCGGTCCGCAAGCCCGATCTGGTCCCACACGGTGTCGCTGAGCGGCTCGGTCGCCACCATCAGCGAGTACACCGGCGCGACCGCCCGCCGGTACCCGGGCAGCCGCGGCGTGAACCCCTCGGTCGCCCGCACCACCAGGTCGGCCCGCACCACGCCGTACGGCGTGATGGCCCGGCCTGGTTCGAGCACGGTCACCGGGGTGTTCTCGTGGATGGTCACGCCGCGCCGCTGCACGGCCGCGGCCAGACCGCGGGCCAGCCGCAACGGATGGATCGCGGCGCAGTGCGGCGTGTACGTCGAGCCGAGCACGTTCGTCGCGCGGACGTGCTCGGCGGTCTCGCGCGCGTCGAGCAGCCGCAGGTCGTCGCGGCCCCATGACCGGGCGGCCGCGACCTTCTGCTGCGCGCGGGCCCACTGCGTCGTGCTGCGAGCGAGCACCACGGTGCCGCCCTTGTGGTAGTGACAGTCGATGCCCTCGGCAACGGTTACCCGGCCGACCTCTTTCACCGACGCCGTCATCGCCCGGTGCATCGCGACCGCCCTGTCCCGGCTCGACCCGGGCAGTGCGGCTAGTGCCGCCGCGGAGGCCGGGAACAGCGCCGAGCACCAGCCGCCGTTGCGGCCGGACGCGCCGAACCCGGCGGTTCTCGCCTCCAGTACGACGATTCGCAGCGACGGGTCCGCTGCGGCCAGGTAGTACGCCGTCCATAGTCCGGTGTACCCGGCACCGACGATCACCACGTCCACGTCCGTGCTGCCCGGCAGCGGCGGCCGGGCTGGTTCCGGGTCCCCTGCGGTGTCAGCCCAGAGGCTCAGCGGACGCCCCACGAGTAGGTCTGCTTGACCAGCTTGAGGTACACGAACGTCTCGGTGAACTTCACGCCCTCGATCGAGCGGATCCGGTCCGACAGGATGCGCAGGAGGTCGTCGTCGCTCTCGCACAGCACCTCGGCCAGCAGGTCGAACGAGCCGGCGGTGATCACGACGTACTCGACCTCTTCCATCGCCTTGAGCTTGTCGGCGATCGACTCGAGCGGGCCCTCGGCCTTGATGCCGACCATCGCCTGCCGGGCGAACCCGAGCTCGAGCGGGTCGGTCACCGCGACCACCTGCATGACGCCGTTGTCGATCAGCCGCTGGACGCGTTGCCGGACCGCGGCCTCGGACAGGCCGACGACCTTCGCGATCGCGGCGTACGAGCGCCGTCCGTCGAGCTGGAGCTGCTCGATGATCGCCTTCGAGACGTCGTCGAGCGGGGCCGGGGGTCTGTCCTGGGTTCCGCTGCGTACTGCCACGCCCAGATCCTTTCAGCGTCACAGGGCGTAAGCAAGAGCACGCGATGGATTTCGTTGCAGAATGGCGACCAGGCGACGGAATCGCTTGTCTTGGCAGACCGGATTTGACAGTATCGCCGCGAATCCAGTTGCAGGAGGTAGGCCGATGAGCCCTCGAACCCCAACCGCGATCAGCCGCAGGACCATGCTGCGGGGGATGTCGGCACTAGGTCTGGGCGGGACCGGGCTGTTGGCCGCCTGCGGTACGCCGGCCGCGAAACAGACCGAGCAGGAGTGCGTGAGCACGGATACGTCGGGCACGGAAAAGACGCTCCGGTTCTCGAACTGGCCCAGCTACATGGACGAGTCCGAGGAGAAGGTCAACGGCAAGACCGTGCTGCCGACGCTGGCCGCCTTCGAGAAGAAGTCCGGCATCAAGGTCACCTACACCGCCGACGTCAACGACAACGCCGAGTTCTACGCGAAGGTCAAGGACCAGCTGGGCGCCTGCCAGCCGACCGGACGGGACATCTTCGTGCTGACCGACTGGATGGCGGCCAGGATGATCAGCCTCGGCTGGATCCAGAAGCTCGACCACGCGAAGATCCCGAACGTCGACGCGAACCTGCTGGCCTCCCTGAAGGCACCCTCCTGGGACCCCAACCGCGACCACAGCGTCCCGTGGCAGGCCGGGTTGACCGGGATCGCCTACAACGCCAAGGCCACCCGTGAGGTCAAGAGCATGGCCGACCTGCTCACCCGCCCGGACCTCAAGGGCAAGATCACGATGCTCTCGGAGATGCGGGACACGATGCTGTTCATGCTGCGGCTGGTCGGCGCTGACCCGTCCAACTTCACCGACGAGCAGTGGAACCAGGCGCTGGAGAAGCTCGAGGGGTACGTCGCGTCCAGCCAGATCCGCAGGTTCACAGGCAACGACTACATCCAGGACCTGAACGCCGGCAACATCGCGGCCTGCGAGGCCTGGTCGGGTGACGTCATCGCGCTGCAGGCCGACAACCCGAACATCAAGTTCGTCGTTCCCGAAGAGGGCCTCGGGTTGTGGGCCGACAACATGCTGGTGCCGAACAAGGCGACCCACAAGGCCAACGCCGAGGCGGTGATGGACCACTACTACGACCCGCAGGTCGCGGCGACCCTGGCTGCCTGGGTCAACTTCATCTGCCCGGTGCAGGGCGCGCAGCAGGCGATGGAGAAGATCGACCCCGAGCTCGTCGACAGCCCGCTGATCTTCCCCGACCAGCCCACGCTGTCCAAGGCCATTGCGTTCATGCCGCTCGACGAAGCCAAGGCGAAGCTGTACGAGTCGGACTTCAATAAGGCGATCGGCGGCTGAGACCGGTGGCCGGCGATCTGGTGCTGGCGGGGCTCTGCAAGCGGTTCGGCAGCTTCACGGCGGTGCACGAGCTCGACCTCACCGTGCCGCAAGGCGCCTTCTTCGCCCTGCTCGGTCCGTCCGGATGTGGTAAGACGACGACGCTGCGAATGGTCGCCGGGCTGGAGCGACCGAGCGCAGGAGGGATCCGGCTCGGTGCGGACGAGATCACCGAGCTGCGTCCGTACAAGCGGCCCGTCAACACCGTGTTCCAGAGCTACGCCCTCTTCCCGCACCTGGACGTCTTCGAGAATGTGGCCTTCGGGCTGCGCCGCCGCGGCGTCAAGCAGGTCCGGCAGCAGGTCGAGGACATGCTCGAGCTGGTCGAGCTGGGCGAGTACCGGCACCGCAAGCCGGCGCAGCTGTCCGGCGGCCAGCAGCAGCGGGTCGCACTGGCCCGGGCGCTGATCAACCACCCCGAGGTGCTGCTGCTGGACGAGCCGCTCGGTGCGCTGGACCTGAAGCTGCGCCGGCAGATGCAGATCGAGCTGAAGCGGATCCAGACCGAGGTCGGCATCACGTTCGTGCACGTGACGCACGACCAGGAGGAGGCCATGACGATGGCCGACTCGATCGCGGTGATGAACGCCGGCGTGATCGAGCAGCTCGGCACCCCGGTCGAGCTGTACGACCTGCCGGCGACGACATTTGTGGCCAACTTCCTCGGCCAGTCGAACCTGCTCGAAGGTTCGGTGCTGGACCGGCGGGGCGACAGCCTCGTCGTCGAGGTGCACGGCAGCAAGGTCGTCGTGCCGGCGGCGCGGGCCAGGGTCGCCGACGGCGCGGTCTGGGTCGGCGTGCGGCCCGAGAAGGTGCACCTGGCCGACGGTGACCGACCGCAGGACGGGGCCGGGGACCAGGTGAACTGCCTGCGTGGTGCCGTGGTCAGCGACGTGAGCTACGTCGGGGTCAGCACGCAGTACCTCGCCCGGCTGTCGTGGGGTCCGGAGCTGACCGTGTTCGAGCAGAACACCGGGGCGCGGGACACGTTCGCCGTCGGCGACACCGTCGACCTGAACTGGCAGCCGGCGCACACGTTCGTGCTGGACGCGAAACAGGACGCAAAGGCCGGTGTGGAGGAGGTGGCGTGAGTGCGCTGAGCCACCTCGGCGGTGCGCCCCCGGCGGCTGGCCCGCCCGCGGCCGCCGAGCCCGAGCGGCGCACCGGCCGCCGTCGGCTGACCGCGTACCTGCTGCTGCTCCCGGGCGGACTGTGGCTGGTGCTGTTCTTCGTGGTGCCGCTGGTGACGTTGCTGAGCGCCAGTCTGTACGACCCGTCGGGCTCGGTGGAGACCGGTTACACGGTGACCTGGCACTGGCAGAACTACGTCGACGCGCTGCGGGACTACGCCCGGCCGTTCGGGCGGTCGTTCGTCTACGCACTCGTGGCGACGGCGATCTGCCTGCTTCTCGGGTACCCGCTGGCCTACGCGATCGCGTTCAAGGCCGGCCGCTGGAAGAACCTGATGCTGGCGCTGGTGATCGCGCCGTTCTTCACCAGTTTCCTGATCCGTACGCTGTCCTGGAAGCTGCTCCTCGGCGACAACGGGTTCGTGGTCGACGTGCTGCAGGCGTTGCGGATCCTCGGCCCGGACGGACGGTTGCTCGCGACAACGGCCGCCGTGGTGACCGGCCTGACGTACAACTTCCTGCCGTTCATGGTGCTGCCGCTGTACGCCAGCCTGGAACGGATCGACCACCGGCTGATAGAGGCCGGCGGCGACCTGTTCGCCGGGCCGTTCACGACGTTCCGGACCGTCACGCTGCCGCTGTCGATGCCCGGTGTGGTGGCCGGCACGCTGCTCACCTTCATCCCGGCCGCTGGTGACTACATCAACGCCCAGCTGCTCGGTACGCCGAAGCAGCGGATGATCGGCAACGACATCCAGAGCCTGTTCGCCGCCGGGGTCTACCCGACCGCCGCGGCGCTCTCGGTCACGCTGATGGCCGCGATCGTCGTACTGGTGCTGTTCTACGTCCGGCGGACCGGGACGGAGGATCTGGTATGACCAGGTTCGGGCGGTGGATCGGGTCGCACCTCGTCCTGTTCGTGGCCTTCGGGGTGCTGCTGTACCTGTTCGCGCCGATATTCGTCGTGGTGCTGATGTCGTTCAACGAGCCGAAGAGCCGGCTCGCGTACCAGTTCGACGGCTTCACGCTGGACAACTGGCTGCACCCGTGCCAGCCGTTCGGGCTGTGCGAGTCGGTCAGCACGAGCCTGCGCGTCGGGCTGCTCGCCACCGCCGTCGCGACCGTGCTCGGCACCCTGATGGCGTTCGCGATGGTGCGGCACCGGTACCGCGGCCGGTCGGCGAGCAACCTGTTCATCTTCCTGCCGATGGCGTCGCCGGAGATCGTGCTCGGCGCCTCGCTGCTCGCGCTGTTCGTGTCGGCCGGGGCCGGCGGGCAGCTCGGCTTCTGGACGATCTTCATCGCGCACGTGATGTTCTGCCTGTCGTTCGTCGTGGTCACCGTGAAGGCGCGGCTGTCCGGGATGGACCTGCGACTGGAGCAGGCGGCGATGGACCTCTACGCGAACGAGTGGCAGACATTCTGGCGGATCACCTTCCCGCAGGTGTTCCCGGGCATCCTCGCCGCCGCGTTGCTGAGCTTCTCGCTGTCGTTCGACGACTTCATCATCACCAACCTGAACGCCGGCCGGACCGTCACCTTCCCGATGTACGTCTGGGGCTCCGCGCAGCGCGACATCCCGCCGCAGATCAACGTGATCGGGACGGCGATGTTCCTGCTCGCGGTGCTGCTCGTGCTGGGTGCCGAGCTGGCCCGTCGGCGGCGCCGGGTGCGCGCGTGACCGATCCGCTCGCCGACGCGGTTCCCAGGGTGTTCTGGCTGGACGACCCGGCCATCCCCGAGTCGGAGCCGCCGCTGCACGGTGCCGAGATCGCGGACCTGGTCGTGGTCGGTGGCGGCTACACCGGCCTGTGGACCGCGCTCCGGGCCAAGGAGCGGTATTCCGGTCTGGACGTGCTGCTGTTGGAGGCAACGACCTGCGGGAGTGCGGCGAGCGGGCGCAACGGCGGTTTCTGCGACGCCAGCCTCACGCACGGGTTCCCGAACGGCCAGGCCCGCTGGCCGGACGAGCTGGCCGAGCTGGACCGGATCGGCGCCGAGAACCTCACCGCGATCGGCGACACCATCACCGCGCACCGGATCGACTGCGGCTGGGAACGCACCGGCGAGCTCACCGTCGCGACCGCCCCGCACCAGGTCGATGAGCTGGCCGAGGGCGCCGAGGAGATGACCGCCGCCGGTCATGACGTGGAGTTCCTGGACACCGACGCGGCCCGGGAGCAGGTCCACTCGCCGACGTACCTCGCGGCGCTCTGGGACCGCGGCGGTACGGCGCTGGTCGAGCCCGCCCGGCTGGCCTGGGGACTGCGCCGGGCCTGTCTGAGCTCGGGCGTGCGGATCCACGAGCACAGCCCCGTGGTCCGGCTGCGCCGCGACGGTACGGCGATGCGGGTGCACACGCCGTACGGGTCGGTCCGGGCGGACCGGGTCGCGCTGGCCACCAACGCCTTCCCGTCGCTGATGCGCCGGCTCCGGCTGTACACCGTCCCGGTCTACGACCTGGTCCTGGTCACCGAGCCGCTGTCCGCCGCCCAGCGCGACGCGATCGGATGGCGCCGGCGGCAGGGCGTCGGCGATGCCGCGAACAAGTTCCACTACTACCGGCTGACCCGCGACGACCGGATCCTGTGGGGCGGATACGACGCGCTGTACCACTTCGGCAGCCGGATCGACCCCGAGCTGGAGCAGCAGGAGGCCACGCACCGGCTGCTCGCGCGGCACTTCTTCCGCACCTTCCCGCAGCTGGAGGGCCTGCGCTTCACGCACCGCTGGGGCGGCGTGATCGACACGTCGACGCGGTTCTGCGCCTTCTTCGGTACGGCGTCCCGCGGGCGGGTCGGGTATGCGCTCGGCTACACCGGCCTCGGGGTCGGCGCCACCCGGTTCGGCGCCGACGTGATGCTGGACCTGCTGTACGCCGAGGACACCGAGCGCACCCGGCTGCGGATGGTCCGCGAACGACCGCTGCCCTTCCCACCCGAGCCGATCCGCTACGCCGGCATCCAGCTCACCCGCTGGTCCATGGCCCGTGCCGACGCCACCGGCGGTCACCGCAACCTCTGGCTCCGTACCCTGGACCGCCTCGGCCTCGGCTTCGACTTCTGAGGGCCGCCCTCGAGCAGGTGTAGTTCTCGAAGTACGCCACCACTTTTGACCGATGATCGGCAAAATGGCGGAGGGCCCGGGCCGAGCCGGGTGAGCTGGGGAAGCTTGGAGCTAGAGGAGGGACTCGGCCTCGGTGAGGACGGCGCGGATGATCTGTTCCATCTCGGTGAAGTGGGACTGGTTGCAGATCAGCGGCGGGGACAGCTGGATCACGGGGTCGCCGCGGTCGTCCGCGCGGCAGTACAGGCCCGCGTCGAACAGCGCCTTGGAGAGGAACCCGCGGAGCAGTCGTTCGGACTCCTCCTCGTTGAACGTCTCCTTGGTCTGCTTGTCCTTCACCAGCTCGATGCCGTAGAAGAAGCCGTCGCCGCGGACGTCGCCGACCAGCGGAAGATCGAGGAGTTTCTCGAGCGTCGTGCGGAACGGCCCCTCCTCGTTCCGCACGTGCTCGAGTATTCCTTCGCGCTCGAAGATGTCGAGGTTGGCCAGCGCGACGGCGGTGGACACCGGGTGCCCGCCGAACGTGTAGCCGTGCGCGAAGGATGTGTTGCCGTGCAGGAACGGCTCGATCAGCCGGTCCGTGGCGATCATCGCGCCGAGTGGGGCGTACCCCGAGGTGAGGCCCTTGGCGCAGGTAATGATGTCGGGCTGGTAGCCGTACCGTTCGGCGCCGAACATGTGCCCGAGCCGGCCGAAGGCGCAGATCACCTCGTCGCTGACCAGCAGTACGTCGTGCCGGTCGCAGATCTCACGGACGCGCTGGAAGTACCCCGGTGGCGGCGGGAAGCAGCCGCCGGCGTTCTGTACCGGCTCGAGGAAGACCGCTGCGACCGTGTCCGCGCCCTCGTTCTCGATCGCGACATCGATCTGGTCCGCGGCCCAGCGGCCGAACGCGACCGGGTCGTCGCCGTGGATCGGCGCGCGGTAGATGTTCGTGTTCGGCACCCGGAAGGTCGACGGCACCAGCGGCTCGAACGGCGCCTTGAGCTCGGGCAGACCGGTGATCGAGAGCGCGCCCTGGGTGGTGCCGTGGTACGCGATCGCGCGGCTGATCACCTTGTGCTTGCCGGGCTTGCCGGTCAGCTTGAAGTACTGCTTGGCCAGCTTCCACGCGGTCTCGACCGCCTCGCCGCCGCCGCTGGTGAAGAAGACCCGGTTCAGCTCGCCCGGCGCGTACGACGCGACCCGCTCGGACAGCTCGACCGCTTTCGGGTGCGCGTACGACCAGAGCGGGAAGAACGCCAGCTCCGACGCCTGCTTCGCGGCCGCGTCCGCCAGCTCGGTTCGCCCGTGACCGAGCTGGCTGACGAACAGACCGGCGAGACCGTCCAGGTACCGCTTGCCGCGGGCGTCGTAGATGTGGACGCCGTCGCCGCGGACGATCATCGGTACGTCGGACGTCTGGTACCCGGACATCCGGGTGAAGTGCAGCCACAGGTGGTCCCGCGCGGACTGCTGCAGCCGGCCGTACTCGGTGTCGTCGAGGGCGTCGGGGGACATCTGGGTTTCCTCGTCTCGGAATCGCGTTGCCCGCTATCCTCCCTCGAAACCGTCGCGTTCGGCAAGTGAATCAGTGGTCAAATCTGCGATATGTTGGCGATCTCCGCTGTACATGACACTTCTGACTACGAAATCCGCAGATTCGGGAGCAAGGCAGATGGCCGACCTGATCTTCCGCGGCGGTGCGGTGTTCGACGGGTACCGGTACCGCCGGGACGTCACGGTCGCGGTCCGGGCCGGCCGGGTCGTGGCGGTGAGTGCGGACGCGGTCGGGCTGGCTGGCCCGCGAACCGAGACCGTCGACCTGGCAGGCGGCCTGCTGCTGCCCGGGTTCGTCGACGCCCACGTCCATCCGGTCCAGGGCGGGCTGGAACGCATGCGCTGCGACCTGTCCGGTGCGATCGGACGCGCGGCGTACCTGGACCTGATCGCGACGTACGCGCGGGAGCATCCGGACGTCGGCTGGATCCTCGGCGGCGGCTGGCACCAGCCGGACTTCCCGGGCGGTACGCCGACCGCGGTCGAGCTCGACCTGGTGGTCCCGGACCGGCCGGTGTTCCTGGTGAACGCCGACCACCACGGCGCCTGGGTGAACACCCGGGCGCTCGAGATCGCCGGCCTGCACGCCGGGACGCCGGACCCGCCGGACGGGCGGGTCGAGCGCGGCCCCGGCGGCACACCGGCCGGCACCCTGCACGAGGGAGCGATGGAGCTGGTCGGGCGGCTGGTACCGGGGACCACCCACGACGAGCTGGTCGCGGGTCTGCTGGAGGCGCAGTCCTACCTGCACTCGCTGGGCATCACCGGCTGGCAGGACGCGATCCTCGGCGAGTACGCGAACCTGCCGGACGCGGGAGCGGCGTACCTCGACCTGGCCCGGCGGGACCTGCTCACCGCCCGGGTGAACGGCGCGCTCTGGTGGCGCCGCGACCACGGGCCGGAGCAGATCCCCGGCCTGCTGGAACGCCGGAGCGCCTTGCGGTACGGGCGTTTCCGCGCCGACACGGTCAAGATCATGCAGGACGGCGTCGCGGAGAACTTCACCGCCGGCATGCTCGAGCCCTACCTCGGCGCGGACGGCCGGCCGACCCCGAACAACGGCCTCTCCTTCGTCGAGCCGGAGGTGCTGGCCGATGCCGTGACTCGGCTGGACGCGGCTGGGTTCCAGGTCCACGTGCACGCGATCGGCGATCGCGCCGTCCGCGAGGCGCTGGACGCCTTCGCCGCCGCGCGGGCCGCCAACGGCGACACCGGCCACCGGCATCACATCGCCCACCTGCAGGTGATCCACGACGACGACATCGCGCGGTTCGCCGAGCTCGGTGTGACGGCGAACCTGCAGCCGCTCTGGGCCGCGTACGAACGCCAGCTGACCGACCTCACCATCCCGTTCCTCGGACCTGAGCGCAGCGACCGGCAGTACCGCTTCGGCGACCTGTTCCGGTACGGCGCGCGGCTGGCGGCCGGCTCGGACTGGCCGGTGTCCAGCCCCGACCCGCTGGCCGGCATCCACGTCGCGGTGAACCGGCGGCTGCCACCGGCGCTGGCCGACCAGGAGTACGACCCGTTCCTGCCCGGCCAGGCCCTGGACCTGACGACGGCGCTCGCGGCGTACACCTCCGGCAGCGCCCGGGTGAACCACGCCGATGACACCGGCCGGATCGCGCCCGGGGCGCTCGCGGACCTGGTGGTGCTGGACCGGGACCCGTTCGGCGGACCGCCCGAGCAGCTCGGGGACCATCGGGTGCTGGCGACCTACGTAGCAGGAGTCCGAGTATTCAGTCGCTAGTAACAACGGAATCCGTTGTAGCACTCGGCTCCCGCCTACTGGATCAGTTGCTACCCTCGCGGTCATGGCTGATCTGCAGACCCTCACGAACATCGTCAACGGCCGGCCTACGGGAGCGCTCAGCGGCACGTCGTACGACGTGGTGAACCCGGCTACCGGCGAGACCTACGCACAGGCGCCGCTGTCCGGGCCGGAGGACGTCGACCGGGGGATGTCCGCGGCGGCGGACGCGTTCGAGGCCTGGAAGGACGCGACGCCGGCGGACAGGCAGCGGGCGCTGCTGAGGATCGCGGACGCGCTGGAGGAACGGGCGGATGAGTTCATCCGGGTGGAGAGCGAGAACACCGGCAAGCCGCTGTCGCTGACCGAGACCGACGAGCTGCCGCCGTGCGTCGACCAGCTGCGCTTCTTCGCCGGCGCCGCCCGGGTGCTGGAGGGGCGGTCCGCGGGGGAGTACCTGGCCGGCCACACGTCGTACGTGCGGCGCGAGCCGATCGGCGTCGTCGCGCAGGTGACCCCGTGGAACTACCCGCTGATGATGGCGGTCTGGAAGATCGCGCCGGCCCTTGCCGCGGGCAACACGGTGGTGCTCAAGCCGAGCGACACCACGCCGGCGTCGACCGTGCTGCTCGCCGAGCTGTGCAACGAGTTCCTGCCGCCCGGCGTGCTGAACGTGGTGTGCGGTGACCGCGACACCGGTCGCGCGCTGGTCGAGCACCCGACGCCGCAGCTGGTCGCGATCACCGGCTCGGTCCGGGCCGGCATGGAGGTCGCCGCGTCGGCGGTCAAGGACCTGAAGCGCACCCATCTCGAGCTAGGTGGCAAGGCGCCGGTGATGGTGTTCGACGACGCGGACGTAGAGAACGCGGCGCGGGCGATCGCGGGCGCCGGCTACTACAACGCCGGCCAGGACTGCACGGCGGCCACCCGGGTGCTGGCCGGACCGCGGATCCACGACGACTTCGTCGCCGCGCTGACCGAGCAGGCGAAGCAGACCCGGACCGGCCGGCCGGACGAGGATGTCGAGTACGGCGCGCTGAACAACGCGAACCAGCTGACCAGGGTGAGCGGGTTCGTCGACCGGCTGCCGGACCATGCCAGCCTGCGCACCGGTGGTACGACGGTCGGCGACCGCGGCTACTTCTACGCGCCCACGGTGGTGTCCGGGTTACGGCAGGACGACGAGGCGGTGCAGGACGAGATCTTCGGCCCGGTGATCACGGTGCAGCGGTTCACCGACGAGGACGAGGCGGTCCGCTGGGCGAACGGCGTGCGGTACGGGCTGGCGTCGTCGGTGTTCACCCGCGACCACGGTCGCGCGATGCGGATGGTGCGCCGGCTCGACTTCGGCTGCGTGTGGATCAACACGCACATCCCGTTCGTCGCCGAGATGCCGCACGGCGGGTTCAAGCACTCCGGCCAGGGCAAGGACCTGTCCATGTACGGCCTCGAGGACTACACCCGCATCAAACACGTCATGTCCAACAACCACGTCTGACCCCAGATCCGTTCATCGGGCCCTTGTGACCCGGCGTGTCGTCATTCGTCGGGCCCTTATGACCACACCGCCCGGCTTATCGCGACGCGGGGAAACGCTCGGCCCACGGTTCGAGCGGGAGTGCGGTGGACGTGATCACCGTGGACAGGGTGCGGTACCAGCCGGCGAGCAGCAGCAGCTCGACCAGCTGCGCGTCGTCGTACAGCTCGCGCAGGCCGCGCCAGGTCGCGGTACCGGTCACCGCGTCGTCGTGCAGCTCGTCGCAGGCGGCGACCAGCAGCGCGACGCGGCCGTCGAAGGCGGTCGTGCCGGGCGGCTCGGTGGCGAGCGCGTCCAGCACGGTCTGGTCGAGTCCGACCAGCGGGCCGAAGACGGTCGCGTGCACCCCCCACTCGTACTCGGCGCCGGCCCGCGCGGTGGTGCGGGCGATCACGACCTCGCGGTCGCGGGCAGGCAGCAGTCCCTTGTTCAGCAGGCCGGACGCCATCGGACGGCAGCGGTCCGCCAGCTCGGGGTGCAATGCGAGCAGCCGGAACAGCGCCAGCGGCTCGGCGTCGACGCCCGGTGGCATCCACTTGTGCAGCCAGGCGGCGGCGTTCTCGTCGTACGGCGGCTCGATCGGCGCCAGCCGGGGTCCGGTCATGACGATCTCCTCTGCTACGGATTCAGTAGCATCGAGGATGCCGCTACTCTTTCCGTAGCGCAAGGAGGTGACCGGTGAACGACGTACCGCTGCCGGGCGGCCCGGTCCGTGGCTCCAGAACCGGCCGGCCGATCATGGCCGCGCTAGACCTGCTCGGCCGGCGCTGGGCACTGCGGGTGCTGTGGGAGCTGCGCGACGGGCCGGTCGGGTTCCGCGCGTTGCAGCAGCGCTGCGATGACGTCTCGCCGACGGTGCTGAACACCAGACTGGCCGAGCTCAGGCGGGCCGGCATCGTCGAGCAGGACGAGGCCCGGGCACACCGGCTGACCCCGCTCGGCGCCGACCTGCTCGCGGCGCTCGCCCCGCTGCAGAACTGGGCACGACGCTGGGCCCGCGCCGGCCGCTGACCGCGACCCTAGCCGCTGACCGCGGCGAGCAGGTCGCGGACGCGGGCGCCGATCCCGGCCGGGTCGCCGCCACGACCCGCGTCACCGATCAGCGGTGAGCCGACCCCGACCGCGAAGGCGCCGGCGGCCAGGTACTCGGGCGCGAGCTTCGCGTCGATCCCGCCGACGGCGACGATCGGGAGTGCCGGGAACGGCCCACGCAGCTCCCGTACGTACGACGGTCCGTGCAGCGAGGCCGGGAACAGCTTGATCGCGGTGGCGCCGTACTCCATCGCGGCGACCATCTCGGTCGGGGTGAGCGCACCGGACAGCACCGGCAGGCCCATCAGCGCCGCCCGCCGCCCGCCCGGGGTGTCGGCCGGGGTGACCACGAACCCGGCGCCGGCCTCGGCGACCAGGTTGGCCTGTTCGGCGGTCATCACGGTGCCGGCGCCGACCAGGACCGACGGGTCCAGCTCGGACCGGGCGGTGGCCATGGCCTCGATGGCGTCCGGCGTGATGAGCGAGACCTCGAGCGCGGTGATCCCGGCATCGGCCAGCGCTCGTACGCAGGTCAGCGCCAGCGCGGCCGAGTCGGCCCGCACGATCGCCAGCACCCGGCGCTCGGTCAGCTCGTGCACCAGATCCATCTCAGCTCCAAGCCGTTATCCACAGAACGGGAAAAAGTGACCGATGATCGCTAAGAAAAATACGGGAGGTGGTCACCACGGCGAAGGAGCCGTCGTCGTGGGACCAGACCGGGTTCCGCCAGGCGTGGCCCTTCCTGTCCGCGGTCCTGACCGCCGTCTCGTCCACCTGTACGCCGAGGCCGGGGCGCGGGTTCCGTTCCGCGTGGCCGTCGACGAAGTCGAACGGGGCCGGGTCGACCACGTAGTCGGTCAGGTCGCCGTCGACGTTGTAATGGATGCCGCGGCTCTGCTCCTGGATCAGGAAGTTCGGCGTCGCGAACGCGACCTGCAGGCTGGCCGCGAGACAGATCGGCCCGAGCGGGCAGTGCGGAGCCAGCAGGGCGCCGTGCGTCTCGGCGTACGACGCGATCCGGCGCAGCTCGGAGATGCCGCCCGCGTGCGAGATGTCCGGCTGGACGACGGCGACACCGGCCGCGAGCGGTCCGGCGAACTCCGAGCGTTGGTACAGCCGTTCGCCGAGCGCGATCGGCACCGTCGACGAGCGGACCACGTCGGCCAGCCGCCCGTAGTGCTCCGGCAGCACCGGCTCCTCGGCGAACAGTGGCTGCAGGTCCTCGACTCGGCGCAGGATCTGCCGGGCGCCGGCCACGCCGACCCGGCCGTGCAGGTCGATCGCGACGTCGCGGTCCGGCCCGAGCGCCTCCCGGGCGGCGGCCACCCGACCGACGATCTGATCGATCTCGGCCAGTGATGGCGCCGGCCGGATCCGCCCGCAGGCGTTCATCTTCACCGCGGTCATCCCGGCCTCGACCTGGGCGGCGACCCGATCCGCGACCTGTGCCGGCTCGTCGCCGCCGACCCACGCGTACACCCGGACCCGGTCCCGGACGTGCCCGCCGAGCAGTGCGTGCACGGGCGCGCCGTACACCTGTCCGGCGATGTCCCACAGCGCCTGGTCCAGCCCGGCGACCGCGCTGCTCAGCACCGGCCCGCCGCGGTAGAAGCCGCCCTTGGACATCACCTGCCAGTGCCGCTCGATCCGCAGCGGGTCCTGGCCGACCAGGTACTCGGCGAGCGTCTCGACCGCCGTCCGCACGACTTCCGCCCGGCCCTCCAGGACCGGTTCGCCCCAGCCGACGACGCCGTCGGAGGTCTCCACCCGGCAAAACAGCCAGCGCGGCGGTACCAGGAACGTCTCGACCCGCTCGATCACGCTCACTCGCCACGCACCTCGGACAGGTCCTTGCGGGCCTTGGCCAGGTGCACCAGTCGGTCGCGGTCGGCGGGACCGGTTTCCATGAGGACCTCCATCATCGTGAGCAGCTCGTTGTTGGTTGCCCCGAGCAACGCCCTGCGGGGCATACACCGCAAACCTGTTCAGACAACGCGTCATCGACGAACGATGACCACTGCCTGCGGGTCAGAGATCATCCTGCCTTCATTCGCGATCGGTCATGCGCTCGCAAGAATGGCAACAAGGGCTCCTGCGAGCATGAACGGTCCAAAGCTGATCGCGTGCTGGAGCGTGATCCGGCGTACGGCCAACAGTGCGAGGCTGACCACTCCCATTAGCAGGAAGCCCAAGGTGGCCCCCGCGAGCAATGTCGGCCACCCCAACCAGCCGAGCGCGATGCCAAGTCCGCCAGCGAGCTTGACGTCGCCGCCGCCGAGCTGCCCCCGGCTCATGAGCGCAAGTGCTAGATAGCCGCCGCCGAGTACCACTCCGCCGAGCAGCGCGCGCAGCAAGTCCGCCGGGTGTCCATTGATCACCGTCGCGAGTCCGAACAGGGCGATCAGACCTGGATACAGAGGCAGAGTCAGCCGGTCAGGCAGCCGCTGGACGGAGATGTCGATTGCCGCCAATGCCACGCCCAGCGCCCCGAGAAAGGCGAACGCGGCCGCATCGGGGAGACCGGCAAACCGCCCCAGCAGTAAGGCAAGCACCGTGGCGGTGACCAGCTCGAGGACGAGCGGCACACCGAACCAACTGTGACAGTGCGCGCACCGGATCCGGAAGTGTGCACGTCCGCTGATGGGTGCCGCGCATCGCGGGCACAGGGTGCGGGAAGGCTCGCCGGACGCCACCGCCAGTCGGAACACCCTGATGCGCAGCAGCATGCCTGCGACGAAGCCGATCACACCCCCGGCGACCATCCACGCGCTGTGCATGCCGGCCAAGCTACAGACGTCTGTGTTGGTGACGGAACCGCGCGGCTTCAGAACTGTCCGACTGGCGCCCGGATGACGGCTGTTCAGCCGGCATTGTCGGCCAGCCGCCCGACAGGCGTGTCCGCCAGTGTCCTCCAGTGTCCGCCGCTCGGTGTCCCGTCTCAGCCGATCTCTGGCGTTGTCCGCCGGTCGGCCAGATTCTCTGACCTGTTGACCGATGCCGTGCCAGAGCAACGATCCTGCACGGTTTCGGTACCGAGCGGCACAGCGTCGTTCGATCAACTGGTGGGGTCTCCACGCCCGCCACTGAAGGAGGGGTTCCAAATGCTCAACGACCTGCTCGCCTACGTGCAGACCTTCACCAAGCAGATGCGTCGCGAGGACCGTGGCGCGACCATGGTCGAGTACGGCCTGATGGTGGCCCTGATCGCCGTCGTCGTGGTGCCGGCCCTGCTGATCCTGGGCCCGGCCATCTTCGGACTGTTCAACGGTATCGCCGGCAACCTCTGATCGCTCAAGGGTGGTCTGCCAGTCCACTCAGCTCGATCGCGCCGGTGGTGCGGCCCGGCCTAATCGGCCGGGCCGCCAGCGCCGCACTCAGGTAGGAGTTCCGATGCTCAAGCTCGTGAGGACTGTCAAAGCCCTTGCCGGGTCGCTGCGTCGCGACGACCGTGGCGCGACCATGGTCGAGTACGGCCTGCTGGTGGTGCTGATCGCGGTCGTCGTCGTTCCCGCTCTCATCGTCCTCGGCCCCGTGGTCGCCGGCTGGTACACGGGCGTTGTGGCCAGCCTCTGACTCATTCCACCGAGCTGACCCCGTGATCAGCTGCCACGAATGACGTCTTATGAACCAGGAGAACTCATGTATCCGAGACGAGGGAACCGCGGCGGGGAAACCCACCACGGCTGCGCAGCTCGCGCCCGGCCCGCGGCACGGGTACGCCGCAGGCGCCCCTCGTCGGTACATGGGGGCAGCAGCGCGGACCGCGGCGCTACCGCTGTGGAGTTCGCGCTTCTGCTTCCCCTTCTGCTGCTGATCCTGCTGGGCATCATCGACTTCGGCCGGATGCTCAACGCACAGGTAACTCTCACCCAGGCCGCACGAGAGGGTGCTCGGCTGGCCGCGCTAGGGCAGCCGAACGTACAGAGTCGCACGCAAGCTGCCGCGACCGGGCTCAGCCCAGTAGGCGTGTCGATCCAGTCGGCCTGCCCTGCGGGCGCTGGTCCCGGCAGCAACGGCGTTGTTCAAACCAGCTATACCTTCACATTTACGCCCGGGCTCGGCTACGTCGTCAGCCTTTTCGGTGGCTCCGGTTTGAGCGGCCAGATCACGTTGTCCGCCCAGGGAGTCATGCCATGCGAGACATAGTCCCGCGGTTCGTCCGGCCGATGATGCGGCTGCTCGGCGCCGACGACAGAGGTGCCGTCGGCGTCCTGGTCGGCATGCTGCTCGCGACCGGCGTGCTGCTCGGCATGGCCGCGCTGACCGTCGACGTCGGCATGTTGTACCAGGAGCGCGCCGAGCTGCAGAACGGCGCCGACGCCGGCTCGATCGCCGTCGCCAAGACCTGCGTCGTTGCAAACCCGCCCGGGTCGACCCCGACCTGCATACCCGGTGCCGCTGTCAACTACGCCAACCTCAATTCCAAGGACGGCGTATCGGCGGTGACCATGGTGTGCGGCCACGACGCCGTCGGCGTTCTGCTGAGCTGCCCGGCCTCCTCAGGCACCATGGTCGACTGCCCGAGCGCTCCGCCGGCCGGCACGAACTACGTCGACGTGCACACCGCCACCGTGGCCGACGGCTCGTCCCTGTTGCCGGCCGTGTTTTCTCGCGCGCTGGCAGGAAACGCCGGCTACCAGGGCAGCACAGTCCTCGCCTGCGCCCGCGCGATGTGGGGACCTGCCGTCCAGAGCTCGAACTCGCTCGCAATGACGCTTTCACTGTGCGCGTGGACTCAGGCTACCGGCGGCGGCACTCCGCCAACCTTCGGCCTCGATGTCAGGATCTTCGTGCGAGACGCTCCCAATGCGCCCACCTGCAATGGCTTGAGCGCGCCCGGTGAATTCGGATGGTTGAACGACATCGGCGGATGTACTGCTGCGATCGACCTCACGCAGAACGGATACGCCGCGGGAAGTGACCCGGGTAAGAACTTGTCGGAGGCGTGTCAAAACGCATTGAAATCATACGTTGCGAACAAGACCCCGATCTACATTCCGATCTTCGATACGACGACTGGGACAGGCAGCGGTGCCAGTTATCACATCGTCGGGCTGGCCGCCTTCATCCTCACCGGGTACGCAAACATGAACCCGCTGCACGACGCCATCCCATCGCCGTTCACCGCTGCGGACTGTCCGAATGGGAAGACGACTCCTTCATGCATCTTCGGGCACTTCACCCAGGCACTGGTACCCGTGTCCACAACCATCGGCGGCGGTACCTACTTCGGTGCCACTGCCATCAAGCTCGCCGGCTAGTACCGCCAGCAGAAGAAGAGAGACAGCCATGAAACGTCGGGTTTTGACCATCGTGCTCGCGGTGACGCTGGCCGTGCTCGGAGCGCTTGCCGTGCTGGCCTATGTCAATCAGGCGGACGCCCGCGCTGTGGAAGGGCAGAAAGCGGTGACCGTTCTCGTGGTCGGCAAGGCGATCCCGTCCGGAACCACGGCCCGCGATGCGAAGTCGTCACTGCGGAAGGAAACACTGCCGGCCTCCTCGGTGTCCTCCGATGCCGTCGCGGAGATCACGCCGGACCAGGACTCCCTGGTCATCTCAACTGATCTCAGCCCTGGCCAGCTGCTCCTGAGGTCGATGCTGGTGCCCGCCGCGCAGGCCGCAGGTGGACTGGCGATTCCGGAGGGCAAGGTTGCGGTCACCATCACGCTCTGCGGTCCGGAGGCGGTTGCCGGCAACGTGCGGGTCGGGTCCCAGGTCGCGGTGTTCGGCACCGTCGTCGCCGGCGGCACCGGCGATGTCACCGCGCAGCCGAACTGCACCGGCCAGCACAAGCAGCAGGTCGGCAAGGGCATCGGCAACACCCGCGTCGTGGTGCCCAAGGTGCGGGTGCTCGCGATCGGCCCGGCTTCGTCGGCCACGCCGCAGACCGATGCCAAGACCACCAACAGCACGTTGTCGCAGGGAGCCGCCTCCGCCCAGAACGACATGACGCTGGTGACGGTCGCCGTCAATCAGGACGACGCCGAGCGCCTGATCCTGCTGACGCAGACCGGGCTGCCGTACCTGGCCCTGCTCGGCCCGTCTGCCCAGATCAAGCCCGACGACCACCCCGTCTCTCAGTTCGCGCCAGCGAAGTAAGGACAACCGCGATGACTATCCTTTGCCAGCCGGCCGCTGGGCCGGGCGACATGACCTCGACCATCGGCGTGGACGTGCGCCCCGTCGATGACCTCAGCGCCGCGCTCCGCGCCCTGAACGCGGACCCCGCCGAGGACTTGGTCGTGGTAGGCCCGGATACCGAGACCGGCGAGGCGCTCAGGTTCACCGAGCACCTGCGCTTGGAGCGGCCGACCGCCGGCGTGATCCTGGTGCGCGACTACGTCGACGTCGCACTGCTCACTGAGGCGCTCCGTGCCGGCGTACGGGAAGTGGTCACCGCCGGCGACAACGCGGCATTGGGCGCCGCGTGCGAGCGCTCACGGGCGCTGTCCGGGCAGGTGCGTGCCGACGTGCGTGCCAATGACGAGCCGGAGCCCGCGCATCAGGGCAAGGTGATCACCGTGTTTGCCGCCAAAGGCGGTTGCGGCAAGACCACCATCGCGATCAACCTCGCTGCGGCGTTGGCTGCGGGCGGAGTCCACCGGGTGTGCGTGCTGGACCTCGATCTCGCATTCGGCGATGTGGCAATCAGTGTTCAGCTCGAACCAGCGCGCACCATCAGCGACGCGTTGCCGATGGCCGGTCACCTCGACACGACAGGCGCGGCCTCGTTGCTGACGTCCTACGGGCCCGGGCTTGACATGCTGCTGGCGCCGGTCACACCGGGCGATGCTGAGAAGGTGCCCGCCGCGCTCGTCGGCGAGCTGCTCGCAGTGCTGCGCGGGATGTTCGACTTCGTCGTGGTCGACACACCGGCCCAGTTCAGCGAGCACGTGCTCACTGCGATGGATGCCTCCGACCACCACGTGCTGCTGACCACACCCGACACGCCGGCGATGAAGAACCTGCGGATCGCCCTGGACATGCTTGACCTCTTGTCCTACGCACGCGACATCCGCTCAGTGGTGGTCAACCGCTCCGACTCGAAGGTCGGGCTCTCCTCGAACGACATCGACCGCGTGGTGCGCAGCCCCATCAGCGCCCAGGTGCCGTCCAGCCGAAACGTTCCGATCTCGATCAACAAGGGGACCCCGATCGTGCTTGCGACGCCGACTCATCCGGTGAGCCAGGCGATCACCCGGTTTGCCCAGGAACGTCTGCTGAGCCAACCCATGCCGGCGCGGCACAAGGCCTTCGCAGTCCGCCGTGGTGCGGGGAGGCGATGATGAACCTGTCCGAAAGGCTGGCCCAGCGGCAGGCACGCACGGAGCAGGAGCCCCAGGCGGCCCGACCCGTGCCCGCCGGCGCACCTGGCCCGCGTGCAACCGATGAGGTGCCCCGCCGCGCAGCGCGGCACGCCGACCCCTTCGCCGGCGTGAAGCACAGCGTGCACCAGGGCCTGCTCGAGGCATTGGGGCCTAAGCTTTACGACGCCCATCTCGACCAGCGGGAACTCGAACAGCGGGTCACGCAAACCCTGCAGGCGGTGCTGCAGCGCGACGACACCCCGATGACCGCTGCCGACCGCGCGCGCGTCGCGCAGGAGGTCGCCGACGAGATCCTCGGGCACGGCCCACTCGAGCCCTACCTGCGCGACCCCGGAGTCTCCGAGATCATGGTCAACGGCCATGACCAGATCTACGTCGAACGCGACGGGCGGCTGGTCGGAGTCGATGCGGCGTTCACGGATGAGAGTCACCTTCGCCGTACCATCGACAAGATCGTTTCCCGGGTCGGCCGTCGCGTCGACGATGCCAGCCCCATGGTGGACGCCCGCTTGCCCGACGGCAGCCGGGTGAACGCCGTCGTTCCGCCGATCGCGCTGGACGGGTCGCTGCTCACGATCCGGAAGTTCGCCGCCGACCCGTTCACCGCCAACGACCTGATCTCGTTCGGCACGCTGACCGCGCCGGTCGCCGAACTGCTGAACGCGTGCGTCCGTGGCCGGCTGAACGTCCTGATCGGCGGCGGCACCGGCTCCGGCAAGACGACGACGCTGAACGTACTGTCCTCGTTCCTGCCCGATGACGAGCGCATCGTTACGATCGAGGACGCCGCCGAGCTGCAACTGCGGCAGGACCACGTGCTTCGCCTCGAGTCCCGGCCGTCGAATGTGGAGGCGCGAGGCGAGATCGCGATCCGGGACCTCGTGCGCAACTCGTTGCGCATGCGTCCTGACCGCATCATCATCGGCGAGGTTCGCGACGGCGCCGCGCTGGACATGTTGCAGGCGATGAACACCGGCCACGACGGCTCCATCACGACTGTGCACTCCAACGCGCCACGCGACTCGCTGTCCCGCCTGGAGACCATGGTGCTGATGGGTGGCGTCGAGCTGCCGCAGCGGGCGATCCGCGAGCAGATGGCCTCCGCGATCGACCTCATCGTGCACCAGGCCAGGCTCAAGGACGGGACGCGCCGGATCACACACATCACCGAGGTCACCGGCATGGAGGGCGAGGTCATCACCCTGCAAGACCTGTTCCTCTTTGACTTCCATGCCGGCGTCGACGAGCACGGCCGATTCCGCGGCACGCTGCGGGCCACCGGCCTGCGCCCGGGTTTCCTCGACCGGCTCGCTGACCGGGGCGTCCGCCTACCGCCGCGGATGTTCGGTCTGGAAGAGGTCGCCCGATGACGATCTCGCGGCGCAACCGACTGCGCGCCTTCATGGGCGCCGTAGTCGGGGGCTTGTCGGTGGTTCTGCCAAGCATCGCGCACGCAGACGGCAACCCGTCGGCTCGGATCGACTCTGTGCGCGTCAGCCCAGGTCATGCCAGCTTCGTGCTCACCACCTCCAACGTCCCTGGAACGTTGGACTCGCGCACCGTGCGTGTCGAGGCCAACCACACCGTACTGCCTGCGCGCGTGACGGCAGTCGGCAGCACGACGGCTACAGCCGCCCCGCCGCGCGCGGTGATCATCGTGCTGGACACCAGCGGCTCGATGGCCGGATCGGGGATCGCGGCCGCGCGTCAGGCCGCGCTGAGCTACCTCGCCAACCTACCGAGCGACGTACAGGCGGGCTTGCTCACGTTCGCTGACCAGCCTCGGCTGGTCGTCACGCCCACCGCGAACCACGCTCGGGTTCGCGACGCACTGGCTCGTGTGAACGCCACCGGGGATACGGCACTCCACGACGCGGTCCGCGCAGCCGTTTCGGCGCTCGATGCAGCCCGGCTGGGCCCGTCGGCCCAGCGCAGGCTGGTGGTGCTGTCCGACGGCGTGGACACGTCCAGCAAAACCGCGCTGACGTCGGTCACCGACCAACTTGCGGCCGATCACATCCCGGCTGACGTGGTCGCCTTCCGGTACGGCAGCGGTGACGCATCAGCAGCACGGCGAATCGCGTCGGCCGCGGGCGGGCGGGTGTTGACCGCCCAGAACGCCGGCGAGTTGACGGCGGCTTTCGCAGCTGCGGCGCGCAACTTCACCGCGCGCGCGGTGATCGACCTCAACGTGCCTGACACGCTCGCCGGCCGTCACGTCATGCTGCGCGTCATTGCCGGTCCGGTCAGCGCAGAGACCTCGATGACCTTTGCCGCGGTCACGCCAGCGCCTGCCGCTGCACAGCCTGGTAGCGCGCACCGGACGGTCTGGTCCTGGCAGCTCATCGCCTTGCTCGGCGGTGTCTTCGTCGTGGTGTTGCTCACTGTGGTACTCCTGCGTTGGCAGGGTGGCCGCCAAGACACGGCGCGCCGGCTGGTCCAGCAAATCAGCCACTACGGACCTCGTCGCGCAGAACACCACGCGAGCGAGTCCGAGAGCGCTGCCGCACGGACGGCGGTCGGATTCGTCGGCCAGGCCCTGCGCTCCAGCGGCGCCGAGCAAGGACTTGCCAACCGACTCGATCTGGCCGCCGTGTTGCGTAAGCCGGCCGAGTGGGTGTTGCTGACCCTGTGCGGCAGCGCCGCACTGGGGGTCGCGTTGATGCTCGTCGGCGTCAATCCGCTGCTGAGTGTGCCGATCGGACTCGTCGCCAGTTGGCTCGTTCAGCACGTGTATCTCAGCTTCCGCATCGCGCGCCGCCGCGCAGCCTTCGGTGAGCAGCTCCCGGACGTGCTGCAGCTGATTGTCGGGTCGCTTCGCTCTGGGTTCTCGCTTGCGCAAGCCATCGACGCCGTCGTGCGCGACGGCACGCAACCCGCCGCAGGTGAGTTCTCTCGCGCGCTTGCGGAAACCAGGATCGGAGTTGAGCTCGAGGACGGACTCAACCGCGTCGCGGATCGGATGGAATGCAACGACTTGCGCTGGGTTGTGATGGCCACCAGAATCCAGCGAGAGGTCGGCGGCAACCTGGCCGAGGTTCTCAAGAACACGGTCGACACCATGCGCGAACGCGCGCAGACCCGCCGCCACGTGCGTGCCCTCAGTGCTGAAGGCCGGTTGTCCGGCTTCATCATCGTCGGTCTGCCGATTGTGCTCGGCGCCTGGCTGACATTCAGCAAACCGGAGTACATGAGTCCGCTGTACACCACACCGATCGGCCTGATGTTGGTCGCCGGCGGTGCCGGGCTGATCGTCGTGGGCGCTTTCTGGATCCGCGCCCTGATCAAAGTGGAGGCGTGAGGTGACCCCAACTGTGTTCTTGATCGGCGGAGTCGCCGCCCTCGGCCTCGCCATTGTGCTGGCAGTACTCAGCATTTCCGCGCGCCCCATTGAGGGCGGCGTGGCCAGGGCGCTCGCCACGATCGACAGTCATTACACGCAGCATGGGCCAGTCGACGTCGGGCCCAAGCGTGATCCATTCTCGGCGTTGCCTGGGTGGCTGAGGGTCTTGGCGGAGCGCCTGTCACCGTCGGGTATCACGACGACGCTGCAGCGCCGACTCGACCTCGCGGGCAACCCATCTGGCTGGACGCCCGACCGGATCCTGGCCGCGAAGGGTCTCGGCATGTTCATCCTCGGCGGCCTCGGCGGGCTGTACGGGTTGCGCACGATCGGCCTGCTCATCGTGGGCGCCGCCGTGGCCGCAACCGCGGGGTTCTTCCTGCCCGACGTCCTGCTCTACAACGCCGGCGTCAAGCGCCAGGAGAAGATCCAGAAGGCGTTGCCCGATGCGCTTGACATGCTCACAGTCTGTGTCGAGGCCGGGCTCGGGTTCGACGCAGCGCTGGCGCAGGTCGCCCGCAACACCACCGGTCCGTTGGCCGCAGAGTTCTCCAGGGTGCTGCAAGAGATCCAGATCGGAAAATCCCGCTCGCAGGCCCTGCGTGCGATGACCGACCGGACGACGGTGCCCGAGTTGCGATCGTTCGTGTCAGCGCTCGTGCAGGCAGGCGTGCTGGGCATCACAATCGCCGACGTGCTGCGCGAACAGGCAAAGGAGATGCGCCTGCGGCGCAGGCAGCGCGCCGAGGAGAAGGCGCAGAAAGTGCCTGTCAAGATCCTCTTTCCGCTCGTCTTCTGCCTGTTCCCGTCGATGTTCATCGTCATCATCGGACCGGGCGCGATCAGCATCGCCCACGTCTTGTTCGGGAAGTAGCCAGCCATGACCATCGCCAGCAGCACGACTTCGTCGGCAGTGACCACCCCCAGGCCTGCGCACCGCCGGCTGGATGCCGGCCGCCTGATCATGGTGCCCGCCGCCACAATGATGTTGTTCGCTGACGCCATCGCGCTGATTCACTCGCATGGCAACGGATTCGCGGGCACGCTGCGTTGGATTGGCACCTTCCTGGTCGCAGCCTTCTACGCCATGATCATCTGGGCCTACTTGCGACGCGGGCCCGCAAAGGCAACGAGCACATCGATCACTGCTCACGCCGCAGCGATCACTGCGACCCTGATCCCATTCGTCTTCCCGTTGCTTACCAGCAGTCCGGTCACCATAGGGAGAGCGCTGGTCGCCGACATCCTTCTTGTCATCGGCACGGCATGGTCGGTCTGGTCGCTGCGCAGCCTGGGCAGGAACCTGTCGGTCATCGCCCAGGCCCGCGAAGTCGCTGAGCACGGCCCATACCGGTGGGTACGGCACCCGCTCTACACCGGCGAAATCCTGTCCTCCCTCGGGCTCGCTGTCGCTGCGGGCACCATTGCCGCTGCCGGCATATGGATCACGCTCGTTGCGCTCCAGGTCTATCGTGCGCGCCGGGAGGAGCAAATACTGATCGGTACGTTGCCGACATATGTGGCATACCGCGCGCGAACTGCCGCGTTGCTGCCCGGTCTCTTTTGATGCGACGAGGAGCACGGGCCTCCGCTCCTCGTGGGTCCAGTACTGCTGCCAGGCCGCGTCGCCGCGAGCAGCCCACGAGCTCCGGGTACGACGGCAGCACGATCATTTCGGCAGCATCAGCGACGGTGAGCGCCTCCGCTCGCGGACGTGACTTTGGTCGCAAAATGGTCACATTCGCGCAAAGTCGCGTAATGAAAGGTCTTCACTTCCGATCTACATACAGA
This sequence comes from Kribbellaceae bacterium, assembly GCA_035650275.1. GTDB lineage: Bacteria > Actinomycetota > Actinomycetes > Propionibacteriales > Kribbellaceae > DASRHY01. The sequence continues at coordinate 90,034 of DASRHY010000008.1, read as the reverse complement.
CAGTAGCTGAACTGGGGAAAATGCAGCCGAACTGTCACTTACAGTAGTTGGAGTTGGGGGACCTGCATGACAGACACGAGCGAGACGACGACGGGACCGATCAGGGTCGTCGTCATCGACGGGCACACGATGACGCGCTACGGGCTCGCGCGGCTGGTCGAGCGCCATGCCGATCTCGAGATGGTCGCGGAGGTCGAGCGCGCCGCTGACGCCGCGCGCGCCGTCGCGACCGCGCGGCCGCATGTGATCACGCTTGACGTCGCCCTGCCGGACGGCGACGGGCTGCGGTTGGCCCGGGAGCTCCGTGACCGGTACCCGGACCTCGGGATCGTGCTGCTCACCTCGGACGGCCAGGACGACGTACTGTTTCGTGCCCTGGAGACCGGCGTGTCCGCCTTCGTCACCAAGTCCGCACCGGCCAGCGAGGTGCTCGGGGCGATCCGGCACGCCGCCGTCGCGGCGACATCGTTCACCGCGAAAGATCTCGCCCTCGCGCTGACCCGCCGGGCCACCGCCTCTGCGGCACGGCTCACGCTGAGCCCACGCGAGGCGGAGGTGCTGGCACTGCTCGGGCAGGGCCTGTCGGTGCCGGCCATCGCGCGCTCGATGTTCATCAGCCAGTCGACCGCGAAGACCTATGTCGCCCGGCTGTACGAGAAGCTCGGCGCCTCCAATCGCGCTCAGGCCCTGATGACCGGACTGCGCCAGGGGCTGATCGTCAATGAAATGGCCGACACCGCCTAGCCCCGGGGCGGAACCTGCTTGACTTAGTCAGGGCGCTTGACTACTTTCGTCAGAGAATCGTACTAGTTTCTGGGGAGGGGTCATGCCGGTTCTCGCGCAGGTCTTCGCGCTGGTGGTGGCGGCGGTGCATGTGCTGGCGTTCGTCTGGGAGGTGCTCCTGTTCCAGCGGCCCGGCGTACACCAGGGGATCTTCAAGGTGCCGGCAGCGGACGTCCCGGCGGTGCGGCTGTGGGCGTTCGGCGTCGGCTTCTACAACCTGTTCCTCGCGTGTGCGCCGGTCATCGGCGTGATCTTGCTGAACAGCGGCCAGGAGCAGGCGGGCAAGGCGCTCGTGCTCTACGCCTGCGGGTTCGCCTTCCTGTCCGGGTTCGTGCTGCTGGCGGCGGACCGGCTCGAGCTCAGCCGCGCGCGCGGGTCGGGTCTGAGCGGCGCGGCGTCGCAGATCGTGCCGGCGGCGGTCGTCCTGATCGCCGCCACGGTCTAGAGGTACGGGTCGGTGACCTCACGCAGCGCGGACAGCGCCGAGCGCAGCTGCTGCATCCGTCGTACGCCGAGGTGCGCGGTCCACTCGGCCTCCACCTCGGCGACGACGGTCGCCGCGAACCGGCCGGCCTCGATGCCGCGCTCGGTGATCCGGACCAGCCGGGCCCGGGCGTCGGTGGGGTCCGGGACCCGCCGGACGTACCCGGCTGCTTCGAGCTGGTCGACCAGGAAGCCGGCGGTCTGCTTGGTCACCCGGGCGGACTCGGCAAGCTCGGTCAGCCGGGTGCCGTCCCGCCCGATCCGCTGGAAGATCCGCGACTGCGCGACGGTGACGTCGTATCCGGCGGCGACCAGCGCGTCGTACACCCGGGTCTCCAGCGCGCGGTAGGGGATGAACAGCAGCAGGCCCGTGTTGAGCTCGTCCGGCATCTGTACTTCCTCAGGAGATAGTCAGAGAATCGTACCGAATGGGGTGGACCTGATGGATCGCGACACGGTGTGGGGATACGTCGAGTCGCAGCGGCTCGACCTCGCGGACCTGCTTGAACAGCTGTCCGTACAGGAGTGGCGGGTACCGTCGCTGTGCCCCGGCTGGACGGTGCGGGACGTGGCCGCGCATGTGATCTCATCGCCGCAGGCCCGAGTGCTGCCGACACTCGCCGCGCTGGCGCGCCACCGCGGCGACTTCAACCGGATGATCCTTGCCGAGGGCAAGCGCTGGGGCCGGGCGCCGGTCGAGGACATCGTCGCGCAGTACCGGCGGTACGCCGGATCGCGCAGGCACCCGGTCGGCACCACGTACGTCGAGCCGCTGCTGGACGTGCTGGTGCACGGCCAGGACATCGCCGTGCCGCTGCGCCGGCCGCGGTCGATGCCGCCCGAAGCAGCGGCGGTCGCCGCCGACCAGGTGTGGCGGCGGGCGTTCCCGTTCCGCGCGCGCCGGCGGCTGCACGGTCTGCGGCTGGAGGCGACCGACACCCAATGGGAGGCCGGCGGCGGCCCGCTGGTGCGCGGTCCGATGGAGGCGATCCTGCTGACCCTCACCGGTCGGGACGTCGCGCTGCACCGGCTCACCGGCGACGGCGCGGCTCAGCTCGCGCGCAGGTATCAGGTCCCGAGGTAGCGCCGCGCACTGCAGCCGGTGGCCGCACCGGCGCCCTGAGCCTCGTCAGGGCCGTCGTCAGGTCTTGGCGCGGATCAGCGCGGCGAAACCGGCCGTGTAGCCCTCCGGGGTGACGTCGCCGAGGATCAGCCGCTGCAGGATGAAGCCGGGGACCAGTCCGAACATCGCCTGCGCGACCTGCTCGGGGTCGGCGTCGGCGTCGATCGTTCCGTTCTGCTGGCCGCGCCGGGCGATGTCGGCGAAGTGCTTGCGCAGCATCGCGTACTTGCTGCTGGCGATGCCCATGATGGCCTCGTCGCGCAGTGCCTCGGCCCAGGCCTGCAGCCCGACCTTGGTGACGTCGCCACCGGGCTGGCCGGCGATCTGAACGACGTACTCCAATGTGGCCTGCAAGGCGGCGACGGGGGACAGCCCGGGGTCGGCCAGGAGCTTGCCGAAGATCTCGTCGATGTTGCCGAGCGCGTCGTCGGCGATCGCGGCCAGGATCTCGTCCTTACTCTTGAAGTACCCGTAGACCGCGCCCGCGGACAGGCCGGACTCGCGGATCACGTCGGACATCGTCGTCTTGTGGAAGCCCTGGTCCGCGACGCAGTGCCGGCCGGCGTCGACGATCTGCTTGCGGCGGGCGGCGCGGTGCTCGTCACTGACCTTGGGCATGGCTCCAATCTAAAACGAACATTCGTTCTTGACAACTGGACGACGCGATGCGACCGTGGGGATCAAAGAGAACGAACATTCGGTTTGGGAGGTAGGGCGATGTCGGAGACAGGTGTCGAGAAGGGTGAGGTGGCGCGACGTACGCCGCCGGTGGGCGCCGTCGTCGCCTTGTTGACGGCGATCCTCACAGTGCTGCTGATCGCGTTCGCATGGCCGTCCGCGCGGTCCGAGCCGCGGGACGTGCCGCTCGGTGTGGCCGGTCCGCCGGCCGTGGCCGGGCAGATCACAGCTGCGCTGAGCCAGAACATGCCGGGCGCGTTCGAGGTGCATGGCTACACCGACCGGGACGCGGCCGTGGCAGCGATCGAGGACCGTGAGGTGTACGGCGCGATCGTGGTGGGCCCGGGTGGCGCCGAGGTGCTGACCGCGTCCGCCGGCAGCCCGGCGGTAGCGCAGATCCTGACCCAGCTGGGCGGGCGGCTCGCCCAGCAGTCCGGTGCGGCCGAGCCTCCCACGGTGACCGACGTCGTACCGCTACCCACCGACGACCCGCGGGGAGCGGGCCTGGCGGCCGGTGCGCTGCCGCTGGTGCTCGGCGGGATCCTCGCCGCCGTGCTACTGACCCGGCTGGTGCCGTCCGGGCCGCGCCGGGTCGCGGGAGCGGCAGCCTTCGCGGTGGCCGGAGGCCTGGCGCTGACCGCGGTGCTGCAGTACTGGCTGGGTGCGCTGGACGGGAACTACTGGGCGAACGCGGGTGTCGTGGCGCTGTCCATCGCGGCCACGTCGATCACGCTCCTCGGGCTTGAGTGGCTGTTCGGTCCCGTCGGCCTGGGCCTGGGTGCCGCGACCATGATGCTGCTCGGGAACCCGCTGTCCGGCCTGGCCAGTGCGCCGGAGATGCTGCCCAGCGGCTGGGGCGCGCTCGGTCAGCTGCTGCCGCCGGGTGCGGCCGGCTCGATGCTGCGGTCGGTGGCATTCTTCGACGGCGCCGCCATCACCCAGCCTGTGGTCGTGCTGTCGTGCTGGCTGGCCGGCGGGTTGCTGCTGTGCGCGCTCGGTGCGGCCAGGGACCGTTCGAGGCGCCACAAGCTCGCCCCGGTCCACGCGATCGGCGCCCAGAGCGCCGCGTAGCACAAAGAACCGGTACCGAAAGAGGTGACCGCGCCGCACGGCGCGGTCACTGTCCCGGCGGCGCCTGTCGGCTGATCACGCGTCACCGCGGGCGACGTAGGGTGGCCTGCATGCCGCTGAACTACCCGATCGCCGAGCAGACGCTGGACAACGGCCTGCGCGTCGTCGTCAGCCCGGACCGTGGCGTGCCGATCGTGGCCGTCAACCTCTGGTATGACGTGGGCTCCCGGCACGAGCCACCCGGCCTGACCGGTTTCGCGCACCTCTTCGAGCACCTGATGTTCCAGGGCTCGCGGAACGTGAAGTCCGGCGAGCACTTCGCGCTGCTGGAGCAGGCCGGTGCGTCGCTGAACGCCAGCACCTTCTTCGACCGGACGAACTACTACGAGTCGCTGCCCAGCGGCGGGCTGGACCTGGCCCTGTGGCTCGAGGCGGACCGGATGGCCTACCTGCTCGACGCGGTGAACCAGGAGAACCTGGACAACCAGCGCGACGTGGTCAAGGAGGAGAAGCGGCAGAGCTACGACAACCGGCCGTACGGCGACACCTACGAGCGGCTGGTGAAGCTGGCCTTCGACAGCGAACACCCGTACGGGCACATGACGATCGGCTCGATGGAGGACCTCGACGCGGCCACGGTCGAGGACGTGCACGCGTTCTTCCGCACCCACTACGGACCGAACAACGCGGTGCTGACGATCGTCGGCGACGTGGCCGAGGAAGAGGCCTTCATGGCCGCGAAGCGGTACTTCGGGCACATCCCGGCGATCCCGCAGCCGCCCGCTGCGCCGAACGGCTCCGTCGGCCCGCTGAACGGCGTGGCTCGTGACGACGTGGTGTCCGACGTACCGTCCGATCTGGTCACGATGATCTTCCGGCTGCCGGTCGACGGTACGCCGGAGCTGGAGGCCGGCGCGCTCGCGCTGGACGTGCTCGCGGCGGGCCAGAGCAGCCGGCTGAACCGGCGGCTGGTGCGGTCCGAACAGATCGCGCAGTCGGTGTCCGGCGGTGCCCTGCCGCTGGTCGGCGGGGTCTCGTTCGGCACCCTCACCGGTGTGGCCGTCGAGGGCATCGAGCTGCAGCGGGTCGAGGACGCGATCGTCGAGGAGGTCGAGAAGCTGGCCGCCGACGGCGTCACCGAGGACGAGCTGGCCACTGTGCAGGCACAGAACGAGCGGGACTGGCTGGAGCAGCTCGCCACCTGCGCCGGCCGCGCCGACGAGCTGTCCCACAACGCGCTGCTGTTCGGCGACCCGGGCCGGGTGAACCGGCGGATCGACGAGGTGCACGCGGTCACCGTCGACCAGGTCCAGCAGGCCGCGCAAGAGTGGATCCGGGCCGACCGGCGCGCCCAGGTGACCTACCGCCGCCGCGACGCCGAGACCCCGAAGACCTCCGAGACCTCCCAGGAGCAGCAGTGAACACCCCGGCCGTGACCACGCCGCCCGCCGTCGCCGCGCCGCGGCCGTGGACGTTTCCGACCGCGGTGACGACGCGGACCGGCGCCGGTACGCCGGTGCACGTCTTCGACCGGCCCGGCCAGTACGTCGCAACCGTCCGGGTCACGATCGCGCTGCCGCTGCACAGCGAGCCGCGGGACCGCGAGGGCGTGGCCACGATGATGGCCCGGACGCTGGACGAGGGCACCGAGCTGCGCTCTGCGAACGACTTCGCTGCCGCGCTCGAGCGGCACGGCGCTGCGTACGGAGTGGACGTCACCACCGACGCCGTGCACGTGGAGATCTCGGTCCCGACCACGCACCTGGCCGAGGCGGTCGCGCTGCTTGCCGAGGCGGTGACCCGGCCCGCGTTCACCGCCGAGGACGTCGGCCGGCACGTCACGATCCGGCTCGGTGAGATCGTGCAGGAGCGCGCGAACGCCGGCTACCGCGCCCGGGAGGCCTTCTCCGCGGCGCTGTTCGACCCGTCGATCCGGCGGTCGCGCCCGACCGGCGGCCTGCCGGAGACCGTGCGCGGTCTCACCAACACCGAGGTCGCCGCGTTCTACCGCGCGCATGTCGGCCCGGACCGCGCGCAGATCGTATTCGCCGGCGACACCGGCGGCATCGACGTCGCCGCCGTGATCGATGAGGTGTTCGGCGGCTGGTCCAGCGAGGCCGGCCCGGCGAGCGAGTCGCCGGAGCCCGTGTACCTGAGCGGCGACCGGATCGTGGTCGTCGATCGGCCCGGCTCGGTGCAGACGCAGCTGATGCTGGGCTGCCCGGGCCCGGACCGTCGCGACCCGGCCTGGGGTGCGGCGGCGGTCGCCTCGCACGTGGTCGGCGGCAGCATCAGCTCCCGGGTGGACCAGGTGCTGCGCGAGGAGAAGGGCTACACCTACGGCACTCGGTCCGCGTTCGCGGCTCCGAGTCGCGGTGGCGTGTTCTCGCTGTCCGGCTCGGTCCGTACCGAGGTCACCTCGGCGGCCGTGTCGGACGCCGTACGGATCCTGCTCGGCGCCCGCGACGGCCTGACCGAGCAGGAGGTGGCCGAGGCCAAGGACAACCTGGTCCGGACCGCGCCGCTGCGCTACGAGCAGGCCGACTCGATCGCGCAGCAGGTGGGTAGCAACATCGCCTGCGGCGTACCGCTGGACTTCGCCGACAGCTACCTGGCGCAGATCAGTGCGACGACTGCGGACTCGGCCACCGAGGCGTACCGCACCTACATCGGCGCTAGCGGGCTGCTGATCGTCGCGGTCGGCGAGGCCGCGGAGATCTCCGACAGCCTGGCCGAGCTCGGCGTCGGCACGGTCACCGTCCTCGACTGACAGTGGCCTCCGGCGCATACCGACATCGGTATGTCTTACCGATATCGATATGCGCCCGAGGCGCGGCTTAGGCGTCGTCCGCCTCGCACGGCACGACGGCCGACATGGCCCATGACCGGAGCACCGAGCACCGTGCACCGGCTGATGCAGGTCGTCAGCGGCGCCCGGCCGGTGGCCGCGCTGTCGGTGGCGCACTGACCGGCTCTCCCCTGCGTTGATCGGAGTCAAACTCAGCTCACGGAGGGGATCCCGCCATGAGAGACGTCCGTAAACCCCTGTGTGCCGTGGCCGGTATCGCGGCCCTGGTCGCAGGGGCTCTGGTCGCACCCGTCATACCGGCAGTCGGTGGCAGTTCCGGCAGCGGTGCGGAGACGACCGAGTATCTTGTGCTGCTCGAAGAGGGCGCCGACCGGGCCGCGGCCAGGGCCGCGGTGGAACAGGCCGGCGGCACTGTCGTCAAGGAGAACGCGAACCTCGGCACGATGACGGTACGGGCCTCGGCGTCCGGCTTCGCCGGTGCCGTGTCGGCTTCGTCCGCAGTCGCCGGTGCGGCGCGGAACCGCCCGGTCGGCAAGGTTCCCGACGCCGCCCCGGTGCGTCCGGACGCGATCGAGCAGGAGAACCTCGGCGCGGCGCGCTCCGGTAGCGCGGCGAAGGGCAGCGCCAGCGGTGGCGCGATCATGACCGACCCGCTCGACAGCTACCTGTGGGGGCTGCGGATGGTCCGGGCCGACCTCGCGCACTCGGTGCAGCCCGGCAAGAAGGCGGTCAAGGTCGGCGTGCTCGACTCCGGCATCGACGCCCGCAACCCCGACATAGCGCCGAACTTCGACTGGACGCTGTCGAGGAACTTCGCGCCCGACATTCCCGAGGTGGACGGCGCGTGTGAGTTCGCCGGTTGCGTCGACCCGGTCGGCTGGGACGACAGTGGGCACGGCACGCATGTCGCCGGTACGATCGGCGCGGCGCTGAACGGCATCGGCGTGTCCGGCGTGGCTCCGAAGGTGACGCTGGTCCAGATTCGTGGCGGTCAGGACAGCGGCTACCTGTTCCTGGGCCCGGTGTCGGACGCACTCTCCTACGCCGGCGACGTCGGCCTGGACGTGGTGAACATGTCCTTCTACGTCGACCCGTGGCTGTACAACTGCACGAACAACCCGGCGGACAGCCCGGAGGCGCAGGCTGAGCAACGCACCATCATTCGCACGATGCAGCGCGCGCTGGACTACGCGCACGATCGCGGCGTCACCCTGGTCGGCTCGCTCGGCAACGACCACGAGGACCTCGGCAAGCCACGGACCGACCTGAGCAGCCCGGACTTCCCGCCCGGGGCGGCATACCCGAGGCCGATCGACAACGCCACCTGTCTCGACCTGCCGGTCGAGGGGCGGCACGTGATCGGCGTGTCCGCACTCGGCCCGTCGTCGAAGAAGGCCGACTACTCCAACTACGGCCTGGAGCAGATCGAGGTGTCCGCGCCCGGTGGCTGGTTCCGTGACTTCTTCGGAACACCGCAGCACCGGATCAACGAGAACCTGATCCTGTCGACCTACCCGGTCAACACGCTCCAGGTGCTCGGACTGGTCGATGCCGCCGGCAACATCACGCCGGCAGGAGTCGCCGGTGACGTCCAGAAGCAGTGCCCGCCAGGCGCTACCGACTACACCCAATGCGGCTACTACAACTGGCTGCAAGGTACGTCGATGGCCTCGCCGCACGCGACCGGCGTCTCCGCGCTGATCGTCAGCGAGTTCGGCAAGAAGAAGGGTTCCGGCTACGGCATGGACCCGGACAAGGTGCGCAAGGTCCTGCTCAGCACCGCGCAGAAGCGGGCCTGCCCGGTCCCGCCGCTGGTGAGCTACGCGAACGAAGGCCGCTCGCCCGAGTTCGACGCGCTCTGCGAGGGCACCAGGTCGTTCAACGGGTTCTATGGCAACGGCATCGTCGACGCCTACACCGCGGTCAGGAGCGGCCAATGACGCCATCTGAGTGACCGACGGTCGCCCCGGCACCGCCTAGCATGTGGCGCGTGCCGGGGCGAACGTACGTGGTCTTCCGCCCGTGTCAGCTAGAACTGGTGATGTACTTCGACAGCTGTTCGCGCTCGAACTCGAGCTCGCCGATCCGGGTCTTGACCACGTCGCCGATGCTGACGATGCCGTGCAGGCTGCCGTTCACCACGACCGGCACGTGCCGGATCCGCTCCTCGGTCATCAGACGCATCAGGTCGTCGATGTGCGCATCGGTGTCACAGGTATGCACCTCGGCGGTCATGATCGACTGCACCGGGGTGTTGAAGGCGTCCGGGTCGCGGTGCAAGTGCCGCACCACATCGCGTTCGGAGACGATCCCGGCGACAGAGGCGCCGTCGCTGCTCACCACGAGCGCGCCGACGTTGTGCTCGGCCAGGAGCGCGAGCAACTCGCGCACGGTGGCGTCCGGGCTGATGGTGACGACATCGGTGCCCTTGCCGCGCAGCACGTCGTTGATCTTCATGGAGCCTCCTGGTCGCGTTGAGCCGGCCCGTTTCCCTGGAGCCCTTGCCCAACGCTACTCGGGAACGCTACGTCCCGTCAGCCCCTGCGCGCGCCCTCCGGCGATTCAGAACAGTGCGGACTCGTCGTGGTCGCCGATCCGGGCGAGCACCTCGGAGTGCAGCCGGCCGTTCGTGGCCAGCGCGTTGCCGCCGTTCGGGCCCGGCGTACCGTCCAGCCCGGTGAACTCACCACCCGCCTCGGTGACGATGATCGCGCAGGCGGCCATGTCGTACAGGTTCAGCTCCGGCTCCGCCGCGATGTCGATCGCGCCCTCCGCGACCAGCATGTACGACCAGAAGTCGCCGTACGCGCGGGTCCGCCAGCAGTCGTTCATCAGCGACATGAAGTCGTCCAGCCGGCCGCGCTTGTCCCAGCCACCGAGCGAGGAGTACGACAGCGACGCGTCCCGCACCGAGGCCACGTCACTGACCCGGCACGGCGAGGCCGACATTAGCGAGCGGCCGGTCCAGGCGCCGTCCCCGTACGACGCCCACCAGCGGCGTCCGAGCGCGGGGGCCGAGACCAACCCGACGACCACCTGGTCCTCGATCATCAGCCCGATCAGCGTCGCCCACACCGGTACGCCGCGGATGTAGTTCTTGGTGCCGTCGATCGGGTCGACCACCCAGCGGCGGGCACCCCAGCCGGTGGTGCCCTCCTCCTCACCGATCACCGCGTCCCGCGGCCGCGCCCGGGACAGTGTCTTGCGCATCACCTGCTCCACCTTCTGGTCGGACTCGCTGACCGGGGTCAGATCCGGCTTGGTCGCGACGTGCAGGTCGAGCGACTTGTACCGGTCCATCGTGGTCGAGTCGGCGTCATCGGCCAGGATGTGGGCGAGGCGCAAGTCGTCGGTGTGCGAGGGCATGTGCGTCAGGCTAGCCTGTGGTTGTCGGTTGAAGACTCAACCGCACGATCTTGGAGGCGTCATGTTCGAGCGCTTCGGCGATCTTCCGCTGCATGTCCTTGTCATCCACGCCGCCGTCGTCCTGTTGCCGGCCGCCGCGCTGGCCGCGATCGTGTTCGCCGTGGTGCCGAAGTGGCGCTGGCTACTGCGCTGGCCGGTGCTGCTGCTCGGCCTCGGATCGCTCGCAGTGGCGTTCGCCGCGCGGCAGAGCGGCAAGGCGTTCGTCTCGGCGAAGCCGGAACTGGGTCAGCTCGTCCGTGAGCACGAGAACCGCGGCGACCTGCTCTTCTACTACTCGATCGCATTCGCCGTCATCTGCATCCTGGCGTTCCTGTTGCTGACCGGTCCGACTGCCCTGGCCAGCGGCCGCGGTGCCAAGACCGGCACCATGCGCCCGCTCGAGCTCGTGGTCAGCGGCGCACTGGTCGTGATGTCGGTCCTCATCGTCTGGCAGACCGTGCGCACTGGCGACTCCGGGGCCCGAGCCGTCTGGGGCGGCATCCTCCCCGAGTAGCCCGCCGCGGCAACACGGGGAAGCAGCCCGGCAACCTCCCGGCCAGAGTCCGGCCCACCCGGTCGAGCGTGTGCGCGAATCGCCAGGTCCCCGCGGCGTGCGCGCGGATCGCCAGGTCTGTGTTCACGAATCGCCATGGGAGAGCGCTCCCGCATGGCGATTCGTGAACACACTCGCGGAGGTGGAGTGGGGGAGACCGCTGCGGGGAGGTGAGGCGGGGTGGCCGGCCCGGGTGGTGCGGCGGGGTTAGTCGTGGCCTTCGCGGCTGGCGAGGAGGCGGCGGTACGACGCGAGGCGCTCGGCGTCGATCCGGCCGGCTGCGGCGGCGTCGTCCAGTGCGCATTCGGGTTCGGTGGCGGCGTGGGTGCAGCCGCGGGGGCAGTCGCGCGTCTCGGCGGCCAGGTCGCCGAACGCCTCGATCAGCTGCCGCGGGTCGACGTGCGCGAGGCCGAACGAGCGGATCCCCGGGGTGTCGATGATCCAGCCGCCGAACGGGAGCCGCAGCGCCTGGGTGCTGGTCGAGGTGTGCCGGCCGCGGCCGGTGACGTCGTTGACCACGCCGGTGGCGCGGTCGGCGCCGGGCACCAGCGCGTTCACCAGGGTGGACTTGCCGACGCCGGAGTGGCCGACCAGCACGCTGGTGCGGTCCCGGAGCCGGTCGGTCACGGCGGTCAGATCTCCGTCGCGAGAGGTGGCGACCGCGGCGACGCCGAGCGGGCGGTACGTCGACATCAGTGGTCCGGGGTCGGCCAGGTCGGTCTTGGTGAGGCAGAGCAGCGGTTCCACGCCGGCGTCGAACGCGGCCACCAGGCAGCGGTCGATCAGCCGGGTCCGGGGTTCGGGGTCGGCTACCGCGACCACGATCACGAGCTGGTCGGCGTTCGCGACCAGCGGTCGCTCGACCGGGTCGTCGTCGTCCGCGCTGCGGCGCAGCAGGGTCTCGCGGGGCAGCACCTCGACGATCCGGGCCAGGGTCCCCTCGGCGCCGGACGCGTCACCGTCGAGCCGGACCCGGTCGCCGATGATCACGCCCTTGCGGCCGAGTGAGCGCGCCTTCATCGCGGTGACGAGCTGGTCGGAGTCGCCGATCCGGCAGCTGTAGCGGCCGCGGTCGACCGTGAGCACGGTGGCCTCGACGGCATCGTCGTACGTGGGCCGGTCCTTGGTGCGCGGCCGGGTCCGGCGCTTCGGCCGGTCGTACTGGGCGTGCTCGTCGTAGCGCGACATCAGCCGTCCGCGCCGCCGACCAGCCCGGCCCAGACGTCGGCGAACTTCGGCATCGTCTTCGCGGTCGTCGCCACGTTCTCGATCTCGATGCCCTCGGCAACCAGTCCGGCGACGGCGGCGGCGTGCGCCATCCGGTGGTCGTGGTAGGTGCCGAACAGCCCGCCGTGCAAGGGTCTCGGGCGGATCTCGAGCCCGTCGGCTGTCCGTACGACGTCACCGCCGAGCGCGTTCAGCTCGGTCTCCAGCGCGGCCAGCCGGTCGGTCTCGTGGCCGCGGAGATGGGCGATGCCGCGTAGGTACGACGGTCCGGAGGCGGCGGCGGCGACTGCGGCGATTACCGGGGTGAGCTCGCCGACGTCGTGCAGGTCCAGGTCGACACCGTCGACGGTGCCGGTCCCGGTCACCGTCAGCCCGGCAGCGGACCGGCTGACCGACGCACCGAACCGGGTGAAGATCTCCGGCAGCATTCCTCCGGGCTGGGTAGTGGAGTCCGGCCACCCGGTGACAGTGACCGAGCCGCCCGTGACGACGGCCGCGGCGAGGAACGGTGCGGCGTTGGAAAGGTCCGGCTCGATCGCGGTGTCGTGGGCGGCGATGGGGCCGGGGGAGACCACCCAGCGGTTCGGGTCGGAGTCGTCAACCGTGACGCCACGTTCGCGCAGCATCGCGACCGACATCTCGATGTGCGGCAGTGACGGCACCGGCTTGCCGTCGTGCCGGACGTCGACGCCGGCGTCGTACCGGGCGCCGGCGAGCAGCAGCGCGGACACGAACTGGCTGGACGCTGAGGCGTCCACGGTGACGGTGCCTCCGGGCATCGACCCAGTGCCGTGCACGGTGAACGGCATCGTGCCGCTGCCGCCGTCGTCGATCGACGCGCCGAGCGTACGGAGCGCATCGAGCACGACGCTCATAGGCCGTTCCCGGGCGTAGCGATCGCCGTCGAAGCAGACCGGGCCGTCCGCGAGTGCCGCGACCGGGGGTACGAACCGCATCACGGTGCCGGCCAGGCCGCAGTCGACCTCGGCCGGGCCTTTCAAGGAGCCCGGGGTGACGGTCACCACGCCACCGGTCTCGCTGATCCCGGTGCCGAGCGAGACCAGCGCGGCGCGCATCAAAGAGGTGTCCCGGGCGGCCAGCACCCCGGTCAGCGCGGACGGACCGTCGGCAAGTGCGGACAGGATCAGTGCGCGGTTCGTGAGCGACTTGGAACCGGGGACGGTGACCTGACCGGACACCGGGCCGTGCGGATGCGGTGCCGGCCAGCCCGGTTCGCGTGCGTTCACACGCCGAAGACTAGTCGGTCGCCGAAGGCTAGTCGGTGAACGGAAGCTCGGCCTTCGCCATCCGGGCCGCGACCGTGGCCTCTCGTTTGGCGGCCTTCACCGCGCGCCGGGTCTCGCGCTTCGCCGCCTTCGCGCTGCGGCCGACCTCGCGCTTGGCCGCACGGGTGCCGTGGCTGGCACGCCAGGCCAGGCCAGGCTTGCCCTCGGTGTCGACCGCGGCGAGCAGCAACCCGCCGAGCAGCCCGAGGTTCTTCATGAAGTGCGTCTGCTGCTCGGCCCGCTCGACCGGGTCCTTCGCCTCCCAGAACCGGTGCTCCGCGAGCGTGGTCGGGACCAGCGTCGAGGCGAGCAGACCGGCACCGGCCCGCCGGCCTGACCCACTGGCCAGCATGAGGCCGCCGACGACCTGCAGGGCACCGTTCAGCCGGACCAGGTTCTTCGTGCTCTCGGGGATCCGGTCGCCGATCTGCGGCGGCGCGACCTTCTTCGCCAGCGGCACCAGCCGGTCGGCCACTGGCTGCGCGCCGGGCACCAGTGGTTCCGGCTTCCGGATCGCCTTCACACCGGAGGTGATGAAGAGGGCCGACATCAGCGGTCGGGCCACAACACGCACGAGTGTCATATCTCCTTCATATCGCGGCGCACAACCAGACGCCATGCCGGGCGGTTCGTGTCGTCCGGCCGGGCCGGGACGCGGAACCCGTGCCCGAGGCAACTACCCGCAGCGGCGCACCACCAGCAGCGCATAGGCGCGAGCGCATCGCAGCACCTCATCCAGCCGGACATGCTCGTCCGCGGCGTGCGCGAACCGGACATCGCCCGGCCCGTACTGCAGCGCCGGGATGCCCGCGGCGGCGTACTGCCGCAGGTCCGACCCGTACGGCGCCCCGCGGGCCGGCGGCTCGTCCGCGCCGGCGTCCACGGCGGCCGCCAGGGTCTCGCCGAGCAGCGGGTGCCCGTCCGGCAGCGTGCCGGAGGCGAACACCCCACCCGGCCAGGTCACCGCCACCGGGTGCTCGCGCAGCCAGTCGTCGGCGGCGCAGGCCTCGGCTACCGTCTCCTCGAGCTCCCGCCGGGCTTGCTCGACCGGCTCGTGCAGCCGTACGCCGTACCGCCCGGTGGCGACCAGCCGGTCCGGCACCGTGCTGGCCCAGTCGCCGGCCCGCACGGTCCCGACCGACAGCGGGTAGGGCAGGTCCAGGTGCGCGAGTAGCGGGTCCGGTGCTGCGTTGCGCCTCTGCTCCAGCGCGCGCAGCGCCGCGTGGATCCGCTCGAACGAGGTGACGGCGCTGACCCCGCGGGTCCGGGTCGACCCGTGCGTGGCCAGGCCCGGGATGTCGAGCCGGAAGGTGAGCGAGCCCGCGTTCGCCGGGATCACCTGGCCGGCGGTCGGCTCGGCGATCACGCACGCGTCACCGCGATGCCCGCGCCGCAGCGTCGCGAAGGTGCCGAGCCCACCGTCCTCCTCGCCGACCACGCAGTGCACCGCGACCGCCCGGCGCAGCGGCACACCCGCGGCCATCACCGCCGCGACCGCGCCCAGCACGGCGGCCACGCCACCCTTCATGTCGCAGGTCCCGCGGCCGTACATCACCCCGTCCGCGACCCGGGCGCCGAACGGGTCGTCCATCTCCCCGGCCGGTACGACGTCCAGGTGCCCGTTCAGCACCAGGCCCGGCGTACCGGATCCGAGCACCCCGACACACCCCCAGGCCTCGTCCCGCTCCACCTCCGCGCCCGGGAACTCCGGATCGGCCTGCACGGCAGCCAGGTCGACCGGCCAGTGGTCGACGTCCAGACCGAGGCCGGCGAGCCGGTCGGCGCACCAGTGCTGGACGTCGGCCTCGGCCACGGTGCCGTCGACGCTCGGGATCCGGACCAGCTCCCGCAGGTCCGCGACCACCCGGTCGGTGTCGATCGCCGCCAGTACCGCCCGCTCACTGTCGCTCAGCACCCCGACACGGTACGACGGGCCGTCAGCGGCCGGACTGGCAAGCACTTCGGTGGTCCGGTCCGGCGCCGAGGTCACGGCGAGAGCCGGTGCAGGTCGCGCGGGAACAGCGTGACCTCGCGGATGTTCTCCGCGCCGGTGATCCGGGACACGAACCGCTCCAGCCCGATCGCGAACCCGCCGTGCGGCGGCATCCCGTGCTTGAACGCCTCCAGGTAGGCCTCGTACGACGCGGGCGACTCACCCTGCGCCTCCAGGGCGGCCAGGTAGTCGCCGTACCGGTGCAGCCGCTGCCCGCCGGTGATCATCTCGATGCCGCGGAAGATCAGGTCGAACGAGTTCGACCAGCGCGGGTCGTCCGGCTGCGGGTGCGTGTAGAACGGCCGCTTCACCATCGGGTAGCCCTCGACCGCGACGAAGTCGCTGCCGTGCTCGCGCCGGCCCCACTCGCCGACCGCCCGCTCGTCCGCCGGCGCGAGGTCCGGCTCGTCCGGGTCCGCTCCGGCGATCTTCAGCGCCTCACTGAAATGCAGCACCGGGATCTCGTCGGGCATCACCGGCAGCTCGACCCCGAACCGCTCGACGGCGCCCGCCGCGCGGGTCGCGATCGCGGACAGCATCCCGCCGACGGCCTGCCGGACCACCTCGAGCACGTCGCGGTGGTCCTCGATGAACCCGAGCTCGGCGTCCAGCGAGACGTACTCGGCCAGGTGCCGGACGGTGTCGTGCGGCTCCGCCCGGAACACCGGCCCGATCTCGTACACGCGCTCGAACACGCCGACCATGGTCTGCTTGTAGAACTGCGGCGACTGCGCCAGGTACCCGGGCCGGCCGAAGTAGTCCAGCGCGAACACGTTGGCACCCGACTCGGTCGCGGTGCCGACGATCTTCGGCGTCTGGATCTCGGTGAAGTCCAGCCCGTCCAGCGTGCTCCGGAACCCGTGCAGCGCCGCCGCGGCGATCTCCCAGCCGGCCCGCATCGTGGGGTGCCGCAGCGACACCGCGGCGTGGTCCAGCAGCACCGGCAGGCCGGCACCGACCGACGGCCGCCACAGCTCGAGCGGAGGCGTGTGCGCCGGCTCGGTCAGCGGCTCGATCAGCGGGTCGACCAGCTCGGCACCGCCGGGCGCCTGCGGGTTCGCGGCGACGGTGCCGGTCACCCGGACCACGGTCTCCTCGCCGAGCTCGTCCAGCTGCGCCACCGACTCGGCGGACTTGAGCACGACCTGGGCCAGCCCGGCGCGGTCGCGCAGGATCAGGAAGCTCACCGCGGCCAGCCGGCGGCGGCGATGGATCCAGCCCGCGATCGTGACGGTCCGGCCGACGTTCGACGGCAGCGCGGTGCTGAGAATGCGTTCACTCACTGTCTGTTCACCTCCGTGGATCCGAACCCCGGAGGTGTGGGCGACGGGGAGATCGCGGTGCCACCACACCTTCGCCGCGACGGGACTGCCACGGCCTCTTGTCCTGCGGCTCGCTCGGGAGTGTCTTCACGACCGGCCCGCGGACCACCCTCACAGCCAAGGGGCGGCTCTCTCGGTCACAGGTGTACGGCGCTACTCGGTTCCGTCACAGCAAGCGATGCCAGGGTAGAGCGTCGGCTCAACGGCGAGCAAAGTGTTTCGTGCGCATCGGCTGCACCAGCTCGGTCAGCCGCCCCTTGACCGGCTCCCTCACCGGTTCCTGCGAGGACCCCGAGCCACTCGCCGCGCGGCCCCGGATGTCGGCGTACGAGTCGGTGTCGGCCACCGAGCCGGCTCTCGCGGTGGCGGACAGGCGGGCGTCGTACCTCAGGTCGTGGTTGATCAGATGCAGATGGCCGCGCAGCGGTCCGGCGGCCCCGGTGTTCTTGGTGATACAGCGGACCGTCCGCCCGTGCGGGTCCGAGCGGCAGGACCAGCCGGACGCGTCGCGATAGGTCCAGAACAGGTCCGCGCCGAACTCGATCGTCAGCGTCACCGTGCCGTCGTACCGCGCCGGCGGCGTGACGGTGAACTCCACCTTGTACAGGTGGTGGCCGTACGCGGTCGTCTGGACCCGCAGCAGCTTCTCCGGGTCGAACACCGACTTCAGTGTCTCCGTCCAGAGGTCGTACACCCGCCCGACCCGCACGGTGACCGTGTACGTCCGCTCGGCGTCGGAGCCGCCCTCCGGCGGGACGAACCGCAGCGGCAGCGACGCCGGGTCCTGCCGGTCGC
This sequence comes from Kribbellaceae bacterium, assembly GCA_035650275.1. Classification (GTDB taxonomy): domain Bacteria; phylum Actinomycetota; class Actinomycetes; order Propionibacteriales; family Kribbellaceae; genus DASRHY01. The sequence goes on along the minus strand of DASRHY010000008.1, from coordinate 72,506 downwards.
GCGCCGTGCACGTACGGGCGGCGGCACTGCAGATCCAGCCGGCCGGGCTGCCGGTGACCGGCCAGCTGAGCGCGGCGCCGTACTCGATCTCGACCACGACCGGGTCGGTGTTCTCCTCCGGCGGGACGACCCGCAGCGTCCGGGCGGTGCCGGAGCCCTTGGACACATCCAGTACGTCGTCGTTGCGGCCGGCCGGTACGACCATGTCGCTGTCGTCATCGAAGTAGCGGGCGCTGGTCGAGCTCCCGGCGTAGGTGCGCGCGGTAGCGGTGAAGGTGCGGTCCCGGCGCGCGCCGCCGTTCGGCGAGTCGAACTCGATCGTCAGCGGCGCCGGGTCGGCCGGGTTCGCGGCCGTGCACAGGCCGGTCCGCGCCGTCCGGTTCGATACGCAGGTCCAGCCCGGCGGGTTGCCTGCGACCGGCCAGCCGAGCCGGGTGCCGTACCGGATCTGCACCGTGACCCGAGACATCCCGGGCGCGGGGGCGACGTTCAGCCGGCGGCGCTCCGACGGCACTGCCGCGTCGGCCACAACGGCCCGGCCGCCGTTGCCGCCGGTCGGAGTGTCGATCGTCAGCAGGCCCTCGTCCAGGACCGGCGCCGGCACGCTCGGGCTCTGGGTCGGCCCGGTGGTGGGCGGGCTGGTCGGCCCCTCCGTCGGTGCCGCGGTCGGCTGGATCGGCTGCGAGGTCGGCCCGGACGTCGGCTGAGAGGGCTGCTTCGGCGGCTGGGTCGCCGGCGGGACGGTCGGGCCGGGCGGCTCCGAGCCCTGGATCGCGGCCGGCGGCGTCTCGGCCTGCGGGTCCTCACCCCCGCTCAGCGCGAACACGGTGATCAGTCCGGCGGCCGCGACGGCGGCCGCGGAACCGGCGGTGACCGCGGTCCGGGTGCCGTTCTCGGTCGCCTTCTGCCACAGCGAGACCAGGATGCCGGCGCCGCCGACCTTGACCCCAGTCGCGGTCAGGTAGCCCGCGGCGGCGGTGCCCAGCAGTACCGGTGCGAGCAGCGCCGGCAGCGCGCTGTTGACCTCGACCAGCTCCAGGTACAACGCGGTGCACTTCGCGCACTCGTCGATGTGCTCGCGCATGTGCTTGTTCTCGCGCTTGGTCAGCCCGCCGCGCACGTACGCGCCGAGCCGTTCGGTTGCCCACCGGCAACGGTCGTTCGCGACGTCGGCCAGGTGCTGCTGCAGGTAGGCCTGCCGCAGGCCCTCCCGGGCCCGGTACGCCAGCGCCGAGACACCGTTCGGGGTCAGCCCGAGCAGCGGCGCCACCGCGGCCGGCTTCTCGCCCTCCACCTCGGTGTGCCACAGCACGGCCTGCCAGCGCTCCGGCAGCGCCGCGAACGCCTGCGCCGCGGCACCGCTCTCGAACCCGGTCAGGGTCGGGTCGTCGAAGGTCTCCGGCTCCCGCTCGTACGACGCGATGTCGTCGGTACTGGTGACCCGCTTGGCGGCCCGGATCCGGTCCACGTGCACGCGCCGTACGGTCGTCAGCAGGTAGGCCCGGAACGACACGTCCGGGCCGCCGCCGCTCCGCAGCGCCTCGAGCACCTTCGCGAAGGCGTCACCCGCCAGGTCGTCGACGTCCGCGGCCGGGACCAGCTGGCGGGCCATCCGCTCCGCCGCTTGGTGGTGCCGCTCGAACAGCTCGCCGTACGCCTCGACGTCGCCGCCGCGCACCCGGGCGATCAGTTCGGCGTCGCTCGGAGCCTGGAGCGCGTCCATCGAGTGGTCCACCCGCTTTCAGCTGCTCGTCCGGACGCGGTGTGCCGGGAAGTGAAGTACTACGTCGCACATCGTGACGCGGGCGAGGCTCTCACAAGGCTACTTCAGAAAGGTTCCGCGATTCGCGTCATGAACCCGATCCAGCGCTGTCTCACCCCCAGATGACCCACCGGTCGCCGTGTCGGCGGCCGACCGACCACGGAGGAGGTCCGTCCGTGTCGCTGCTGCGTGAGCTGATGCGGCGGTTCGACCTGCTCTCGGGGCGGTCGTCCGGTGATTCGGCCAGTGGTGTGTCGGACGTGGGGTCACAGGAGCAACCGCGCGATCGGAGGGAGTCGCACGGCGCTCCGGTGGGCAGCGTCGACGTGTCGGGGGTTCCGGGAGTCCAGCGCAACGCGTTCCTCGCGGTGGTCGAGGCGTTGCAGGACGACGTCGACGCTGTACCCGCAAGCAGCGAGGTCGGCCGCCAGCTGGCCGACGACGGGGTCTCGCTGCCCGAGGCGCTGGACGGCCTGCACGCGGCGTACAACGCGGTGACCGGTACCGAGCCGGCGTTCGACGCGGTCCGGGCACTCGGCCAGAGCTGGTCCGACTCCTCTCTGACCTACCTGCACTCACTGTCCTGCGAGGACCCGCTGACCGGGCTGGCCAGCCTGGCGCACCTGCGATCCCGGCTGAACGAGCTGTACCGCGAGGCCGACCTGGTCGGTACCTCGGTCAGATCCACCCATGCGCTGGTGGTCGTCGAGGCCCCGGCGCCCACCGGAAGCACCAGCGTCGACCGCGAGCTGCGCCTGGTGGACATCGCCGAGTGCCTGCGGATCGTCTACTGCGGCGGCGAGGTGCTGGCCCGGATGGGGTCCACCCGCGGCGCCGCCCTGGTTGCGCGCGACAGCGGGCTGCCCGAGCAGGTCGACACGGTTCGCGGGCTGATCACGGCCTGGCGACCCGAGCCCGACGACCTAGACGACGACCTGTACGACGACCTGGACGACCGCCTGGACGTCTACCTGCAGCCGCGGGTCTGGATCGAGGGGCTGCCGTCCTCCGTCGAATGGGCCGGAAGGTTGCTCGACGAGCTGGCCAGATAGGCCGCTGGGGGCCGTCGCCGTCGTGCATCGGAGCACGACCGCGACGTAAGACCGGGCGGCGGATCGCTCATCACGGGGTGAGCGATCCGCCGCCGTCGGTTCCGTTGCCTATGGTGGGCATATGTGTGGTCGATACGCGTCCAGCCGTGATCCCGCCGACCTGGTGGCCGAGTTCGAGGTCGATGCCGGCAACGTCAAGGAGACGGTGCTGCAGGCCGATGCCAACTACAACATCGCGCCCAGCCAGGGCGTGACCGCGGTGGTCGAGCGCAAGGACCGGGAGGACCCGGACACGGTCACCCGCAAGCTCACCACGCTGAAGTGGGGCCTGGTCCCGTCCTGGGCGAAGGACCCGGCGATCGGCAACCGGATGATCAACGCCCGGATGGAGACGGTGGCGGAGAAGCCCGCCTTCAAGCGGGCGTTCGCGGTACGACGCTGCCTGCTGCCGGCGGACGGCTACTACGAGTGGTACACCACCGAGCAGAAGGTGAAGGGCAAACCGGTCAAGCAGCCGTACTTCATCCGCCCCGCGGACGGTGGCGTGCTCGCGATGGCCGGGCTGTACGAGATCTGGCGGAACAAGGAGATCGAGGACCCGGACGCCGACGACGCCTGGCTGTGGACCTGCACCGTGCTCACCACCTCCTCGACCGACGAGCTGGGCCGGATCCACGACCGGATGCCGCTGCTGGTGGAGAAGGAGCGGTACGACGCGTGGCTGGACCCGCGGGTGTCGGACACCGACACGCTGCTGGGCCTGCTCGTACCGGCCGCGCCGGGACGGCTGGAGGCGTATCCGGTGTCTCGGGCGGTCAACTCGGTGAAGAACAACGGCCCGCAGCTGATGGAGCGGGTGCCCGAGGGTGCGGTCGACGCGGACGGCGTGATCACCGATCCCAGCGGTTCGACGCTCTTCTGACCGATCTGCCGGCACCTCTTTGACATGATCGTGCCGTGAGCGACGAACGGATCGTGACGACACCGCACGGCGAGGCAAGGATCGTGGCGCACCGGGCCCGCCGGCCCCTCGCGACACTTGCCCTCGGCCACGGTGCCGGTGGGGGCATCGGCGCACAGGATCTGACCAGACTGGCGAAACGTTTGCCGGGCCAGGACATCAACGTGTTCCTGATCGAGCAGCCCTATCGCCGGGCCGGCCGGAAGACGCCGGCGCCGGCGAAGGTGCTCGACGAGAGCTGGATCTCGATCCTCGGGCAGATGCGGGTCCGCACGCCGCTTGTGGTCGGCGGCCGCAGCTCCGGCGCCCGGGTCGCCTGCCGTACGGCGGGTGAGCTGGGCGCCTCCGGAGTCCTCGCGCTGGCCTTCCCGCTGCACCCGCCGGGGCGGCCCGAGAAGACCCGGGTGGACGAGCTGCGCGGCGTCCGGCTGCCCGCCCTGGTGATCCAGGGCCAGCGGGACCCGTTCGGCACGCCGGAGGAGTTCCCGCCGCTGACCGAGATGGCGGTCGTGCCCGACGCCGACCACTCGTTCAAGGTGCCGAAGGGCTCCGAGCTGACCCAGGCGGAGACGCTCGACCTGGTCGTGGAAGCGGTGCTGGAGTGGGTCACCCGCACGATCGCGTGATCCCTGACAGGGAATGCTGCCCGCCCGCGGAATGTTATGTGGGTCATGGTGACGGCGACACATGAGCGGACCCCGCTCAAGACCCCGGTATTCTCGACGGTAATGCCGACATCAGTCACCACCGAGACCCCCGAGCAGCGCACCGAGCGTTTCGAGCGCGAGGCCCTGCCGTTCCTCGACCAGATGTATGCCGCCGCGATGCGGATGACCCGCAACCCCGCCGACGCGGAGGACCTGGTACAGGAGACGTTCGCGAAGGCGTACAGCTCCTTCCACCAGTTCACGCCCGGGACCAACCTGAAGGCGTGGCTGTACCGGATCCTGACCAACACGTTCATCAACAGCTACCGCAAGAAGCAGCGGCAGCCGTCCCAGCAGCCGACCGAGGAGATCGAGGACTGGCAGCTGACCCAGGCGGAGTCGCACACCCCGGGCGGGCTGAAGTCCGCCGAGGCGGTGGCGTTGGAGCACCTCCCCGACAGCGACGTGAAGGAGGCGCTGCAGTCGATCCCGGAGGACTTCCGGCTTGCGGTCTACCTGGCGGACGTTGAGGGTTTCGCCTACAAGGAGATCGCGGAGATCATGGGTACGCCGGTCGGCACTGTGATGTCCCGGCTTCACCGTGGTCGCCGGCAGCTGCGTGAGCTGCTGACCGACTACGCACGCGAACGGGGTCTGATCCGCGGGCGGGACGCCGCGGACGACACGGAGGCGGAGTCATGAGCTGCGGCAACCACCACGACGTGGACTGTAGCGAGATCCTGCAGCGGGTCTACGTGTTCATCGACGACGAGCTGGAGTCCGCGAGCGTCGAGGAGATCCAGGTACACCTGGACGAATGCGGTCCGTGCCTCGAGGAATTCGACCTGGAGCGCAGCGTCAAGAAGCTGGTGCACCGCTCCTGCGGTGACGAGCACGCCCCAGAAGGACTGCGTGAACGCATCCTGATGCGCATCACCGAGGTCCGCCTCGAGATCCAGACCGAGGAATAAGCTCTTCGTAACGGGTTGACCACACTCCGTGTGGAGTTCGCGCCGCCGAAGACCGCCTCCGTCCTGAGCCCGCTGTCCTGCGCCGGCTCCTTCGCACCGTCCGGGCGACAATATCCAGCCCGACGAGCCCGATCGGCAGCCGGCACTGGGGGCGTACGTGCCTTGTCATTCTCGATGTGAAAGTGCGACGCCGTTGCCGCCCGCTGGCGCAAATCAGGCGGCGAGGCGCACACTTGGCTTCCTGACACATCCGCTGTATGGGTTCAAATAATCACTCTGAGTGCGCAGGAGGTGTTGCCTGCCAACCGAGCTCAGGCACTCCTCTAGCTGCCTTGAACTAGACCTTCGCGTGCGGCCTTGATCGCTCAGATCGTCACCATATAAGCACTTTCGGTCACTTTGTCGACGAGCGACTGTCGGTTACGCCAGTTTGTTGTGACATGTGACTCAATTGCAACCGGCCCTGGCTGAGCCAGGGCCGTCGCTTAGAGTAATCGCGTTCGATCAGGCGTTCGGACGCTTGCCGTGGTTCGCGCCCTTCTTCTTCCGTGCGCGACGCTTCCGGCCGGTCTTGCCCATCTGTTCCTCCTGTTATCAACTGCAAAGAGTGACATGCTCTCATACCAGGGCTCTGGCGTTGACATGTGCATGGGGTTGCACGTTCCCTTACAGTGTTTCGGCGTACGTCGGATGAAGCAAAATCTTGACGAGTCAGCGTTGCGCTGTCTGCCCCCCTGCGGTCCGCAATTGCGGGCAGCAAGACTACGCCGCTGATCGGAGGTGACCTGTCATGGGTGACGGTTGGGACTGGTAAGGGCTCGGGATGAGCAGCTGTGCGCCGCCCCTATGCCGTCGATCGGAGGTGACCTGCCATGGGTGACGGTTGGGACTGGTAGTAGGTACGGGGGCTGACCGGTAGCGTAGCGTCGTGCACGCAAGGCTGCTGCGGGTCGTAGTCGCCGTCGCCACGGTCATGGCGACGGCAGTTCTTGTCGTAGCCGCCATTCACGCCACGATCGACCTGCCGACTGTCACGCTCGGGTTGCTGATGTTTGCCGGCACCGTGCTGCGACCCCGGGTCGGTCAGGTCAATCGAACTTCTCTTGACTACGTCATCGTCATCGCGCTCTATCTGCTGTCCGGAGTTGCCTCTGCGGTCTTGGTCGGTGCGGTCGGTGCGCTGTCACAGGACCGCCGCCATCCGATGCTGAAGAAAGTCTTCAACGGCGCGCAGTCCGTGCTCTGCGCCGGAGCGGGCGGCTTGGTCTTCTACCTCCTGGGTGGGCCCAGCGGCGATGAGGTGCTCGAGCGTCCGTGGGACGCGATCTGGATCACGACAGCGGCGAACATCGCCTGGCTCGTCGTCAACATTCTCCTGCTCTGCTTGGTGCTGACCCTGGAGAAGGGCGGTGCCGCGGCGAGAACGTTCGTCCGCCGGGTGGCGATCCCGACGTCTCCGCCACTGATCGGCTACGGCTTACTCGGCATCCTGCTAGCGGCTGCATGGCTGTCGGGCCTCGGCTTCTTCGCCGTGCCCCTGATCTTCGTGCCGCTGTACGTGAGCCGGTGGGCGCTGTCGCAGTACGAGGTGGAGCGGGCGGCGCAGGAGGCGACGATGCGGGCCTTCATCCAGGTGATCGAGACCAAGGACCTCTACACCCGGGGTCACTCGGAGCGGGTCAGCCAGGGCGTGAGCATGCTCGGCAAGCACATCAAGCTCCCCGAGGACAGGCAGTTGGCGCTTGAGCATGCGGGCCTGTTGCACGACGTCGGCAAGGTGGGGGTACCGACCAGTGTGATTCGCAAGCCGGGCAAGCTGGACGACTCGGAGTGGGACGCGATCCGGTTGCATCCGGCGCGCGGAGTCGAGCTGATCGGCGACATCCCGTTCCTCGAGGAGGTCAAGTCCGCGGTCCTGCATCATCACGAGAAGTACGACGGGACCGGGTACCCCGCCGGGTTGAGCGGCAAGCGGATCCCGTACTTTGCCCGGATGATCGGCATCGTGGACGCCTTCGACTGCCTCACGTCGACCCGGTCGTACCGGCCGGCGCGCAGCGTCGAGGAGACGCTCGCGATCCTGATCCAGGACCGCAACACACATTTCGATCCCGCCCTTGTCGACGCGTTCGTCGAGGTGATCCGGCGAGAAGGCTGGAAGGCCGCGGCCGTCGAGCAGCCGGCACCCGACGCGACCGTCGAAGCGGCCATCGACCACGACGACGTCAGCTTGGGCAGTGGTGGCGGAGCGACCGGTTCCGCAGCGGGACCGGCGTCGTGAGCCAGTCGATCGAAGGCCCCGAGTTCCGGCAGTACGGGAGCGGTGTCGTGATCGTGATCGCCGGCGCCACGCTCGCACTGGTGGCCCTTGCGCTCACCGCCGATCGCGGCGTCACCGAGTGGTCATTCGTCCTGGTCTTCGGACTGCTGATCGCGGTCGGCGAGATGGTCCAGTTCCGCGTCGACCGGATCCGGAACCGGGCGCCGATCGCGACCAGCGCCGCGCTCGGCTACGCGATGCTGCGCGGTCCGGCGATCGACGACCCGCCGAGCCTGGCGCAGATCGTCGCGGTGACCGCTGTGGCGACCGTGATCGGGATCGGGCCGCGCGTGCTCGCGGGCCTGCCATGGGACGCGGTGGTGTCCAGCCGGCGGGTGCTGTCCGTCGCCTGCGCCGCCGCGGTCTTCAATGCGATCGCGCCGACGGGTCTGAGCTGGAACGGTTCGTGGACTCACGCACTGCCGCTCACCGGCGCGATGCTGGTCGCGGTGCTGTCCGCCGTCCTGGTCGACGCGCTGGTGGGTGCCGGGCAGGCCACCGAGCGGTACAGCCGGCCGTTCCCGTCGGCGTTGCGAGACGAGCTCGGCGTCGCAGCACGAATCGGGATGGCGATGGGCATCAGTGGGATCCTGCTTGCGGCCGGAACCTCGCTGCTGGGCCTGTGGGCGCCGCCGCTGGTCGTCGTACCGCTGCTGCTGACCCAGTTCGCGTTCCGCCGTTATGCGTCGGCCCAGACGACGTACCGGAGTACGGTGCGGTCGATGTCGCGGACCACGGAGGTGGCCGGGTTCAGCGCGCCGGGGCAGAACCTGCGGACCGCACGGCTGGCCGCTGCGATCGGCAACGATCTCGGGCTGAGCCCGAAGCGGATGGAGGCGCTGGAGTACGCCGCGCTGCTGTCCGGTGTCGGGCAGCTGGCACTGGCCGACCCGAGCCCGGGTGGTGCGTCGTTGCTGCGGACCCGGGACGAGCGACGTAAGGCGGCCGAGATCGGGGCCGACGTGATCGAGCGGTCCGGGGTGCTCGACCACGTTGCCGAGATCGTCCGGCACAGCAGCGACTCGTACCGGGAGGGCCGGGCGAACAACCCGGACGTGCCGCTGGAGAGTGCGATCATCAACGTCGCGACGGCGTACGAGCAGCTTGCCTTGGAGAGCGACCGCGGTGGTGCCGCGATGGAGAGCATCAGCCTCGGGGTCGGTGACGAGTACGACCCCGCCGTGGTGGAGTCACTGCGCCGCGTGCTGGGCCGCGGCTTCCGGTTCTGACCGGCGGCGCATCGCCGTGAACAGCATCAGCACGACGCCCGCCGAAGTTGCACACTACGATCCTGCTCACCGAGCCGTGCTTGGATGGCTACATGACCCTGCGTGTCGGACTACAAGCGAGCGTCACCCGGCAGGTCGGGAGAGCCGACACCGCCGAGTCGGTCGGTAGCGGTAGCCTGCCCGTGCTCGGCACGCCGCGTCTGCTCGCCTGGGCCGAGGAGGCCTCCTGCGCCGCGATCGATCCCGAGCTGGACGAGGGTGCGACCAGCGTCGGCAGCCGGATCGAGCTGCAGCATCTCGCGCCCAGCCCGGTCGGCGAGCTGGTCAGCGTCACCGCGGTCGTCCAGCACGTCGACGGCCGGCTGGTCAGGTTCGACGTGACCGCCGCGCACGGCGACGAACGTGTCGTTGCCTCCGGCACCATCACCCGCGTCGTCGTCAACGCTCGCCGGTTCCTCAGCCGTCTCGGCTAGCGGCGACGAGTCAGCTCAGCAAGGGTGAACCGCAGTGTGACCGGCTCGGCGATCGAGACCGTGTCACCGTCGAGCACGTGAAACTGCTGATAGCCGGACGCCGTCTGCTGAAATGCCTCGAACTCTCCGTCCCCGGTATTCAGGTCGAGGATCCAGTAATGCGCGATTCCGGCCTGCTGGTACTCGGCGAACTTCATCACCCGGTCGGTCCGTCGGGTGCCCGGTGAGACGCCCTCGACGGCAACCACGACATCGGCGGCAGCGAGACGACTCGGGTTGCTCTCGTACACCTCGGTCCGGGTCACGACGGCGTCCGGCGCGCGGAACGTCGGTGGGAACTGTTCGTCGATCGCCACCTCGACGTCGGGCAACGCGATGAGGTCGGGCGGCAGGGCCTCGTTGAGCAGCTCGACGAGTCGGTGGGCGGCGAACTGGTGCCTCGCACCCGCACGTGGGGTCACGATGAGCACGCCTTCGACAAGCTCACACCGGTCACCGTCGTCGTCGACACTCAGGGCGTCCCATTCCTCGACCGTCAGCAGGTGGTCCGGCATCGCCACGGCATGCGACATGATCTGCCTCCCGTCTGTTCCGGATCGCCGCCAGAATGTCATGTCGACCAGCATCTCACCGGCCGTTGTCCACAGGGCCGAGGATTCAGACGCCGGTCGTCGAGCGAGGGTAGGCGACCTCAGGGTCGGTCATCACGTTCACCAGGTACGGCGTCCCGGCGTCGAACGCGCGCTTCAGGGCCGGGCCGATCTCGGCCGGGGAGGTGACCGTCTCGCCGGCGCCGCCGAGCGCCCGCGCCACCTCGTCGTACCGGGTCGGCCGCAGCTCCGCGGCGACGTCGTACCCGTAGAGGAACTGCATCGGGTGCTTCTCCAGACCCCACATCGCGTTATTGCCGACGATCATCACGACCGGGAGCTCGTGCCGGACCAGGGTGTCGACGTCCATCAGAGACAACCCGGCCGCGCCGTCGCCGAGCAGCAGCGCGACCTGCGACGACGGCCGCGCGATCCGGGCCGCTATCGCGGCACCGAGGCCGGCACCCAGGCAGCCGTACGGACCTGGGTCCAGCCAGCAGCCGGGCCGGCGCGGTTCGACGTAACGGCCTGCGAACGAGACGAAGTCACCGCCGTCGCCGATCACCACGGCGTCATCGTCCAGCAGCGCGTTCAGCTCGCCGTAGATCCGCGCCGGGTGGATCGGGTCCGCGTCGCTGGCCAGCTCGGCGTTGTCGGCCTCGGCCCGGGCCGCGGCGATCGCCTGCAGCTCGCCGAGCCAGCCGGACCAGTCCTGCCGGTCGCCGGACTGCCAGCCCTCGGTCAGCACGTCGAAGAGCGCGGCCATCTCACCGGCCGCGGACCCGGCCAGCGCGACGTGTCCGGCCAGCTGGTCCGCCGAGTCGGCCAGGTGCACCACCTGCGCGGCGGGCGCATCGTCCTTGCCGCCGAACGCCCCGTACCCGAGCCGGAAGTCCAGTGGCGTTCCCGCGACCACGGCCACATCGCAGGTGCCGAAGGCCTTCGACCGCGCCTTGGTGACCAGCTGCGGATGCCCGCCGGGTACGACGCCGCGGCCCATCCCGTTCGTGATCACCGGGATGCCGGACTCCTCGGCGAACCGCAGCGCGGCGGCCTCCGCACCGTCCAGCCAGACGTCGGTACCGAGTACCAGCACCGGACGCTGCGCGGACCGCAACAGGCCCAGGACGCCGTCCAGGTCGCCGCCGGGCGCCCGCTGCGGGACCGTGACGTCCGGCAGTGAGAAGACGCCGCGGCTGAACAGCTGGTCCATCGGTACGTCGAGGAACGCCGGCCCACGGTGCGCCGAGCCGGCGGCGGCGAAGGCACGCTCCATCGCCGCGGGGATGTCGCCGACCTGGTGCGCGGTCTCGGCCGACTTCGCCACCGGCGCGACCAGCGGCACGTGGTCGAGCTCCTGCAGGCTGCCGGTGCCCCAGCGGAAGCCCGGTGCGCGGCCGCCGACCACCACCAGCGGCGACCCGGCGAACGAGGCCTGCGCGATCGCGCTGATCCCGTTCGTGACGCCCGGGCCCGCGGTGAGGACCGCGAGGCCCGGTGCACGGGTCAGCTTCCCGGTCGCCTCGGCCGCGAACGTCGCGGTCTGCTCGTGCCGTACGTCGACCAGCCGCATCGGCGACTCGGCCTTCACCGCGCCGTCGTACATCGGGAAGACGTGCGCCCCGGACAGCGTGAACATGGTCTGGACGCCGTGGGTCCGCGCCACGGCGACGGCGTACTCGCCGCCGTGGCGCTCGGTCAGCTCAGTCATGCGCGCAACTCTAGGTCACGCGCCCAACTTCAAGAGCGAGCCGGCTCCGGGCCCTCGTCCAGCAGCTCCGACAGATCCTTCACGCCCGGGTCGCCGGCGTTGGCGCGGTAGTCCGTCGGTATGTCTCGTCCTTGCCATCGGCAACGTTCAGCGCCCGGAACGTGATCGTCAGCACGATCAGGTTGAGCCGACGCGGTGAGCGCGATGTAGGCCTTCGTGTCCGTGAACGGGATCTCCGACAGCGGCCCGCCCTAGTTGCGCTGCTGCGGAGCCGCGTTCGGGCGGTAGATGTACGGCTGGGAGGAGCGGACCGCTTCGGTCAGCATCAGCAGCAGGTCGGCTCGGACCTCCACCGTGCGGGCGAACAGCTCGTCGTCCCCGGGGATCGGGAAGCCCTTGACGCCGATCGCTAGTTGGCTCAGCAAGGCGTGCAGCACCCCGCGGGCGTTGAACACCGACGCGCTCGGCCACTCCGGCAGCGTCTCGTGCATCAACGGCTGCTCAGCGGCGAGCGCGGCGATCGGCTTCAGCCAGCGCTCGAGCTCGTCGCTGCTCAGCATGTTGCGGTGCAGCACGGTCATCACCGCGTGCGCGACCCGGTCATGCTCCTCGTGCACCCACCGGTACGACGTCTCCTTGACGACCCGGTCCGCGAGTACGTCGACCAGCGCGCGCAACACACCGGCGTCGCAGTGTCTGGAGCGAGCCAGCGCGCCGATGGCGTCCGCGCCGTGCGCGATCGCGTGCGCCCAACCGCACTTGTCGACGTAGCCCCTCAAGTCACGTTCGCGCAGCAGCCAGGTGGCGATCCGATCGCCCCAGCGCATCACCACTTCGTCGTGCACCAGGAACTCGGCGTTGTCGCGGTGAATCACCTCGGCCAGCGTCAGAGCGGTGAACGAGCGACGGAAGACCGTGTCCGTGCCGTCCTCGCCGAGACCGTACGCGAGACCCGCACACAGCCCGTCGCCGAAACCCGGCAGCAGGTCGTCGTACACCCCTCGCTCGAGCCAGGTGGCGAGCGTCGGGTAGGCGAGCGAGTCACGGACGGTCGGGTTGGTGCTGGCCAGCCCGCGGACCAGCTCCTCGGTGAGGTCCGGCAACGCCCGGTCGTGCGGGACGGCGTAGTCCGCGGCCATCACGTCCTGCCAGTACGTTGCCTCCACGCAGGGCATCCTTTCATCTGTGCGTGATCGTTCCAACACCCGGTTCGCGCCACGCCCTACGCTCGTCTCGTGCCGTCGTTGACCGATGTCGTCCGCCACCACACGACGCTGGAGGCCGCCGACCTGGAGCGTCTGCAGCTGCTCGTCTCGGACTGGCAGATGCTGGCCGACCTGTCCTTCGCCGACCTCGTGCTGTGGCTGCCGGACACCGATGGGCTGGGGTTCTGGGCCGGGGCCCAGATGCGTCCGACGACGGGACCGACGGCGTACCCGGACGACATCGTCGGGAGCTTCATCCCGCGCGAGCGGCGGCCGCTGCTGGACCAGGCGTACGACGGCGGGCGGATCTGCCGCGAGGGCGACCCGGAGTGGCGCGACGACGTGCCGGTCCGGGTCGAGACCATCCCGGTACGACGTGGGGACCGGGTGATCGCGGTGATCGCGCGGAACACGAACCTGCTCGGTGTACGTACCCCCAGCCGGCTGGAGCTGGCCTACCTGCAGAGCGCGACCGACCTGGCCCGGATGATCGCGGACGGGATCTTCCCGTACACCGGCGAGCGGATGCTCTCCACCTCGCCGCGGGTCGGCGACGGATGCATCCGGATCGACCGCGGCGGCATGGTCACGTTCGCCAGCCCGAACGCGCTCTCGGCGTACCGGCGGCTCGGCCTGATGACCGACCTGGTCGGCAGCCCGCTGGCGTCGGTCACGAGTGACCTGATCGCCGGCACCCAACCGGTGGACGAGCTGCTCGGGTCGGTGGTGACCGGCAAGGCGGCCACCGAGGTCGAGGTGGAGAACGGCGAGGTGACACTGTTCCTGCGCGCGATCCCGCTGCGGGCCGACGGCGAGCATGTCGGGGCACTGATCCTGCTCCGGGACGTGACCGAGCTACGCAGCCGCGAACGCGAGCTGGTCACCAAGGAGGCCACCATCCGGGAGATCCATCACCGGGTGAAGAACAACCTGCAGACCGTCGCCGCGCTGCTGCGCATGCAGGCCCGCCGGATCGCCGAGCCGGAGGGCCGGTCCGCGCTCGCGGAGGCGGTCCGCCGCGTCGGCTCGATCGCGATCGTGCACGAGACCCTGTCCCAGTCGTTCGACGAGCACGTGGACTTCGACGAGGTGGCGGACCGGGTCCGGGCGATGGTGGCCGACGTGTCGGCGTCGACCGCGCCGGCGGCGGTGACCACGCGTCGTACCGGATCGTTCGGGGTGCTCGCCGCCGAGGCCGCGACACCGCTGGCGATGACGCTCACCGAGCTGATGCAGAACGCCGTCGAGCACGGTCTCGGCAGTGAGCCGGGCGTGGTCGAGATCCACGCCGACCGCGCACTCGGCCGGCTGCGGATGAGTGTGACCGACACCGGTCGGGGCCTGCCGCCGGGCTTCGACGCGGACGCCTCGGGCAACCTCGGCCTGTCGATCGTTCGGACCCTGGTGATCGGCGAGCTCGACGGCGTGCTCGAGTTCGGCGCCCGCCCGGACGGTCGCGGTACGACGGTCACGGTCGACATCCCGGTCAAGAAGTGAGACCCAGGACGGCGCAAGGCCCCGCTTCCCAGCGGGGCCTTGCGAACGCGTGTGGTCAGGCGGTGCGGATGCGGGCGCGGGCGTTGCGGCGCTTCAGCGCGCGTCGCTCGTCCTCGCTCAGGCCGCCCCAGACACCGTGGTCCTGGCCGGCCTCGAGGGCCCACGCGAGGCATTGCTCGCGCACGTCGCAGCGGCGGCACACCTGCTTCGCCTCCTCGATCTGCATGATCGCGGGGCCGGTGTTGCCGATGGGGAAGAACAGTTCCGGGTCCTCATCGAGGCAAGCGGCCCGGTGACGCCAATCCATGGCGAATCCCATCTCTCTCAGTCGTCTGACGCTGTCGGCCGGGTGTCGGTCCAGTGCGCTTTCGGTGCGCTCGTCAAACCTCGTTGTGAACGGTTTCACGAACATCCACATCGTCCCAACCCTTGGAAGCCTGAACAAGGGGGTTGCTCCTGTCAGGTCGGTCACAAGAGTCACATACGTCGTATTGAGTGCACAATCACCTTTGTCGTCCGATTTCCGTACACCTTCAGTATGTGGTCAGCACCCGCTCACGACAAGTAACCGCGCCGACAGGGCGAAAGTTACCGACGTGATGCCCCCACTGGGCTGGCGCCAGCCCTGACTAGGCTGACGCCGTGTCGAATGATTCCTCGCCGCAGGGCCATAGGGAAGACCCCGAGCAGGGTGGATCGGCCGACGGCCGGATACCGGTCGCGCTCCGTGTCGCCGCCGGTGTGATGGTCGCGGAGGGAGTCGCCGGGGTCGTGCTCGGCGTACTCGAAGTGTTCACCACGACCAGCAGCCGGCTTTCGATGGGGGTTACCACAGCGGTCTTCCTGCTGCTGTACGGCGTCGGTCTGGCCGTGGTCGGAGCCGGCCTCGCCCGTGCGGCGCCCTGGAGCCGCGGGCCGGCCGTGTTCACCCAGCTGATCCAGCTCGGTGTCGCCTGGAGCTTCCGAGGCGGGTCCACCACGTGGGTCGCGGTGCTGCTTGCGCTGGCCGCGTTCGTCGTCCTCGGGGCGATGTTCCGCAAGGAGTCGACCGCCGCGCTGCTGGCCGGGCGCTGACTAGTCCTTGAGCAGACCCGTGCGCAGCTCGGTCAGGGTCCGGGCCAGCAGCCGGGACACGTGCATCTGCGAGATGCCGATCTCCTCGGCGATCTGCGACTGGGTCATGCCGCGGAAGAAACGCAGCGTGAGGATCCGCTTCTCCCGGGTCTCCAACCGGGCCAGCAGCGGCTTCAGCGACTCGCGGTACTCGACGCTCTCCAGCGCCTCGTCGTCCACGCCGAGCGCGTCCAGCACCGTGGTGGAGTCCGCGTCGTTCTGATCCGGCGCGTCCAGCGACAGCGTGTTGTAGGCGTTCGCGGACTCCAGGCCCTCGATCACCAGGTCCGGCGACAGGCCGAGCCTGTCGGACAGCTCCGCCACAGTCGGGGCCCGGCCCAGCTCCTGGGTCAGCTCCGCGGTCGCCGCCGTCAGCGACAGCCGCAGCTCCTGCAACCGCCGCGGTACCCGGATCGCCCAGCCCTTGTCGCGGAAGTAGCGCTTGATCTCACCGAGGATCGTCGGTGTCGCGTACGTCGAGAACTCCACCCCGCGGTCGGAGTCGAACCGGTCGATGGCCTTGATCAGCCCGATCGTCGCGACCTGCACCAGGTCGTCGTACGGCTCGCCGCGGTTGCGGAACCGGCGCGCAAGGTGCTCGACCAGGGGCATGTGCAGCTGCACCAGGCCGTCCCGGGCGATGTCGTACTCGGGGTCGCCGCGCTCTGCCGCGACGAGCAGCCCGAACAGCTCCGCGGTCCTGCCGCGAAGGTCGGTCGGCTCGTTGAGATCGGCCGGGTCGCCCTGGCCGTCGAGCTGTGGATCGGTCACGCGTTCTCCGTCGGCAGCGCCGAGGCGGTCAAGGTGATCGTCAGCCGGTCACCGGCACGCTCCGCGGCCGCGGAGTCGACCAGCGCGTCGAGCACGGTCCACCCGAACCCGTCCGTGTCCGGCTGCCAGCCCTCCGGCACCGGGGCCGACACCTCGACCACCATAATCGGCTTCTCGATCGTGAAGACGCACTCCACCGTGCCGTCGGAGGCCTGCGGCAGCAGCAACGTACAGGCCTCGTCGACCGCGATCCGCAGGTCGTCGATCGCGTCCAGCGTGAAGTCGTTGCGCGCGGCAAGATTCCCGACGACAGCACGCGGCACCGCGACGTACGCTCCGTCGGCCGGGATGGTCAGCCGGACCTCGCCCGGTTGTACGTTCGTACCCACTCGTCAGTCCCTCCTGCAGCTGCGCCCGACCCCGGGACCCTCCGGTGCCATTCTGCGCTCCTGACCTAATGATGCGCAGACAGACAATACGAAAGGCCGCTCCCGTCCCTGCGACGGGGAGCAGCCTTTCGCGATCGACGTGGCCCGATCAGCCCTTCTTGGTCTCCGCGAAGATCTCCGCGATCTCGTCGATCTTCGCCAGCAGCTGGTCGGCCGTCTCGACATCGGACTTGCCCTTGGTGCCGCCCGCGCCGGCGAGCTTGGTGGCCTCGTTGAACAGCGTGTGAAGCTGCGGGTACTTCTCGAAGTGCGGCGGCTTGAAGTAGTCCGTCCACAGCACCCACAGGTGGTGCTTCACCAGCTCGGAGCGCTGCTCCTTGATGATGATCGCGCGGGTACGGAAGTCGGGGTCGTCGTTGCCGGCGAGCTTCTCCGCGATCGCCTTGACCGACTGCGCCTCGATCCGGGCCTGAGCCGGGTCGTAGACACCACAGGGGAGGTCGCAGTGCGCCGAGACGTCGATGGTGCGAGCGAAGAATCGCGAGAGCATGCAAGGGTCCTTTCTGAAGCAGTGCGCGGTGCAGTGAGAACGCCTACCCGAGGGACACTACTCCGCGGACTGTGACGGGCAATCGGAGGAGTGGCGTGGGACGGATCGGGATGGCCGTGGTCCGTGGTCGCTCGATGCTGCCCACCCTGCGCGACGGCGACCGGCTGCTGGTCCGGTACGACGCCGCGCCGCGGCCGGGTTCGCTGGTGCTGGTGCGTTTCCCGGACCGGCCGGTTGCCGTGAAGCGGCTGCTGCGGCGCGAGCCGGACGGCGGCTGGTGGGTCGAGCGCGACAACCCCGACGAGGGCGTCGACTCCTGGTCACTCGGCGCCGTGCCGCCGTCCGACCTGCTCGCCGTAGTGATCGCCCGCCTCTGGCCCAACCCACGCCACAACCTCTGACCCGCCCGGCACCCTGCCCCCAGCGGCCCGATGACCGGCAAGACGGAGGGCTGGCACGGGCTCCGGGGAGGTGGGTCAGCTGGTTGGAGGGACGTGGGTGGGGTCGAGGACGCGTTTGAGGAACGTGCGGGTGCGGTCGTGCTGGGGGGCACCGATCACGTCGTGCGGGCTGCCCTGCTCGACGATCACGCCGGCGTCCATGAACACCACCCGGTCGGCGACCTCGCGGGCGAACGCCATCTCGTGCGTGACCACCAGCATCGTCATACCGTCCTCGGCGAGCTTGCGCATGACCGTGAGCACCTCACCGACCAGCTCCGGGTCGAGCGCCGACGTCGGCTCGTCGAACAGCATCAGCGCCGGGTCCATCGACAGCGCCCGGGCGATCGCGACCCGCTGCTGCTGGCCGCCGGACAGCTGGGCCGGGTAGGCGTCGATCTTTTCGTGCAGGCCGACCCGCTCGAGGTTCGCCCGCGCGACCGCGACGGCCTCGGACTGCTTGCGCTTGAGCACCGTGGTCTGCGCGACCGTGCAGTTCGTCAGCACCGACAAGTGCGGGAACAGGTTGAACTGCTGGAACACCATGCCGATGTGCCGGCGGGCGTCGTCCAGGAAGCAGTCCGGATCGGTGATGTCCTCGCCGCGGACGAACACCTTCCCGTCGCTCGGTTGCTCGAGCAGGTTCACGCAGCGCAGCAGGGTGGACTTGCCGGAGCCCGACGGCCCGATCACGCACACCACCTCGCGCTGGTTCACGGTGAAGTCGATGCCGCGCAGCACGTGGTTGTCGCCGAACGACTTGTGCAGGTTCTGGATCTCGACAATGGGACGTGTCCCGTCAACAGTCATCAGCGGGCCTTCGCGGCTTGGGCCTCCAGGCGGCGTACCAGGATGCCGAGCGGGAGGGTGATCAGCAGGTAGCAGAAGCCGGCGGTGATCAGCGGGGTCAGGTTCGACTCGTTGTTCGCCATCTCGCGGCCGAATCCGGTGAGCTCGTTGGCATCGGTCGAGACCCCGATGATGAACACCAGCGAGGAGTCCTTGACCAGCAGGATCAGGTCGTTGGCCAGGGGTGGCAGCACGATCCGGAACGCCTGCGGGAGCACGATCTTGCGGGTCGCCAGCCCGAAGGGCATGCCGAGCGAGCGGGCCGCCTCGATCTGGCCCTTGGGAACCGCCTGGATGCCGGCCCGGATCACCTCGGCCATGTACGCCGCGGCGACGATGCCGAGCGCCAACCACACCACGCCGTACGGGTCGAACGGGATGGTCAACCCCTCGAACGCGAGCGGCAGCAGGCTGAACGCGATGAACACGATGATCGCCGGCAGGCCACGGAAGAACTCGATGTACGCCGTGGCCAGCCAGCGGTAGGGGCCCACCTGACTGAGCCGCATCAGCGCCAGCACCGTACCGGCGACCAGGCCGATGACGAACGCACCGGCGGTGTACTCGATCGTCTTCAGCATGGCGTGCCACAGGCCGCCGGTGATGGCGTCCCAAACCAGCTCCGGCTTGAAGAAGACGTCGATGATCTGCTTCCAGTCGGCTGTGAACAGCGCGACCAGGACCAGGACGACGAGGATCGCGTACTGGATCTGGCGCGAGCGCCGAGCCCGCTGACGCGGGCTCAGCCCTCGGCGCTCAGTAGCGGTGGCGGCCGCTTCTGTCTTGCTCACTTCTTCGGCTCAACCCCGAACCATGTCTTGAAGATCTCGTTGTACTTGCCATCGGTCTTCGCCTTGGCCAGCAGCTCGTTGAACTTCGTGATCAGCTTGGTCGCCGACTCGTCGTTCTTCTTCGCCGCGAAGCCGTACTGCTCGCCGGTGTCGAACTCGGACACCACGGCCATGTCCGGGTTCGCCTTGACGAAGTCGTAGAGTACGCCGTTGTCGTTGATCGCGGCATCGACCCGGCCGGACTTCACGTTGTTGGTCTGCAGCGCCAGGTCGTTGAACACCACGACCTCGTAGCCGTTCGCGGCCTTGTTGTCGTCGGCGTACACCTTGCCGGTGGTGTCGGCCTGGACGCCGACCTTCTTGCCCTTGAGATCCGCGAGCGTCTTGTACGGCGAGTCCTTCTTCACCAGCAGCACCTGGGTGGCGTCCATGTACGGCTCGCTGATGGTCAGCGCATTCTTCCGCTCGTCGGTGATCGTCATCGCGCCCATGCCGACGTCGCACTTCTTCGCCGCGAAGGCCGCGCCGGAGGTGATCTGGTTCCACTCGATGTTGACGACCTCCTGTTTCAGGCCGAGGTCGTCGGACAGCAGCTTCAGCAGGTCGACGTCGAAGCCGACCACGTCCGAGCCCTCCTTGTACTGGAACGGCTTGTACGGCAGGTGGGTGCAGATCGTGAGCTGGCCGTCCTTGACCAGCGTGATGCCCGCGAGCTTGTCGGTGTCACCACCGCCGGACGGCTCGGACTCGTCCCCGCAGGCCGTCAGCGACAGCACCAGTGCAGCGACCGCGGCAGTGGCGGCCACCCGCGAGCGGCGGGCACGAAGGGTGGACAGGATATTCATCGGGTACTCCTCCGACGGGTCGTTCTGGACGCTGCACCCCACTCCGGCCGTTGGGGCGCCCCTTGTGGAGCCAGGGTCGGACCGGTGCAGTTGCCCGCATCCTGACACAGCAGCACCGGTACTGTCGGCAATGCGCAGCGATGGAAACGCGATCGTAGTCCTGACTTTCTGCCGGCGCAGGTGTGAGGGGCCCCACAACCAGACCAGTCGCGCCTGTGGTTCAATCGTTCACCACGGGTGACCCCCGAGCTGCAACGGCGGTGCTCGACGCACCCGAGTCGATCCCGCCGCTTGCCCGACGTACATCAGACGAACCCTGCGTGGTCACGCAGGATGCCGAGAGGGTCACCGATGGTTGCTGAAGCAGTCCCGTCCGAGTCCGTCGCCGAGCCCGATACCAGCGCCTATGAGGGCGACCCCGTGTTCGAGCTACACGTTGGCGGCAAGATCGACGTCGTCTCGTCGGTGCCGTTGCGCGACACCGGCGACCTGTCGATGGCATACACACCGGGCGTCGCCAGAGTGTGTACGGCGATCGCCGAGCAGCCCGCCCTCGTCCGGAAGTACACCTGGAAGGCGAACACGGTCGCGGTGGTGACCGACGGTACCGCCGTACTCGGTCTGGGTGACATCGGACCGGAGGCGTCGCTGCCGGTGATGGAGGGCAAAGCCCTGCTGTTCAAGGAGTTCGGCGGTGTCGACGCGATCCCGGTGGCGCTGGACTGTACCGGCGTGGACGAGATCGTCGAGACCGTGGTACGGCTGGCGCCGACGTTCGGCGGGATCAACCTGGAGGACATCGCCGCGCCGCGCTGCTTCGAGATCGAGCGCCGGTTGAAGGAGCGGCTGGACATCCCCGTCTTCCACGACGACCAGCACGGCACCGCGGTCGTCGTACTGGCCGCGCTGCGCAACGCGTTGCGAGTCACCGGCAAGCAGATCGAGGACATCCGGGTGGTGATCTCCGGTGCCGGCGCGGCCGGTGTCGCGTGCGCGCGGATCCTGCTCGCCGCGGGCGCCGGCGACCTGGCCGTGGTGGACAGCAAGGGCGTGCTGTCCCGCGACCGCGCGGACCTGAACCCGGTCAAGCTGTCGCTGGCCGAGGACACCAACACCGGCGGGCTGTCCGGCCGGCTGACCGACGCGCTCGACGGCGCCGACCTGTTCCTCGGCGTGTCCGGCGGAACGGTGCCGGAGGACGCGGTGGCGCGGATGGCCGACGGCGCGATGATCTTCGCGCTGGCCAACCCGAACCCCGAGGTGCATCCGGACATCGCGCACCGGTACGCCGCGGTCGTCGCCACCGGCCGGTCCGACTTCCCGAACCAGATCAACAACGTACTGGCGTTCCCGGGCATCTTCCGCGGTGCGCTGGACGTGGACGCGTCCCGGATCACCGAAGGCATGAAGCTGGCCGCCGCCGGGGCACTCGCGGACCTGGTCGAGGACGTGCGTCCGGACTACGTGATCCCGTCGCCGTTCGACCCGCGCGTCGGCCCCGCCGTCGCCGACGCGGTGGCAGCGGCGGCCCGTCGCGACGGCGTCGCGCGCGCCACTGACGCGTCGCGGTACACCCCCTAGAGTGAGCCGCATGCTTGCCGCGTACGCTGCCAGGTTCGCCCCGGACGACCCGGTCTCCGCGCTGGAGGTCGGGGAGCGGCCCGAGCCGGACGTGCCCGATGGGTGGACGACTGTCGACGTCAAGGCGACGGCGCTGAACCACCATGACCTGTGGTCGCTGAAGGGTGTCGGACTGTCCGAGGACAAGCTGCCGATGATCCTCGGCTGCGATGCCGCCGGTATCGATGCCGACGGCAACGAGGTCGTGGTGCACGCGGTGATCGCGGACCCGGCCTGGCGCGGCGACGAGACACTGGACCCGAAGCGGTCGCTGCTCAGCGAGCGGTACCAGGGCACGCTGGCCGAGCGGGTCGCGGTACCGCGGCAGAACGTCGTACCGAAGCCGGCCGGGCTGTCGTTCGAGGAGGCCGCCTGCCTGCCGACGGCCTGGCTGACGGCGTACCGGATGCTGTTCACCCAGTCCGGGCTGAAGCCGGGCGACACCGTGCTCGTGCAGGGCGCCGGCGGCGGGGTCGCGACCGCGCTGATCGCGCTGGCGAGAGCGGGCGGGTTCCGGGTCTGGGCGACCAGCCGGGACCAGGCCAAGCGGGCCAAGGCTGCCGAGATCGGCGCGCACGACGCGTTCGAGTCCGGTGCCCGGCTGCCCGGCCGGGTCGACGCGGTGATGGACACGGTCGGCGCCGCCACCTGGTCGCACTCGCTGAAGTCGCTGCGCCCCGGCGGCACGCTGGTGCTGTCCGGCGCCACCAGCGGCTTCACGCCGAAGTCGGGCGAGCTGAACCGGATCTTCTTCCTGCAGCTGCGGGTGCAGGGCTCGACGATGGGGACCCGGGCGGAGCTTGCCGGGCTGTTGTCGTTCCTGGACACGGCGGGGGTCCGGCCGCACATCGACCGGACGCTGCCGCTGGCCAAGGCCCGGGACGGGTTCGAGGCGATGAGCTCCGGTGACGTCTTCGGCAAGATCGTTTTCACTGTGTAACCGTGAGCGAGATCCTCGTACGACGCGCGACCGTCGCCGATGCCGAGGCCGCGGCGCACTGCCACGCGAGCTGCTGGCAGGAGGCGTACGACGGCCTGGTGGATCCGGCGAAGCTGGCCGAGGCGACCCGGGACGTGGCCCGGCGTACCGAGCGCTGGCAGGCCGACCTCGAGGACGGTGCCGAGCGCTGGGTCGCGCTGCATCCCGACGGCGATACCGCGCCGGTGACCGACCGGGTGGTCGGGTTCTCCGCGCCCGGCATCAGCCGGGACCCGGACGCGCCGTACCCGCTCGAGCTGTACGCGATCTATGTCCGCAAGGCCTGGTGGGGCCACGGCCTCGGGACCCGGCTACTGGAGGTTGCCATCGGCAACCAGCCGGCCAGTGTCTGGCTGTTCGAGAACAACGTCCGGGCGCGGGACTTCTACACGCGGCACGGGTTCCGGCCGGACGGCGCGCGCAAGGACGAGCCGCGCTTCGGCGAGACCGAGATCCGGATGGTCCGTTAGCCGTTGACGGGCGCCCTAGCAACGTTGCACGGCGGTAACAATGCCGACCCACGGTGGCAACGCTGATCGCTCAGGCTGACGGCCATGAGGAGACCGATGCTCACCGTGATCGTCGACCCGGCGGACCGCTGGATGGACCGGGCCGCATGCGTGGGTCAGGCGCCGGCGTACGACGAGACCGCGGAACCTGGTCAGCAGCGCCGCGCGGCAGCGATCTGCCTCACTCGGTGTCCGGTGGTCGAGGACTGCCGGCAGTGGGCCCGCCGGACCGGGTTCACCGGGACCGCGGCGGGGGAGCGCTGGCTGTACGGCCGTCGCCGTGGCCGGCCAGGACCGGCTCCCGCTCGGCAGGCGAGCTGACCTCGTCCCGGCCGGACCGGAACGGCGCCGCAAGTGTCGGCAGGATCCAGTCCCGGTGCCGGAAGAGCACCGCGGCCGCCAGCACGGCGTACACGAGCGAGAGCATCAGCCGCCCGTGCTGTCCGGGGATGGCGAACTGCACCGCGAACAGGCCGAACAGGGCCGGCGCCGCCCAGCGGGGGAAGCGCAGCGAGAGCAGTACGGCGACGCCGAGTGCGGTCTGCGTCGCCGTCAGCAGCACCTCCTCGACCTGGCGGCCGTCCAGCGGCAGCGCGGTCGAGCCGCCGCCGATCGCGTAGGCGACCGGCAGACTGCCGACCAGCAGCGTCCACTGGTTCACCTTGGCCGAGATCAGCAGGCCGAGTGCGGCCGCGCCCCGGCCGCGCAGCGCGAACAGCACCGCGACGATCAGCTCCGGCGACTCCGACGCGAATGGCGCCAGCCACTGCACCAGCAGGAACTGGTCGATGCCGAGCGTCTGCCCGCTGGCCACCAGCGACTCCGCGAACGGCTCGGCGCTGGCCAGGATGATCAGGCCCGCGGCGACGAACAGCGCCACCACGAGCGGCCGGCGCTGGTGTGTGGGGAGGGCGCCGATCCGGGCCGCGGGGCCGACCAGGTCCGGCTCGCTGTGGTTGCCGGACACCGCGGCCCGCCACAGGTAGAACCCGAAGAACCCGAGCAGCCCGATGCCCAGCAGCAGGTGGATCTGCCCGGTCAGCGGCATCACGAACGCGACCCCCGCGGCGATCGCGAGGAACCCGAGCTCGCGGCGGTAGCCGGTGTCCAGGACCAGCTCACGAACCGGGCGACCCGCCCGGCGGCTGGCGATCAGCAGAGCGAGGCCGGCGACCATCGACCAGCCGAGGCCGAGCAGCAGCCGGTTCGATCCGGTCATGTTGGCGGCCGCATAGGCGGTGTACGCCGGGTCGCTGCCGGCCGTGTGCGCGAAGTAGAGGTCGACCGCGTACTCGGGCAGCACCGCGATCAGCGCCAGCAGCGCGGTCGCCAGCCCGCCGGAGATGTCCACCTCGGCGGCCTCCGCGGCCCAGGCCAGCACGAACGACGCGGCCACGACGCCGGCGCCGTACACGATCAGGGCGATCGGCGCGGCCGGATGGATGCCAGTGAGGCGGACGAGGACGGCTGGGAGCGCGACGGTGAGGCACACCAGCGCGGGTCGAAGCGTCATCAGCACATGGTCAATGGTTGCATACTTTCGCAATCAACGAAACATCAAAGCGTCGTGGGTGCGGCCGGTCGCGGGACGTGGGGTGGACTCAGCAGCGACAATGAGTCCGCGATGGACGAACCGACCGGACCCCAGCTAGCCGTCGCCGCCCGCACGTTCGCGCTGCTGTCGGCCCCGGTCCGGCTGCACCTGGTCTCGCTCGCTGCGCAGGGCGAGTACGACGTCGGCACGCTGGCGGACCGGGTCGGCGTCAGCATCGCCACCGCCAGCCAGCACCTCGGCAAGCTCAGGCTGGCCGGCATCATCACCGCGCGCCGGGAGGGCCGGCGGCACATCTACACCGTCGACGACCCGCACGTGCTCACACTGGTCGAGCAGATCTTTCAGCACATCGCCGCCGACGGTACCCTGGCCCCCGACCCGCCGCCGCGCCCCCGCCCCAAGATCGGCTAGCTCCCGTCGTCAGTCGTCCTCGTCGTCGAGGCGGGCCAGCCAGGTGGCGAACCGCTCGACCGGCGTCTCGAACTCGGGGTTCAGGTCGACGAACTCACGCAGCCGCTCCGCGATCCACGCCAGCGAGACGTCCTCCTCGCCCCGCCGGTGCTCGAGCTCCTCGATCCCTCTGTCGGTGAAGTACAACGCAGCCTCAGCTGAACGCCTGCTTGACCAGGGTCTGCTGCTCGGCGAGATGCACGCTGTGCGAGCCGACGGACGGTGCCGACATCTCCGGGCGGGACACCCGGTAGAACGGCTTGCCACCCAGGTGCTGGGTCAGGTTCAGCGCGACGAACGGCCACGGGCCCTGGTTCGCCGGCTCGTCCTGCACCCAGCGGACCTCCTGCAGGTTCGGGTACTTCGCCATCTCGGCCTGGATCTCCGCGACCGGCAGCGGGTACAGCTGCTCGACCCGCACGATCGCACTGCTGATCTTGTCCGGCTCCGCCTTCTTCCGCTCGGAGAGCAGGTCGTAGACGACCCGGCCGGAGGCCAGCAGGATGCGGTCGACCGTTGCGGGGTTCTGCTCCGCCTGGGCGTCGCCCAGCACGGGGTGGAACGTGCCGCGGGTGAAGTCCGCGGGCTGCGATACCGCCGCCTTCAGCCGGAGCAGCTGCTTCGGCGTGAACACGATCAGCGGCCGGTGTTCCTCGCCCAGCGAGTGCCGGCGCAGCAGGTGGAAGTACGACGCGGGCGTCGACGGCTGCGCCACTGTCATCGACTCCTCGGCGCACAGCGCCAGGAACCGCTCGATCCGCGCCGACGAGTGGTCCGGGCCCTGGCCCTCGTACCCGTGCGGCAGCAGCAGCACGACACCGCTGCGCTGGCCCCACTTGGCCTCACCGGAGGAGACGTACTCGTCGATGATGGTCTGGGCGCCGTTCACGAAGTCGCCGAACTGTGCCTCCCACAGCACCAGCGCCTCCGGCCGCGCCACCGAGTAGCCGTACTCGAAGCCGAGCGCGGCGTACTCGCTGAGCAGCGAGTCGTAGACGAAGAAGCTGGCCTGGTTCTCGTCCAGGTGCTGCAGCGGGATGTGGTCGGTGCCGGCGACCCTGTCGATGACCGCGGCGAACCGCTGCACGAAGGTGCCGCGGCGGCTGTCCTGACCGGCCAGCCGGACCGGCCGGCCGTCCAGCAGCAGTGAACCGAACGCCATCATCTCCGCCGTACCCCAGTCGATCGGGCCCTGGGTAATCGCCGCGGCCCGGCGCTGCAGCTGCGGCAGCACCTTCGGGTGCGCGGTGAAGCCCTCCGGGAGGGTGGTGTAGGCGTCGGCGATCTTCTTCAGCGCCTCCGGTGTGGTCGCGGTCGCGTCCGGTCCCTCGGGCTTGTCCGGGTAGACCGGCACCGACACGTACGGGGGCGGGGTGTCCGGCTCCGCCTTCGCCTCGCGGACCTCGGTGAAGACGCGCTCCAGCCGCTGCTGGTAGTCCCGCATCGCCTGCTCGGCCTCCTCGACCGTGATGTCGCCACGGCCGATCAGGGACTCGGTGTAGAGCTTGCGCACGGACCGCTTCTGCTCGATCAGGTCGTACATCAGCGGCTGGGTGAAGCTCGGGTCGTCGCCCTCGTTGTGCCCGCGCCGGCGGTAGCAGATCAGGTCGATCACGACGTCCTTGTTGAACGCCTGGCGGTACTCGAAGGCCAGGTCCGCGACCCGCAGGCAGGCCTCCGGGTCGTCGCCGTTCACGTGGAAGATCGGCGCCTGCACCATCCGGGCCACGTCGGTGCAGTACATCGACGAGCGCGACGACGCCGGCGAGGTGGTGAAGCCGACCTGGTTGTTCACGATCAGGTGGATCGTGCCGCCGGTCCGGTACCCGCGCAGCTGGGACAGATTCAGCGTCTCCGCGACCACACCCTGGCCCGCGAACGCCGCGTCACCGTGTACCAGCACCGGCAGCACCGGGAACTCGACGCCGCGGTTCAGCAGGTCCTGCTTGGCCCGGGCGATGCCCTCCACCACGGGGTCCACGGTCTCCAGGTGGGACGGGTTCGCCGCCACCGACACCTTGATCCGGTCGCCGTGCTCGGAGACGAACTCGCCCTCCGCGCCCAGGTGGTACTTCACGTCGCCGGAACCCTGCACCGTCCGCGGGTCGATGTTGCCGTCGAACTCGCGGAAGATCTGGCTGTACGACTTGCCGACGATGTTCGCCAGCACGTTCAGCCGGCCGCGGTGCGCCATCCCGATGACGACCTCGTCCAGACCGGCCCCGGCGGCCTCCTCGCAGAGCTCGTCCAGCAGCGGGATAGTGGTCTCGCCGCCCTCCAGCGAGAACCGCTTCTGGCCGACGTACTTGGTCTGCAGGAACGTCTCGAACGCCTCGGCCTCGTTCAGCTTGGCCAGGATCCGCAACTGCTCCTCGCGCGGCGGCTTCACGTGCGGGCGCTCGACCCGGTCCTGGATCCACTTGCGCTGCTCGGGGTCCTGGATGTGCATGTACTCGATGCCGGTGGTGCGGCAGTACGAGTCGCGCAGGATGCCGAGGATCTGGCGCAGCTTCATGAACCGCTTGCCTGTGGACCCGAACGATCCGGTTGCGAACTCGCGGTCCAGGTCCCAGAGCGTCAGGCCGTGCGTGACGACGTCCAGGTCGGGGTGGCTGCGCTGCTTGTACTCCAGCGGGTCGGTGTCGGCCATGATGTGGCCGCGCACCCGGTAGGCGTGGATCAGCTCGAGGATGCGCGCCTGCTTGCTGACGTCCTCCTCGTGGCTGTGCGGCAGGTCCGCGGCCCAGCGGATCGGCTCGTACGGGATCCGCAGCGCGCGGAAGATCTCGTCGTAGAAGCTGTCCTCGCCGAGGATCAGGTGGTGCAGCCGGCGCAGGAACTCGCCGGACTGCGCGCCCTGGATGATCCGGTGGTCGTACGTCGAGGTCAGCGTCATCACCTTGCTGACCGCGAGCTTGGCCATCGTCTCGTCGGCCGCGCCCTGGTACTCCGGCGGGTACTCCATCGCACCGACGCCGACGATGCAGCCCTGGCCTGCCATCAGCCGCGGCACCGAGTGCTGCGTGCCGATCGTGCCCGGGTTGGTCAGGCTGATCGTGGTGCCCTGGAAGTCCGGCAGCGCCAGCTTGTTGTCCCGGGCCCGGCGCACGATGTCCTCGTACGCCATCCAGAACTCGGCGAAGTTCATCTCCTCGGCGGCCTTGATCGACGGCACCAGCAGCTGCCGGGTACCGTCCGGCTTCTGCATGTCGATGGCCAGGCCGAGGTTGATGTGCTGCGGCTTCACCAGGTTCGGCTTGCCGTCGATCTCGGCGAACGACGCATTCATCTCCGGCAGCGTCTTCAGCGCCTTGACCAGCGCCCACCCGATCAGGTGCGTGAACGAGACCTTGCCGCCCCGCGCCCTCTTCAGGTGGTTGTTGATCACGATCCGGTTGTCGATCAGCAGCTTGACCGGTACCTGCCGGACGCTGGTCGCGGTCGGGACCTGGAGGCTGGTCTCCATGTTCTGCGCGGTCCGTGCCGGGGCGCCGCGCAGGATCGTGGTGTCGGCGTCGCCGCTGGTCTCCGGGGCCGCCTTCGGCTTCGCGGTCGGCGGCTGGTTCACGGTGCCGCCGGTCGGAGTACTGCCATCGGACCTCGGCGCGCTCTTCGCGGCCGGGGTGGTCGGCATCGGGGTCGTCTGCGCGGTCGGGGTCGGCGTGGCCGCCGCCTGGCCCGCTGTCTGTTGAGCCGGCTGGGCGGGCTGTTGCGCGGGCTGCTGCTTCTGCTGCGGGGCCGGCGGCTGGGCGCCGGGCTGGGTCGCGGGGCGTGCGCCGGCCTGGGGTCCGGCCTGGGTCGCGGTCCGGGACTGCTGCTGAGTGGGCTGGGCGGCCCGCGCGGTCTGGGCGGTTCGGCTGGTGCCGGCCGCGGGCTCACGGGACTCGGACTTACCCGGCGTGTACCCCTTGAAGAACTCCGACCAAGCCTTGTCCACCGAGTTCGGGTCTTGGAGATACTTCTCGTACATCTCGTCGACCAGCCAGTCGTTGGAGCCGAAGGCTGCCAGCGGGTTCGATTGAGATGGCTCGGTCTGAGATGGCTCGGTGGCCACTTGGCAGTTCGCCTCTTCCGATCGTGTCAGGTGCCGGGAAACGGGTTTGGTCCCGAGGGCAAGGCTAATAGGCGGGGCACAACTTCCACACCCCAGGACCGGCCACCGGCGCGCCGGACCAGATGAACGGCTGGTCCGCGTGTTGGTGTGTCGCCTACCTGCGGTTTTGCTGTGCGCCAGGTCACAGCGGTCGGTGACCGGCCGATGACCCTGTGGTCCACCGGATCGATAACCCGTCGCCGCCTTCCGACGGCTCCCGGCATGATGTCTGGGCTGTTCTGGTTCGACCCGGGCCAGGACGCGGTCGCGGCCGAGGTGGCGTACGTCGCACGGTGCCGCACGGCGGGCGTCCGGAGCCAGCGCGCGGTGGCCACGCCGTCCGGCCGGTACGTGCTGCCCGCCGACGGGCGCTGGTGGCGGCTGTACGGTGCGATGGTGCGCTGCCATCGTGACCTGAACGGCAACAACGTGGTGCTCGACCCGGCCGGGACGCGCTGGTTGGTCGACTGGGACAACTACGGTCCGCTGGAGCCGTGGCGCGAGCTGGGCGCGCTGCTCGTCGAGCACGCCGGTGGCCCGGCAGCCCACTCCGGCTTGGCCGCCGCGTACCGGGAGGCCGGCGGACCCATTGCCCGGAGCAACGACTTCGCCGCGCCCGCGGGCGGCACGCTGTTCGCCACCGGGCTGGCGATCTGGCTCAACTTCCTCGCCGAACAGGCCCGGACCGTGCTCGACGGCGAGGTGGACGCCGAGCAGGGTGCGTGGTCGGCGACCCGGGTCGCGGGTCTGATCGGCCCGTTCCCGTCCGTCCCGGAGCTCGATGCGGCCGCCGCGTCGTACACGCGGCCCTCAGCGGTTAGTGAGCCGCCGCACCAGCTTGAGCCCGGACCAGGTGTCGTCCACCGCGCACACCTTCACGTCCACCACGCCCAGCGGCAGCGCGATCTCGCGGATGCCGTCCTCGGTCAGGTCCGTCGGTACGCCGGACGACCTCTTCGGCCACGCGATCCACACCGCACCCGCCGGAGTGGTCCGCTCGATCAGGGCCGGAAGGCGCTTGGCCAGCCGGGCCCGGTCCGGGCAGAAGGCCAGCACGACGTCGTACGACGTGTGGCCCGGCCGCCGGCTCGGCCGAACGCCGGCGGGCAGTCCCGCGATCACGAACTCCGCCGGCGCGTTGTCCATAGCCACCGCGTGCTCCGGCTTGATCCCCAGCTTCGCCGCCAACGGCTTGCCCGAGTACCCCGGCGTCTTCTCCCCACCCACCATGCGAGCCTAGCCTCCTGCCGTCTGCATCCAGGGAACTTGCGCAATGTCGCGCCCTTTCTCGGACACAGCAGTTCGAGTGAAGGGCTTGTGTCGGGTGAAGGGTTCTGGCTCGAAGCAAACGCTCTCATCGACAGAGAGGCTTCAGTCGACCTGAAACCTTCAGTCAAAAGGGCTCGGCCTTTGCCCGCTGGAACCTCAGCCGGTGCCGCCCGAGCCCGAGCCGCCTGAGCCCGAGTCGTCCGAGCCTGAGCCCGAGTCGTCCGAGCCTGAGCCGGAGTCGTCCGGGCCGGATCCTGAGTTGTCGGTGGTGCTGGTGGAGCTGGTCGGGTCGTCGGAACCGCGGCCCCGGTTCCGGCCTCGGTCGTCGGTGGACGGGGTGGCCGTACCGGTCGTCGCGCCCGGGCCATCCGACGTCCGGGTAGACGTGGGGTCGTCGTCACCGCCGCGCCCGCGGCCACGGTCGTCATCGTCGTCGGCGGACGGCGAGGCGCTGGGGGTGTCGGTCGGAGATGCCGTCGGCGGGGTGGTGCGGTCGTCGGACGGTACGTCGACGGTCGGCGGAGGTGAGATCCACAGCGGCGCGGGTGGCTGGCCGGAGCCGGGGTCGACCGCGGACCAGACGGCGGTGCCGCCGGCGATGAGTCCGGCGGCGGCCGCTACGCCGGCGATCGCGCCGCCGACCCAGCCGAGCAGCCGCAGCGGCCGGTGCCGCAGCGACACAGGCGCGGGTGCCTGCGCCTGCAGGACGACCGGACGCCGCCTGCTGTCCTCGAAGAGCTCTCCGGCCATACGACGATGCTGCCAAGCCGGACCGAGTCGGCGCCATCGGACCTTGGTACTAGTACCTACTCCCGCTCGCTGAGGTGCTGCTGGGCCCAGACGGCGGCCTGGGTGCGGTCGGTGACGCCGAGCCGCTGGAACACGTTGGTCAGGTGCGCCTTCACGGTGCGCTCACTGATCCCGAGGCGGCGGGCGATCGACTTGTTCGGCAGTCCGTCGCGGACCATCAGCAGCACCTCGCGCTCGCGGTCGGTGAGCTTGTGGTCCGGTCCGCCGGCGCCGCGGCGGCTGGTGAGCAGTACCCGGGCCGCCTTCGGGTCCAGCGGTGAGCCGCCCTCGACCACCTCGCGGATTCCGGCCAGGATCTGCTCCGGCTCGGCGTGCTTCAGCAGGTATCCCTCGGCGCCGGCCTGCAGCGCGTCCAGGATCCGGCTCTGGTCGGAGAACGAGGTGAGCACCAGCACGTGCGCGTCCGGGTTGTCGGCGACGATCCGCCGGGTCGCGGTGGCGCCGTCCACATCCGGCATCGACAGGTCCATCAGGATCACGTCCGGCCGCAGCTCGGCAGCGATCCGGACCGCGGTCTCACCGTCCGGCGCTGCGCCGACCAGCTCGAGGTCGTTCGCGGTGGCGAGCAGCTGGGACAGCCCGGTCCGGACTATCGCGTGGTCGTCGACGATCAGTACCCGGATCATCCGACCGGCACCTCCACGTCCACCCGGGTGCCCTGCCCGGGCGCAGCGCGCACCGTCATCGAGCCGCCGGACTCGGCAAGCAGGTCGCCGATCGAGCGCAGCCCGAAGTGCCCGTGGCCGCTTCGGTCGTCCAGCTCGGTCTCGTCGAAGCCGCGGCCGTCGTCGTCCACGGATAGGGCGGCCACCCCATCGTGCCGGCGAGCCACGATCTGGACCGACCGGGCTCCGCTGTGCGTGGACACGTTGCGGACGATCTCCTGTGCGGCCCGGAACAGCAGCGCGGCGGTGTCCGGCGGCAGGCCGTCGGCACCGTCGATGTCGAGTCGCACCTGCAGACCGGCGCGTTCGAGGCCGCCGGCGAGCTCGGTGAGTGCCGCGGCCAGACCTTCCTCGGCCAGGTTCGGCGGGTACAGGTCCACCAGCAACGACCGCAGCGCACCGATGCTGCGGCGCAGCTGCCCCGCACCGGTCGCGATCAGCTCCGCCCGCTGGCCCTCCGTCGGGCTTCCGAGCCGCATCGCGTCCATCGCGTAGTTCAGCCCGGTCAGGTCCTGGACGACACCGTCGTGCAGGTCGCCGGCGATCCTGCGCCGCTCGGCGTCGGAGGACTCCACCGCGTGCCGCAGCAGCCGTTCCCGCTCGCGTTGCTGCTGCTGGACCCGGCGGGCCAGCGACCAGGCGAACGGGATCTGCACCAGCTGCAGGACCAGCAGCGCACCGAGCGACGGTGGCGCGAACCGCCGCCAGGCGGCCTGGCCCGCCTCGGTCACCGCGTCGTACCGGAAGTAGGCCTCGAACAGCAGCTGCTGGCCGCCGGTGCCGCGGACCCCGACGTACACCTCGAGCAGCTTGTTGTACGGGATCTCGAACTCGTTCTCCGGCCGGCTCAGATCACTCACCTCGGAGTCGCTGGCCTGCGCCCGCAGCGCCTCGGCCTCCTCGGCACCGAGCCGATAGGTGGTGCCGATCAGCCGCGGCTCGTCGGAGTAGATGACCCGTCCGTCGGCGTTCCACAGCTTGACCCGGACGAGCGAGCCCTGCAGCACGTACTGCCGCATCGCCGCGTCGAACTGGTCCAGCGCGGCCGGCTCCCCGGCGATCAGCGCGGCGTCCAGCCGGGGCTCGACCACGCCGCGCGCCGTCACGTACGTCGCCTGCCGCGCGGCGTCCGACGCCTGCTCGGTACCGGCCTGCCGGGCGACGAACGCGATCACGGCGGCGAGCGAGACCAGCACGATCAGGCCGGCGCCGGTGAACCGGAGCAGCAGGCCGACCGTGGAGACCGGGCGCCGCTCACCGAGCCGGCGCCGCAAGAGCGACATGTCCGGATCCTAGGTCGCACGCGGGGACCGACGCAGTCCGACGATCGTGCTAGTACCAAGGTCCACTACCCGGCCGTACCGGCCCGGCCGCAGCGTGGAGGGCATGAACTCGCCGACGCTCAGGGTCGCCGGCCCGGCCGCCCGGGCGCACAGTGCCCGGCTGGCCGCCGCCAGCGGACTGGTGCTGCTGCGGACCGCGGCCGTACTGCTGAGGCCGTGGCCCCTGGCGCTCGCGGTCGACCACGCGCTCACCGGCGACGGTGCGCTTCCGGTGGTCGGAATCTCCAGCCCGGTGCTGATCCTGGTGCTCGCCGGGCTGGCCGTGGTCGCGCTCAGCGGTCTGCTCGGACTGCTGGACATGGCGGCGGAGCGGTACGCCGAGGGCGCGGCCGAGCGGATCGGTGCCGACCTGCGCGCGACCGTGTTCGACACAGCGATGACCCGGTCACTGCGCTGGCACGACCAGATGCGCAGCGGCGAGCTGGTGTCGCGGCTCACCACCGACGTCGGCCGGCTGCTGGACGGCATGGTCGCGATCACCACCACGCTGCTGCCGGACACACTGATGCTGCTCGTCGTCCTCGCGCTGCTGGCCGCGATGGATCCGACGCTCGCGCTCGTCGGGCTGTCCGTCGTACCGGTGCTCGCGGTGCTCGCGGTCCGCCAGCGGCGGCGGGTACGGGCCGCGCAACGGCGGGCCCGGGAGGAGTCCGGCCGGCTGGTGACCACGAGCAGCGACCTGCTCCGCAACGTGCGGGCCGTGCAGGCGTTCGGCCGCGGCGACCGAGCGGCGGCCGTGTTCGGCGCCCGCAACCGCGCGCTGCTGGACGTCGAGCTGCGCGCCGTCGACGTGGAAGCGCGCTGGGCGCCGATCGCCGACCTGGTGCTCGCGGTCGGGTCCGCGCTGGTGCTCGTCATCGGTGGAACGCACGTGCTGTCCGGCTCTCTGAGTACCGGCCAGCTGCTCGTCGTGCTGGCTTACCTGCGCGATCTCTACTCGCCGGTGCGCGGCCTCACCCGGCTGTCAACCGTGCTGGCCAAGTCCGCGGCCAGTGCCGCCCGGGTGAGCGACGTACTGGACTCCGCGGACGCCGTCGTCGACGTACCGAACGCCCGCCCGGCGCCGCTGCTGCGGTCCGGCGTACGGCTGGAGCGCATCGGGTTCGGGTACGAGCCGTGCCGGCCGGTGCTGCACGGGCTCGACCTGTACATCGCGGCCGGTGAGACGGTCTGCCTGTTCGGCCCGAGCGGGATCGGCAAGTCCACCGTGCTGCATCTGCTGCTCCGGCTGTACGACGTCGACCACGGCCGGATCCTGCTCGACGACATCGACCTGCGTGCCCTGGACCAGCGCAGCCTGCGGGAGCGGATCGCGTACATGCCGCAGGACCCGTGGCTGCTGGACGCCACGCTGGCCGAGAACATCGCCTTCGGCAGCCGCACCGCGACCCGTGCGGATGTCCTTGCCGCGGGTAACGCCGCGCTGGTGGACGAGTTCGCGGCGCGGCTGCCGAACGGGTACGACACCGTGCTCGGCGAGGCCGGGGTCCGGCTGTCCGGTGGCCAGCGTCGCCGGGTCGCACTGGCCCGGGCCGCGGTGTCGCGCGCGTCGATGGTGCTGCTGGACGAGCCGACTGCCTCGCTGGACCCGCGGTCAGCGGCCGCCGTCGTCCAGGCGATCCGCGGCGCCACCGCCGGCCGCACCGTATTGATCGTCACCCACGACCGGGAGCTGGCCGCGATCGCGAACCGCGTCGTCGAGCTCCAGCTCCCACCCCACGCCCTCCCCGCCGTACCGACCCGAGAGGAGGTGACGACGTCATGAGGATCAAGCCGGAGATGCACCGCGGTCGCGGTCGCGGACGGAGCCGTTCGCGGAGCCGTTCTCGCAGCCGCAGCAGGAGCCGCAGCCGTAGCCGTTCGCGCTGGTGACCACCCGGTCCGCCGGTCCGCGTCTGCTGGGCGCGGCCCGGCGGGCCTCAGCTCGTGAAGGAGGTGTCCGGTGCAGAGCATCGGTGTCGACGACGAGGACGGCCTGCCCGTCCGCACCTGCCGGCCCGGCGACGTACTCGCCGAGGATCCGGTCTACGGCGACCTGCGGGCCGTCGAGCCGCTCGGCATCGGCCGACGCTGCGAGACCTGGCTGGTCTGGTCCACCCGGCTGTGGCACCCGGCGGTGCTGAAGCTTGCCCGGCCGCACCAGGTCGAGCACCCGCGGGCCCGCCGGACCCTGGAGCGTGAGGTCGCGGCGCTGGCCGGCCGGCCGGTGCACCCGGTGCTGCCGCGGCTGCTCTCCGACGGCGCCGGCGCGCGCACGCCGTACCTGTTGCTCGAGTACGTCGACGGGCCTACCCTCGCCGACGAGATCGACGAGCACGGCCCGCTGGAGCCGGTCGAGACCGCGCTGCTCGGCACCCAGCTGCTGTCCGCCGTCGCTGCCCTGCACCTGCGCGGGTTGGCGCACCTGGACGTGAAGACCGAGAACGTGGTGCTGCGCGACGGACGGCCGATGCTGATCGACTTCGGGTCCGCCCGCAGGCTCGGCTCGCAGCAGCCACCCGGGCAACCGGTCGGCACCGCCGGGTACGCCGCGCCGGAGCTGGACGCCTGCGCGCCGGTATCGGTGGCGATGGACCTGTACGGCGTCGGTACGGTGCTGGTCGAGTCCCTCACCGGCGAGCCGTTCCCGGACCGTCCGGCGCTGGCCTCTGGGCTGGCCTCTGGGTTGGCCTCTGGGTTGGCCTCTGGGTTGGCACAGTCGCCCCTAGGCGCACTGGTCGGCCGGCTGGTCGCACCGGACCCGGCCGACCGCGGCACCATCGCGGAGGCGCTCTTGGATTTCGCGCCGCTGTGCGGCGACGATGCCCGGCCCTGGCCGGAGTGGGCGGATGCCCGGCTCCGCGTCGGTGCGCCACGTTCCGCCGCGGGAGCGTCATACTTGCCCGCATGGCGTTGACCGACGAGGCGATCGTCAAGATCAAGGAGATGATCACGTCCGGCGAGCTCGGCCCGGGGGACCGGCTGCCGAAGGAGTCGGACCTGGCGGCTCGGCTCGGGCTGTCTCGGAACTCGCTGCGCGAGGCGGTCAAGGCGCTCACTCTGGTCAACGTGCTGGACGTCCGGCACGGCGACGGCACCTACGTGACCAGCCTCGACTCCGCGCACCTGCTGGACGCGCTGAGCTTCATGGTCGACCTGCACCGCGACGACTCGATCCTGCAGTTCTTCGAGGTACGACGGCTGCTGGAGCCGGGTGTCGCCGCGCTGGCCGCGATCCGGATCACGCCTGAACAGCTGACCGAGCTGCGTTCCCTGGTGGAGGAGCTGACCCCGGCCGCAGACGTCGACGAGCTGGTCGCGAATGACCTGCGCTTCCACCGCGGCATCGCCGAGGCGACCGGCAACGCGGTGGTCTGCTCGCTGCTGGACGGCGTCTCCGGCGCGACGCAGCGGGCCCGGGTCTGGCGCGGTGTCACCCAGGCCGGCGCGGTCGAACGCACGCTGGCCGAGCACGCCGCGATCGTGGACGCGCTGGAGTCTCGCGACGGGGAGGCGGCGCGGGCCTGGATGACCGCGCACATCGCCGGGGTGGAGAACTGGCTGCGCAAGGCCGCCGAGACGCCCTGACCGTTCACCCGGAATACGGCCGCGCCGAAAACCGGTTGAACGCTTTCGCGGGCCACGCCTAGCCTGGTCCGCGGTCCTGTCGCCGATGTCTGGAGTACGCGTTGATCTTCTGAGGCCAGCTCTCTGCCGCCGGTCGCTGATCCGCGACCTCCGACACTGTGCGACCTCGGGAGGACCGCATGTCTTACTCCATTTCCTGCACCGACCTCAATTTCGCGTGGCCTGACGGCGACGTCGTCTTCGACGGTTTGACATTCGTCGCCGGTCCGGTCCGCTCCGGCCTGGTCGGCCGCAACGGCACCGGCAAGTCCACCCTGCTCCGGTTGATCGCCGGCGGGCTGCGTCCACGGGCCGGCACGATCCGGCACGCCGGCACGCTCGGCTACCTGCCGCAGGACCTCACCCTCGACACCTCGCTGCGGGTGGACGAGGCACTCGGCATCGCCGATGTACGACGGGCCATCGCGCAGATCGAGTCCGGCAACGCGACCGAGAACAACCTGGCGGTCGTGGGCGCCGACGACTGGGACGTCGAGGAACGCGCGCTGGCCACGCTCGGCCGGCTAGGCCTCGACGGGATCGGGCTGGACCGTAGCGTCGGCGAGGTGTCCGGTGGCGAGGGCGTGCTGCTCGGTCTCGCCGCGGAGCTGCTGCGCCGACCCGACGTACTGCTGCTGGACGAGCCGACGAACAACCTCGACCTGTCCGCGCGGCGACGGCTGTACGAGGCGGTCGCGACGTTCCGCGGCGCGCTGCTGGTGGTCAGCCACGACCGCGAGCTGCTCGACCGGGTGGACCAGATCGGCGATCTGCGCGACGGCACCATCACCTGGTACGGCGGCAACCTGACCGCGTACGAGGAGGCGCTGGCGGTCGGGCAGGAGGCCGCGATGCGGATGGTCCGGGCCGCCGAGGGCGACGTACGACGCCAGCAGCGCGACCTGGCCGACGCGCGGATCAAGCTGGACCGGCGCAGGCGGTACGGCCAGAAGATGTGGGACACCAAGCGCGAGCCGAAGATCGTGATGGGTGCGCGGAAACGGGCTGCACAGGTTGCCGAGGGCAAGCATCGCAACCTCCACCTGGAGCGGTTGGAGACCGCCCGGGAAGCACTCACCGACGCCGAGGCGCTGGCGCACGACGATGACGACATCCGGATCGACCTCCCCGACACCGCGGTACCCGCTGGGCGAGTGGTGCTGCGGTTGGAGGATCTGGTGCTGCGGTCCGGCCCGGCCGGGTCGCTGGAGCTGCGTGGTCCGGAACGGGTCGCGTTGGTCGGTGCGAACGGCGCGGGCAAGTCCACTCTGCTGCATACGGTGGCCGGTGGGCTCGATGCCGTGTCGGGTTCGGCGCGTCCGGCCGTGCCGTTCCGGCTGCTGCCGCAGCGGCTCGACCTGCTGGACGACTCGCTGTCGATGGTGGACAACCTCGCGGTCTTCGCGCCCGGGGCTGACAACAACACCCGAAGGGCCAGGCTGGCCCGGTTCCTGTTCCGGGGCCGGGCGGCGGACCAGGCCGTCGGCACCCTGTCCGGCGGGGAGCGCTTCCGCGCCACGTTGGCCGCCCTCCTCCTGGCCGAACCGGCACCCCAGCTCCTGATGCTCGACGAGCCAACCAACAACCTGGACCTGGCCAGCGTCGACCAGCTGGCCAGCGCCTTGGATGCGTACGCGGGTGCGCTGATGGTCGCGAGCCACGACCTGGCATTCCTGCGCCGGATCGGCATCACCCGCTGGCTCCGGATCGACGAGGTAGGCCTGCAGGACGTCGATCCGCTCTGATCCGTCCGGCGTGTTCGCACCCTGCGGTGCGAAAGCGCGATCCCAGATGCGAACACGGCCGAACGGGCTCACGCAGTCACTTGTTGGTTCGGACGATGGCTCCGCAGTCGAACAGCACACCGCTCGCGGTCACGTGACAGGCCTGGATGGCGATTCCGGTGGCGTTCGCCGGCGGGTCGAGCGTCCGGCGTACCCCCTCGCCGCTCTCGCAGGTGGTGTCGACGATTGCCCGCCAGGGCCCGTCTGTGCCGCGCCAGCGCCAGAGTCCGGCGACCGAGGTGCCGTCGCAGTTGGTGTCCCGCACCGTGAAGACGTTGCTGGACGAGTCGTAGTGCGCGCGTCCGCCGCCGCCGGCCACGAAGGCGGTACCGTCAGCGAACGCGAGCCCTGATCCCAGGATGGAGATGCCGACCGCCGCGCCAGTCATGCCGGCGGTCCGCCGTACGGTTTTGAGCATCGTCGCTCCTCTCCGCCGGGCGTCTTGTGCCCGGACGACTCGATGGGTGTCGTCGGGGCGGCGGCCGCGGCTCGCTCCTTCCGTCCGCCGCGTACCGCCCCACCGAGCAGGATGTCGCCGTGCTTCGACGGGCGCAGCGTTCCCGATCAATGTCGATCAAGCCACCGGTGCGGACTGACGAAGGACCGGTTGGGTCAGACGGGGGTGGGGGCGT
Organism: Kribbellaceae bacterium; assembly: GCA_035650275.1. Lineage (GTDB taxonomy): Bacteria > Actinomycetota > Actinomycetes > Propionibacteriales > Kribbellaceae > DASRHY01. The sequence continues at coordinate 33,025 of DASRHY010000008.1, read as the reverse complement.
CGGGGCGGAGCAGGCCGGCGGACTTCAGGTCGGTCCAGACTGCTGGGGGGACCGATTCGAGGGAGAGGTCTGCGTTGCGGTGGACCTCGGCGGGGGTGCGGCAGCCCACGGCCACGCCGGCTACGGCGGGGTGGGACAGCGGGAACTGGAGGGCTACTGCGGGCAGCGTGACGTTGTGGGCCTCGCAGATGTCGGCGATCTTGTTCGCCGCCTCGAGCCGCGTCTGAGAAGCCGGGGCGTAATCGAAGGTTGCGCTGGGCAACGGTCGGGGGCGCGAGAGGAGGCCGGAGTTGAAGACTCCGACGGCGATCACGGCGACGTCGTGCTCAACACAGTCGGGGAGTACGTCGTCCAGGGCGGCGTGGTCGAGCACGGTGTACCGGCCGGCCAGCATGATCACGTCCAGGTCGGTGCGGCGGACGAAGTCGGCGAGCATCTCGGACTGGTTCATGCCGGCACCGATCGCGCCGACGACCCCTTCGTCGCGCAGTGCCGCCAGAGTTGGGAACCCGGTCTCAAGGGCTTCGGCGTAGTGGTTGTCCGGGTCGTGCAGGAACACCACGTCGATCCGGTCCAGGCCGAGCCGTTCCAGGCTCTCGTCGATGCTGCGCCTGATGCCGTCCGCGCTGAAGTCCCACTGCCGGCGCAGGTTCGTGGTGACCGCGAAGCCCTCGTCGTCCGGCGCCGGCGAGCCGCCGTCGACCAGCAGGCGGCCGACCTTGGTGGAGAGCACGAACTCGTCCCGCGGCTTGTCCCGCAGCACCTCACCCATCCGTCGCTCGGACAGCCCGAGCCCGTAGTGCGGTGCGTTGTCGAAGTACCGCCAGCCGGCGTCCCAGGCCGCCTCGACCGTGGCGACCGCATCGGTTTCCGACACCTCGCTGAACATGTTGCCCAGCGGGGCGCCGCCGAGCCCGATGCGATCCGAGCCGAACAGCTTCACGACTGCGCTCGCCCCCCGGCCGCGGGCAGCCGCAGCCCCTGCATGCCGCCGTCGACCGCGAGCGCCGTGCCGGTGGTGGAGCCGGACAGCGGGCTGGCCAGGTACGCGATCGCGTGCGCGACCTCGTCCGCGCTGACCAGCCGGCCCATCGGCTGCCTGGCCTCCAGTGCGGCCCGCTCGGCGGCCGGGTCCGCGGCCTGGTTCAGCAGCCGGCCGACCCACGGCGTGTCGGCCGTACCGGGGTTCACGCAGTTCACCCGGATCCCGTCCCGGACGTGGTCGGCGGCCATCGCGAGCGTCAGCGACAGCACCGCGCCCTTGCTGGCGCTGTAGAGCGCCCGGTTCGGCAGCCCCGCGGTGGCGGCGATCGAACAGGTGTTGACGATCGCCGCGGAGCCCGACTCGCGCAGGTACGGCAGCGCGGCCCTGGTCACCCGGACCATGCCGACCACGTTGACGTCGAACACCCGGTGCCACTGCTCGTCGTCGTTCGCGGTGATGTCACCCTGCGCGCCGATGCCGGCGTTGTTGACCAGGACGTCGATCCCGCCGAGTCGCTCGGCAGCCTGCTCGACCGCATCGCGCACCCTTGCGTCGTCGGACACGTCAGCCTTCAGTCCGAGCAGCGGCTCCGGTACACCGTCGTCCAGGTCGATCGTCGCCACCGCCGCCCCGCGCGCAGCGAGCAGGGTCGCGGTCGCCAGCCCGATCCCGGACGCGCCGCCGGTGACGACCGCCCGCAGCCCGTCGAAGTCCTTCACGGGATCGGTCACTGGCCCTCCAGCCGCTCGCTCCACACCTTGCCGTCCGGGAACCGGAACCGGTCCAGTGTGTCGCGGTCCATCTCGGCGCTGAAGCCGGGTGCGGTCGGCGCGACGTAGTGGCCGTCGCGGATCGTCACGGGCGTGAGGAAGTGCTCGTGCAGGTGGTCGACGTACTCGATCACCCGGTCCTGCGACGTCCCGCTGACGGCGAGCAGGTCGAACATCGACAGGTGCTGCACCAGCTCGCACAGCCCGACCCCGCCGGCGTGCGGGCAGACCGGTACGCCGAACTTCGCGGCCAGCAGCAGGATCGCGATGTTCTCGTTCACCCCGGCCACCCGGGCCGCGTCGATCTGCAGCACCGACAGCCCGCCGGCCTGCAGCAACTGCTTGAAGACCACCCGGTTCTGAACGTGCTCACCGGTCGCGACCCGGATCGGCGCGATCGCCTTCGCGATGGCCGCGTGCGCCAGCACGTCGTCCGGGCTGGTCGGCTCCTCCACCCACCAGATGTCGTACGGCGCCAGCGCGGTGATCCATGGCACCGCGTCGTCCAGACCCCAGCGCTGGTTCGCGTCGATCGCGATCCGGATGTCCGGCCCGACCGTCTCGCGGGCGAGCCGCAGCCGTCGTACGTCGTCCTCGACCGAGCCACCCACCTTGAGCTTGATCTGGGTGAAGCCCTCGGCCACGGCTTCCCGGCAGAGCCGGACCAGCTTGGCGTCGTCGTACCCGAGCCAGCCCGGCGAGGTGGTGTACGCCGGGTAGCCGGTCGCGCGCAGCCGCTGCTCACGCTCGGCCTTCCCCGGCTCGGCCCGGCGCAGGATCTCCAGCGCCTCGTCCGGGGTGAGCACGTCGGTCAGGTACCGGAAGTCGACCAGGTCGACGACCTGCTCCGGCGTGAGGCCGGCGAGCAGCTTCCACAGCGGTACGCCGGCCCGCTTCGCCGCCAGGTCCCACATCGCGTTGACCACGGCGCCGATCGCCATGTGCATGACGCCCTTCTCGGGGCCCAGCCAGCGCAGCTGCGAGTCGTGCACCAGCGAGCGCCAGAAGCCGCCGAGGTCGGCCAGCACCGCGTCCACGTCGAGGCCGATCACCTTGTCGCGGAGCGCCTCGATCGCGGCGGTCTGGACGTCGTTGCCGCGCCCGATTGTGAACGCGAACCCGTGCCCCTCCAGCCCGTCCGGGTCGTCGGTCCGGATCACCAAGTACGCCGCGGAGTAGTCCGGGTCAGCGTTCATCGCGTCGGAACCGTCCAGCTCGGCCGAGGTCGGGAAGCGGACGTCGTAGGTCTCGAACGCGATGAATCGGCTACTCGACATGAAGGCTCGTTCCCGGGGAGTGATCGGTTCTATCGGCCAGATCCTATCGGAAAGTCGGCGCCATGGCGCGACAGATCTGCCGAATGATCCGATCTCTCCCCCGGGGTGGCGGTCGGCCCTTGACCGGTGCGGCGACGCCGGAGGTCTTCGCCAGGTCGGCGAGGAGATCTCGGCGGCGAACCAGCATCTCCTCGGGGTGATCGGATACGGTTGGGACCCTACTTCAGTCAGGTAAGGCCGGCCTGACATATGTTCGGATCGTCGCCGTCCTCCGCGATGGACCGTGGCACGGTGGCGGCCCAGGGCGCGCAGGCCGAGGTGCTGACCGAGGAGCTGCTGGCGAAGGTGGTCGATGTCGGCGGGGCACCCGTGGTGGTGCCGGATCGGGTGCGGGTATGAACGCCGACGCGTACGCCGACCTGCTGAACGGGCAGGCCGAGTGGCTGTCGGTCCGGGCCTCGCCGTCAGTGCCGGGACCGGAGTGGATCTCATGCGAGGCGATGGTGTCCGCGCAGCTCGCCGGCGCGGACCCGACCGGGTGGTGGCGGGAGAAGCTGCAGACCGCGTACGGCGCGCAGTACCAGATCGACCCGCCCCGGCAGGTCGCCGCGATGTTCGTGCTGATGTGGTACGTCGGCGTGCCGCTGTACGTCGCCACCGTGGCGAGCGCGCTGACCGGGACGTCCCCGGACGTGTCGCCGGGCGGGCTCGCGTTCCGGCTGCACCCGACCCAGCACTACCCGGAGGAGATCGCGCTGCTGCCCGGGCCGGAGCTGGCGATGAAGGAGGCCGCGGCTGCGGTGCTCGAGCACTGCCGCACCTTCGTCGACTCCTACGCGCCCGGGGCGAAGCTGGGGACACGGCAGCGCTACGGCGCGATCGCGGACGACATCCGCGGACACCTCGTGGAGGCCACCGCACGAGGTGCGCCGTTCGCCGCCGAGGCTGTCCGGGCCTTCGGTGCGGACCCGACGGTGACGGTGCGCGACTCCTGCTGCTACATCTACGCGTTGCCGGGCGTAACCGCCTGCAGCACGTGCCCCCGGCTCCGGTGAGTTACTAACAGGTTGTGATCCTGCCGCTGCAGGAGCATCGTGGTGGTAACTGGGGGTTTGGAGGGGGCGTATGAGCGCAGAGCTGCGGCTCGGGGTGGTCGAGGACGGCGCGGACAGCGAGCGACTCGAAGGACTGTCGCTGCAGCTGCGTCGCGAGCTGCTCGGGCTCGACGTGGCGTCGGTAGAGCCGGACCGTTCCGGGACCGCGCCGGAGGGGACCCGGGGTGGGCTGGTCGCGATGGCCGGCGTACTCGTCGTGTCGCTGCAACCGACGGTGCAGGCCGTCGCCGGTGTGATCGCCACCGTCCGCGACTGGATGCGCCGTACCGATGGCAACCGGACGGTGAAGATCGAGATCGGTGGCGACGTTCTGGAGCTGACCGGTGCCAGCGACCAGGTGCAGCAACGCCTGGTCGACGACTGGATCAAACGGCACGCGGCGAGCTGAGGCGACCTGAGATGGATGGCGCGCGGCTTGCCCTGGTGGTGGCCAACGATGAGTACGCCGACCCCGGCCTGCGCCGGCTGGTCGCGCCCGCGCACGACGCGGAGGCACTGGCCGAGGCGCTCGCGGACCCGGCGGTCGGGGACTTCGATGTACAGATCCTGCACAACGAGTCGGCGCAGGGCATCCGGTTCGCGGTGGAGGACTTCTTCGCCGACCGGGCGCCCGAGGACCTGCTGTTGCTGCACTTCTCCTGCCACGGTCTGAAGAACGCGGCCGGCGAGCTGTTCCTGGCCGTCGCGGACACCCGGCCGACCCGGCTCGCGTCGACCGCGGTGGCCGCGGATTTCGTCAACCGGCAGATGGCCGACAGCCGAGCCCAGCGGATCGCGCTGTTCCTGGACTGCTGCTACGGCGGCGCGTTCCCGCGTGGGATGGTGGTGCGGGCCGCCGGCGAGGCCCAGGTCCGGGACGCGTTCGCCGGCCAGGACACGGTCGGCGGGGGTCGCGGACGCGTGGTGATCACCGCGTCGAGCGCGATGGAGTACGCGTTCGAGGACGGCCGGCTCGCCGCCGGCGCGGAGCCGAGCCCGTCGGTGTTCACCGGGGCCGTCGTGGACGGCCTGACCACCGGCGAGGCCGACCGGGACGGCGACGGCTGGGTCGGGCTCACCGAGCTGGTCGGATACGTCACCGACCGGGTCCACCGGGTGACCCCGAACCAGAACCCGCAGATGTGGACGTTCGGTTCTCAGGGCGAGCTGCTGATCGCGCGCAGCCGCGTCCGCCGGGTCACCGCGACGCCGCTGCCGGCGGAGCTGCTGGAGGCGATGGACAGCCCGCTCACCGCGACCCGCTTCGGGGTAGTCGACGATCTGCGGGGGCGGCTGCGCGAGACCGACCTCGGACAGGCGTACGCCGCGTGGCAGGCGTTGCAGCGCATGGTCGACGACGACAGCCGGAAGGTCTCGGAGGCGGCGCGGCGCGGAGTCGAGGCTGCGGTTCCGCGGGTCACGCCGGAGGCGCTCGAGCTCGGTACCGTCGACTCCGGTCCGGCGGTCGGCGAGCTCACGCTGAGCGGCCCCCCGATCGCCTTGGTCGCGGTCGCCGACACCGGTGTGAGCTGGCTGCGGGTCGAGCAGGACGGTGCGGTCGCGCGGGTCGTCGCCGAGCCCGAAGGCGCCGGCGAGTACGAGGGCGCGGTGCTGGTCAGCGGGCCGACCGGCGAGTGCACGGTCCCGGTCCGGCTACGGGTCGCGGAGCGCCCGGCCGTCCCGGTCGAGCCACCGGAGTCCCCGGTGCCATCCGAGCCTTCGGTGCCGCCTGCGCCTGTGGTCCAGCCCTCGGTGCAGCCGTCGGTGCAGTCCTCGGAGCGGCCCTCGGAGCGGCACCCGGAGCGGCCCTCGGAGCGGCCCTCGGAACGGCGCCCGGAGCGGCCCGCGGTGCAGCCCTCTGTGCAGCCATCGGCGCCGGCCTGGCCGCCAAAGCCGACGACGGGCGCTGCGGCTGCGGCTCGGCGGGCCGGTCCCGAGCGGACGGTCCCCGAATCAACGACTCCCGCGGCGACCGCGCCCGAATCACCCGGGCCTCGGTCGTCGGCACCTCGGTCACCGGCACCCGAATCGCCCGTGGCTGGCGCGCCCGCGCCCGGCTCGCCAGGGGCATCAGGTGGCATGGTGCCGTGGTGGGCGATCGGTGTGCTGGCGGCCGGTGCCGTGGCACTGGTCGTGGCGAACTGGCCGGGCGCTCCCGAGTCGGAGAAGGCCTGGTACGACGACGTGACCACCGGCTGGCACGTCTACCGCAGTTGGACCGACCAGTGGCTCCTCGCCTCGATCATCGCGCTTGCCGGCGCGCTGTCGTCGCGTCGGCCGGTACGCCAGGCAGGTGTCGCGCTGGGCGTCGTCGGCGGCGGCGTCGCGCTGCTCGTCCAGAGCAGCCTGGTGATCCTGGCCGCCGCGCTGGCCTACGACAACGAGCGCGAGTGGGCCGCAACTCTCCTGGTCGCCGCCGCGATGGGCGTCGTCGTACTGGCCGTGCTCAGACCGAGGGTCCGGGCGCTCGTGCCGGTCTGGCCACCGGCAGCGATCGCGGTCCTGGCCGGCGGGGTGCTGCTCATCGTCGCCGAGAACGTCAAGCACGCCGACGGATACTCGTTCTTCACCGTCACCGGACTGGCGTTCCTCGGCCCGCTCGTCGCGGTCGCGCTCGGCTGGCTGGCCATCGCACCCGCCGCCGACCCGTCGTACCGACCGTTCTTCGTCACCATGGCGTCGACGTACGCGCTGCTCAGCATCATGGCCACCCTTCCGGCGCTGACCCACGGCGACTCCGCAGCGCACTTCCTCACCGCACTGGCCGGCGACGCACTCGTGCTGGCGGGCATCGCCGCCGCCACCTGGGCGGGCTCCCGCAACTAGCGCCGCATGGGTCAACTTTTCGTCACCAGGCGACGAAAAGTTGATCCGTCAGTGGTCAGACGGGGGCGGAGACCATGCGTTGGCCTTGGAAGGTGATGACGTCGACGGACTTGACCCGGTCGATCGGTACCAGGGCGCTGCCGTCCACGACGCTGCCTTCCGCGGCGGCCTTCTCCGAGACCAGCCAGCTGCCGGCCTCGAACGAACGACCGGCCGTGTCGACCACGATCAGCTTGCACTGGGCGCCGACCGGCAGGTTCTTCACGTTGGCCTCGACCGCCACCCAGCCGGCCTTCGGGATCACCTTCGCCTGCATCGCCGTACCGGTGTCCGCGTCGGTCGCCTGCACCACACGGGTGCCGGGCGGGTCAGGCGGTGCCTCGGCCACCACCTGGTCCGCGGTGCGCTGGCCGATCAGGACGCCGCCACCGAGCGCACCGGCCACCAGGATCGCACCGGCCGCGACGAGGAAGCCGCGACGGGTCCTGCCGGGCCGCACCGGCGGCGGTTCCGCGACCAGGGGTGCTTCCTCGACGACGACCGACTCGGCGCGGACCTGGCGCAGGGTGCGCTGCAGCAGCAGGTCGCCGTCGTCCGGCGGACCGTCCAGGAATGCCTCGGGAGGTACCTCACCGAGCAGGTCGCGCATCTCGTTCAGCTCGGCCAGCTCGGCACGACAGTCCGCGCAGCCGGCCAGGTGCTGATCGACCGCGCGCGCCTCGTCCGGGTCCAGCACGCCGAGCGTGTAGGGACCCAGGAATGAGCGGTCGTGCTCAGGCACGCTCATCGGGCCACCTCCGGTTCGGCGCCGCCGATAGCGGCTTTCAACGCCCGTAGGGCGTAGTAACTCCTCGATTTCACGGTACCCGGCGGGATGCCGAGTGCGGTTGCGGCCTCGTTCACCGAGTGGCCGCGGTAGTACAGCTCCACCAGTACGTCGCGGTGCTCCGGCGACACCCGGTCGAGCGCTTCCAGCACGACCATGGTGTCGACCACGGACTGGGAGTGGTCGCGTTCGATCGGCGGGGTCGCCGGCGACTCGGCCACCTCCTGCGGCCGCGCCGCCTTCGCCCGCGCCCGGTCGGTGACGATGTTGCGGGCGACGGTGAGCAACCAGCCGCGGACCGAGCCGCGTTCCTCGGACAGTGTGGCGGCATGTTTCCAGGCCCGGACCAGGGTCTCCTGGACCACGTCCTCGGCGGCGGCGCGGTCACCGGTCAACCGGGTCGCGTACGCGAGCAGGCTGCGGCCGTGCTGCTCGTACAGGGACCTGACGATGGCCTCGTCGTTCGTCGGAGGACCCGGCCGACGGCCGGTCCGTGCCACGGCGCCCCTCCCCGGGTCGGTGTTCGCGGACCTCCGTACCTTAGAGCGCGGCGGCCCTGCCGCCCAGAGCGGGGCGGGTCGTCTCAGGCTGACAGCGGTCATCGGTCAGTAGCCGTACCCGTCGTCCGGCGCCTGCGACGGCTGCTGCGCCGGTCCGGCCTGAGCGGCCCGTGCGCCGGCGGGCGTGACCGCGAACCAGGTACCGCCGACGCCTTGTCCGCGGGTCTCGCCGGGCCGGATGTCACCGGCGAAGCGGTAGAGCGGTGAACCCGCCAGGGTGAGCTGGATGCTGCCGTCGGCGCGGGTGACGGTGCCGACCAGTCGCTGGTCCACGCCCTCCAGCGTCACCTCGCGGCGATCGAAGACCAGGGCGGCCGGCCACTGCGTGGCACATTCGCCTGCGCAGTTGGACTTCGGCGGGTCGGTGTCGTCCTCGTCGAACCGGTACAGCGTGCGGCCCTCGGCGTCAGTGACGACAGGACCGAGGGACCCGGACCGGGCCGCGGTCAGCTTGGTGGTCGGGGCAGAACCCGCGGTCAGCCCCGTGCCGTCGCATCCGGCCAGCGTCAGGCCGAGCGCGGCGGCGGCGCCGGCGATGGCGGTCCGACGGGTGCGGCGCATCGGGTCCTCCGGCTGCGGGGTGGGTGGGCATCGGCTATCAGGCACACGGCTGCGGAGTCGCGCCGGTTCAACCGGAAACTGTCGGAGCGGCCGGGCAGGATGGCCATCCGGATGTCACGGAGGTGTAACGCGCCCGCCGGTGTGGGCGTTTGGAGCCCCTGGTTAGGTTCGAGGAGCGATGGTGAGGACCGAGCACGTCATCGGAAGTCGCGAGGAGGCCGAGGGCTTCGTCGCGCTCGTCTGTTTCAAGCACGGGCCACCGGTGCGGACGGGCGTCGAGCTGGAGTGGACGGTCCACCACACCGAGGACCCGCGCCGCCCGCTCGACGCAGACGCCCTGCGCGCCGCTCTCGGCGCGCACGCACCCGCGACCCTGGTCCCGGGCAGCCCCCAGCTCCCGCTCGCCCGCGGCTCCGGCATCACCGTCGAGCCGGGCGGGCAGGTCGAGATCTCCAGCCCACCGTTCGAGTCAGTTCCCGCACTACTGCGTGCCGTCGAGGCGGACGCCGCCGAGCTCACCGGCCTGCTGGCCGCCCGTGGCCTGTCCCTGGGGACGGCCGGGCTGGACCCGTACCGGCCGCCGCGCCGCATCCTCGACGTTCCGCGCTATGCCGCGATGCAGCGCTTCGTCGACCGGCTCGGCCCGGAGGGTTCGCGGATGATGTGCAGCAGCGCGAGTGTTCAGGTCAGTGTGGATGCCGGCGAACCGCGCGACACCCCGGCCCGCTGGCACGCCGTACACGCCGCGGGCCCGTCCCTGGTCGCGCTGTTCGCGAACTCCGACCGGCTCGAGGGCCGCCCGACCGGCTGGGCCTCGGCCCGGCTGCGCGCGACGCTCGGCACCTGTCCGCCGTACACCGGGCCACCGGCTGACACCGACGACCCGGCGCAGGCATGGGCCCGGCTCGCGATGGAGGCGCCGGTCATCTGCCTGCGCGGGCCGGGGGAGCGCTGGGACGCGCCACCCGGGCTGACCTTCGGCGCGTGGGCCGACGGGGCGCTGGAGCCTCGGCCGACGTACGACGATCTCGAGTACCACCTGTCCACGCTGTTCCCGCCGGTCCGGCCCCGCGGCCACCTCGAGGTGCGGTACCTGGACGCGCAGCCGGGCGACGGCTGGACCACCCCGCTCGCCCTGCTCAGCGCGTTGCTTGCCGACCGGATGGTGGTCGACAAGGTGCTCGAGGCCACCGAACCCGCCGCGAACCGCTGGCTGGCCGCGGCCCGGCACGGGCTCGACGACCCGCTGGTGCGGCGCGCCGCGCGCGAGGTCGCCGAGATCGGTTGCCGCTCACTGGACCTGATCGGTCTCGACCCCGGACCCGCGGCGCGGATCGCCGACCGGCTTGAGCGCACGTTGTCCGGACACCCGAGGAGGAACACCGCATGAACCGCTTGGACGGCGAGGCCCTGCGCACGCACGTCGCCGCACAGCTCGAACGCTCCCGGGCCCGGACCCGGCTGCTCACCGACGCCGTCGAGGAGGACGACCTGGTCCGGCAGCACTCGAAGCTGATGTCGCCGCTGGTGTGGGACTACGCCCATGTCGGCAACCAGGAGGAGCTCTGGCTGGTCCGCGACGTCGGCGGCCGCGAGCCGCTGCGGCAGGACATCGACGAGCTGTACGACGCGTTCATGCACCCGCGCGCGGACCGGCCGGCGCTGCCGCTGCTGAGCCCGGCCGAGACCCGGGCGTACGTCGCCGAGGTGCGGGACAAGGTGCTCGATGTGCTGGACCGGGTCCGGCTCGAGGGCCGTCCGCTGGTCACCGACGCGTTCGCGTTCGGGATGATCGCGCAGCACGAGCAGCAGCACGACGAGACCATGCTCGCCACGCACCAGCTCCGGCAGGGCCCGGCCGTGCTGACCGCGCCCGAGCCGCCGCCGGGCCGCCGGCTGCCGGCCGCGGAGGTGCTGGTGCCGGGCGGTGAGTTCACGATGGGTACGTCGACCGAGCCGTGGGCGCTGGACAACGAGCGACCCGCGCACCAGGCCCGGGTGGCGCCGTACGTGATCGACACCGCGCCGGTCACCAACGGCGCCTATCTCGAGTTCGTGCTCGGTGGCGGGTACGACGAGGAGCGCTGGTGGTCGCCGGCCGGCTGGGCGCACGTGCGCAAGGCCGGGCTGGTCGCGCCGCGGTTCTGGGAGCGCGTGGACGGCCGCTGGACCCGACTGCGGTTCGGACATCGGGAGGACCTGCCGCTGGACGAGCCGGTGATGCACGTCTGCTTCTACGAGGCCGAGGCGTACGCCGCCTGGGCGGGCAAGCGGCTGCCGACCGAGGCCGAGTGGGAGTTCGCGGCCCGGTTCGACCCGGCCACCGGGCGGTCCCGCCGGTACCCGTGGGGCGACGAGGACCCGCGCCCCGAGCACGCGAACCTGGGCCAGCGGCACCTGCGGCCGGCGCCGGTCGGTGCGTACCCGGCGGGCGCGTCACCGCTCGGCGTGCAGCAGCTGGTCGGTGACGTCTGGGAGTGGACCAGCAGCGACTTCGCGCCGTACCCGGGGTTCACCGCGTTCCCGTACGACGAGTACTCACTGGTGTTCTTCGGCCCGGACTACAAGGTGCTGCGCGGCGGCTCGTTCGGCACCGACGAGGTCGTTGCCCGCGGCACCTTCCGGAACTGGGACTACCCGATCCGGCGGCAGATCTTCGCCGGCTTCCGCTGCGCGCGCGACCCGCGTCCGGAGGAGCTGGCCGGGGGAGCGGTCTAGCCGGATGTGCCGTCACCTGGCCTACCTGGGCCCCGCCGTACCGCTGGCCGACCTGGTCCTCGACCCGCCGCACTCGCTACTCCGTCAGAGCTGGGCACCCACCGACATGCGCGGCGGCGGCACCGTCAACGCCGACGGCTTCGGCCTCGCCTGGTACCCGTTGCGTCCGCCGAACCCGAGCCAAGGTGACTCGCCTTCGGCGGACGCAACGGATCAGCCGGTGCGGTATCGCCGGAGCGTGCCGATCTGGGCGGACGAGTCGTTGCCGGGGCTGGCGCGGACGACCCGGGCGGGGGCGGTGCTGGCGGCGGTGCGGAACGGCACGACCGGGATGGCGTACGGCGAGTCGGCGTGCGCGCCCTTCGTCGATGGACCGTGGTCGTTCAGTCACAACGGGGTGGTGACCGGCTGGCCGGACGCGGTCGGCAAGGTCGCCGAACGGCTGCCCGTCACCGACCTGCTGACGATGGACGCCCCGACCGACTCCGCGCTGGTCTGGGCATTGCTGCGACACCGGCTCCGGGCGGGCGAACCCGCCGCGGACGCGGCCGCCGCGGTCGTCGCCGAGCTCGTCCGGGCGGCACCGGAGTCGCGGCTGAACCTGCTGCTGACCGACGGCGAGCTGGTCGTCGCGACCGCGTGGTGGCACTCGCTGTGGGTGCGCCGGACCGCGGACGCGGTGGCGGTCAGCTCCGAGCCGTGGGACCCCGACGACAAGACGTGGCGCCCGGTGCCGGACCGGCATCTGGTGTTGGCGACACGAGAGACCCTCGATGTTTACCCGATGGAAGGAAAGTTGTGACTCTGACCCGCACCGACGCGGTGATCGACGTACATCTGACCCCGGACCACGCAGCGCGGGCGCTGCGCGCGGATGCCCGGGCCGGGCTGCTCGCCGATCCGAAATGGCTGGCGCCGAAGTGGTTCTACGACGCCCGCGGCAGCCGGCTGTTCGAGCAGATCACCCGTTTGCCCGAGTACTACCCGACCCGGGCAGAGCGGGAGATCCTCGACACCCGGGCCGGCGAGATCGCCGCGCTGACCGACGCGCACACGCTGGTCGAGCTCGGGTCCGGCTCGTCGGAGAAGACCCGGCTGCTTCTGGACGCGCTGCGCGAGCACGGCACGTTGCGCCAGTTCGTCCCGCTGGACGTGTCCGAGTCCGCGCTGCGCGAAGCCGCGGCGGCGCTCGCGGAGGACTACCCGGGCATGTCGGTGCACGGGGTGGTCGGCGACTTCACCGAGCACCTGTCCCAGCTGCCCGGCGAGGCGCCGCGGATCGTCGCGTTCCTCGGCGGCACGATCGGCAACCTACTGCCGGCCGAGCGGGCCAAGTTCTTCCGGTCGGTGCACGATGTGCTGGACCGCGGCGAGTGGCTGCTGCTCGGCACCGACCTGGTCAAGGACCGCGACACGCTCGTGCGCGCGTACGACGACGAGGCCGGCGTCACCGCGGAGTTCAACAAGAACGTGCTCCGGGTGCTGAACCGCCAGCTCGGCGCGGACTTCGACGTGGAAGCGTTCGAGCACGTCGCGATCTGGGACGCGTCCAACGAGTGGATCGAGATGCACCTGCGCGCGACCCGGGCGATGAGCGTGCTGCTGCCGGAGATCGGGCTCGGTGTCGAGTTCTCCGAGGGCGAGGAGCTGAGCACCGAGATCTCGGCGAAGTTCCGCCGCGAGGGCGTCGAGGCCGAGCTGGCCGCGACCGGGTTCGAGCTAGCGGGCTGGTGGACCGACTCCGAGAACCGCTTCGCGCTCTCCCTCTCCCGCGCCGTCGACTGATCCACCTCACCCGCCCCACGCAATTCGCGTGGTGAACCACGCCGATCGAGGGTTCGCACCGGCTATGACCGGGGCGAACCCTCGCTTCGCGTGGTGAACCACACCGCAATCCGGGTAGCGATCCACACCCGCGCCCGCACCGCGCAATTCGCGTGGTGAACCACGCCGATCGAGGGTTCGCACTGGCTATGACCGGGGCGAACCCACGCTTCGTGTGGTGAACCACGCGGGTAGGAGGGGCCCGATCAGCTCGGGCCAAAAAGAAGGGTAGACAAGAGAGATTCTGATAGCTACTCTCAAATGAGATGAACTATCAGAAAGGGTTTTGCCATGGCATCAACCACCACCCTCGACCCGCGCCGCTGGTGGGCGTTGGGTGCGATGGCCGTCAGCCTGATCGTGGTCGGGCTCGACCTCACGGTGCTCAACGTCGCGCTGCCGACGCTCGCCACCGACCTCGGCGCGTCGACCAGCCAGCTGCAGTGGTTCGCGAACGCGTACACGCTGGTGCTCGCCGCGCTGCTGCTGCCCGCCGGGCTGCTCGGCGACCGGTTCGGGCAGAAGTGGTTACTGCTCGGCGCGCTCGTGCTGTTCGGCGCCGCGTCGCTCGCCTGCTCGTTCGCGTCCACGCCGGGCCAGCTGATCGCGGGCCGGGCGCTGCTCGGTGTCGGTGCAGCATTCCTGATCCCACTGTCGATGTCGCTGCTGAATGTGCTGTTCGCGCCCGGTGAGCGCGCTCGCGCGATGACCATCTGGGTGATGGCGAACTCGCTCGGCATCCCGCTCGGGCCCGTCATCGGTGGCTGGCTGCTCGACAACTACCGGTGGGGATCGGTGTTCCTGATCAACCTGCCGCTGGTGGCGATCGGCGCCGTCGCAGTCGCGTTCCTCGTGCCCGCGTCGCGAGGACACCGGTCTGGCCGGATCGACGTACTCGGGATCCTGCTGTCCGGCGCGGGTCTGGTCGCGCTTACCTACGGCTTCATCGCGGCCGGCGATCGCGGCTGGGGTGACACGGTGACGCTGGCCAGCATCGCCACTGGGGCCGTGCTGATCGCGGTGTTCGTCTTCTGGCAGACCCGGGCGAAGGATGCGCTGGTCGACCTCACGCTGTTCCGGATGCCGACATTCACCTGGAGCACGCTGCTGGCGACGCTCGCGTCGTTCGCGATGATGGGGCTGCTGTTCGTGCTGCCGCAGCTGTTCCAGGCGGTCCAGGGCGCCGACGCGCTACAGACCGGGCTGAGGCTGCTCCCAGTGATCGGCGGACTGATGGTCGGTGCGAAGATCGCCGAGCGCCTGATCGGTGCGGTGGGTGTCAAGGCGACGGTCGTGTCCGGCTTCGCGCTGATGACCGCCGGCCTCGCGGTCGGGGCCTTCACCGACGCCGCCGACGGCTACGGGTTCGTCGCCGTCTGGATGAGCCTGGTGGGGCTGAGCATCGGGTTCGTGCTGCCGCCGGCGATGGGCCTCGCGATGGGTGCGCTCACGCCTGAGCGCAGCGGGGCCGGGTCGGGCCTGATCCAGGCGCTGCGGCAGGTCGGCGGCACGATCGGCGTCGCGATCCTCGGCACGGTGTTGAACTCGGCGTACCGGGACAGTCTGGACGTCACCGGGCTGCCCGCCCCGGCCGCCGACGCGGCCCGGGACAGCGCGTCGGGCGCACTGGCTATCGCGGGACAGCTTGGTTCGCCGGCGCTGGCCGAGTCGGCCCGCGAAGCATTCGTCCACGCCATGCACGCCACCTTGTGGACCGCCTCCGCGGTCGCGCTGCTCGCGCTGGTGCTCGCGGCCGCGTTCCTGCCGCGCGTCGTCAAGGACGACGCCGACACCGGTGCCACCGGTGAGCCGCCGCGTGAGGTTGCCACAATCGGGTCATGACAACGGACAAGTCGCCCGGGCTCCGCGAGCTCAAGAAGGCGCGGACCCGGGCGACCATCCAGGAGCACGCGCTGCGGCTGTTCAGCGAGCAGGGCTACACCGAGACGACCGTCGACCAGATCGCCAAGGCGGCGGAGGTGTCGCCGGCCACGTTCTTCCGGTACTTCCCGACCAAGGAAGACACGGTGCTCTACGACCGGCTGGACCCGATGATGATGGAGGCGTTCCGGACCCAGCCACCCGGGCTGTCACCGACCGAGGCGTTGCGCGCGACCATGCGGCATGCGCTGAGCGCAGTGACACCCGACGACTGGGAGCTGGAGAACCAGCGCCAGCAGCTGGTCTTCAATGCTCCGGAGTTGCGGGCCAAGATGATGGACCAGCTCTACGCCAGCATCGATATGCTCGCCGGCCTCGCCGCGGAACGGTGCGGCCGGGCGCCGGACGACATGGCCGTGCGCACCTGGGCGGGTGCTGTGGTCGGCGTCGTGATGGCGACGGCGCAGGCGTCGGGCAGTCACCGGCTGCAGGACTATCTGGGGCTGCTCGACGGCGCGTTCGCGCACCTGGATGAGGGATTGCCCTTGTAGATGGCCGCCGCGCCACGCGAGCTGGACCCGGCGACGGCGTACGAGGGCTCGCTGCGCACGCACCAGGACACCGCGCGGGCGACTCGGTTCGTCGCGATCGACGACGAGGGCATGCACGGCCAGTACGTCGGCGGCCCGTCAGCGTGTACCGAGGCGATCGGGGACCGGTTCGTGTTCGGCGGTGAGCTGCCGGGCAAGGACCAGGTCTGCGGCACGTCGCCGCTGCCCGCGGAGCTGTCCGTGTACCCGGTCGACGGTCCGGTGGACGGGAACGTCGTCCACCTGCCACGGAGCAAGGCCGCGACCCACGCGGACCGGCCGAACCCGGTGCTGCAGCGGGTGCTGGACACGGTCGCGAACAACTCGGCCGGCTGAGCGAAGAGACCTGAGCGACAAAAGAGAGCAGCGCGCCCCGGCCCGCCCGCCGGGGTGCGCTGCTGTCGTGTCTGTAACGAACGACCTGCCGTCCGCGTTCCCTGCTCCTCGACCCGACCGGGTCGGACGACGTGCCGGGCCGCGTTGCGAGCGTCGTACCGTCTCACTAACGTCGGCAGTAATCGCTTTCCGAGAGGTGCCCCGCCATGCGCCGACTGATTCCCGCCCTCACCCTCGCCCTTCTCTCCGCGATGCTGGTTCCCGTCGGCGTCGCGAGCGCCGATCCGCAGACCGTGCCGAACGGCCCGTGGGTCCAGGACAACCAGCAGGTCAGACTCGAACGGCTGCACAACTACGACGAGATGGTCGCGGCGTTGCGGCAGATCACCCGGCAGACCAGGGGCCGGGTGTCGTTGGAGACGGTGGGCCAATCCAACGAGGGCCGCGACCTGTACCTCGCCAAGGTCGGCACCGGACCGGTGAAGGTTCTCTACATCACCCAGCAGCACGGAAACGAGCCGCTCGGTACCGAGGCCGCACTGCAGCTGCTGCAGCGAGCGGGCAACGGCGGTGCCGGCTGGGACGCGATCCTGTCCCAGATCACCCTGCTGGTGATCCCGAAGGTGAACCCGGACGGTGCCGAGCGCTTCCAGCGGGAGAACCACGACCCGGACTGCTCGGGCGCGTTCTGCACGCCGGGCGTCGGGTTCGACGTGAACCGCTGGCACGACCCCGCGGTCGCACCGGAGGCCAACCCAGTGCCGGAGGCCGCCGCGGTCCAGCGCACCGCGATCCGGTACCAGCCGCAGCATGTCGTCGACTTCCACCACCAGGGCTCGTACGTCAACGACGACGGCGAGATGATCACCGGGTCGATCTTCTGGCCGAACCACCCGGACGCGCCGGCATCCGCGGTCACGCTGTCCAAGCAGATGTGCGTGGTCATCGACGACACCCTGGCGCACTACGGGTTCGCCGAGATCAGCCAGTACCCGGGCACGCTGCCGCGCGGCATCGCCCGGAACTCGTACGGGATCCGCGGTGCGGGCAGTGTGCTCGTCGAGCTGCGCGGCGACATCGGGCAGAAGAGCTCGGGAATGCTGGTGCGCACCGCGTACATCACGATGGCCGCGCTGGCCGAGGCGGTCGCTGAGGGCACCGTGACCACCCAGGACCCAGCCCGTGCGGACGCCATCCCGCTGCGCGGCGAGTCGGTCGACAACCCGCACGAGGAGTAACGACGGTCAGGACTCACCGGCGGAGCGCTCGAGCCCGGTCTTGTGCTCCTGCCAGCGTTTGATCATGCCCTCGAGCTCCTCGAGCACGAACTCGGCGTAGGCAAGGGTGGTGCTGACGCGCGTGCCCGCGGGCGACTCCGGTCCGACCGCGTCGACGCCGTCGCGGAGGCTGGCGGCCCAGCGGGCCAGCAGCGGTCCACGACCCATCGTCGACTCCATCAGTGCGTCGTCGTGCACGACGTACACGTCCCGCCGGCTGCCGGGCTCGCGCTCGCGGCTGACCAGGTAGTTCTGGGTGAGGAAGCGGACGCCGCCGGAGATCGCTGCCGGGCTGGCGTGCAGGGTCTCGGCGAGCTCGGCAGCGGTCATCCGACCCCGTTCGCTGGCCAGCACGGCGACGAAGATCCGGGCCGGCATCCGCGGGAAACCGGACTCGACCAGAACGGCGGCGAACCGCTCGATGAAGCGGCGGACTGCGTCCTCGTCGCGGGCGGTCGGTCGATTCACTGACACATCATCTCCTCTGCCACCCCGGGGTCCCCGGCACCGCGTGTGAGAGCCGCGTTAGGAAAATTCACAAACTTCTGAATGAAGTGTAGCGTCTGAATCATGACAACCGCGATATCGGTCTCCGGACTGCACAAGTCGTTCGGTCGGACCCACGCACTCGATGGCCTCGACCTGTCCGTCACGACGGGCGAGGTGCACGGCTTCCTCGGCCCCAACGGCTCCGGGAAGTCCACCACGATCCGTGTCCTGCTCGGCCTGCTGCGCGCCGACTCCGGCGACGTCTCGCTGCTCGGCGGAGATCCGTGGCGGGATGCGGTGGATCTGCACCGCCGGCTCGCGTACGTGCCGGGCGACGTGAACCTGTGGGCGAACCTGAGCGGCGGCGAGGTGATCGACCTGCTCGGCCGGCTGCGCGGCGGTCGGGGGGACGGCGCGTTCGAGAAGAAGAAGGCCTCGCTGCTGGAGAGGTTCGACCTGGACCCGACGAAGAAGGGCCGCACCTACTCCAAGGGCAACCGGCAGAAGGTGGCGCTGGTCGCCGCGCTCGCGTCCGACGTCGAGCTGCTGGTCCTGGACGAGCCGACGTCCGGCCTCGACCCGCTGATGGAGGAGGTTTTCCGGCAGTGCATCGAGGAGGAGCGTGAGCGAGACCGCACCGTGCTGCTGTCCAGCCACATCCTGTCCGAGGTGGAGGCGCTCTGTGACCGGGTCAGCATCATCCGGCTCGGCAAGGTGGTCGAGTCCGGCACGCTGGCCGAGATGCGGCACCTGACCCGGACCTCGGTGCATGCCGAGCTCGACACCGTACCCTACGGCCTGGCCGCGCTGGACGGTGTGCACGAGCTCGACGTGCAGGGCAACCGGGTGCACTTCGAGGTGGATACCGCGAAGCTCGGCGACACGCTGAAGGTGCTGACCGCGAGCGGCATCCACAGCCTGACCAGTCAGCCGCCGACGCTGGAGGAGCTGTTCCTGCGGCACTACCAGGACGAGATCGGCGCGGCGAACGGCAAGCACGCAGCCGAGGTGACGGTCTGATGCGACAGAACCTGACCGGTACGGCGGCGCTGACCCGCCTGGCGCTGCGCCGCGACCGGATCGTGCTGCCGGTCTGGACAGCCATCTTCGTGCTGCTCGCGATCGGGTCCGCGCAGGCGTCGGTCAAGGTGTTCCCGGACGAGGCGTCCCGGATCAAGGCGGCCGAGGCGATCAACAACTCGCCGGCGCTGATCGCGATGTACGGACGGGTGTACGACGTGACCTCGCTCGGCGAGGTGTCGATGATCAAGCTGAAGGGCCTGTACGCGCTGTTCCTCGCCGTGCTCGCGTTCTTCACCCTGATCCGGCACACCCGGGCGAACGAGGAGGCGGGCCGGCTCGAGCTGATCGGCTCAGCGGTGGTCGGCCGGTACGCCGCGCTCACCGCGGGCCTGATCGTGACCTGCGCGACCGGCATCACCATCGGCACCCTCACCGCCCTCGGGCTGACCGCGGTCGGGCTGCCGTTCGCCGGCTCGGTCGCGTTCGGGGCCGGCTGGGCCGCGGTCGCCTGCACCGGAGCCGCGATCGCCGCGGTCGCCGCGCAGGTCACCGAGAACGCGCGGACCGCGAACGGTATCGCCGCCACCACGCTGGGCGTGTTCTACGTGCTGCGCGCCGTCGGCGACACCTCCGGGCCGGGCTGGCTGTCCTGGTTGTCGCCACTCGGCTGGGTGCTGCACCTGCGTCCGTACGCGGGCAACCGCTGGTGGGTGCTGCTGGTCTTCCTGGTCTTCATCGTCGCGGCCATTGCGGCGTCGTACGCGCTGGTCGCCCGGCGCGACCACGGGGCCGGGCTGGTTCGGCCGCGGCCGGGTCCGCCGGACGCCGCCGGCTGGCTGCGCAGCCCGCTGGCGCTGGCGTGGCGCTTGCAGCGCGGCTCGCTGCTCGCCTGGACCGTCGGCTTCCTGCTGATCGGCGCGGTGATGGGCAACATCGCCGCGGACATCGGCAGCATCCTCGACAACGAGAACGCGCGGGAGATGATCACCAAGATGGGCGGCGTCTCCGGCCTGACCGACGCGTTCTTCGCGGCCGAGCTCGGCATCCTCGCCGTGGTCGCCTCGGCGTACGGCGTGCAGTCCGCGCTCCGGCTGCGCTCGGAGGAGACCTCGCAGCGGGCAGAACCGGTGCTCGCCACCGCGGTCAGCCGGCCGTCGTTCGCGATGAGCCACCTGAGCCTGGCGTTCCTCGGCTCCGCGCTGCTGGTGGTCGCGGGCGGGGTCGGCGCCGGGCTCGCGCACGGTGCGCAGACCGGCGACATGGGCCGGGCCTTCAGCCGGGTGGTCGGTGCCTCACTGGTCCAGATCCCAGCGGTGTGGATCCTGGTCGGAATCGTGGCCACGCTGTTCGGGCTGCTGCCGCGCTGGAGCCCGCTGGCCTGGGTGTTCCTGGTCGCCTTCCTGCTGATCGGCGAGTTCGGCTCGCTGTTCGAGCTGCGCCAGGAGGTGATGGACATCTCGCCGTACGCGCACGTGCCGCGGCTTCCGGGCGGTGAGATGACCGCCGCGCCGCTGATCTGGCTGGCGGCCATCGCGGTCGCCCTGACGGTAGCCGGCCTGGCCGGCTTCCGCCGCCGCGACATCGGTTAGTGCGCTTGCGTCCGCAGAGCCGTGCGTCACGGCGCACGGCTCTCCGGTCGTTGCGTCTAGGCTTGCCCGCGTGTCGAGGATCGAGTCCGCCGAGGACCTGACAGCGCGTGGTTCCGGGTTCGCCGACTTCTGGACCGAGCGGCATCTGTGCACTCTGACCACGCTGCGGGCCGACGGCACGCCGCACGTCGTACCCGTAGGCGTCACGCTTGACCTGGCGACAGCGACGGCTCGGGTGATCTGCTCAGGTACGTCGTACAAGGCACGGAACGTTGCTGCCGGCAACGGTGTTGTCGCAGTCTGCCAGGTGGACGGGCGGCGGTGGTCGACGCTGGAGGGACGCGCCGTGGTACGACGCGAGCCGGACGCCGTCGCGGACGCGGAGCGTCGCTACGCGCGGCGCTACCGGGTGCCGCGGGTCAACCCGCAGCGGGTCGTGCTCGAGATCGCGGTCACCAGGGTGCTTGGCAATGTCTGATCGGGTCACCGTGGTCGGGATCGGCGCGGACGGCTGGGACGGGCTGGCACCCGCGGCTCGCCGGACGGTCGAGGACGCGGACGTGCTGATGGGCAGTGCCCGGCAGCTCGACCTCGTGCCGGAGTCCGGGCACCAGCGGGTGACCTGGCCGTCGCCGCTGCTGTCGGCATTGCCGGGACTGCTGGCGGAGTATGCGGACCGCCGGGTGTGCGTGCTGGCCAGTGGCGACCCGACGTACCACGGCATCGGTACGACGCTGGTGCGGCTGCTCGGCCCCGAGGCGGTCCGGGTGATCCCGCATCCGTCGAGTGTGTCGCTGGCCTGCGCGCGGCTCGGCTGGGCGCAGGACCAGGTCGCGGTGGTGAGCCTGGTCGGCCGGCCGCACGAGCTGCTGTACCGCGAGCTGCAGCCCGGGAGGCGGGTGCTGCTGCTCGGCGCGGACTGCGGCTGGGTGGCCGAGGCGCTGACCGAGCGCGGGTACGGCGAGTCGGTGCTGACCGTGCTCGAACGGCTCGGCTCGCCGGAGTCCCAGCTGCGGACCGGCGTCGCCCGGAGCTGGGACGACAACGACGTCGACCCGCTGAACGTGGTCGCGGTCGAGTGCCCGATCGAGCCGGGGGTGACGCTGCTGCCCGTCGTACCGGGGCTGCCGGACGGCGCGTTCGAGCACGACGGCCAGCTGACCAAGCGGGAGGTCCGGGCGGTGGCGCTGTCGCGGCTGGCGCCGGTACCCGGCCAGTTGCTCTGGGACGTCGGCGGCGGCGCCGGCTCGATCGCGATCGAGTGGCTGCGAACGCATCCTTCCTGCCGGGCGATCGTGATCGAGAGCGACACCGAGCGGGCCGCGCGGATCGCGCGGAACGCGGCCGGGCTCGGCGTACCGGAGCTCACCGTGGTGGAGGGCACGGCACCCGTGGCACTGGACGGGCTGGAGCCGCCGGACGCGGTGTTCGTCGGCGGTGGCGGGCGCGTCCCCGGCGTGATCGAGGCGTGCTGGCAGGCGCTGCGGCCGGGCGGGCGGCTGGTGGTGAGCGCGGTGACGATCGAGACCGACGCGGTACTGGCGGACTGGTACGCCCGGCTCGGCGGCGACCTGGTCCGGATCGGTGTGCACCGGGCGACCGCCCTCGGTGGCATGACCGGATGGCGACCGGCGATGCCCGTGACGCTCTGGAGCGTGGTGCGATGACCGTGCACTTCATCGGTGCGGGGCCGGGTGCGGCGGACCTGATCACGGTCCGCGGGCGGGACCTGATCGCGTCCTCACCGGTCTGTCTGTACGCCGGCGCGCTGGTACCGGCCGAGCTGCTCGAGCTGTGCCCGGCCGGGGCTCGGAAGGTCGACTCCTGGCCGCTGACGCTGGACGAGATCGTCGCCGAGCTGGCCGCGGCCCACTCCCAAGGCCACGACGTTGCGAGGCTGCACTCCGGCGATCCGTCGGTGTTCAGCGCGATGGCCGAGCAGATCCGGCGGCTGGACGAGGCCGGGATCTCGTACGACGTGACGCCCGGCGTACCCGCCTTCGCGGCGGCGGCCGCGTCGCTGGGTCGTGAGCTGACCGTGCCGGAGGTGGGCCAGACGGTGGTGCTGACACGGGTCGCGTCCCGGTCGACCGCGATGCCGCCGGGGGAGGACCTGGCCACGCTCGGCGCCAGCCGGGCGACGATCGTGCTGCACCTGGCGGTCGACCAGATCGAGCGGCTGGTGGATGAGCTGACCCCGAGCTATGGCCTGGACTGCCCGGTCGCGGTGGTGGCGTACGCCAGCCGGCCGGACGAGGTGATCCTGCGCGGCACGCTGGCCGACATCGCGGACCAGGTCCGCGCCACAGGCATCCGCCGTACCGCCGTCGTCATCGCCGGAAAGGTGCTCACGGCAACGACCTTCCCGGACAGTCACCTCTACTCCGCCGCCCGATGCCGAACCGAGGGCTAGGCGCGGCCGACGATGGTGCCGGCGCGGTCGATCACGACGACGTCGACCTTGACCGGTGCCGGCCTCAGCACGTCGTACGCCGTGGCGCGAGCGCGGGCCGCGACCAGGTCGCCGAGCGGCAAACCGGCGGCCTGGCAGCGTTGCAATGCGTCCAGCGCGGTGTTGGCGGATCCGACGATGGCAACGAGCTCCTGGTCGCCACCGGACTGCTCGACGAGCCGGGCCAGCAGGGCGAAGTTCACCTGCGAGCGGCCGGAGTGCAGGTCGAGATGGCCGTCGGCCAGCTTCGCGAGCTTGCCGATCCCGCCGGCGATGGTGAGCCGCTCGACCGGGTGCCGCTTGAGGTACTTCAGGACCGCGCCGGCGAAGTCGCCCATGTCGAGCAGGGCGTCGTCCGGAAGGCCGTAGAGCTCCTGCGCCACGCGTTCCGACGTACTGCCGGTGCACCCCGCGACATGCGTGTAGCCGGCCGCGCGGGCGACGTCGATGCCGCGCCGGATGCTGTCGATCCAGGCGGAGCAGGAGTACGGCACGACGATGCCGGTGGTGCCCAGGATGGACAGCCCGCCGAGGATGCCGAGACGCGGGTTCCAGGTGCGCTTCGCGATCTCCTCGCCGTGGTCGACCGAGATCTCGACCGAGACGTCACCGGTGCCGTGGTACGCGGCCGCGACCCGCGCGACGTGATCGCGGATCATCTGCCGCGGTACCGGGTTGATCGCGGGCTCGCCGACCTCGAGCGGCAGGCCGGGCTTGGTGACCGTGCCCACGCCCGGGCCGGCGCGGAACGCGACCCCGGTTCCGGGCTCGCCGTGCCGGACGGTGGCGCGGACCAGGGCGCCGTGCGTGACGTCCGGGTCGTCACCGGCGTCCTTCACCACTCCTGCCTGGGCGTGGTTCTGGTCGAGCTCCTCGACCGCGAGAGCGAAGGTCGGCTGCTGCCCCTTCGGCAGCGTGATCCCGACCGGGTCCGGGAACTCACCGGTGAGCAGTGCGGTGTACGCCGCGGTGGTGGCCGCGGTCGCGCACGCGCCGGTGGTCCAGCCGTACCGCAGTCCACCGGTCATGCGGACAGCATGCCGCCGTGGTGCGGGCGGGTCGCGCACCGGGTGGTGCCATGCGGCTGCTGATCCTCGGCGGGACCGGTGAGGCCCGGGAGCTGGCGGCAGCGCTGTCCGCCGTTCCCGGGCTGTCGGTGGTGTCGTCACTGGCGGGCCGGGTCGGCGACCTGCGGCTGCCGGCCGGCGAACTACGCGTCGGAGGGTTCGGTGGCGCGGCCGGGCTGGCCGCGTGGCTGCGGACAGAGCGTGTCGATGCCGTCATCGACGCGACCCATCCGTTCGCCGCCCGGATGACCGCGTCCGCGATCGAGGCCTCGCGTTCCGCGGGAGTGCCGTTGCTGGTGCTGCGCCGGCCGGGCTGGGAGCCGGTGCCGGGTGACCGGTGGTACTGGGTCGACTCGCTGTCCGAGGCCGCCGCGGCGCTGGATCGCGAGCGGGTGTTCCTCACGATCGGGCGGCAGGGCGTCGCGTCGTTCGCGTCTCGCGACTCGCAGTGGTTCTTGATCCGGTGTGTCGTGCCGCCGGCGCCGCCGCTTCCCGCGCGGCACGAGGTGCTGCTGGACCGCGGACCGTTCACGGTCGACGGTGAGCGCACGCTGCTGCGCCGGCACGAGATCGGGTTGCTCGTGACGAAGGACAGCGGCGGGCCGATGACGGCGGCCAAGCTGACGGCCGCCCGCGAGCTCGGCCTGCCGGTGGTCGTCGTACGCCGTCCGCCGCTGCCTGTCTCGGCAGGCCCGGTGCTGTCGACGGTCGCGGACGCGGTCGCGTGGGTCACTACTTCTCCACAGCGGTAGCCGCTGGCCGCGTTATCCACGGCCGCGTCGCCGGCCGTCGCCGAACGGCCGGATCACGACAACATCCCCTGCGAGGAAAGGGGATCCGATCGATGACCATGCTCTCCGACTGCGAGCCGGCCGACGTCGAGACGTTGCGGCGGTACCTGCGCGACATCGCCCGGCACGACCTGCTCGACACCGACCAGGTCGCCGAGCTGGCGTGGTGGGTCGAGGCCGGTGTGCTCGCCGGCGAGCGGCTCGACCAGGGGGCGCAGGAGCCGGACCTGCGTGCACTGGTCGCGGCCGGGGACCGGGCCCGGCAGCGGCTGATCGAGTGCAACCTGCGGCTGGTGGTGGCGGTCGCGCGCGGGTACGCGGGCAAAGGTGTCTCGCTGCTCGACCTGGTGCAGGACGGCAACATCGGTCTGATCCGCGCGGTCGAGGGGTTCGACCACACCCGTGGCACCCGGTTCTCGACGTACGCGATCTGGTGGATCCGGCAGGCCGTCAGCCGGGCGATCGCCGACAAGGCGCGGCTGATCCGGATGCCCGAGCAGGCGTTCCGCGACGCGACCCTGGTGGCGTCGACGCAGCAAGACCTGGCGCAGCAGCTCGGCCGGCTTCCCTCGCTGGACGAGCTCGGAGCGGCGGCCGCGATGAGCGCGACCCGGGTGCGGCGCGCGCTGGAGTGGCGGAGGGTGCCGGAGTCGCTCGACTTGGCCGGATCGGAGGACGCCGTGGATCCGGAGGCCGGCGAGCTGGTCGTGCTGACCGCCGGGCTGCGCCGCGACCTCGGGCACCAGCTGGCCTTCCTCGACGACCGCGAGCGCGCGGTGCTCGCACTGCGGTTCGGCCTGGCGGGCGGCGGTACCGGCGCGTCGGTCGCCGACGTCGCCGCCGCGCTCGGCCTGGACCCCGCCGCGGTCCGTACCGCCGAGGCCGCCGCGCTGACCTCGTTACGTCGGCGGTGCGCTGTCGACCTGCGGGAGTACGCCGCCTGAGCGGCTGTGATGATGGGGAGGTGCTGAGACTCCGCCGTGCGACCTGGCCCGCCGAGCTGGTCGCCGCGGTGCGTGCCGCCGCCGGCGATCGCGATGATGTGCTGGCCGCGATCCAGACCCGCTCCGGGCCCTGGGCGGCCGGCTCACGCTCGGCCGTCTACCTGCCGGTGGACGGCGCGGTGGCTGGTGCGGGGGTTCGCCGGGTGGCCTGGGAACTGGTGGAGCGGGCGGAGTGGAACTCCGACGAGTCGACGTTCCATCTGTGGGAGACCGCCGAGTTCGGTACGCCGATGCGCCGTACGGATCTGGTGGTCGACGACCCCGGACGGTTCGGCCAGCTGGTCCGCGAGCGGATCAGCGCGAGCGTGCTCCTGCAGCGGCACGTACCGCTGGTGGGCAAGAGAGGGGTGCGCATCGTCGGCCGCCGTAACCCGTCCCGGAGTGACGCGCCGGTGACCTGGAACCTCGTACTCGACAACGGCCTGGACCCGGCGACCCCGGGCCTGCTGGACCGTGCCGAGAACGCCCTGCAACAGGTCCGCGATGAGCTCGACGTCTGACTGTGCAGGCCGGTTAGGAGGAGCGCGAGGAGACTGTTAACCTATTCCGGGCCTCGGGGACCGAGGCCGATCCCGCGTAGCTCAATTGGCAGAGCATCCGACTGTTAATCGGACGGTTACTGGTTCGAGTCCAGTCGCGGGAGCTGCCCACCACCCCCGCTCGGAGATATCCGGGCGGGTTTCTTGCTGTATCGCCCTTCGGCGCGTTCGCTCCGCTCTGCCGCGGCCCTGGTCGTGCGGCGTATGGTCGAGGCGGGAGGGGGCGAGATGGAGACGGTGAAAGTGGCCGCCGTGCAGGCGGCGTACGTGCTGATGGATCGCAAGGCGACGCTCGCCAAGGTCGAGGAGCTGCTGGCCGATCCCGCGGTGCGGGCGGCCGATCTGGTCGTCTTTCCTGAGGCCTTCGTGCCGGGCACGCCGATCTGGATCGACGGGCCGCCGATCTGGGACGGTGACGAGCGGTGGTTCGAGATGCTCGCCGACCAGGCCGTGGTGGTACCGAGCGAGACAACCGACCGGCTCGGGACAGCGGCCCGGGACGCGGGCGTCTACCTGGTGATCGGGGTGGACGAACGGGAACCGAACGGGAGCACCATCTACAACACGCTGCTGTACTTCAACGCGGACGGCGAACTGCTCGGCAAGCACCGCAAGCTGATGCCGACCGGCTCGGAGCGCACCGTGTGGGGGATGGGTGACGGCTCGACACTCGACACCTACCCAACACCGTTCGGGCGGATCGGCGGGCTGATCTGCTGGGAGAACTACATGCCGCTGGCGCGGTTCTACCTGTACTCGCAAGGTATCGACGTATGGGTCGCGCCGACGCTGGCACGAGGCGACGGCTGGATCGCGACCATGCGACACATCGCCCGGGAGGGCCGCTGCTACGTCATCGGCGCGAACCCGTGTGTGCGCGTCGACCAGATCCCTGCGGACTTCCCGGACCGCGAGCGCGTCTGGCGGACGGATGAGGACGACCCCGAGTGGATGGAGCCCGGCAACAGCGTGATCGTCGGCACCAACGGGGAGATCCTTGCCGGGCCAGCCCGACACGCCGAGACCGTCCTGGTCGCGGAGCTGGACCTCAGCAAGATCGCTTCGGCGCGGCGGATGTTCGACCCGGTCGGCCATTACCACCGTCCCGACGTGTTCCGGCTCGCCGTCGACACCGCGCCGCGCCCCGTCGTCACGACCCTGCGCAACGGCTTCGCCGTCGACTGAGCCGGTTCAGCGGCCCTTGCGCTTGTCGATGGCCCGCTGGATCCGCTGTTCGGGCTGGCCCAGCACCTTCGACAGGATCTGCACGCGGAACTTCCAGGCCGCGATCGCGGCCACGACGAGCGCGATGATGATCAAGAGTGTCATGGTGGTCCCGTCTCCTTCTGCTCATTACCATCGTGATCCTCAGGGGCAAGCCTGACTACGCTCAGGGTGATCCCCGAGTAGCATTCCGTGGCTATTCGATCGCGTGGTGCGCTTCGCGGGAACGACCAAGGCGCTGTATGGTCGCGCGCATGCTCACCGACCGTCTACAGGACCAAGGATGATCAAGAAGTTCGCTCGCAAGGTAGTACGGAAGGCACGTGGGCGCAGCGCGGCGGCGAACGCCGCGGCGAGTGCGGCGCCGGTCCCGGTCGCGATCGACCCCCGGGAGCAGCTGCACGAGTTCTGGCGCCAGCCGGAACCTGCGGGCAACAAGCCGGCGTCGTTCATCGAGCACCACGCGCGCAGCCGCGGCCTGATCGCGATGTTCGATCGGGTCGTCCCGAAGGACGCGCGGATCGTCGAGATCGGCTCCGGTGTCGGCCGCAACCTCGCCGCGCTGCACGACAAGGGCTGGACGAACCTCGAAGGCATCGAGATCAACCCGCACGCGATCGAGCTGCTGCGCAAGACCTACCCGCAGCTGAAGGACACCCCGATCCACGAGGGTGCCGCCGAGGACGTGCTGCCGACGCTCGCTGACGACCAGTACAACGTCGCCTTCACGATGTCGACGCTGCAGCACATCCACCCCGACAGCGTCGAGCTGTTCGACAACCTGGTCCGCGTCGCCGGCCAGATCTTCGTGATCGAGGGTCCGCCGGCCAGCACGCACCGGCAGTACCCGCACGACTACGACGACCTGTTCACCTCCCGCGGCATGACCGCGCTCGAGACGAGGCCGATGTCGGAGATCGCCGGTGTCGGCCCCGCCTTCGGCCAGTACGTCGGCCGCCGGTACCGCAGGATGGACCGGCAGGCGAGTCTGCACGAGTTCTGGCGCCAGCCGGCCCCGCCTGGCAACAACCCGCACGACTACGTCAGGGCGGTGGGTCGCAGCCAGGCGCTGCTCGAGATCATCTCCGACCTGCCGAAGGACGCCCGCATCCTCGAGGTCGGCTGCAACGTGGGCCGCAACATCGCCTACTTGTACGACCACGGCTACATCGGCGTCGAAGGCGTCGAGATCAACCCGCACGCCGTCGAGCTGCTCCGCGAGACCTTCCCGCAGCTCAAGGACAGCGAGGTACACATCGGCGCCGCCGGCGAGACCCTGCCGAAGTTCGCCGACGACGAGTTCGATCTCGTCTTCACGATGGCCGTACTGGAGCACATCCACCCAGACGAGTCCACCGTCTTCGACGACATGGCCCGGATCGGCAAGCACGTCCTCGCGATCGAGCCCGAAGGCCGGCTGTCGCACCGCCAGTTCCCGCACGACGTCCCGAAGGAGTTCGGCGACCGCGGCCTGACCATGGTCTCGAACAAGCCGATGGGCGAGTTCCCCAGCAACGCCGGAGACAAGACCATCTACGCCTTCAACGCATACCGCTTCGAGCGTCCCGACGGCTGGACCCACGACCTGGCCCGCAAGACCCGGGCCTGACCTCTCCTCTCAGCACCCGGGGCAGTAGGCTCGGCAGTCGTCATAGCGAGCCTGCTGCCCTGCCGTCTGTCCAGGTTCGTACGACGCCGGGGCGGTAGCTCAGCCGGTTAGAGCAGGGGACTCATAATCCCTGGGTCGTGGGTTCGAGTCCCACCCGCCCCACCAGGGCCTGACCTGGGAAAACACCCCGATGTGGTTCCCCCGCGACGACTCGAAACAGGTCGACTCGAGGCCGTTGGCGTGCAGTTCAATCCAGCCGGATACATGTTCTCGCCGGTCCCGGACGGTGGCCGTCCCATGGACCTCACGACGGTGTCGCGGCGCTATTCGCGGCTCGCGAAGCGCTTGGGGATCGACACCTCCATAAGAACATGCGTCACTACAATGCGACCGAGTTGATCCATGCGGACCACAAGCTGATCACTGTCGCCGCGAGGCTCGGGCACGCCGGCGGAGGGACAACAACACTCCGGTTCTACACAGCCCGACTCTCGGAAGCAGACCAGCGAGCCGCCGGCCCCATCAGCACCCGAATGCCAGCCCGCCCAACAGACGGAGAGGCCGGCGAGCGGCCGCCAACTCCGTCCCTCCCCAGTGCGACAGACGACGCCCTCCAGCCGTATCAGCGAATCGCGGCAGACCTTCGCGGCGCTATCGACAGCGGGATTCTGAGGCCAGGCGAGCTTCTGCCCTCCGAGAAGGAGCTGGCGACGCGATACGGCGTCGCGGCGAGTACGGCACACCGGGCCGTCGCGGTCTTGGTCGCGGCAGGAGTTGTGAAATCATCCCGCGGCGTCCGAGCGACAGTGGCGGGGACGGACCAGCCAGCGCCTGAGGATCAGCGTTGGCGACTGTCACCAAGCTCACGCCTTAGCCGATGCCAGCTTGGCCGGGCGGGTCAAGTCCCCGTCGTCTCGGTTACTGCGGCTTGGCGCTGCAATCGTCGGTCCCCCTTCGTACCGAACTCCGACCAGCGGCATGACCTCTTGACAACAACCCGGTGGAGGCGCACGCTCCTAATCATGTTAGACACTCCTAAGCGCGATAGGGCAGCCGAACGCCGTGAGGCAACTCGCCGGGAGATCCTTGAGGCTGCCTGGTCGCTCGCGCAGGAGCAGGGCCTGGCCGAGTTCGCGTTGCGCGACGTCGCCGAGAGGGTGGGCATGCGAGCGCCGTCGCTCTACACGCACTTCGAGTCCAAGCACGCGATTTACGACGCGATGTTCGGTCAGGCCTGGAGCGACTATGAGCAGGTCGCCCTGGCCGAGCTCGCAGACCTCCCGCCGGCTCCTCGAGCGGCGGTCCGCCGGGCCGCGCGTGTGTTCTTCGACTTCGCGGTCGCCAACCCCGCGCGCTGCCAGCTCATGATCCAGCGCACGATCCCCGGTTTCGTGCCGAGCCCAGAGTCCTACGCGCCGGCGGTCCGGGTGCTGGAGCGGGTACGACAACTCATCCGCGGCATGGGCCTGTCTGACCCGGCTGACTTCGAGATCTGGGTCGCGATGCTCGGCGGCCTGGTCAACCAGCAGTTGGCCAACGACCCCGGTGGCACGCGGTGGTCGGCGCTGCTGGACCGCGCGGTCGACGTCTGGGCCGACGGTGTCGGCCTTCCCGCCGACCTCCCGGCGCAAAGCCTGCAGACTGCCAACTCACCGGGCCCGCGTCGTCGGACCCAGGCCACCAGGAGCACCTCATGAACACCACCACCAGGACCTGGCCAGGCCCCAACGTCGTCCAGCCCGCGATCGAGCGGCCGACCGCGATGTGGCTGGCCGAGTCGGAGTATCAGCGTGTTGCCGACGCCGTCGACGCACTGCGAGCCGAGGACTGGACCCGGCCCACCGACTGCACCGCGTGGGACGTCCGGCAACTGGTCGCACACATCACCGGCATGGCGAGGTTCATCTCGACACCACTAGAGATGGCCCGCCAGATGCGTGCTGCCAAGGCCCGGCAACATGACGGTCAGGCCCTCATCGACGCGCAGACCGCCCTGCAGGTCGAGGAGCGCCAGGACCTCGGGCCCGAGGAGCTGCGCGCCGAGCTGCGTCGCGTCGGCCCGCGCGCGGTGAAGGGTCGCCGCCGCACCCCGGGCTTCGTACGCCGGCGACGCCTGCCGGAGCCGCAGGTGGTCAACGGTGTCCCGGAGACATGGTGCGTCGGCTACCTGACCGACGTGATCCTCACTCGCGACCCGTGGATGCACCGCCTGGACCTCGCCCGGGCGACCGGTCAGGCCCCGGCGCTGACGCCCGACCACGACGGCGTCATCGTCGCCGACGTCGTGGTCGAGTGGGCCCGCCGGCACGGCCGGCCCTACCGGCTGGAGCTCACCGGCCCTGCCGGCGGGAGCTGGAGCTCCGGCCCGGGCGGTGAGGAGAACGTGATGGACGCCGCCGACTTCTGCCGGGTCGTCTCTGGCCGCCCCGGTCCCGACGGTGGCCAGCCCTCGGGGCTGCTCGCCACCCAGGTCCCCTTCTAAGCCGCGGGAGGCAACCATGCACACCCACCGGATCGGCGACGTCACCATCCTCGGCGACTACGCCGAGGTTCCCGGACTCGGGTTCCTACCCGTTAACGCCTTTGTCCTGCATGCCGAGCAGCCCGTGGTCATCGATACCGGCCTCAGTACCACTGACAAGGACTTTGTCTCCGCTCTCGCCGAGGTGCTCGATCCCACCGACGTGCAGTGGCTGTGGATCACCCACCCGGACCGCGACCACACCGGCGGTCTGTGGGCGCTCCTCGATGCCGCGCCGGCAGCCCGGCTGGTGAGCACCTTCATCGGTGTGGGGATCATGTCCTGCGAGTGGGCGGTCCCGCTCGACCGGGTCTTCCTCCTCAACCCGGGCCAGGTCCTCGACGTCGGTGACCGCCGGCTGCACGCCTTCCGCCCACCGCTGTTCGACAACCCCGCGACGACCGGCTTCCTGGACGACCGGTCGGGGGCGCTGTTCAGCTCGGACTGCTTCGGGGCCCCGATGCCGTCGGCAGAGCTGGCCGCATCCGCCGACGTACGCGCGGTTGGCGACGCGATCCGCGACCTTCAGCTCCTGTGGGCGTCGGTCGACAGCCCCTGGGTTCATCAGGTCGACCCGGTGCGGTTCCGCGCCACGGTCGAACCTGTCCGTGCGATGGCAGCCTCCGCCGTCTTCAGCACCCACCTGCCGCCAGCGCCGCAGCCGGACGACCGGCTCTTCGAAACCGTGCTGCTCGCGCCGCAGACACCCGCATTCGTCGGACCCGACCAAGCGGCACTCGACGGCCTGCTCGCCACGTTCGAGCCAGCCTGACTGATGCCGGTGAGCACGCGGCCGAGCCGCTGGCCGTCAGCAACAACGTGTCGACCGCGTCGCGGCGCCGAACACGGCGAACCCGCCAGCACCACAGCAAGGGCAGCGCCGTGGCCGTTGCATACGCCCGCGTCGCGCTGTCGGCGCAGCCCACCCGAAACTCGGCTGCCGCAACAACGCGTCCGCCTCCCAGTGCGCACGCGTAGGTCGTCATCGAGCACTGACCGATACCGCTGCCCAGACCGGACTCGGACAACAAACGCCTGCACTCCCGAGCTCCTCCACGCCAGACCCACGCCCAGCACGCAGGATACGAAGCGCTCAGCCTAGATCCCGCCGGGAGATGCTCGACCGACTCGCCAGCTACTGCCGCTCTCTCAACAAACAGCGAGCGCCCCAACCTGACAGGACACTAGGTGC
>DASRHY010000007.1:0-9374 GCA_035650275.1 Kribbellaceae bacterium | reverse complement strand
AGTGCCGCGAGCAGATGCACAGGTTCGACGGTCGGGTTGCCCGCCGTCGACGTCATCCGGATCGCCACCGACAGCGTCTCCCGCGCGAGCGTCGTCAGCCGCTGAACATCCATCTGATGCTTCCCCTTCGGTCCGTTCGTGCGCCGTGTGGTCGATCCCGGCGTCACCAGGTTCAACGTACCTAAAGTTGAGTCCATTCCGCTCAACTCTGGTCGATCTCAGGGACGAATGGGGGATTTGAATCGCTACAGGCATCGCTCGCCACGCACGGCCACGGCACCGGGAAAGGGGATCCGATAAACATCGCGGTGACCATGGTCGAGCACCATGTCTGGCTGGTCGGGGAGCTGATCGACCGGGCCGCGCAGCACGAGCGGATGCTGGAGGAGCTCGTGCGGACCGCGCTCTACCTGCTGGTCACGGACCTGGAGCGATGGGTCGGCACCGTCGACGGTGCCGACCCGGCCGCCACGGATCCCATCGCGGCACCGGCTGACCTGCGCAAGCGGCACACCGTGGCCGGCGCGCGGCGATAGCGATCGGGGCCCTCACCGCGACCGAGGTCGTTGACCTGCGGCACGGCGACCCGATGTCGTTCTTCGTGGGCTGAGAACGTTCTCCACCACTGACTGTTGCGTCCGCCGAAGTGGAGTCAGGGTGACTCGCCTTCGGCGGACACAACGGAGAAGGTGCTAGCGGGGGCCGAGCTCGAGGGGGTGGCCGCCGCGGACCCAGCGGACCTGCATGGTCTGCTGGCGGCCCATCGCGATCACATCTCCGGCCGGCCCGGCGGAGAAGACCCGGCCGACGCGCTGGCTGCTCGGATGGCCGGAGCCGCGCTGGACCTCGGCGAGCAGCTGGTTCACCCGCAGCCGCAGATCCTCGACCTCGGACTGCAGGGCCAGGATGTGCCGGATCCCGGACAGGTTCACACCCTCGTTCTGGGACAGGTACTGGATGTACCGCAGCCGCGCTACGTCGTACGCCGAGTAGCGCCGGCCACGACCGGCGGCCCGGCTGGGAGTGACCAGGCCGAGCCGGTCGTACTGGCGCAGCGTCTGCGGATGCATCCCGGCCAGCTGTGCGGCGACCGAGATCACGTACATCGGGGTGCGGTCGTCCCACTCCGGGGCGAACGGCTCGAACGGCGTGCTCATCATGTGCCGCCACCGAACAGCTCTGCCCGCGGGTCCGGCTGGGCCGAAGCGGTCGAGTACTCCTGCAGCTTGGCCCGCTGCTCCTCGCTGAGCTCGTGCGGTACCTGCACCTCGATGGCGAGCAGCATGTCGCCGCGGGTGCCGTCCCGGCGGACCGAGCCCTTGCCGCGGACGCGCAGCTTGGCACCGTTAGCGGTCCCGGCCGGGATCCGGACCGTCACCGGCATGCCGTCCAGGGTCGGGACCTTGATCTCGGCGCCGAGCGCGGCCTCGGTGAAGGTGACCGGCACGGTCAGCGTCAGGTGCTCGCCCTGCCGCCCGAAGATCTTGTGCGGCTTGACGTGCACGGTGACGTAGAGGTCTCCCGCGGGGCCACCGCGCTCGCCGGCCGCGCCCTTGCCCTTCAGCCGGATCCGCTGGCCGTCCTGCACACCGGCCGGGATCCGCACCTGCATGGTCTTGCTGGACGTGCCGCGGCCGGAGCCGTGGCAGGTCTCGCACGGCTGGTCGACGACCAGGCCGCGGCCCTTGCACTCGGTGCACGGTTCGGTCATCGCGAACACGCCGCCCTGGACCGAGGTCTGCATCCCGGTGCCCTCGCACTTGAGGCAGACCTTCGGCACGGTGCCGTACTTCGCGCCGGTGCCGTGACAGGTCTTGCACGGCTCGTCGCTGGTCATCCGCAGCCCGACGGTGACACCGTTCACCGCCTCGGCGAACTCGATCGTCGCCTCGGACTCGATGTCCTGGCCGCGGCGCGGCCGCTGCGTCGTGCTGGTGGTCCGGGTACCGCCGGAGAACATCCCGCCGAGGATGTCGCCGAGCCCGCCACTACCTGATGCGCCGCCGCGGTTGAACAGGTCGCCGACGTCGAAGCCGAAGCCGGAGCCCTGGCCGGAGCCGCCCGGCATCCGGAAGCCACCGCCGCCGAACAGCCGCCGCGCCTCGTCGTACTCCTTGCGCTTCTTGACGTCGCCGAGCACGTCGTACGCCTCGGAGATCTCCTTGAACCGGGTCTCCGCCTTGGCGTCACCGGAGTTCGAGTCCGGGTGGTACTTCCGGGCGAGCTTGCGGTACGCCTTCTTGATCTCGTCCTGCTCGGCGGTCTTGGAGACGCCGAGAACCTTGTAGAAATCCTTCTCGATCCAGTCTTTCGTGCTCACCGACGCCTCACCTCCTGCCGCCTACTCGCCGGCCTTCTCGTCCACTTCCGGTACGTCCACGGGTACGTCCTCGGGTACGTCCTCGGGTACGTCGCGGCCCTCGGCAACCTGTCCCTCCGGGTCCACTGGCAGCTGCTCGGTCGGCTCCGAGACCGCCACCCGGGCCGGCCGCAGGATCCGCTCGCCGAGCCGGTAGCCCGGTTGCATCACCATCGTCGCCGTCGGGCCGTCGACCTCGTCGGAGTAGTTGTGCACCAGCGCCTCGTGGATCCGCGGGTCGAACACGTCGCCGACCTCGCCGTACCTCACCAGGCCGGCCTTCTCCACGACCCGCTCGACCGACTCCGCAACCGCCTTGAACGCACCTTCGAGCTCGCCGGCCTCACGGGCCCGGCCGATGTCGTCCAGGGTGTGCAGCAGCTCGGTCAGCACCGAGGCGACCGCGATCTCGCGGTTCGCCTCGCGGTCGCGGTCCACCCGGCGCTTGTAGTTGACGTACTCGGCCTGCAGCCGCTGCAGGTCCGCCGTGCGCTCCGCCAGCGCCTGGGTGAGCAGCGCGGCCTGGTCCGGCGCGGCCGGCGCCGTCTCGTCGGCTACGTCCGGCGCGGGTGCCTGCTCCGCGTTCTGCTGGGCAGGCTCCCGCACCGCTCCGGTCTCCGGATCGATCCGCCGGCGGTCCCGGACGACGGGGTGACCGTCCTCCGGGTGCTCCGTCGTGCGCGGGTCGTTGGTCACTTGTCGTCGCCCTCCGGCTTCTTCGGCTCCTCGTCCACGATCTCAGCATCCACCACGTCGTCCTCGCCAGCGGAGTCGCTGGTCGCACTGTCCTCGGACGGCGAGTCCTGCGGTGCGGAGGCCTGGGCCTGCTGGTACATCGCGGCGCCCATCTTCTGGCTGGAGTGGGCGAGCTTCTCCGACGCGGCCTTGATCGCGTCGTCGTCGGTGCCCTCGAGCGCCTTCTTCAGCTCGTCGACGCCGTCCTTGACCTCGGTCTTCACGTCGTCCGGGATCTTGTCCTCGTTCTCGGACAGGAACTTCTCGGTCTGGTAGACGAGGCCCTCGGCCTGGTTGCGGTTCTCCACCGCCTCGCGGCGCTTGCGGTCCTCCTCGGCGTACTGCTCGGCGTCCCGGACCATCTTGTCGATGTCGTCCTTCGGCAGCGCCGAACCGCCGGTGACCGTCATCCGCTGCTCCTTGCCGGTGGCCAGGTCCTTGGCGTTGACGTGCACGATGCCGTTCGCGTCGATGTCGAAGGTGACCTCGATCTGCGGCACGTTCCGCGGCGCCGGCGGCAGACCGGTCAGCTCGAAGTTGCCGAGCGACTTGTTGTCGCGCGCCATCTCCCGCTCGCCCTGGTAGACCTGGATCATCACCGACGGCTGGTTGTCCTCGGCCGTGGTGAAGATCTCCGAGCCCTTGGTCGGGATCGTGGTGTTCCGCTCGATGATCTTGGTGAACACGCCGCCCTTGGTCTCGATGCCGAGCGACAGCGGAGTCACGTCGAGCAGCAGGACGTCCTTGACCTCACCCTTCAGCACACCGGCCTGCAACGAGGCACCCACGGCGACGACCTCGTCCGGGTTCACGCCCTTGTTCGGGTCCTTGCCACCGGTCAGCTCCTTCACCGCGTCCGCGACCGCGGGCATCCGGGTCGAGCCGCCGACCAGGATCACGTGGTCGATCTCGGACACGGAGATGCCGGCGTCCTTGATCACGGCATGGAACGGCGCCTTGGTGCGGTCCAGCAGGTCGCTGGTCATCTTCTGGAACTCGGCCCGGGAGAGCTTCTCCTCCAGGTGCAGCGGGCCGGACTCGGTCAGGCTCAGATACGGCAGGTGGATCGTGGTCTCGGCGGCGCTGGACAGCTCGATCTTGGCCTTTTCCGCCTGCTCCTGCAGCCGCTGCATGGCCATCTTGTCGCCGGTCAGGTCGGTGCCGTACTTGTTCTTGAACTGCTTCACCAGCCACTCGACGATCCGCTGGTCCCAGTCGTCACCACCGAGGTGGTTGTCACCGCTGGTCGCCTTCACCTCGAAGACGCCGTCGCCGATCTCCAGCAGCGACACGTCGAATGTGCCGCCACCGAGGTCGAACACCAGGATGGTCTGCTCGGTGCCCTTGTCCAGGCCGTACGCGAGCGCCGCCGCGGTCGGCTCGTTGACGATCCGGTGCACCTTCATGCCCGCGATCTCGCCGGCCTCCTTGGTCGCCTGGCGCTGCGCGTCGGAGAAGTACGCCGGCACGGTGATGACCGCGTCTGTGACCTGCTCTCCGAGGTACGCCTCGGCGTCCCGCTTCAGCTTCTGCAGCACGAACGCGCTGATCTGCTGCGCCGTGAACTTCTTGCCGTCGATCGTCTGGCTCCAGTCCTCGCCCATGTGGCGCTTGATGGAGCGGATCGTGCGGTCGACGTTCGTGGTGGCCTGGCGCTTCGCCACCTCGCCGACCAGGACCTCGCCGTTCTTGGCGAAGGCCACCACCGAGGGCGTCGTTCGCGCTCCCTCGGCGTTGGGGATGACGGTGGGCTCCCCACCCTCGAGTACGGCGATGACAGAGTTCGTCGTACCCAGATCGATACCGACCGCGCGGGCCATGTGCGTTACCTCCACGAAGTTGAGTGATGCAGACTCAATCCTGCCTGCGGCCGGGTGGTGCTTTCAAATCGGCCGGGAGGAAGTTGAGTACACCTGACTCAACATGGCACACCCAGGTGTCATTCCCAAGGCCGGGCAGCCTGGTTCAGGGAACGCCTCGGGTGATTACCGGGTGCCGACCGGGGTCGGCAGTAGGGTCCGCACGGTGAGCGGTCCCGTAGTGGTGGATGTCACGGCCGGGTCGGCTTCGGCGCCGGGCCGGCGAGCGCCGGACTGCGCTGGGAGGACCCAAAGGCGCACCCTGGACCCTGCGCTGGACCGACCTCCCCTGCAATTCGCGTGGTTAACCACGCCGGCGGAGGGTTCGCCCCGGTTACAACCGTGGCTAAGCCTTCGTTCGCGTGGTTAACCACGCGAACTGCACAGGGCACAGGGCACAGGGCGGGGCGGGCGCAGCCGACCCGCCGCCCGGTCAGGCCAGTTCGGCGCGGGTCTTGGGGATGGCGACGAGCTCGCGGCGGAAGATGTCGTAGGTCAGGATCAGCAGCCCGCCGTCGGAGAGCTCGACCACGGCCGGGTTCGCCTGGTCGAAGGTGTCGTGCCCCGCGTCGTACACCAAGTGCTGCTCGCCGGTGTCCCACGGCCCGAGCGGGTCGGAGATCACCGTGGCCAGCGTGGGGCGGCTCTGGTACGTGGTCCGGGACGCGTCGCCGTACGCGAGCAGCACCGACCCGTCGGACAGCGTGACCGTGTCCGCGGACGACGCCCAGAGCTTGAGCACCTCAGGCTCGGTCCAGGTCCGCCCGCCGTCGTCGGAACGGGTCAGCTGCGCGGCCTCGTCGGTCCGCAGCAGCGCCACCACCTGCCCGCCGGGCAGCAGCGTCAGCACCGGCTCGAGGAAGAACGTGCCGTGCCGGCGGCCCAGCAGCACCTCGTGCTCGGCCGGCCAGGTCAGGCCGCCGTCGGTGGACCGCACCACGCTCGCGGAGTGGTACTCGTCGTCGGCGAAGATCCCGTACACCGGCGCCAGCAACGAGCCGTCGGGCAGCTCCAGGATCTGGCCGTGGCTGGCGATGTGGCCGGCCCGGTACCGGTGCCAGCGGTTCTCGGTCTGCTGCTTCATCGCCGACTCGACCGGCACCGGCTCGCCGAACGTGCGGCCCTGGTCGGACGAGCGCACCACCTGGACGCCCGGCACGTCCCACGGGTCGCGGGACCAGTCGATCCGGAAGTACATCAGCAGTACGTCGCCGCCGGACAGCTGGGTCAGCATCGGGTCCCGGTCGTCCAGGAGCGTGTCCACGATCACCCACGGCTCCGACCAGGTCGCTCCGTCGTCGTCGCTGGACACCGCAAGGATCCGGCCGACGCTGCGGACATGCCCGGCGCCCTCGCGGTAGACAGCGAGGACCCGTCCACTTGCCAGCCGGATCGCGCTCGGGAAGTACGGCAGCTGGCCGGCGACGGTCCGCGCCACCACGATCGGTTCTGACATGCCCAGCACGCTACCTGCCGACGACGCGGGGATCGGTCAGACTGAGGCACATGCCGCTGCCCGTGGACGTGCTCCCGCCGTCGCCACCACCGACGACCGACACCGGCGGCTCCTCGTCCGCGGACGGCCTGTCCACCAGCGGCATCGTCGCGGTGTCGGTCGGCATTCTGGTATTGCTCGTGGTGATCGTCCTGTACGTCGTGTCGCAGCGCCGCATACCGTCCGGCGGCCGGATCGGAGGTCCGCAATGGCATCAGTGACGGCGATCCCCCTGGGCTTCCCACTCGACGTCGCCGCCGACGAGCCGAGCAACGGGGCACTCGTCGCGTCCGCGGTGATCCTGATCGTGCTGGCCCTGGTCGTCGTTCTGCTGGTCCAGGCGATCCGGCGGCGCCGGTCAGGCCGCCCACCACAGCAGTAGCCCGACGCCGTCGAGTTCCCGGTCCTCCTCGCCCCGGCTGCTCAGCTTGGGCCGAAGGCATGGAAACCCCGGCACGGTCTCTTTGGCCTGCCTGGCGCGATCGGCGACATGTCCCGCGAACTCGAGCGCATCGCGCTGATCTCCGACGTGCACGGCAACCTGACCGCACTGCAGGCCGTGCTGGCCGACATCGATGCCCGCGGGATCACCCGGATCTTCAACCTTGGCGACTACGTCGGCAAGGGTCCGCGCGGCAGCGAGGTGACTCCGCGGACACCGTGCACCGGCGGGTGCGCTTCGACCACGACGAGGAGGAGTTCCTCGGCATGTTCGCGAACACCGCGGCGACCGGCGATGGACCGATCTCGGACGTGGTCGGGTACGGCGACACGCATGACGCCTTCTACGAGGTGGACCTGGAGCGGCGCACGCTGGAGGCGTACGGGCTCGAACTGCGCAAGGGCATCTACCGCGGCAGCCTGGCCGCTGGTGAGGAGCCGACCTACCACCGGCCAAAGCGCTACCACCCGCGGCGCGTCAACCGAGTTGCCTGCGGCGCATATCGACATCGGTATGAGTTACCTATATCGATATACGGGCCGACTGGGCTAGCTGGCTCGGCGATCTCGACGTTGAGCCGGCGCTCGCGACGACGATCACGTCGAAGTCGGACAGCGGGTGGACCCGCCGGAGCTGATCATTAGGCGGGGCGGCCGGCGACGAAGGTCTGGGAGACCAGCGGGACGCCGGGGCGGTAGGCCAGGTGCAGGTACGAGGGGGCGTCGAGGACGGCGAGGTCGGCGCGGGCGCCGGGCGCGATCCGGCCGATGTCGTCGCGCCGCAGCGAGGCGGCGCCGCCTGCGGTCGCGGACCAGACCGCCTCGGCCGGGGTCATCCGCATCTCGCGGACCGCGAGCGCGATGCACAGCGGCATCGACGACGAGTAGCACGAGCCCGGGTTGCAGTCGCTTGCCAGTGCCACGGTCACACCGGCGTCGAGCAGCCGGCGGGCGTCCGGGTACGGCGACCGGGTCGAGAACTCGACCGCCGGCAGCAGCCCGGCCACCACCCCGGACGAAGCGAGCGCGTCGACGTCCGCGCCGGTCAGGTGCGTGCAATGGTCCGCGGCCGCGGCACCCAGCTCACAGGCCAGCTGTACGCCGGGGCCGTCGCCGAGCTGGTTCGCATGCACCCGCAGGCCGAGGCCCTTCGCCTTGCCGGCCGACAGGATCGCCCGGGCCTGGTCCGCGTCGAACGCGCCGCGCTCCACGAACACGTCCACCCAGCGAGCGTGCGGCGCCGCGGCGTCCAGCATCGGCCCGGTGACCAGGTCGACGTACCCGGCCGGATCGTCGGCGTACTCCGGCGCGACCACGTGCGCGCCGAGGAAGGTGGTCTCGTCGGTGACGTCGTGCGCGATCGCCAGGGCCCGGGCCTCATCGGTGACGGTGAGGCCGTACCCGGACTTGATCTCCACCGTGGTG
Source organism: Kribbellaceae bacterium (assembly GCA_035650275.1). GTDB lineage: Bacteria > Actinomycetota > Actinomycetes > Propionibacteriales > Kribbellaceae > DASRHY01. The sequence continues at coordinate 1,060 of DASRHY010000007.1, read as the reverse complement.
GTGCCCTGCCGGCGCATCTCGGCGACCAGCCGGGCGACGTTCGCGGCGAGCTGCTCGTCGGTGGCCTGCCGGGTCGCGGCGACCGTGGTCCGGATCCCGCCGGCGCTGTACGGGGTGCCGGTCATCCGGGCGGCGAACTCCTCCGCCCGGTCGCCGGCGAACACCAGGTGCGCATGCGAGTCCACGAACCCCGGTACGACGGCGCGCCCACCGAGGTCGACCGCGTCGTCGGCGGGCGGCGCGTCCCGGCGGGACCCGACCCAGGCGAACGTGCGGCCCTCGATCACGACCGCCGCGTCCCGCAGCTCGGCGATCCCGGTCCCGCGCCGCGGGTCGTTGGTCACCAGCGACGAGATCCCGGTCAGCAGGACCGACGTCATGTCCGCCATGCCTGGTCACAAGGGCCCGACGAACGACGACACGCCGGGTCACAAGGGCCCGATGAACGGATCATGGGGTGAGCTCCTGGATCACGGCGGTCAGGTCGGCCGGTACGTCCAGCGCGACATGTTTGCCTTCGGCAACGATCTGGCGGCCGTCGGTGATGGCGGAGGTGACGTCGGCGGCGGTGGCGGCGAAGACAGCGGTCTCCGCGGTGGCGCCGGTGCCGGCGGTGCGAACCGAGTCCAGCCGGATGGTGACCAGGTCGGCCCGGGCGCCGGGCTCGATCCGGCCGGCGTCGGGGAAGCCGAGCGAGCGGTGGCCATTGGCCGTCGCGGCGGCCAGCAGCTCGGCCGAGGACCAGGTGCCGCGGCGCTGGGTGGCGAGTCGTTCGTCGAGCTCGACCGCCCGCATCTCCTCGAACAGGTCGATCACCGCGTGACTGTCCGAGCCCAGGGTGAGCGGCGAGCCGGCGTCCCGCAGGGCGGCGGACGGGCCGATGCCGTCGGCCAGGTCGCGTTCGGTGGTCGGGCAGAAGCACGCGTACGTCGCGGAGCTGCCGAGCAGGCCGATGTCGACGCCGGTCAGGTGGGTCGCGTGCACGGCGCTGGTCCGTCCGGTGAGGAACCCGGCCTCGTCCAGCAGCTGCGCCGGGGTCCGCCCGTACGCCGCCCGGCAG
>DASRHY010000006.1:0-6143 GCA_035650275.1 Kribbellaceae bacterium | reverse complement strand
CCGCCGTACTCGCGCAGGACAGCAGGCGTATCGCGCTCCGGATCGGTCGTGACCGAGAGGAAGTGGACCCGTGAGCCGAAGTCGGCGCCGAGATTGTCACGCACGCCGGCCAGCTTACCAGTAAGCAGCGGGCAGGTGTCGGTGCAGCTGGTGTAGATGAAGGTGAGCAGGACCACCTTGCCGCCAAGCTCGTTCAGTGCGAGCCGTTCGCCGTCCTGGGTGGTGAGCGCGAGCGCGGGCGCCGGGCCGATCCGCGGCAGACCGGACGACTGGCCCGGCAGGATTCCGGCGAGCAGGCCCGACGGCAGTGCGAAGCCCTGGGCCAGCACGAAGGTCAGGACGCTGACGAGCGCCAGCGGGAGCAGGGTCGTCCACGACCGGGTCAGGTACGCGACCATTGCGCAGCCCTCTCCTAGACCTTCAGCTCCTGCTTGATCTCATTGAAGAACGTCCAGTTGGTGCCCTTGCTGATGATCTGGTCGGGACTAGACTTGATCATGCCGACCTCGTGAAGGCGGAGTGAGAAGAATCGGACCGTGTCCTCGGGGTCATAGTCACGCCATCGGTTGTACGGGATGTCTGTCATCGTCTGAAGGGCATAGCCGTAATTCGTGGTGAAGCCGCCGTCCACCATATGCTGCGCCGCCCGATCTGGCTCCGTGGCGCAAACATCGGTCGCCTTCAGGATCGCGCCCAACCCGCGCTTCGCAGCAACTGGATGCTTCTCAGCCCACTCGCGATTGGCGGCCAGGATACAGCAGAAGTACTGCGACCAGGGGCGGTCCACCGAGCTATTGACGATGACATGCCCGATCTTCTTCGCCCGGAGCTCTTGCGGAACCGGCGGGACGCCCATCAAGGCGTCGACCGTGCCATCGGCCAGCATCTGGGCCGAGTCGGCCGTGGCATGTACGAGCCAGTTGATGTCGACCCGTGGGTCGATGCCGACGTAGGCGGCAATGCTGGAGAGAAACAGGTGTGCAGCCGAGAGCAGGCCCGGCACCCCGACAGTCTTGCCCTTCAGGTCCAGAATGGTTCGCACACTGTTGGTCCCGAAGACCTCGAAGCAGCCGACGTGGACACCACCGAGGAGCACGACCGGTGCATCCTGATCGACCTGGGCGATGAACGGCGCCACGAACGCCATGCTGACGTCGATATCTCCGCGAGCAAAGGCGGTATAGATGTCAGCGGACTCGGTTTCAACGTACTGCACGTCGGTGAAACCCTCGGCCCGGAGCAGGTCCGAGGCCAGGTATTGCGGCGCGACGCAGAGGCCGGAAGACTTGTACATCCGGATTCGGGTCGTCTCGAGTTGTCCACCGCTCGATGAGGCCGAGAAGAACGGCGCCACCTGATTCGAGCAGCCGGCCAACAGTGCGCCACCGGCCGCCAGCCCGAGCCCGGCGGCACCTTTCAGGAGCTGTCGGCGACTCTGCCGACCGGCCAGCTTGTGTGTGCTCTCCATTGAGCTTCCTTCCGTGCCCCTGCCCCGCTGTCCGAGGCCATCTCATCACACGGCGCGCTGGTGCGCCGGAGCGCTCCCCTCGACGTTCGTTCCGACTCCTCCACTGGGAGCGCGCGGCTAGCGTACGATCTGCCGGCCTTCCCGTCTGTGACCGCCGTCACAGGTGCTCGGTCACGGTACGAAACAGTCCGGCTACGCCTTCAGCTCCTGCTTCAGCTCGTTGAAGAAGCGCAAGTTGGTGCCCTGACTGATGATCTGCTCAGGGCTCGACTTGATCATCCCGATCTCGTGCAACCGCAGGGCGAAGAACCGCACCGTGTCACGAGTTCATACTCGCGCCAGCGGTCGTACGGAATGTCCTTCAGCGTCTGGAGGGCGTAGTCGTAATTCGGGGTGAAGCCACCATCCACCATGTGCTGGGCCACTCGCTCCGGCTCGTTGGCACAGATGTCGGTCGCCTTGAGGATCGCTCGCAGCGCGGCCTTCGCAGCGACCGGATGCTGCTGAGCCCAGTCACGGTTCGCGGCCAGGGTGCAGCAGAAGTACTGCGACCAGGGCTTGTCCAGCGAGCTGTTGAGGATGACCTGGCCGATCTTTTTCGCCCGCAGCTCTTGGGGAACCGGCGGGATGCTGATCAGGGCGTCGACGGTGCCGTCAGTCAGAATCGTGGCCGAGTCGGCCAGGCGGTGGCCGAGCCAGTTGATGTCGACCCGTGGGTCGAGCCCGATGTACGCTGCTACGCTGGCGAGAAACAGGTGAGGCGCCGAGCCGATGCCCGTCACGCCGACGATCTTGCCTTTCAGGTCAAGGATCGCCCGGACACTGTCGTTCCCGAACACCTCGAAGCACCCGACGTGCACGCCGCCCAGGAGCACGACCGGCGCGCCCTGGTCGACCTGCATGATGAACGGCCCCGCAAACGCCATGCTGACGTCGATCTCGCCGGTCGCGAAGGCCGAGTAGACGGCGTCGGCTCCGCTCGTCGTGTCGAGCTGGACGTACTGGACATCGGTGAAGCCTTCGGCCCGCAAGAGCTCCTCGACGACGTACTGCGGTGTTTGGCAGAGGCTGAGACTGTCATGCACTCTGATCCGGGTGGTTTCCGGCGACCCATTCAGGGCCGGGCCAGTTGACATGCCCAGCCTGCTACAGCCGGTCAGCCCACCGGCGGAGAGGCTCAACCCGACCAGGCCCTGGATCATCTGGCGACGGCTCGGACGTGTGAGCGGGTGACGGTCCTGGTCTGGCACGGTCATACTTTGAGCTCCTGCTTCCGGCGGCACCCCGCCGAGCCCCGGCACGTTCGGGAACCAGGGCTTCGGGACCGGCGCCGATGGCCCGCTGCTCGTCACCGTCGCCGAGACGATCAACACCGTCCGCACGACGGCCTCGGCCTCGGCCGGCGCGACGACGGTGACGGTGGGTAGCACGGCCGGGTTCGCGGCCGGCCAGGAAGTCATGATCTGGCAGACGCGCGGCGGCGACGTCGGCGCCTACGATTTCGCGGTCATCGCGAGCGTCGGCGCCGGCCAGCTCGTGCTCAGCACGCCGGTCACCCACACCTACACGCTGCCCGGCGCCCAGGCGGTCCGCGTGCCGCACTACACGGACGTGACGGTCCCGGCCAGTTCGACCCTGTCCGCACCGGCCTGGGACGGCACGACCGGCGGGGTGCTCGTGTTCCGCGCCACCGGCACGGTCGAGGTGCAGCCCGGCGGCGCCATCAACGTCACCGGGCACGGCTTCCGGGGCTGGTCCGGCAGCCACGGCCCGAATGGGACGGCGCTGCCCGGCGAAGGCACGGCCGGCGCCCCCTTCATCGGCACCAACAACCCGAACGGCAACGGTGGGGGCGGCGGCGGCCACGGCACGGCCGGCGAGACCGGTCGGCAGACCGGCGGGAGCGTCCACGGGGCCGGCGGGCTCGCCGTCGGCACGGCGGACCTCTCCCTGGTCATGCTCGGCGGCGGCGGTGGCGGCTCCTACACCCATATCGGGTCGATGACCCGCAGCAGCGGCGGCGGGCACGGCGGCGCCGCGATGCTGATCGCCGGGCGCACGATCTCCGTCGCTGGCGCCGTCGCTGCGAACGGCCTGTCCGCGTCAGGCGAGCAGGGCGAGAGCTCGGGCCCCCGCAAGACCACGGCCGGCAGCGGTGCCGGCGGCGCCATCCTCCTGCGCGGCCAGAGCGTCGCGCTCGGCACGAACAACGTCGCCGCGACCGGCGGCCCGCGCCTCCAGGCCTCCGGGACGGAGGCGTTCAGCGGCGGGGCCGGTGGCGCGGGCCGGATCCGCGTCGAATCGTGCGACGCGCCGACGGGCTCGACCAGCCCCGGTGCGAGCGTGGCGACCGACACCGGCCTCTGCCCGCCCGCGACGCCGACGCCCACCGCGACCGCCACGACGACCGAGACGCCGACCTCCACCGTGACGGCTACTGCGACGATCACTGCCACCGCGACCTGGAGCCCGACGGCGACCGAGACGCCGACGCCCACGGCCACCATCACCGCCACGACGACTGCGACGCCGACGGTCACGAGCACGCCCATGCCGACTGGGACCGCGACCTTCACCCCGACTGCCACGGCCACCGCCACCGTCACCGCGACCCCCACCAGCACCTGGACCCCGACCCCCATCGCCACCTCCCTGGTCGGCGCCGGCACCACCGGCCTCCTCCTCGCGCCGACCACCCAGGCCCGGGTCGTCGGCGAGACTTTCACCGTCTCCCTCGACGTCGAGGCGGGGAGCAACCCGCTCGACACCGTCGACGCCTACCTCGACTTCGATCCCACGAAGCTCGAGGTCGTCACCGCCGGCGGCCAGCTCGCCTCCAGCGTCGAGGTCCAGCCTTCGAGCGGCCTGGCTGCCACCGTCAACGTCGTCGACAACACGCTCGGCCGGATCGACCTCTCGGCCAGCACGTTCGCCGCGCCGTTCCCAACCGGTACCTTCACCCTCGCCACCGTCAGCTTCCGCGCCAAAGCCGCGAGCGGCGGGACACCAGCGGCCGTGACGTTCGCCGGCACCTTCCCGCGCAGGAGCGACCTCCTGCGGGCCGGGGCCTCGTTCCAGCCGGCGCTGGCCGGGGGACAGGTGACGATCGCCCCCCACGTCTCCTTCACCGGGATCGTGCGACCCGAGAAGCGTGGCGGCCCCGGCGATCCCCGCTGGGCCACGCCACTGTTCCGCACCGCCAGCGGCGTCACCACCGGCGGCGTCGCCGTCTTCGCCACCGGCGGCTCCGTCCCCCTCGGACGCTACGTCGCCACCACCGACCTCGACGGCCGCTTCTCGGTCGAACTGACCGGCCTGGTCGCCGGCACCTACGACCTCGAGCTCAAGCCCGCCAACGGCCTCAGCACCCGCAAGGCCAATGTCGTCCTCCCCGGCCCACTCGTCGACTTCGGCACCTTCGCCGTCGGCGATGCCTCCGGCGACGACGCCGTCAACGGCGCCGACGTCTCCTTCCTCGTCCCCTCCTTCCTGCACTGCAACGGCGCCCCTGCCTTCCGCCCCTACGCCGACACCAACGCCGATGGCTGCATCAACGGCGCTGACGTCTCCTCCCTCGTCCCCAACTTCCTCCGCTCAGGCCCGGCCTCGGCCCTGCCCCCGACGGGCGGCGGGTCAGGGGGATCCAGTCTGACTGCCGCTGACCCGGCGCGCGTGGCCACCGCGATCGTCGCACGGGCAGCGGCGTCTTCGGTCCGCATCGGCGATGCGGTCACCGCCACGCTCGTGGCCAGCCTCGCGAGCGCCCAGGCTGACACCCTGGACCTCTATCTCGACTACGATCCTCGCCTGCTCGAAGCCGTCGACGCAGCCGGCCGGCCGGTCACGGCGGTTGAGCTCGCCAGCTCGCCCGGGACCACCGTGCTCGTCAACCGCGTCGATCCCGCGGCCGGTCGGATCGATGTCTCGGTGACTCGGTTGACCCAACCGTTCTTCACCGGCGAGGTCACCATCGGGACGGTGCGCTTCCGTGCCAGGACCGCCGGAACGGCACGCCTCACCACCGCGCGGTCAGGACCGCGCGTCAGCGACCTCCTGCGTGGCGGCCAGGCACTCGGCGCCAGCCTCGGCGAGACGACGGTCACCATCACCGCCGGCACGACGACGCCGGCACGCACGCCCGTTTCCGTCCAGACCGCGCCCACCGGCGATGGCCGGCTGCGCGTCACGGTCACGGCCGGCTGCGGCGCGATCCGCTCGATCGCGATTGGGACTGGAGGGGTCGGTCCGGCCAACGCGTCGGTGGCCGTCGAGGGCGGCCCGAGGGGCATCACCACCGCGCAGACGATTGCCATCTCTGGCGCGCCACACACCGTCGTGCTCGTCGTCAGCCGCCTGACAGCCGGCCAGCCTGTGACCGTGCCGCTCACCATCGTCGACGAGTGCGGCGAGTGGCGCACCTTCGTCGGCGGCGGCCCCACCGCCTTCTGAGACGGCCGGCTGTCAGGGTCAGCGTTGCTCGCGCGGCAAACCGGCAGATAGTTGGCGAGCGCCGTGGCTGGACTGCCTCGCCTCGGCGATCGGCTCGACGGCAGGGGCTTGCGCACCCCGCATAATCACGGCATGACGTTGGAGCGAGTGATCGGGACGCGGTACGTCGTGCCGCTGCGCGAAGGCGGCTCCTTGCCGGCCGTCGTGGAGACCGTCCAGGCTGACG
>DASRHY010000005.1:0-33354 GCA_035650275.1 Kribbellaceae bacterium | reverse complement strand
CGACCGGCTGGACGCATACGTGCAGGACCTGAAGCAGGCAAGGCTGGAGGAGTAGCTGATGAGCGCGACGGGACGAGGAGCGCCGGCGCAGTCCGCGACGGCCGACCGCGAGATCGTCATCTCCCGGGTCATCGACGCCCCACGGGAGCTGGTGTTCGAGGCGTTCACCGAGGTCCGGCACCTGTCGCGGTGGTGGGGACCGGAGGGGTTCACCACCACCACGCAGTCGTTCGAGTTCCGCGTCGGCGGGGAATGGGACTTCGTGATGCACGGACCGGACGGGATCGACTACACCGAGTGGATCTCCTGGACCGAGATCGCCCCGCCGGAGCGGATCGCGCTGCTCCACGGTGAGTCCCGCGGCGACCCGAACGCCTTCGAGTCGGCCCTGACCTTCGCGCCCGACGGTGCGGCGACCCGGATCGAGATGCGCACGGTGTTCCCCACCAAGGAACTGCGCGACGAGGCGGTCGAGAAGTACCACGCGATCGAGGGCGGCCGGCAGACCCTGAGCAAGCTGGCTGCCTACGTCACCGAGATCGTTCGCAAGGGAGCGGAGGGCTGATGGCCGGGAAGCTGTTCTTCAGCGTGTCGATGTCGCTGGACGGGTTCATCGCGCCCGAGTCCCTCGAGGACTTGATGGGGCAGCAGTGGATGGAACTGCAGCAGTGGATCTTCCCGCAGCGGTTCTTCCGGGAGAACCTGAAGCTCGGCGAGGGCGGCGAGGAAGGGCGTGACAACGACATCGCGCGCGAGACGTTCGAGCGCACCGGCGCGAGCGTCATGGGCAGGCGCATGTTCGACGCCGGCGAGCAGGCGTGGCCGGAGGAGGCGCCGTTCCACACGCCGGTCTTCGTCGTGACGCACGAGAAGCGTGACCCCTGGGAGCGGCCGGGCGGGACCACCTTCCACTTCGTCAACGACGGCATCGAGCCCGCGCTCGACCAGGCCCGCAAGGCCGCCGGCGACCGCGACGTCCGCATCGCGGGCGGCGGCGCGACGATCCTGGAGTACGTGAACGCCGGCCTGATCGACGAGTTCTCGATCGCGCTGTCGCCCGTGCTGTTCGGCTCCGGAATCCGCCTGTTCGAGGGCGTGGACGCGGGCCGCGTGGCCCTGGAGCCGGTCCGCGCGGAGCCGTCCCCGAGGGTGACGCACCTGACCTACGCCGTCCGGGAGCGGTAGGCGCACGGCGGCCCACCTGCTGCCGGCGAGAGTGCTGCCGACGGTGTCCGTGCGGCCGAACTTGGACCGGAACTACCCTTGCCGGTATGGCTTCCGACGGCGTACAGGCCGACCGGCCGACGCGTGAGCGCGCGGCGACCGGTGAGGACGGGCGATCGAGGAACCGCTCCCGCCCGCCGCTGCCCGACCAGCTGCCGATGGCCGTCGTGGACGCGCACTGCCACCTGGACATCGCCGACGGCGAGGACGGCGCCTGGCTCGGTGCCGCGGAGGCGGTCAAGCTGGCCGCCTCGGTCGGCGTCACCCGGATCGTCCAGGTCGGCTGTGACCTGACCGGTGCCGCCTGGGCGGTGGACGCGGCGGCGTCGTACGACGGTGTGATCGCCGCGGTCGCGCTGCACCCGAACGAGGCGCCGAAGCTCGCCGCGGCGGGCGAGCTGGACGAGGCGCTGGCCGCGATCGAGCGGCTCGCGACCAGCGGCGACAAGGTGCGGATCGTGGGCGAGACCGGGCTCGACTACTTCCGGACCGGACGGGACGGCCGGGCCGCGCAGCAGGAGTCGTTCGCCGAGCACATCAGGATGGCGAAACGGCTGGACCGGACGCTGATGATCCACGACCGGGACGCGCACGACGACATCCTGGCGATCCTGGACCGCGAGGGCATGCCGGATCGGGTGGTGATGCACTGCTTCTCCGGCGACACCGAGTTCGCCCGCAAGTGCGTCGAGCGTGGTGCCTGGCTGAGCTTCGCCGGTGTGGTGACATTCAAGAACGCGCAGTCGCTGCGGGACGCGCTCGCGGTGACGCCGCTGGACCGGGTGCTGGTCGAGACCGACGCACCGTACCTGACCCCAGCGCCGCACCGCGGGCAGCCGAACGCGTCGTACCTGATCCCCCATACCGTCCGGAAGATGGCCGGCGTGCTGAACATCTCGGTACCGGAACTCTGCGAGGCGCTGTCCGCGAACGCCGATGCAGCGTTCGGCGGGCACTGGTAACCGGCGTAACCGACTGATCGCACAAAGCAATATGTGGCGAGTGACCATACGGACATGGCAGGTTATGCCCGTTGACTTGGACCCGTCCGTCCGATGGAGTTGGGCATGATGCTGACCGTGCTGACCGACGCCGACATCGCGTCTCGGCTGGATGCCCGAACCGCCGTCGCCTGGATGCGTGACGCCCTCGCCGACGCGCATGTCGGGCGCCTCCAGGCGCCGCCGCGTGTCAGCACGGAACTCGGCGAGGGGAACCTCGTTTTCACCACGGGCGCGCTGGCCGAGGAGTGGTACGGGTACCGCTCGTACGACACCTTCGACACCACCGCGGGCGCCCAGGTCGTAGTCGTGCACGACCGCAAGACCGGTGAGGTCCGGGGTGTTGTCGTGGGCAACGAGCTGGGCCCGCGCCGGGTCGGCGCGATCGGCGCCGTGGCTGCGGACCTGCTGGCCCGCGTCGACGCGTCGACGCTGGGCATGATCGGCACCGGCGTCCAGGCCTGGAACCAGCTCTGGGCGATCGCCACCGTGCGCGAGCTCGGCCGGGTCGCCATCTATGGCCGGAACCGGCCACGCCGGGAGGCGTTCGTCGAACGCGCCCGCAAGGAGCTCGACCTGGACGCGGTGATCGCGCCGACGCCGCGGCTCGCGGTCGCGAACCGGGACATCGTCGTGCTGGCCACGGACAGCCCGAAGCCGGTGATCGACGCGGCCTGGCTGACCCCGGGCGCGTACGTGACGACACTCGGCCCCAAGCAGATCGGCCGCGCCGAGTTCGGCCCGGACCTGGTCGCGCGCGCACACGTCGCGGTGACGGACTCGATCCCGCAGACCGAGGCGTACGACCCGGCCTTCGTGCTGAAGGGGACACCGCAGCACAAGCGGCTGGTCAGCCTGGGCGCGGTCGTCGCCGGTGAGGCCGAGGGCCGCACGTCACCGGACCAGACGGTCATCTTCTGCTCGGTCGGCCTGGCCGGCACCGAGACCTACCTCGCCGCCCGCCTGATCGGCTGACCCGGGGGTTGCGCAGCGCATGGAGTTCGCCGACGTCGTACGACGCCGCCGGATGGTACGCAACTACGACCCGGACCGGCCCGTGCCGGACGAGATCCGCGACCGCATCCTGGAGCACGCGCTGCACGCGCCGAGTGCCGGGTTCAGCCAGGGCTGGGCGTTCCTGGTGCTCGAGGGTGACGACATCGGCCGCTACTGGTCGGTGGTGACCGACGGCGGCGATCCGGCGTACGACGACTGGATCCGCGGGCTGTCCAGCGCACCGCTGCTGATCATGGCGTTCGCGCACAAGGATGGGTACCTGGACCGGTACGCCGAGCCGGACAAGGGCTGGACCGACCGGGACGAGTCGCGCTGGACCGCGCCGTACTGGTTCGTGGACACCGGGATGGCGGTGCTGCTGATGCTGCAGACCGCGGTCGACGAGGGCCTCGGGGCGTGCTTCTTCGGGCTGCCGGCCGAGCGGGTCGAGGCGGCGAAGGCGGAGTTCGGCGTGCCCACCGGGTTCGCGCCGATCGGGGTGGTCTCGGTCGGGTACCCGCGGCCCGACCGGAAGTCGCCTTCGCTGCGTCGAGGCCGCCGCGGCCTGGGTGATGTGGTTCACAGAGGGCGATGGGGAACGCACTGATCCACGCCTGACTCTCACTGTGCGTGACCTCGCGCTGACCACAACGCGTAGTTCTTCGGCGCGGGGATTGGCGATGTCGCGATGGGTTCGTTATGGTCCCGTGATATTGGCCGGGATCGGGGAAGGTTCCGGACAGCACGCCCCTGAGCGAAGACCGTGTTTTCCGGGCCCTGCATCCCGGCACTTGCGGCGTTCGCCTCGTGCTGTCAGCCCCGTGCCCGGGTCGCCCTACCTGGGAGTGAAGTGCGCAAGTCGATCATTGCGGCCGTGGGTGCCACGGCCGCTGTCGCCGTGGCCGCCGGCGGTACCGCGGGATACGCCACGAAGAGCAAGAACGTCACCGTCTCGGTCGACGGGCAGGTGCAGAAGGTCCACACGTTCGGCTCGACCGTCCAGGACGCACTGAACGCGAAGGGCATCACCGTCGGCGAGCACGACGTGGTCGCTCCGTCGCCGGACTCCAAGCTGACTGACGGCCAGGAGATCGCCGTCCAGTTCGCCCGCCAGCTGACCGTGAACGCCGACGGCACCAAGAAGGTCTTCTGGACCACCGAGGACAGCGTCAGCGAGGCACTCAGCGCGCTCGGTCTGCGGTACGACAACGCACTGCTGTCCACCAGCCGGAGCGCCGCGATCGGCCGCGAAGGACTGGCGCTCACCGTGCGAACCGCCAAGAAGATCACCATCGTCCGGGCCGGCAAGCCGAAGACGATCCTCAGCATCGGTCTGACCGTCGGCGAGGCGCTCGCCAAGGCGAAGGTCCGGATCGACGGTGACGACAAGGTGACCCCGGCCCTGACCACCCCGGTCAGGTCCGGCGCCCGGATCGTCGTCGTCCAGGTGCAGCGCAAGAACATCGTCCAGGTCGTGAGCCTGCCGTTCACGACCACCAGGACGAAGAGCGCCGCCCTCTACGAGGGCGTCACCAAGACCACCACCGAGGGCAAGACCGGCAAGCGCTCGATCGGGTACGTCGTGGTGCTGTACGACGGCAGGATCGTGGGTAAGAAGCAGGTCGCGACCAAGATCCTGGTGAAGCCCGTGACCCAGGTCGTTGCCGTCGGCACCAAGGAGAGGCCGGCGCCGCCGGAGCCCGCGGACCCGCCGACCGGCGACACCAGCGCTTGGGACCGGATTGCCGAGTGCGAGTCGGGTGGCAACTGGAGCATCAACTCCGGTAACGGCTACTACGGCGGTCTGCAGTTCTCGAAGAGCACCTGGGACAACTACGGCGGCGAGCAGTACGCCGCGTACCCGCACCAGGCCTCGAAGGCGCAGCAGATCGCGATCGCCGAGAAGGTCCGTGCCGCCGAGGGCGGTTACGGTGCCTGGCCGCACTGTGGAAGCCTCGCCTGACACGGCGTGCCTGAGACACTGGCGGCGTGACGGCCGCTGATACCCCCGCATCCGCCGGGCCGAGACTTCTCGGTCCGGCGGATGTGCGTTCGCTGGCCAGATCGCTCGGACTGCGGCCGACCAAGCAGCGCGGGCAGAACTTCGTCATCGACCCGAACACGGTGCGCCGGATCGTGCGCGCCGCCGAGCTGACCGACGGCGAGACCGTGCTCGAGGTCGGCCCCGGGCTCGGCTCGCTGACCCTGGCGTTGCTGGCCGACGGGCACGCCGTCCGGGCGGTCGAGATCGACCCGGTGCTGGCCGGTGCGCTGCCCGCGACGATCGCGTCGTACGCACCCGAGCAGGCGGACCGGTTCAGCGTCGTGCTCGCGGACGCGATGACGGTCGGTGCTGACCAGCTCGGCGAGCCGACCGCGTGTGTCGCGAACCTGCCGTACAACGTCGCCGTCCCGGTCCTGCTGCACCTGCTGCAGATCGCGCCGTCACTGCGGCACGGGCTGGTGATGGTGCAGGCCGAGGTCGCGAACCGGCTGGCCGCCGCACCAGGGTCGAAGACGTACGGCGTACCGTCCGCGAAGGCCGCCTGGTACGCCGAGGTGCGCCGGGCCGGTCCGGTCGGGCGGAACGTGTTCTGGCCGGCGCCGAACGTCGACTCGGGTCTGGTGTCGTTCGTACGACGCGAACCGCCGCCGACCTCCGCGACCCGCGAGCAGGTGTTCGCCGTCGTGGACGCAGCCTTCTCGCAGCGCCGCAAGACGATCCGATCCGCACTTGCCCGCTGGATGCCGGACCGCGACAGGCTGGACGCCGTACTCTCCGCCGCCGGCATCGACCCCAGGGTCCGCGGCGAGGTCCTCGGCATCGCCGACTTCGCTCGCATCGCCGACACCGCCGCCCGTCAACGGCCTTAGCGCCTTCTCCGATCATTCGTCAGTCCGGGCCGGACTGACGAACGAGCGGTCTGTGGGTCGGGCGGTGTGTGCCGGTCAGACCCTAGGCTGTGCGGGTGCGAGCGGTCACGGTCAGATCCCCGGCGAAGATCAACCTGGCGCTGTCGGTCGGACCACCGCGGCCGGACGGCTTCCACCCTCTCGCGACCGTGTACCAGGCGGTGGCCCTGTACGACGACGTGACGGCGACGCCGCGCGAGGACGGCGAGCTCACCCTCGAGGTGATCGGCGACTTCGCTGCCGCGACACCCGCGGATGACAGTAACCTCGCGGTCCGTGCCGCCCGGTCGCTGGCCGACCGGTACGACGTGTCCGCTGGTTCCGACCTGCTGATCCGCAAGACGATCCCGGTCGCGGGAGGGATGGCCGGCGGGTCGACCGACGCGGCAGCCGCGCTGCTGGCCTGTTCGCGCGCGTGGGGTCTGACGATCGGTGCCGGTGAGCTGACCGCGCTCGCGGCCGAGCTCGGCAGCGACGTCCCGTTCTGCCTGGTCGGGCACACCGCGCTCGGCCAGGGCCGCGGCGAGCAGGTCACCGAGGTGATGTCGCGCGGCACGTTCCAGTGGGTGTTCGCGGTGTCCGGTGAGGGTCTGCCGACACCGGAGGTGTACCGCGAGCTGGACCGGATCCGGGCGAGGCGCCGGATCCCCGCCGATGCTCCGTCGGTCCCGCCGGCGCTGCTCACCGCCCTGCTGACCGGTGACCCCGGCGCGCTGGCCGTTGCGCTGAGCAACGACCTGCAGGATGCCGCGTTGTCGCTGCGGCCCGAGCTGGGCGACACGCTGCGTTTCGGGCTCGAGCACGGGGCGCTGGCCGCGCAGGTCTCCGGCTCCGGTCCGACCTGCCTGTTCCTGGCCGAGGATGCGCGTGCTGCGGTGGACCTGGCGGTCGCGCTGGCCGGCTCCGGTCTGTGCCGCACCGTCCGGCAGGCAGAGGGGCCGGTGCCGGGAGCCAGGGTCATTAATGCGATCTAGTCGCACTTGTGGAACACTGGCGGCCATGGAGGAACCGATCATCCGGCGGTCGCTCGCACTGCACGCACCGCTGCGCCGGACGCCGTACGTGATGCTGCGACGGATGCTCGAGCAGGTCACCCCCGAGACGCCGCCGGACGGTCCGGAAGGGCCGGTGGCCCGGCTGGAGCGGCGTCTCGCCGGGCTGCTCGGCACGGACGCCGCGCTGTTCTTCCCGAGCGGCACGATGGCGCAGCAGACCGCTCTTCGGGTGCATGCCGAGCGGCGCGGCAGGCGCGGGTTCGCGGCGCATCCGCACAGCCACCTCGATGTGTGGGAGCAGCAGGGCTACAACGCCGTCCACGGGTTGTGGCGGCACCGCCTCGGTGACCCGCACGAGCTGCTGACGGCAGCCGACCTGCGGGCCGTCGGCGAGCCACTGGCCGCGGTGGTCTGGGAGCTGCCGCAGCGTGACCTCGGCGGGCTGCTGCCGACCTGGGACGAGCTGAACGAGCAGGTGGCGGTGGCCCGGGAGTCCGGCGCCGCGGCGCACCTGGACGGCGCCCGGATCTTCGAGGCGCAGACCTACTACCGCCGACCGCTCGACGAGATCGCCGGCCTGTTCGACTCGGTCTATGTGTCGCTGTACAAGAGCATCCAGGGCGTGCGCGGCGCCGTACTCGCGGGCGATGAAGCCTTCCTGGCCGAGGCCGGGGTGTGGCGGCAGCGGCTCGGCGGCGGGATCCGGGACGCGTGGCCGCTGGCGATCGCGGCGGAGGCCGGGCTGGACGACCTGCTGGAGCGGATGCCGGCCTTTCGCGACCACGCCGTCGCGATCGCGGCCGCGGTCACGGCCGACGGCGTCGCGACCGTGGTGCCGGATCCGCCGCTGACACCGCTGTTCCACCTACACCTGGCCGCGCCGCGGGCCGCGGTGGAGCGGGCCGGGGCCGAGCTGCTCGCCGAGCGCGGGGTGCAGCTGTACCTGCGGGTGCGGTCGGCATCGGACCCGAGCCGGTGTGCCTTCGAGATCACTGTGGGCGAGAACGCGATGGGCTTCGAGCCGGCCGAGGTGGTCGAGCTGCTGCACGACCTGATGAAGCGCGCGACCAGTGCCTAGCTAGGCTTGCGGGGCTATGGCAGCCCCCGCCCCGAACCTGGTCAACCTCGAGACCGTCTCGAAGAGCTTCGGCACCCGCCGGCTGCTCGACGGCGTGAGCATCGGGATCGGCCGCGGTGAGCGGGTCGGCGTGGTCGGCCGGAACGGCGATGGCAAGTCGACGCTGCTGCGGGTGCTGTCACGGGCCGAACCCGCCGACGCCGGCCGGGTCACCCACAACCGCGACCTGCGGCTCGGGCTGCTCGGCCAGACCGACGATCTCGACCCCGGCGTGACCGTCGCGAAGGCGGTGCTGGGGGAGGCCGCGACCCATACCTGGGCGGCCGACCCGCGTACCCGGGCGGTGATGGAGCACCTGCTCGCGCGGGTCGACCTGGATGCCGCCGTGGGCACGCTCAGCGGCGGTGAGCGCCGCCGGGCGTCGCTGGCCCGGCTGCTGCTCCAGGACCTGGACCTGCTGATTCTGGATGAGCCGACCAACCATCTGGACATCGAGGCGGTCGCCTGGCTCGCCGCACACGTCGTCGACCACGCCTCCGCGCTGATCGTGGTGACCCACGACCGCTGGTTCCTGGACGCGGTCTGCACGTCCACCTGGGAGGTGTACGCCGGCCAGGTCACGACGTACGACGGCGGCTACGCGGCGTACGTGCTGGCCAGGGCGGAGCGCGCCCGAACCGCGGCCGCAACCGAGGCGAAGCGGCAGAACCTGCTCCGCAAGGAGCTGGCCTGGCTGCGCCGGGGCGCGCCGGCCCGGACCTCGAAGCCGAGGTTCCGGATCGACGCCGCGAACGCGCTGATCGAGGACGAGCCGCCGCCGCGGGACCGGCTGGCACTGGAGCGGCTCGCGACGTCCCGGCTCGGCAAGGACGTGTTCGACGTCGAGGACGCGTCGGTCGCGCTCGGCGGGCGGACGTTGCTGGACGACGTCACCTTCCGGCTCGGGCCGGGGATGAGGATCGGGCTGCTCGGCCCGAACGGCGCCGGCAAGACCACATTCCTACGCGTGCTCACCGGTGAGCTGGCGCCGGACTCCGGCCGGGTCAAGCAAGGCAAGACGGTCCGCACCGCCTGGCTGTCGCAGACCCTGGAGAACCTCGAGCCGGGCGTCACCGTGCTGGACCACATCACCGCGGTCCGCCGTATCGCCGAGCTGGCCGGCCGTGGCGGCGAGCTGAGCGCGACCGCGCTGCTGGAGCGGTTCGGGTTCACCCGGGACCGGCTGGTAACCCGGGTCGGCGAACTGTCCGGCGGTGAGCGGCGCCGCTTGCAGCTGCTGCGGATCCTGCTGGACCAGCCGAACGTGCTGTTCCTGGACGAGCCGACCAACGACCTGGACGTCGAGACGCTGACGGTGCTCGAGGACTTCCTGGACGCCTGGCCGGGCACGCTCGTGGTGGTCACGCACGACCGCTACTTCCTCGAGCGGGTGACCGACCTGGTGTATGCCATGCGGGGTGACGGCACGATCCGGCACCTGCCGGGCGGTGTCGAGCAGTACCTCGCCGAGCTGGGCGAAGCCCCGGCGCCGGATCGTCGTACACCTGCCGCCGACCCGGCGCCGGTCAGTGACGCGGCGACGCTGCGGGCGGCGAAGAAGGACCTGGCCCGGATCGAGCGTCAGCTGGCGAAGATCGCGGCGGCGGAGCAGAAGCTGCACGAGTCGATCGCCGCGCACGCCACGGACTACGCGAAGCTCACCGAGCTGGACGCCGAGCTGCGCGCTCTCGGTGACGAGCGAGCCGAGCTGGAGGCCGCCTGGTTCGAGGCGGCCGAGCGCGCCGAGTAGCTACGGGGCCTCGGCGTCGAACGGCCGGACCAGCTCGCGTAGCACCCGGGCGACCTGGGTCTGCTCAGTTCGGCTGAGCGCGCCGAGTAGCGTCTGCTCGTGCGCCAGCAGGTCGGCCATCGCGGCGTCCACGGCGTCACGGCCGGCCTCGGTGAGCTTGACCAGTACGCCGCGCCGGTCGGCCGGGTCGGGTAGCCGCTCGACCAGCCCGCGGGCGGCCAGCCGGTCGACCCGGTTGGTCATCGTGCCGGACGTCACCAGCGTCTCCTTGAGCAGCCGGCCGGGAGAGAGCTGGTACGGCGGGCCAGAGCGCCGCAGCGCCGCGAGCACGTCGAACTCCCAGGACTCCAGGCCGTGCCCGGAGAACGCCTGTCCGCGGGCGCGGTCCAGGTGCCGCGCGAGCCTGGTCACCCGCGACAGCACCTCCATCGGCGTCACGTCCAGGTCCGGGCGCTCGCGGCGCCAGGCCTCGATCAGCCGATCGACCTCGTCCTCCACGGTCATGAGCCTAGTCTGTCAAGACTCTTGACATCAAGAGAACCTGACGGCAGGATATCTTGACGTCGAGATAAATCGTATCGGTGGGAGTGCCATGAGGTCGTCGCCCGTCTGGAACCCCGAGCAGTACGGCAAGTACGCCGGAGAGCGGAGCCGCCCGTTCGCCGACCTGGTCTCGCGGGTCGCGGCGGACGCGCCCGCCCGGGTCGTCGACCTGGGCTGCGGTCCGGGCAACCTGACCGTCACGCTGCGGGACCGGTGGCCGGATGCGACCGTGCACGGCGTGGACAGCTCGGCCGAGATGATCGCCGCCGCGCAGCCGCTCAGCTCGGAGCGGCTGACGTTCGAGATCGCCGACCTGCGCGACTGGATCGCCGGAGCCGGGCCCGAGTCGGTCGACGTGGTCGTCTCCAACGCCACCCTGCAGTGGCTGCCGGATCAGCTGGACCTGCTGCCGCAGCTGGTCGAGCGGATCCGCCCCGGCGGCTGGCTCGCGGTCCAGATCCCCGGCAACCAGGACGCGCCCTCACATTCGATCATGCGCGAGGTGGCCGGCCGCGCGCCGTACGCCGAGTTCGCCGCGGCCGCCATCGCGCGCCCGGACCTGCCGGACGCCGCGACGTACGTCGAGGTGCTGAGCGCGTCCGGCTGCACGGTGGACGCGTGGGAGACCACGTACCTGCACGTCCTGCAGGGCGAGAACGCGGTGCTCGAGTGGGTCAAGGGCACCGGCGCCCGACCGGCGCTGCAGGCGTTGCCCGAGGCGTTGCGGGAGCCGTTCGAGGCCGAGTACGGCGCGCGGCTGGCCGAGGCGTACCCGCGGCGCGAGTTCGGCACCGTGCTGCCGTTCCGGCGTGTGTTCGCTGTGGCTCAGAAAGTGGCGTGATGAGACTCCACCATGTGCAGGTGTCCTGCCCGCCCGGTGGCGAGGACGTGGCCCGGGCGTTCTACGCCGACGGGCTCGGCATGACAGAGGTCGCCAAGCCGCCACTGCTCGCCGTGCGTGGTGGCTGCTGGTTCGTCGACGGCGACGCCGAGCTGCACGTCGGGATCGAGCGGGACTTCCGGCCGGCCCGCAAGGCACACCCGGCGTTCATGGTCGACGACCTGGACAAGTGCGCGGAAAACCTTGCGCAGAGGGGATTCCCGGTGACCTGGGACGACAGCATCCCGGGCCGGCGCCGGTTCCACACAGCCGACGGGCACGGCAACCGCGTCGAGATCGTCGGCTGAGGACCTTAGTAGCGGAACTGCTGCGTCGCCGAGCCGTTGCAGTTGGCGAGGGTGATGGGCTCGGCGTTGTTCGTGCCGGGTGCCGACAGGCAGAGCTTCGGCTTCTTGCTCGACCTGATCGTGCCGTCGGTGCCGATCGTCCACTTCTGCGCGGGATCGGTGCTGCTGCAGGTGTCGGTGCGCAGCGGAACACCGGCGTGCAGCGAGCCGGACGGGACGTCCGCGCACATCCCGACCGCCGCCCGCAGAGTGCCGTCGGACGGACGTGTCCAGCGCTGTGCCGCGGTGGCGTTACAGTCCCAGAGCTGGATGGTGGCGCCGGGCGTGGTGGAGCTGTGGTCGACGTCCATGCACCGGCCACCCGGCCCCGAGATCGTGAGGCGGACTGGCGCAGGTGCCGGTGGAGCGGTCGCGGTGAGCTTCACCATCCGTGCCACCGACGGCACGCCGTTGCCGTCGACGACGAACAGCATGTAGTAGCCCGGCGGGGCCACGTTGACATTCGCCGGTGACGTCATGGTCAGGGTCGTTCCGCTGGTGCTGAACGTGAGTGGCACGTACCGCTGGCCCTGGTCGTCGCCGTGGGTCGGCGCGCCGAGCCCGACCAGGCCCGCCCTGGCGATCGACCCTGCCTGTGGTGAGGTCACCGCGAACGTCGTCGCGTGGCCGGCGGACTCGGGTGCCGCGGTAATGGCCGGCCGCGGCGCAGGCTGCCCGTCCGCGCCGTACAGGTACGGCGGCGTGAAGTACTCGATGTTCTTCTCCAGGTACCCGACCCGCTGGCACTCGGCGCAGATCCCGCCGCCGCCGGTCATCACCCGGCCGTCCGGGAGCAGGATCGCGGTCGAGTGGTACTGCCGGATCCGGTTCGCCGCGGCCAGGGTGCGCCAGGTGCCCGCGGTCGCGTCGTACAGCTCCGCGGCGTACACGGGGTTGGCCAGGTTGACACCACCGTCACCTGTCACAGCGCTCAGACCGCCGGTCGCGAGTACGTTGCCGTCGGCAAGGACCGTGAGGTTGTGCTGCCGCCGTGATGTCGCCATCGAGCCCGTAGGCTGCGCCTGGGTCGCCGCGTTCGAGTCGACGATCACCGCGGTCCGGGTCGGCACGCTGGACTTCCCGTCCTCGCTCACGATGCCGCCGCCGGCGACGAGCGTCTTGCCCACCCGGAACGTCGCGAAGCTTGCGTAGTCCCGGTTGATCGCGTCCCGGACGGACGTCGCCACCTGCGCGCCGGAACCGCTGGTCCGCAGCGTCCGCATCAGCGTGCCCGTTCCGACCATGTCCACGTCGCCGTCGGGCCGCACGGTCAGCAGCGGGTACAGCCGGCTGGACGGCGTGGTGAACCCGGTCAGCAGCCGCACCCACTGGTTCGTCTGGTACACCTCGGCGTTCTCGGGCCCGCCCCCCAGGATCAGCGCCTCCTGGTTCGGCAGCGCCGTCACCGACGGGTACCAGCGCTCGGCGGCCATGTCCGGACCGCGTCGCCAGGTCTCGGTCCGCCAGTCGAAGAGGTGCGTCTGGCGGATGCCGCTCAGCGCCCTGTTGCGGTTGCCGCCGGCAACGAGCACGGTGCCGTCGGACAGCTGGACATAGCCGGCGCAGAAGATGTTGTAGCCCTGCACGTCGACGCGCTTGCTGGTGTTCGTCGCCGGGTCCCACACCGCGGCCCGGGTGAACGAGTGGTCGTCGTACGACTCGGCCGGGCCCTCACCGACCGAGTCCCACATCAGCACCTTGCCGTTCGGCAGCATTGCGCTGAAGACCGGCACGACAGGCGTGTTGACGACGCCGCTCCAGACCCCGGAGACAGCCGGGTCCGCCGCCGCGGCGACCGCGTTCGCCTGGGCCTGTGCCTGAGGGGACCGGCGGCCCGGGCGCTGGCCGGTCTGCCTGGTGAGCTCGTCGGATCGGACCTTCGCGGCACGCTCGATGTCGGCCATCGGTACGCCGGCCAGGTCCTGCGCGGCATGCTCGGCGGCGGCCGCCTCGCTGGGCGCGGTGGGAGTGCCTGGTCCCGGCGTGCTGGCGGGCTCCTCGTGCGCGGCCGCCGGCGCGGCGATGGTCAGGGTTCCGGCGAGTACGAGGACGGCGACTGCCGTCGCGCTGGTACGGCAAAGCGCAGCAGACTGCATGACCGATCCCCCTGCAAGCAGCATCGATCACTGGCCAGCGACCGCTGCCGTCAACGTGCATCCTCCGGTGGGTGCCTCGTCACCTGTTTATCGGTCACGATCAGCGATCGTTACCGCCGGCCGCAGCGGCCCGTACTACTTGTGCGGGCGGGTGGACAGGGTCGGCTTGGCCTCCAGACCGGACAGGCCGTTCCACGCCAGGTTGACGAGGTGTGCCGCGACGTCGGGTTTCTTCGGCTTGCGCGCGTCCAGCCACCACTGCCCGGTGAGCGCCACCATGCCGACCAGCATCTGCGCGTACATCGGCGCGTTCTTCGGGTCCAGCCCGCGGCGCTTGAACTCCTCGGCGAGGATGTGCTCGACCCGGGTGCCGACGTCGCTCAGGATCGAGATGAATGAGCCGGTGGACGACCCGACCGGCGAGTCGCGGACCAGGATCCGGAAACCGTCCGACGAGCTCTCGATGTAGTCCAGCAGCGCCAGCGCGGCCTGCTCGACGAGCTCGTGGGCGCGCCCCGAGGTCAGTGCGGCGGTGACGGTGTCGAGCAGGCTGCGAACCTCGCGGTCCACCACCACGGCGTACAGGCCCTCCTTACCGCCGAAGTGCTCGTAGACGACAGGCTTCGAGACCTCCGCGCGTGCCGCGATCTCCTCGACCGAGGTGGCCTCGTATCCCTTCTCGGCGAACAGCCCGCGGGAGATCGAGATCAGCTGCTCGCGGCGTTCTGCGCTGGTCATCCGGACACGGGTGGAACGACGAGGCTTGGCTTCCGTCACGTGATCATCACGACTGGCATCATGCCGCAGCACCGAGTCAGGCGCCGGGCATTTCTGCCGGGGTCAGGCCCCGGCGTTGACCCGGCGGGCGTCGATCCGCTCCTTCACCGGCCAGCGTACGTCGGTCACCCAGCCGGCCCGCTCGAACCAGCGGATGATCCGCGCCGAGGTGTCGACCTGGCCCTTCAGCACGCCGTGCCTGGCGCAGGTCGGGTCCGCATGGTGCAGGTTGTGCCACGACTCGCCCTGGCTCAGGACCGCCAGCCACCACACGTTCGCCGACTTGTCCCGGCTCTTGAACGGGCGGGCGCCGATGGTGTGGCAGATCGAGTTGATCGACCAGGTGACGTGGTGCAGCAACGCGATCCGAACCAGCGAGGCCCAGAAGAACGCGGTCAGCGCGCCGGTGATGGACCACGACCAGAGCCCGCCGATCACGGCCGGCGCCAGCAGCGACGCGGTCACGATCAAGGGGAACGCGCGCGACACCTTGACGATGTCCTGGTCGCGCAGCAGGTCCGGCGCGTACTGCCGCTGCGGGGTCTGCTCCGGGTCGAACAGCCAGCCGACGTGCGCGTAGACGAAACCCTTGGTCAGCGCGCCGACGCTGTTGCCGTAGCGCCACGGGCTGTGCGGGTCACCGTCGCGGTCGGAGAACTTGTGGTGCTTTCGGTGGTCGGCGACCCACCGGATCACCGGCCCCTCGATCGCCAGCGAGCCCGCGATCGCCAGCGCGATCTTGGTCGGCCGGTTCGGCTTGAACGCCTTGTGGGTGAAGTAGCGGTGGAAGCCGATCGAGATCCCGTGCCCGGCAACGGTGTAGAAGGCCACCGCGAGGATGACGTCCCGCCAGCCCAGGAATCCGCCCCAGGCCACCGGAACGGCCGCCACCACCGCCAGGAACGGGATCGCGATGAACAGTGCAAGCGCGACCTGTTCCCAGGTCTGCTTGCGCTCACCACCCAGCGTGCCGGTGTCGACGTCGAGCTTGTCATCCGGCCTGGTGGGAGCGTCGGGCGTGGCGACGGCGGTGGGAGGCGTCATGGCGGGGTCCCTGCGAGGTTTGGGGGTACTTACCTACGCTACCGTAACCTACGGCTCCGTAAGTTACGCAACCCTCGGCGTGTCAGACCGGCCACTCGTGGCAGACTTCATCGGGCGGTCGCCCGGTGTTACGCCGTCGGCGACCAGTGGTCCCCCGTGGGGTAATCGGTAGCCCGCGAGACTTTGAATCTCGAAGATCTGGATCGAAACCAGGCGGGGGAGCAAGACAAACCCCAGGTCAGAGCACATCTGACCTGGGTCTGCCGTCCACCGGGGTCCGGCTTGCTGACGGATTTGCCAACACGGCACCAGCGCCGCCGCGTCCGGACCGTCGTCCTCGTCGTCGTCCTGGTCCAGGGCGAGCTCGCCGTCGACCGCCTGAGCGAACTTGGCCGCGGCGCCCTCGGCGTGCCAGGCCGTTGTCACGTCGTCCACCGACGCCGGCATGCTCGCTCTTTGGTGTGCCTCGACCTTCGGAGACGTCGACGGATACGAGTCGTGGGAGACGCGCGTCAACGAGCGTCTCGGAGCGGCGATCTCGCGGCGAACTCGTCCCGTGGGCATCCAGTCGGATGGTGCGTTCGGGGTGCGAGCGGCAGTGGCCCCCGACGGCTTGACCGAACGAGAGCAGAGGTACGCCATTGTGGCGAGCGAGCCCAACCTACTGACGGTCAGGGGCGGTGAGGTCTGCCTGAGCGGGATCGAGAACGTCGGGTCTCCCGAGCACGCGACGCTCCGGATGCCGTTGATGGACGGCCGTTACACCGTTCACGTCACCCTCGTCGGCTGGGACGAGGAGCCGGGTGGCGCTAACCCCGATGGCACACCGACCGAGTCCGCCTTGGCGGACTTCGTGGTCGCGATCGCTCCAGCCAGAGGCTCAGAGACCTATCGCGACAAGGAAGCGACGTTCGACCGCCCCGGATAGGCGCAATCGGGGCGGGACACGTCCGGTCATGTCGCGATCCGCGCTCCGACTGTCGCACATCTACTTGCTGGCCGCCTTGTCCGCCAGTTCGCGGAGGAAGGACGGTAGCCGTCCCGCCCCGAAGTCGTAGAACCGCGCCCATTGCGGCTCGATCCGGATACGCGCCATCTGCTCGTACATCTTGCGGACCTGCCGCTCGAACTCGGCCATGCCTTCTTCGCCCAGCTCGTCGGCCATCCCCTTGCTCGACTGCCCGAGGTACTCATCGGGCACGCCGTCGACGATCTCGACGGCAGCGCGTCCGCGTATCAGCAGCGCCTTCGCTCCATCGGGCGTGTCGCCGATGTCGATCGTCAACGCAACGTCCGGCCGGTCGGACAAAGCCCGAACCTTCGGCGCCGTCGTCGCCGTGCAGATGACGACGTGCTCACCGGTCCAGAAGAAGCCGATCGGAATGACACGAGGTAGCCCGTCCTGCCCGTTGTAGGCAAGCCGAGCCAGGGATGCCTTCGTCAGCAGATCACGGGCGCCGGGGTGCTCCAGTTCTTCGACGACCTTACGGGCATCCATGCAAGCGTCTCCTCCAGGGCGAGTGGCGGTGCTACGGGCATCCCAGATGGCCGAAGCTATACCCAGCGACCGCAGTCTCACACAGCGGCGCGCTTCATCTGCGAGCACGGACCGAACCCCCGATGAGCAGCCTCCGCGTGAACGGCGGACGCCTGTCAGAGCACGGTCGTAAACGCAGGCTCGGAGCGGTTCCCAGCGGGATCGACTGCCCTGACCGCGGCCACGAAGAAGCCGGAGACCTGCGTCCCCGTCACGCCGTAGCGCACCGCGAACAGATCACCCGCCCAGCGCTGGAGCATGTCGTAGGTGAGGCTCGACTGCGGATCGGTCTCGTCCGTGGAAGCGGTCCAGGTCGTCAGGTCATCGCCCTCCTCGTCGGGGAAGGTCGTCGGGTTGCCCGCAGCGCTCGGCGCGGTCAAATCGTCACCTCTGGGTGGCACCGTCACCGTCACTGAGGCGCTCGCGGGCGAGACATCTTGGTTCGAGTGCATCGCCTTGACGGTGAACGTGTGGGTGCCGGCGGCGAGGCGCTGCGTCGTCACCGCTTCTGTCTTCGCTGCCACCTCAGGCCGGCCAGAGTCGTAGATCAGGTACCGATACGGGTCCATGTTCGCCGGCCGATTCCAGGCGAGGCTGACGGTGCCGCCGTTCGTGCTCGTCACCCGAAGTCCGGTCGGCGAGGGCCACGTCGCGGTGGTGAACGTGACCGGCCCGCTCGGCGCCGACACGTTGCCTGCCCTGTCGACCGCGACCACGGTGAGGGAGTAGCTCGTGTTCGACAAGAGCCCGCCGACCTGGGTCGAGCTCGGTGAGGTTGTGGGCTGCTCGCGGTTGCCGACCCGCACCACGTACCACTTCAGCCCGACTTCATCGGTCGAGCCCGTGAACGAGATCGTCACGGTGCTGGGGCCTACGGCGAGCACCCGAACGTTGGAGGGTGGGGTGGGCGGCGCGGTGTCGGCGGCCGTGGCCGCGGGCGCGTAGACCACACCGGCGACCAGGCAACTGGCGCACGCTGCAACTATGCGCGATGTAACGCGCATCGGTGACACTCCTTCGGTGGGCGGCTGGCTCGGAGTTTCTCATTTACCAAAACGTGGGAGCGCCCGATGAGGTTCAACGCCCGCGAGCGAGAGCCGGCTTCCAGCCGGAGCCAAAGGGGAATTCAACAGGTAGCCGCGATACGTGCTTCGACAGTCGCAGATCAGCTGGCGTTGACTGGCGGAGATGTCAGGGGCGGAGCTTTCCCGGCGAGCCTTGCGCCCCGCCGCCAACTGCGGACGACCCAGACCACTCCGATGAGGGCGTTGACAGCCAGCGCGGCGTCGTACATCAGCTGGAAGACCCACAGCTCTTCTTGTGTCGGAACCCCCTCCCAGTACGTGCCATCCGGCCAGTCCGCGATCCATCCGCTCCCGGTGAGTCCTTGCGTAATCCAGATGGCCCAGCCGTACGTGGCGTCCCATGCTCCGTG
Source organism: Kribbellaceae bacterium (assembly GCA_035650275.1). Lineage (GTDB taxonomy): Bacteria > Actinomycetota > Actinomycetes > Propionibacteriales > Kribbellaceae > DASRHY01. The sequence goes on along the minus strand of DASRHY010000005.1, from coordinate 14,699 downwards.
GAGTGCCATGACTCCCAGGAGCGTCAAACCCACCCGCATGGTGAAGCGGAACCCGCCCTTGGGTGGGGCGGCAGCGGCGAAAAGTGCACCACCGAGCAGCGCGGTCCAGGTCAGGTGGCCGAACGGGGCGAGCATGGCTCGCGACACCTCGGTTTGCAGAATGTTCAGCTCGGGGTGGTCATTGGTGTGTTGGACATACGCGTAGAAGGCGTAGCCCGTGCTTTCGAACGCCGCGAAGCCGGCGCCCACAGTGGCCCCCAGGACCATGCCCCCGTGCACCGTGCGCTCGCGTACCCGCCAGGCGACCGCCACGAGCACTGCACCCTTGGAGACTTCCTCGATCAAGCCGACGCCGAAGAACCCGAGGGCGTTACCCAACGGCCCAGACCCGGTCGGCAGCAGGTAGATCTCGGTGACGGCAGATACGACGACCCCGATCGTCCCGGCTGCGAGAAACCCTGTGAGGATCACGTTGGCGGTCAAGCGACAGTCGTCCAGGCGACCCAGCGCGAACGTCACGACCGTGACCGGCACCAGAAAACTCCCGATCATGAACAGTGTCGGAACCAAGATGTCGTCCTCGGTGATCGCAGTCACTCCGGCCGCCAGCAACCAGACCAGCACGCCGGCCAGTAGAACCGCGAGCCACGCGCGCTTCCCAGCGGCAACAGGGAATCCCACAGATTGATCGGCCACGCACGGACCATGACAGGCAGACGGCCACGCAGCGTCCTCCGCCGAGGGTGAGATTTCGTCCGCCCGCGCGCAGCCAGCAGTCCGACCTCAGCGAAGATTGTCGGCCGACCGCAGTGGCCTCATCGCGGACTACCGTCATTGCTCGTGGCAAAACCTCTGAGCGCAGCAGAGCACCAGGCGTACGTCGGCCTGCTACGGAACGCGGGGGCACACGCGCGGTTCGCGCTCGGCGTCGGCGTTCCGCAGGGTTTGACCGCGGACGGGCTCGACGACTGGGTGCAGGCCAGGCAGAAGGTGTCCAGCGTGCAGCAGCTCGGTCGGTACGCCGCCGGCCGGGGACGGGTCTTCCGGCCGGCCAAGGCGCGCGCTCTGATGGCCGGCCTGCACGCCGTGCTCGCGGATCAGGCCTTTGCGAACCAGTCGCCGCGGCAACGCGACCTCGACAAGACCGAGCTCACGTTCGGCGCCGGGCTACGCGAGGGTTACGCGGTGCGCGAGCTCGGTCGCTTCCAGGCCGCGAACGGCCTCCCGAGGCCGTTCCTGTTCCGCTTCGTCAGGCCCAGGGACACCCATTCGCAGATCTATGCCACAGCTGCGAACGCGCTGGTCGACAACATCGCGAAGAGCATCGGTGCCTCGCCCCGGACCGTCACGCGGCAGCTGCTCGCTGCGCCGCCCGACCAGCGGTTCCACGAAGCCGCACGCATGATGATGGTGACCAGCCGCTTCCAGTCGCAGCAGCAGCACGACTATGCGGTCAGCAGGCTGGCCGATGACATGTACAGGAGATTCGGTCGCCTCGAGCGCCGGGGCGCCTCGTTCGAGCAGATCGGGAAGCGCTGGAAGCGGGTGCCGCGGCCGATCCGGGGCATCGTCACCGTCGCCGCCTTCCCGCTGTGGGTGGTCAACAAACTGACCAGAGCCACGGACCGAATGCAGCGGTGGGGCCAGCGACGCCTGGCGGCGAGGCTCGGCAACAGTGCGTTCAACGCCGCGACCAAGAGCCTGAACCAGATCCGTGTCAGTGTCGTCGCTCCCCAGACCGGCACCCAGAGCCAGGTCCTGCCCACCCAAGCGCCGAACGCGATCCCGCCCAACGCCCAGGTCGCCGGCCGGCAGTTCCGACCGAACGGACCTGTCGTTCCCGGCATGACCGGTCCGGTGGTCGCGCGACCGGAAGTAGCGCATCGCGGTGTTGGACAGCCCGCTGTTGCACCGACCGGCCAGGCTCCGTGGCGGGTGCGGGGAACGCCAGCTCCGACGGCGCAGGTACCACCGAAGCCCGCGTACCCGCCGCAGCCCGCGTACCCGCCGATGCCGGCGCACGCGCCCGCGGCGCAGCAGCCTGGCGCTCAGCTCGGGCAGCCTGCTCAGCCGGCCGCTCCGCCACAGGTTCGCACGGGTCCCGCGACGCCGGGGCCGATCGCGCAGCCCCCGCCTTCGGCGGGCCAGCAGGCGACGGTCCCGCCGGGATGGGCAGAGCCGCCGGGCCAGCCGGACCAGCAACCGGGTGCGGCACCGCAGCACGGGTCGGCGGAGTTCGCCCAGCGGGTCGCGATGACCGGCACGACGCAGATGACCTCGGTGACTCCCGGCGACCACACTGCGGCGAACGATCAGGCACGCCTGGGCGGGCACGCGCAGCAGAACCGCGACACCACCACTCGCGGCCAAGGCGACTGATCGCTGACCACGAGTTCGACGCCCCCAGATCGCACGGCCGAACTCCCCAGACCCGGGCACCGGCATACTCGCGGGCGTGGATGACGTGTTCGGGACCGCGGGGCTCCGGGAGCGGGTACTGGCGGCGTGGCGGGCAACGCCTGCGCGGTTCCGGGAGGACGCGAACGCGGAGGAGGATCTGGCGCTCGGCGGGTACCGGGACCGGCTGGTGGTCGAGCTTGCGCAGAACGCCGCGGACGCGGCCGGCCGTGCGGCCGGCGTACCCGGGCGGGTTCGCTTCACGATCCGCGAGACCGACACCGACACCGACACTGGATCGCCGACGCTGGTGGTCGCGAACACCGGTGCGCCGCTGACCGCGGACGGAGTCGAGTCGCTCGCGACCTTGCGCGCCTCGGCCAAGCGGGACGGTGACTCGGTCGGCCGGTTCGGGGTCGGGTTCGCGGCCGTGCTGGCGGTGACGGACGAGCCGATCGTGGTGTCCGGGCAGGGAGGCGTGCGGTTCTCGAAAGACGACACCGCGGCGCTGGTGGCCGGCGAGCCGGCACTCACCGAGGAGGTACGGCGCCGCGATGGCCAGGTCCCGGTGCTGAGGCTGCCGTTCGCGGCCGAGGGCGAACCACCCGACGGGTACGACACCGCCGTACTGCTGCCGCTGCGCGATGAGGCCGCCGCGGACCTGGTCCGGCAGCTGCTCGCCGAGGCCGACGACGCGCTGCTGCTCGCGCTGCCGGGGCTGGAGCGGATCGAGATCGACCTGGATGGTGCCGAGCGGGTGCTGGAAGGCGCGGCCGCCCGCTGGCACGTCGTACGGGCGGACGGCGAGCTCACCGGCGACGAGCGCGAGCGGCTGCTCAAGGACCGGCCGACCGAGGAACGCGCCCGGCCGTACTGGTCGGTGCTCTGGGCGCTGCCCCGCGACCCGGAGACCACGATCCCGGACACCGTGCACGCACCCACCCCGACCGACGAACCGCTGTCGCTGCCCGCGCTGCTGCTCGCGTCGTTCCCGCTGGACCCGACCCGCCGGCACGTCGCGACCGGCCCGCTCACCGACAGGCTGGTCGAGGAGGCGGCGGAAGGGTACGCGAATCTGCTGCGGCAGCGTGCCGAGGACGGCGCCGACGTGCTGCCGCTGGTCCCGACGGGTCTCGCCGCCGGCGCACTGGACGCGCGGTTGCGCGAGCAGATCCTGACGGTGCTGCCGGGCACGCCGATGCTGCGCCCGGTCGACCCGGACGGGACACTGCTCAGGCCACGCGACGCCGTCGCCGTGGATGATGCGGACCCGGCACTTGACGCCGTACTGGCGCCCATCGTGGACGGACTGGTCGCGACCCGGCGGCAGGACCGGGCGGCACTGGACGCGCTCGGCGTACGCCGGGTGGACCTGGCCGAGGTCGTCGACCAGCTGGCCGCGACGACCAGGGAGCCGTCCTGGTGGCGTGAGGTGTACGCCGCGGTCGCTGCGCTGGTCGCCGACCCGCTGAGCCGGGAGACGCTCGGCACCCTGCCGGTACCGCTCGCGGACGGCCGGTTGGTCCGCGGCGCGCGCGGGCTGGTGCTGGCCGGGGACGATTTGCCGGCCGAGGCGCTGTCGGCGTTCGCGTCGTACGGGCTGCGGGTGGTCCACCCGGACGCGGCGCACGAGACGCTGGAACGGCTGGGCGCACGACGGACCAGCCCGCGAGCGCTGCTCGCCGACGGCGCGGTCCGGGCCGCGATCGAGGCCGAGCCCGACGACCCCGACGCGCTGGCCGAGGCGGTCCTGACATTGGTCGCAGCGGATACCGGGCAGCCGGAAAGGCCGTGGTGGCTGGGCGAGCTCGCGCTCCGCGATGCCGACGGCGAGCTGGTACCGGCGAACGCGCTGGTGGTCGCGGGCTCGGACGCCGAGGCGGTGCTCGAACCCGAGGAGGTCGCGCCGGTCGCGCGCGAGCTGGTCGAGCGGTACGGCGTACCGGCGCTGGAGTCCGTCGGGGTGCTGCGGACGCTGCGCGCGGTGTCCGTCCCGGACGTCGCGCTGGACGCGCTCCCGGATGCGCTGGCAGACGTCGACGACCTGGGCGGCTGGGTCGCCGAGCACGCGCCGGCCGGGTCCGTGGCGGGCGAGCTGACCGTGGTTCGCGACCTCGACTGGGTGATCGACTGGCCGCGTGCACTCGCTCTGCTCGGGTCCGATCCCGTCTTGCGGGCGGCGCTGGTCCGGCCGGTCCGGGTGGTCGATGCCGACGGGCAGTCGCGCGAGGCACCGTCATACCCGTCGTGGTGGGTACGACGCCACGTCCGGCTCGACGACGACCGGCCGCTGGCAGGCCGCGCGGACCCGGACGCGGACCCGGCGCTGGCCGGGCTGCTGGACCCGGCGCCGGAGTGGCTCGTCGGGCTCGACCCGGAAGTGCGGACCGCGACCGGCCTGGTCCGCGAAATCGCCGACCTGGACGCTGGCGGAGTGGAGCTGTTGCTGGGCCGGCTGGTCGGGCCGGACAGCGATCTCGACGACCAGGCGCTGGTCGGGATCTGGGCGGCGCTCGGCGCGGGAGCGGCGTACCCGGGTGAACCGCCGGCCCGGGTCCGGGTGCTCGGCGGTCGGGTGGTGGATGCGGATCGGGCGGTGGTCGCGGACGCGCCGATGTGGCTGCAGCGCACCGACCTCGGCGGGTTCGTGGTGGCGACCGGTCCGGCCGCGGACGGGTTGAGCGACCTGCTGGACCTGCCGCTGGCACCCGACGTCGCCGCGGGCGCGGTCGACGGCGACGGTACGCCGGCGCCGGTGCCGGACGTCGTACGGCGGCTGCTGCCCGGCGTACCGGAGACCTGGTGGGAGCACGACGAGCTCACCGTCGACGGGCACGAGGTGGCCTGGTGGGTGGACCCGGAGGGCCGTCCGCACGCGGCGACCGGGGACGGTCTGGCGAAGGCGCTGGCCTGGTCCGCCGGTCGATGGGCGCAGCGGCACCTGGTGCTGGCCGCGCTCACCGAGCCGGAACGGGCGGTTGAGCTGCTGGTCGAGTCCGCCTACGACGCGTCGTAGTCCTGGACCAGCGCCCCGCCTCGATCGTCCCCGGCAGCGTCCTGGCGATCCGCCGTACGTCGTCCTGGTCGGCCACCCGACGATCGTGGCACTGGACGCCGTCACGCGTCGCTCGGACCGGCCTCCCAGCCGACGTCCTGCGCCCAGTCGTCCGCCTTGCGGATCACCGTCCAGATGAAGTCGGACTTCGCGTCGGTGTACCCGGCCCGGTCGTCGCGGAACGTAGTGGCCAGCGACCGCTTCAGCTCGCCGTACTGCTTGGCCGTGTCGGGATCGGCGCGCAGGAAGTCGCGGAACAGCAGCGGCAGCTGCTGCGAGAAGCTGCCGGCTCGGCGGACGTGCAGATGGGTCCGGGCGCTGCCGGGCGGTTCGCGGAAGTACCGCTTGGTGCGCTCCGGGTTGTCGGCGTGGAACACGTATCCCAGTCGCTCCAGCGGTACGGCGTACCGGTCCGACGGCTCCAGCGCCGCCACCGAGATCTGGATGTCCAGCACCGGCTTGGCGTCCAGCCCCGGTACGGCCGTCGACCCGACGTGGTCGATCCGTACCGCTGTGTCACCGAGTACGTCGCGCAGCCCGGCGCCGACCTGGGCGAACCAGCCGGGCCACGCCGCGTCGTACGGGACGATCTCGACCGGGTCCGGCATGCGTGGCAGCATACGGCCGATTCGGCTCGCGCAGTCCGCCGCGGCTACGCTGACGCTGGCTGTGAGTTGCCCCGCGTCGTACGCCTACCGCCTCGCCGCCGAGGTGAACCGGAGGAGAGAACCGCGTGACTTCCCATCGTCCTGCCGCCGTAGTGATCATGGCTGCGGGCCAGGGCACCAGGATGAAATCCGCCGTACCGAAGGTGCTGCATGAGCTCGGCGGTCGGAGCCTGGTGGGCCACGCCGTCGCCGCCGCGCGGGCGCTGGAGCCCGAGCACCTGGTGGTCGTGGTCGGCACCGGCCGGGATGTGGTCGAGGCACACCTCGCGGAGATCGACAGCGAGGTGCGGACCGCGGTTCAGGAGCAACAGCTCGGCACCGGCGACGCGGTCCGCTGCGGGCTCTCCGCACTGCCCGAGGTGGACGGCGCGGTGATCGTGACCTCCGGCGACGTACCGCTGCTGGAGACCCAGACGCTGCTCGATCTGGTCACCGCGCACGACGACGAGCACAACGCCGTCACCGTGCTCACCGCCCGGGTACCGGAACCGGCCGGCTACGGCCGGATCATCCGCGCCGCGGACGGCACCGTGGACGCGATCGTCGAGCACAAGGACGCCACCGACGACCAGCGCCTGATCGACGAGATCAATGCCGGCATCTACGTGTTCGACGCGGCCACGCTGCGCGACGGGCTGCAGCGGATCACCACCGACAACGCGCAGGGCGAGCTGTACCTGACCGACGTGCTGTCGATCGCCCGCAAGGACGGCAAGCGGGTCGGCGTGCACATCACCACCGACGCGATGCAGACCGAGGGCGTCAACGACCGGGTCCAGCTGGCGACGCTGCGGGCCGAGCTCAACCGCCGTACCCTCGACGCGCTGATGCGCTCCGGCGTGACCATCGTCGACCCGCGGACCACCTGGGTGGACCGCAATGTGACGATCGAGCCGGACGCGACCCTGCTGCCGAACACCCAGCTGCACGGCGCCACCACGGTCGGCTCCGGCGCCACGATCGGCCCGGACACCACGCTCACCGACGTCCGGGTCGGCGCCGGCGCGACCGTGATCCGCACCCACGGCTCGGAGTCGGTGATCGGCGAGAACGCGAAAGTCGGCCCGTTCGCCTACCTGCGACCCGGTACGGCGCTCGGCACCGCCGGCAAGATCGGCACCTTCGTGGAGACCAAGAACGCCGGCATCGGCGACGGCGCGAAGGTCCCGCACCTGACGTACGCCGGCGACGTCACCATCGGTGAGGGCGCGAACGTCGGCGCCGGCACGATCGTCGCGAACTACGACGGCGTGACCAAGAGCCACACCACGATCGGCAAGCACTCGTTCATCGGCAGCGACTCGGTGCTGGTGGCACCGGTCGAGATCGCCGACGGCAGCTACGTCGCCGCCGGGTCCACGATCGTCTCGGACACCCAGCCCGGCGACCTGGCGGTGGCCCGCGGCAAGCAACGCAACGTGGCCGGCTGGGTGGCCCGCCGGCGCGCCGGGACGAAGACGGCCGCCGCCGCCGAGGCCGCGGCCTCGGAGCAGCCTGCGGATCCGGGTGACACTGGGAGCAGCACCGGGAGCGAGGAGGCGCGACAGTGAGCGGTATGAAGCGCACCACCGAGAAGAACCTGATGGTCTTCTCCGGCCGGGCGAACCAGGAGCTGGCCGAGGAGGTCGTGCACGAGCTGGGCGTCGGGCTGGTGCCGACCACGGCGTACGACTTCGCGAACTCCGAGATCTATGTACGGTTCGAGGAGTCGGTGCGCGGCAGCGACGCCTTCGTGATCCAGAGCCACACCGCGCCGATCAACCAGTGGGTGATGGAGCATCTGATCATGGTCGACGCGCTGAAGCGTGCGTCGGCGAAGCGGATCACGGTGGTGATGCCGTTCTACGGCTACGCCCGGCAGGACAAGAAGCACCGCGGCCGGGAGCCGATCTCGGCGCGGCTGATGGCCGACCTGTTCAAGACCGCGGGCGCGGACCGGCTGATCGCGGTCGACCTCCACACCGACCAGATCCAGGGCTTCTTCGACGGGCCGGTGGACCACCTGATGGCGCTGCCGATCCTGTCGCAGTACGTGTCGCAGAAGTACGGCGACCGCCGGCTGGCCGTGGTCTCACCGGACGCGGGCCGGATCAAGGTCGCCGAGCAGTGGTCTGCCCGGCTGGGCGGTGCGCCGCTGGCCTTCATCCACAAGACGCGTGACATCAACCGCCCCAACGAGTCGGTCGCGAACCGGGTCGTCGGCGACGTCAAGGGCCGGGTCTGCATCCTGGTCGACGACATGATCGACACGGCCGGCACCATCACCAAGGCCGCGGACGCGCTGGTCGCGGACGGCGCCAGCGACGTCGTGATCGCCGCCACTCACCCGATCCTGTCCGGCCCGGCCGTCGACCGGCTGAAGAACTGCCAGTGCAGCGAGGTGATCGTCACCAACACGCTGCCGATCCCGGACGACCGGCAGTTCGACAAGCTCACCACCCTGTCGATCGCGCCGCTGATCAGCCGCGCGATCCGTGAGGTGTTCGAGGACGGCTCGGTCACCAGCCTCTTCGACGGTCACGCCTAGCCGTGCGGATCGCGATCTTCCATCCGGGCGCGATGGGTTCCGCGCTCGCCGGTCAGCTCGCCGCCGTCGGGCACGAGGTCCGCTGGGTCGCGGACGGCCGCAGCGCCGCCACCGCGGAACGTGCCGCGCGGCAACGACTGGTCGCCGCGTCGTTCGACCAGGTCGTCGGCACCGCTGACCTGGTGCTCTGCTCATGTGCCCCGCAGGGCGCGGTCGACATCGCCCGGCAGGTCGGCGCGGCCGGTTTCTCCGGCGTGTACGTCGACGCAAACCCGCTGTCGCCCTCCTCACTCGAGCAGGCAGCTCAGGCGTTGCCCTCGGCAACCTTCGTCGATGCCGGGGTGGTCGGTCCGCCACCGCGGGAGGGTGCGGCCGCGACCCACCTGATGCTGTCCGGTGATGCCGAGGCGACCGCGCTGGTCCGCGACCTGTACGAGCCGACGCTGGTCACGCCGATGGTGGTCGGTGACGAGATCGGCGCCGCGAGCGCCGCCAAGTCCGCGTTCGCGCTGTACAACAAGGGCCACCTGGCACTGGCCGAGCTGGCCCGCGGACTGGCCCGCCGGCACGGCGTACTGGCCGCCCTCGAAGCGCAGGCCGATCGGCAGGACGCCTCCCTGCTGGCCGACGCCGACCGGGTCGGCGGCCTCCGCGCGGTGGCCTGGCGATGGGGTCCCGAGTTCGACGAGCTGGCCGACACGCTCGACGCGGCCGGGCTCGAGGGTGACGCGCTGCGCGGGCTGCGGCAGGTCTTGACCCGGCTCGAGCGGGACTCGTGAGCCTTCGCTTCGGTGTGCTCACCGAGCCTGCGCTGCCGTGGCCGGAGCTGGTCTCGCACTGGCAGGAGGCCGAGCGACTCGGATTCGACACCGCCTGGGTGATCGACCACTTCATGTCACTCGGCGGACCGGACGACAGGCCGTACTACGAGGGCTGGACCCTGCTCGCCGGGCTCGCGGCGGTGACCACGCGGATCCGGCTCGGCGTGATGGTGACCGGTAACACCTACCGGAACCCGGCCCTGCTCGCGAAGCAGGCCGTCACCGTCGACCACATCAGCGGCGGCCGGCTCGAGCTCGGCCTCGGAGCCGGCTGGGCCGAACGCGAGCACGCGGCGTACGGCTTCGACTTCCCCGGTCCGCGCGAGCGGGTCGACCGGTTCGCCGAGGCGGTCGAGGTGGTCAACCGGCTGCAGCGCGAAGAACGAAGCACGTTCACCGGCCGGTACTACCGGCTCGACGACGCTCCGTTCGAGCCGAAGCCGCTGCAGACCCCGCGGCTCCCGCTGATGGTCGGAGCGAAAGGCCCGCGGATGCTCGCGCTGACCGCCCACTACGCCGACTTCTGGAACACCCGGCGGTCCCCCGAGGAGGCCGGCGAGCTGTCCCGCGCCCTGGACGAGCACTGCCGCGCGATCGGCCGCGACCCGTCCACCCTGGTCCGCTCCGTCCTACCCGCCGTCGACGTCTTCACCTCGCTGGACGCCGTACGCCGCCTGGTCGACGACTACCGCGCGTACGGTTTCACCGACTTCGTCTTCGTCCGCCCGACCGATCCCGACCAGATCGCCGTGATGCGCCGGGCCGCCACCGACCTCTTCCCCTCCCTCCGCTGACCACTCCAGCGACCTGTGCAGCGGAGCACAGGTCGTCGCGCGCCCAGGTGCTCGGGTTGTGGCGCCACCCTCGGGTTGCAACCTGGCACTGGTGCCAGAAGCCGAGCGCCGGGCTGGCGCCGGAGAGCCGGCGGCCCCGGCGGCGTAGTGCTCGCCGAAACCAGCCGCTGAGGGGGCCGGATTTCCGCTCTGGCGCCGTACTTGGCTAGACTGACGAGGTTGCCTCGGCGAGGGATGCCCCCTACCTCAGGGTGGGCGCGGCGTCCGTGATCGACGCGGTGGTTTGCACCGCCACGTCACGTCACTCGCCGGGCCACACCAAACGCAGACCACCGCAACAGTTTCTGAGGGAGTTCACGTCGTGGCCGAGGTCAAGATCCAAGCCGAGTCGCGCTCGGAGTTCGGCAAGGGTGCGGCCCGTCGCATCCGCCGCGAGCACAAGGTGCCCGCGGTCCTCTACGGGCACGGCAACGACCCGGTGCACATCACGCTGCCGGGCCACGACACCATGCTCGCGCTCAAGACGGCGAACGCGCTGCTGCTGATCGAGATCGAGGGCGGCGAGAGCCAGCTCGCACTCCCGAAGCAGGTCCAGCGTGACCCGCTGAAGGGCACCATCGAGCACGTCGACCTGGTCATCGTGCGGCGCGGCGAGAAGGTCCAGGTGGACATCGCGGTGCACGTCGAGGGCGAGGCGGTCGGCGGTGCGCTGGTGGTCAACGAGAGCCCGACGATCCTGGTCGAGGCCGAGGCGACGCACATCCCGGACGGCGTCACGGTGTCCGTCGAGGGGCTCGACGTCGGCGCGCAGATCCACGCCTCCGACATCGTGCTCCCGTCCGGTACGACGCTCGCGATCGACCCCGAGACGCTGATCGTCAACGTCACGGCGGCGCCGACCGCCGAGCAGCTCGAGGCCGAGCTGGCCGAGGCCGAGGCCGAGGCGGGCATCGAGCGCGAGGAGCACACCGAGACCCCGGAGGAGGCCGCGGCCGCTGCCGCAGCCGCCGAGGCTGCCCCGGAGCAGCCCGAGTCCTCCGACGAGTAAGTTCCACGCCGCACACACGTACACCAGGGAGGCCGGGGATCCGTGTCGGACGACGCATGGCTCGTCGTCGGGCTGGGGAACCCCGGCTCTTCCTATGCGGGCCACCGGCACAACGTCGGGCACATGGTGCTCGACGAGCTGGTCGGCCGCGTCGGCGGCAAGCTGAAGGCGGGCAAGCAGGTGCAGGCTGACGTGCTGGAGGGCCGGGTCGGCGGGTTGCCGGGCGTGCGGGCCGTGCTGGCGCGGCCGCGGTCGTACATGAACGAGTCCGGCGGCCCGGTCTCCGGGCTGCTCAAGTTCTACAAGGTGGACCCGAGCCGTCTGGTGGTCGTGTACGACGAGCTGGACATCCCGTTCACCACGCTGCGGGTGAAGTTCGGCGGCGGCGACAACGGGCACAACGGGCTGAAGTCGATCCGGCGCTCGATCGGTACCGGCGACTACTACAAGGTGCGGTTCGGCATCGGCCGGCCACCCGGCCGGCAGGACCCGGCGAGCCATGTGCTCAGCGACTTCTCCGCGGCCGAGCGCAAGGAGCTGCCGTTCTACGTCGACCGCACCGCCGACGCGGTCGAGTGCCTGGTCACCGAGGGACTGGAGCAGACGCAAGGCCGGTACAACTCATGAGCAGGCTCACCGGTCTGGTCGACGCGGTGGTCGCGGATCCGGTGGTCGCGGCGGCCCTGGAGCAGGCGCGCGAGCCCGCTGGCACGACGCTGGACCTGAGCGCGCCGGGGGCGATCCGCCCGGTTCTGTACGCCGCCCTGGCCGCGGCCGCCGACCGTGGCGGCGCGGACCGGCCGGTGCTCGCGGTGACCGCGACGTTCCGCGAGGCCGAGGAGCTCACCGAGGCGTTGCGCTGCTTGGTCGACGACCCCGCGTCGGTGGTCTACTACCCGGCCTGGGAGACGTTGCCGCACGAGCGGCTGTCGCCACGTTCGGACACGGTCGGCCGGCGGCTCGCGGTACTGCGCCGGCTGGTGCACCCGGACCCCTCGGACGAGACCACCGGCCCGGTCCGGATCCTGGTCGCCCCGGTCCGCAGCGTCCTGCAGCCGCAGGTGAAGGGCCTCGCAGACCTGAAGCCGGTGCAGCTGCACGTCGGCGACACGACCGAGCTCGAGGACCTGATCGAGGGCCTGGCCGGTGCGGCGTACCACCGGGTCGACCTGGTCGAGCGGCGCGGCGAGTTCGCGGTCCGCGGCGGCATCATCGACGTCTTCCCGCCCACCGAGGAGCACCCGCTGCGGGTGGACTTCTTCGGCGACGAGGTGGAGGAGATCCGGTACTTCGCGGTCGCGGACCAGCGCTCGCTGGAGCTCGCCGAGCACGGACTGTGGGCGCCTCCGTGCCGGGAGCTGCTGCTCACCGACGAGGTACGACGCCGGGCGGCGGCGCTCGCCAAGGAGCACCCGGAGCTGGCCGAACTGTTCGAGAAGCTGTCTCAGGGCCACGCGGTGGAGGGCATGGAGTCGTTGGCCCCGGTGCTGGTCGACGAGATGGAGCTGCTGGTCGACCTGATGCCGAAGGGCACCCACGTCGTCGTCAGTGACCCGGAGCGGGTCAGGGCCCGGGCGCACGACCTGGTCGCGACCAGCCAGGAGTTCCTGGAGGCGTCCTGGGCGGCTGCGGCCGGGGGCGGCCAGGCACCGATCGACCTCGGCGCGGCGGCGTACATGACGCTGGCCGACGTCCGGACGCATGCTCTCGGCAACGAGCTGTCCTGGTGGAGCCTGTCGCCGTTCGCGACGGCCCCGGCCGACGCACCGGAGCTGCGCGACTCGCTCGGTGAGCGGGTCAGCATCGACATCGACGCGGACGCCGGCGCGGTGGAGAGCAGGATCGTCGAGGCGCGTGAGCTGGAGCCGTACCGGGGCCAGACCGAGCCTGCGATGAACGACGTACGGGACTGGCTGCGGGCCGGCTGGCGGGTCGTGACCATCACCGAGGGCCACGGCCCGGCGGCCCGGCTGGCGGAGGTGTTCGGCGAGCACGAGCTCGCGGCCCGCACCGTGGACGCCGTCGACACGGTGCCCGAGCCCGGCGTGGTACAGATCGCACAGGGCACGATCGAGCACGGCTTCGTTGCCCCGGGCATCAGGCTCGCGGTGCTCACCGAGAACGACCTGGTCGGCCAGCGGACCACTGCGGACCGGCGGGACGCGTCGAGGATGCCGAGCCGGCGGAAGAAGACGATCGACCCGCTCGAGCTCACCCCCGGCGACTTCGTCGTGCACGAGCAGCACGGCGTCGGCCGGTACGTCGAGATGATGCAGCGCACTGTCGGCAGCGGCCAGCAGGGCGTCACCCGCGAGTACCTGGTGATCGAGTTCGCGCCGAGCAAGCGTGGCCAACCCGGTGACCGGCTGTACGTGCCGACCGACCAGCTCGACCAGGTCACCCGGTACGTCGGCGGCGAGCAGCCGAGCCTGGACCGGATGGGTGGTTCGGACTGGGCCAGGCGCAAGGGTCGCGCCCGCAAGGCGGTCCGGCAGATCGCCGCCGAGCTGATCAAGCTGTACGCCGCGCGGCAGGCGACCAAGGGTCACGCGTTCGGGCCGGACACGCCCTGGCAGCGCGAGCTGGAGGACGCGTTCCCGTTCGTCGAGACGCCGGACCAGGCGGCCACCATCGACGACGTCAAGCGGGACATGGAGAAGGTCACGCCCATGGATCGGGTGGTCTGCGGCGACGTCGGCTACGGCAAGACCGAGATCGCCGTGCGTGCGGCGTTCAAGGCCGTCCAGGACGGCAAGCAGGTCGCCGTACTGGTGCCGACCACGCTGCTGGTGCAGCAGCACTACGCGACGTTCGCCGAGCGGTACGCCGCGTTCCCGGTGAACGTCCGGCCGCTGTCGCGGTTCCAGACCGACAGCGAGGCGAAGGCGACGATCGAGGGCCTGGCGAGCGGCAGCGTGGACGTGGTGATCGGCACCCACCGGCTGCTGTCCGGCGAGATCCGGTTCAAGGACCTCGGTCTGGTCGTGATCGACGAGGAGCAGCGGTTCGGCGTCGATGTCAAAGAGCGGCTCAAGACGTTTCGGGCGACGGTCGATGTGCTGACGCTGTCGGCCACGCCCATTCCGCGGACGCTGCATATGTCGCTCGTCGGCCTGCGGGACATTTCCAATCTCGAAACGCCGCCGGAAGACCGACTGGCCGTCGATACCAAGGTCGCCCGCTGGGACGAAAACGCCGTGCGCCACGCGGTGCTCCGCGAGCTGGCCCGCGGCGGGCAGATCTACTTCGTCCACAACCGGGTGAATGACATCGAGCTGGTGGCCAGCCGATTGCGGCGGATCGTGCCCGAGGCCCGCCTGCGGATAGGCCACGCCCAGATGTCCGACGACGAGCTGGAAGACGTGATGGTCGGTTTTGTGGCCGGCAAA
>DASRHY010000004.1:0-75600 GCA_035650275.1 Kribbellaceae bacterium | reverse complement strand
GTATGACTCGGCACTCAGTCCGGTCAGTGAACCGATGCCCACGAATAGCAGCGATCCGACGCCTGCGGCGATCAGGCCAGGCGGCATGACCACGGTCATTGTTGCGCCGGCAAGCCCGGCGGCCTCCAGGACGATTACCGCTCCGATGATTGGCGAACCGAAGACGGTGGACAGTGCCGCGAAGCTGGCTGCGGCCCCGAGCACCTGGGTGGCCTGGCCGGGCATCTGTCTGCGGGACAACCGGATGAGGAAGACGGCCACGCCGCCGGCCAGTGCCATCAGCGGCGCCTCTGGCCCGCCTACGGATCAGAAGGTCGGAGGTTCGAATCCTCTACGCCCGCACTGCCGGATCTGGCTTTACTGGCGTCTGCGCCGTCACCGTGCCCAGGCCCACGCAAAGCACCCAACCGCTACCGGCACCCCAACGACCCGCCCCAGGCCACCACCAGCCGACCTCGGACTGATCCCACTCACCGTTGTCGAGATCAAGAAGCTGTTCGACCTCGGCTCGACAACGGTCCTTGGTAATGCGCAGGTCGTCGGGTCGGAGTCGAGAGGGCGGCTCACTTCTTGCCTGTGGCGCGGCTGGTCGGGACTTGCGATGATGTGGTCATGGGGCCCCCAGCCTCAGTCCAAGATATTTCGCCCCACACCGCTCCTGATCTGTACGTCTGTGAGCGTCAGCTGCACAGCGTTCACGCACCCCTAGTGCGCGACTACCTCGACTGAACTGACCCGAAGGGAGGCCGGATGCTGACGACGCTGATGCAGTCGGCCTTCCCCGCGTTCGACTCCGGCCTGACGCTGGTGGCGTTCACGGCCGTGCTGGCCGCCGGCCTACTGGTGGCGCTGCTCACCGCTCGCGCCGTCGGCGTCCAGCTGGTGCTGGCGACCTCACCGGCGCTCAGCCGGGCCACCGCGCTGCGGGACCGGTCCCGCGGCGCCGCCTACCTCCGCCTCCGCGACCCCGACGCGCCCGGACGTCCGCGTCCACGTGCTCCTGGACTGCGCAGCCCGGCTGCGTAGTCTCACGGTAGTCTCACGCAGCCACTCCCACCCTCCCTCTTTCCAGCGAGCCCTTGTGGAGTGCTGCTCATGTCTGATCTGTTCGACCTGCCCGTGTCGGGCGCGTACCACCTCGTCACTGCGATGTCGTCACTCATCGAACCGTTCGCCGGTCCGGTTGCTGTTCCGGTCGCGATCGTGATCTTCACCGTCGTCATACGGCTGCTGCTGCATCCGTTCAGCCGGGCCGCGGTGCGCGGCGAACGGGCTCGCGCAGTCCTGATGCCGCGGATCTCCGAGCTGCAGCAGCGGCACCCGAACGACCCGGAGCGACTGCGGCGCGAGATCGCGAAGCTGCAGACCGAGACCGGCTCGTCGCTGTTCGTCGGATGCCTGCCGATGCTGACGCAGCTGCCGTTCTTCTGGGTGCTGTACCGGCTGTTCTCGGCCGCCACGATCGCCGGGCATCCCAACGCGCTGCTGGCCGGCTCCCTGTTCGGCGCGCCGATCGGCCTGCACTGGCCACTGCTGTCGGGGACGCCGGTGTTCATCGGCCTGGCCGTACTGCTGGCGGTGGTGGCCTGGTTCAGTGTCCGCTGGCAGTCCCGCCGCGCGGCCGAGACCGGCATCAGTACGCCACGGGTGCTGCGTCTGCTGCCGTACGGCACCGTGCTGACTGCGGCCTTCGTACCGCTCGCGGCGGGGCTGTACCTGCTCACCTCGACCGCCTGGACGGTCGCCGAACGGGCGCTGTTGTACCGCTAGTCCGAGGAGGTCAGGCAGCCGCCAGCGGCAGGCGGACCGTGAACGTCGTACCGCGGCCGGGGGAGTCGGTGACATCGACGGTGCCGTGGTGGGCGGCGACCAGGGCGGCCACGATGGACAGCCCGAGGCCGGAGCCGCCGGTCGCGCGGGTGCGCGCGGTGTCGGCGCGGTAGAAGCGTTCGAACACCCGCGACTTCTGCTCCGGCGTGAGGCCGGGGCCGGAGTCGCGGACGGCGACCAGGGCGGCGCCGTCCGCCGTACCGACCGCGACCGTGACCGGCGCGTCCACCGGGGTGTGGTGCAGGGCGTTGCTCATCAGGTTGCCGAGCACCTGCCGCAGCCTGGCCTCGTCACCGGTGACCACCGGCGCGACCGAGTCGGGCAGGATCTCGAGCGCGACCTGCCGGTCCGGCTGTACGGCGCGGGCGTCGTGCACGGCGTCTCCGGCCAGGCCGAGCAGGTCGACGGGCCGCCGGGTCAGCGGGCGCTGCTGGTCCAGCCGGGCGAGCAGCAGCAGGTCGTCGACGAGCAGGCCCATCCGCTTCGCCTCCTCCTCGATCCTGCGCATCGTCGCGGGCTCCACCTCGCCGCCGCGTTGCCGGGCCAGCTCGGCGAAACCGCGGATCGAGGTCAGCGGGGTCCGCAGCTCGTGGCTCGCGTCGGCGACGAACCGGCGCATCCGGTCCTCGGAGCGGCGGGCCGACGTCTCCGACGCGGTGCGCTCGGCGAACGCGGTCTCGATCTGGCCGAGCATCTGGTTCAACGCACCCGACAGCCGGCCTACCTCGGTGCGCGGGTCGCGTTCCGGGACCCGCCGGCTCAGGTCGCCCCCGGCGATCGCCACCGCCGTGTTCTCCACGTCCTCGAGGCCGCGCAGGCTGCGGCGTACGACGTACGACCCGACGCCGGCGAGCAGCACGAGCAGGATCACGCCGACCGCTATCTCGACGCCGACCAGGCGCTGCACGGTCTGATTCACGTCGGCCAGGCTCTGCGCGATCATCACCGAGCCGTTGTCGTTCCGCAGCGGTACGGCGAGCACCCGCCAGGGCGCGCCGCCGGCACTGTCGTCCACCGTGAACGGGGTCGGGCCCTTGTCCTTCACCTGGTCGAGGGTGAGCACGGGCAGCTCGGGCGCGGACGAGGTCTCCCGCGGGGTCTGCTTGAACCCTTCCCGGCCACTGCCGTCGACCTTGCTGTACTGCACGTAGAAGTTGCTCGGCAGTGGCGGCCCGCCGAGCCTGCCCTCGCGCGCCCACGGCCGGAAGTTCTGCGGCGAGCTGATCCCCGGCGCGGCCTCGTGCAGCTGGCTGTCGATCCGGTCGACCAGGTACCCGCGCAGCAGTGCCGTGGCGGTGAGCCCGGATGCCAGCAGGGCGGCCGTGACCAGGGCCAGCAGCGCGAGCACGAGTGTCACGCGCAGCGGCCAGCGGTCGGTGAAGCGGGCCGGCGGCCGGGCCACGGTCGGCACGGCCATCAGCCCGTCCCGCGAGGGGTGCGCAGCACGTAGCCGACCCCGCGGACCGTGTGCAGCAGCTTCTGGTCGCCGGTGTCCACCTTGCGGCGCAGGTAGGAGATGTACGACTCGACCACGCCGGCGTCACCGGCGAAGTCGTAGTTCCAGACCGCGGAGAGGATCTGGCCCTTGGACAGCACCCGCTCGGCGTTCTCCAGCAGGCAGCGCAGCAGCTTGAACTCGGTCAGCGACAACTGCACCGGCTCGCCGGCCTTGAAGACCTCGTAGGAGTCCTCGTTCAGCTCGAGGTCCGCGTACCGCAGCACCGCGGCGTCCGGCTCGGCCTGCTCACGGTGCCCGGACCGGCGCAGCAGCGCGCGGACCCGGGCGACCAGCTCGTCCAGGCTGAACGGCTTCGTCACGTAGTCGTCGCCGCCGGTCTGCAGGCCCTTGACCTTGTCCTCGACCGCATCCCGCGCGGTCAGGAACAGCACCGGCACGTGCCGGTCCTCGGCCCGCAGCCGGCGGACCACGTCGAAGCCGTCCAGACCGGGCATCATCACGTCCAGCACGACCAGGTCCGGGTCGACCTCCTTGGCCTTGCGGAGTGCCTCGCTGCCGTTGGCCGCCGTGCTGACGTCGTACCCGGCGAACCGCAGGCTCGCCGACAGCAGCTCGACGATGTTCGGCTCGTCGTCCACGACGAGCAGGTGCGCGCTCATGGCCCCTAGTCTGCGCGCCCTGCCCGTGCGCGGGCTGGCCCTTTCCTGTGAGTCGGCTGTGAAACCTCAGCGGGGGCCGCGCTTGAAGCCCCAGCGTTCCCGGGCGGCGTCGCGGACGGTGCCGTCGTTCACGCTGACGGCGGTGGCCTTGTCGTCGGCAACGGTCGCGAACACGGTGACGGTGTTGCCGGTCTTCACGTCGTCGATGCCGTCGCGGGCGGCGTTCACCAGCGTGTCCTCGGTGAGGGTGTAGGTCCGGCTGTAGCCGTCCTCGCTCTTCACCGTCAGGGACTCCTTGCTGACCGCGGTGACCTCGCCGCGCTGGGTCGCCACGGTCTGGTAGCCGCCGCCCTCCTTCTCGACCGTGAACTCGCCGTGCAGCGCACCGCCGATGCCGAACCCGAACATCTCGTGTTTGCCCGGACCGCGCTCGCGGCCCGGCTCCTGCGGCGTACTCGGTGACTGGGACGGTGACGCGGACGGTGATGGCGTGGGGTCGGCGAGCCCCAGCCCGGTCGCCCAGGCCGCGCCGCCCACAGCGGTGATCGCCACGACCGCCGCGACAGTGCCGGCGATCCGCCAGCGATGGTTGGGCTTCTGGTCGTTCGACGTCATGCGTATGCCTCCGTGGTCGCTCCCCGGGCACGGCTCGGCCCGGCTACTTCCCACCGTGGCGCGCGGATCTGAGACGAGCCTGCGGCGAACCTGGCAAAACCCTGGCAGTCGCTGTCTCGCCGGTCAGAACCAGAGCACGGCCGCGAGCCAGAGACCGGCGGCCAGCAGCGTGCCGAGCAGCTCGATCAGGATCGACAGTCCGGTGGCACGCAGCGCGTGCTTGGTCGACTCCCAGGCGCGGCCGGTCTCGCCTAGCCGCTGCCGCTCGCTGAGGAACACGCCGAGCGGGAACCCGATGAACATCCCGACCACCGGGATCACGAAGAAGCCGATGATCGCGAGCAGCACTCCGATGACCGTCGAGCGCCGGGGTACGCCGGCATCGCGCAGCTTCCGCTCGGGCACGACGTACTTGACCACCTGGCTGGCACCGATCAGCGCGACCGCGATTGCCAGCACGGTCCAGCCGGTCGTGGACTGCTCCTCCAGGGCCCAGACGAAGATCGCGGCCAGGCTGAGCAGGGACCCGGGCAGCACCGGGATCACGATGCCGACGATGCCGACCGCGATCGCGATGCCGACCAGAACCAGTGCGAACGTGTTCACAGCCGCCTACTGTTGCACGTCAGTAGGCTCGTGCCCGTGCTGACTGAACACAGGCCGCCGTACCTGCACGATCTGGTGGTGTCCGTCGCGGCGCCGTGGGTGGTGCTGTCCGCACCCAGCGGTCAGATCACCACCGGTGGTGTGCACGGGGTGTTCGCGCGCGACCGGCGGGTGCTGTCGCTGTTCGAGGTGCTGGTCGACGGGCGCCGGCCGGAGCCGCTGTCGTCCGGCGAGCCGGCCACGGGACGGGCCGACTTCACCGCGGTGCTGGACTGGCTCGGCGCGGATCGCCACGACCCGACGGTGACGCTGCGCCGGCGTCGTACCGTCACCTCCGAGGGACTGGTCGAGGAGGTCACGCTCGTCAACCGCTCGGCTGAGCCGGTGCGGTGCGAGCTGACCGTGCTCCTCCGCGCGGACCTCGCCGGTACGGCGGAGGTGCGCAGCGGGGCGGCGGACGGGTCGGGCGTCGTACCGGCCGAGCGATCGGCGGACGGGCTGGCCTGGTCGGGCGACGGGGTGTCGGCGACCACGCGGCTCGAACCCGAGCCGCTGCGCTGGGACGGTGACGCCGCGGTCTGGGCGTGCGAGGTGCCGGCCCGGGGTGAGACGTCGGTCTGGGTGCGGGTCACGTCCGAGGTCGACGACAGCGGCTTCCGGATCGAGGCGCCGGTGGTCCGGGTGGACCGGTCGGACGAGGTGGTCGTCGAGTGCAGCGACCCGCGGGTGGCCCGCTGGCTGCGGCGGTCGCTGTCCGACGTCGCCGGGCTGACGCTGGCGGACCCGGAGGCGCTCCACGACCGGTACCTGGGCGCGGGACCGCCGTGGTACCTGACCCTGTTCGGGCGCGACTCACTGATCTCGGCCTCGATGCTGCTCGCCATCGATCCCGGCCTGGCCTCCGGGACGCTGCGCGCGCTGGCCAGACGGCAGGGCAGCAAGGACGACGTGGACGCGGCCGAGCAGCCCGGCAAGATCCCGCACGAGCTGCGGATGAGGACGGCCGACCACGGCGCGGGACTGGTGCTGCCGCCCGCATACTACGGCACCCACGACGCGACCCCGCTGTGGCTGTCGACGCTGCACCGGGCCTGGCGGTGGGGTATGCCCGCGGACGACGTCGCGGCGCTGATGCCCGCCGTCGGCGCCGCGCTGGACTGGCTGCGGGACTCGTTCGACCCCGACGGCGACGGGTTCGGCGAGTACCTCGACGAGTCCGGGCACGGGCTGGCGAACCAGGGCTGGAAGGACTCTCCCGACGCGGTCCAGTGGCCCGACGGGACACTGGCCGCCGGGCCGATCGCGCTGTGCGAGGTGCAGGGCTACGCGTACGCCGCGGCGACGGCAGGCGCCGATCTGCTGAGCGCCTTCGGTGACGCCGCCTCGCATGAGGCGGTGACCTGGCTGCAGTGGGCGGCGGCGCTGAGAGGCCGGTTCCGGGCTGCGTTCTGGGTCGAGGACGAGCACGGCCGGTACCCGGCGATCGCGCTCGACGGGGACAAGCGGCCGGTGGCCGGACCGGCGTCGAACATGGGCCACCTGCTCGGTACCGGCATCCTCGACCCGACCGACGCGCAGCTGGTCGCCGAGCAGCTCGCGTCGCCCGCACTGGACAGCGGGTTCGGGTTGAGAACCTTGTCGACAAACGCACAAGGATTCAATCCGCTGGGCTACCACACTGGCACTGTCTGGCCGCACGACACTGCATTGGCGGTGGAAGGACTGGCCGCGACGAACCACGGCGACGTCGCGGCGTCGTACGTCGAGGGGCTGGTGACCGCGGCGGAAGGCTTCGGGTACCGGCTGCCCGAGCTGTACGGCGGGCTCGGCCGGGCCGCCGAGCAGGTGCCGACGCCGTACCCGCTGGCCTGCCGCCCGCAGGCCTGGGCCGCAGCCTCGCCGGCCGTGATCCTCACCGCGCTGCTCGGCATCGCACCGGACGTCCCGCATGGCGACCTGTGGATCGCGCCGGTCCGGCCCTTCCCGTGGCGTCGGCTCGAGGTCCGCGGGCTGCGGGTCGGCGACGGCACGCTGTCGGTCCGGGTCGAGGACGAGCGGCTGACGGTGCTCGAGGCACCTGGGTCGCTGAACGTGTCGGCGGTCAACTGAGTCTCACGCGTGCGCGCCGCTGAGGGCGGCGAGGGCGGCCAGGCCGAGATAGATGCCGCCGGCCGAGTAGCGCTGCGCGCGGCCGGTGCCGCCGATGCGGCCGCGCAGCCGGGATCCGGCGGCGTGTGCGGCGAGCGCGTACCCGCAGTCCAGGATGATCGCGACCACGAACGCGGCGGCACCCAGACCGAGCAGCTGGACGCGGAGCTCAGCCGGCGACGCGCCGGGCGTGGTGAACTGCGGCAGGAACGCGAGAAAGAACAGCGCCACCTTGGGGTTCAGCAGGTTGACCAGCACGCCGTCGCGGTACACCCGCAGCAGCGCGGCTCGGCTACCGGCGTCGGCGCCGCCGGCGTGCCCGCGGGCCCGCAGGGTGCGGATGCCGAGCAGCACCAGGTACGCCGCGCCGGCGTAGGTGATCGCGGTGAAGACGACCGGTGACGCGGCGACGACGGCGGCCAGGCCGAGTGCGGCCAGGGTGGCGTGCACGAAGGTGCCGGTCTCGACACCGAGTGCGGACACCAGGCCGGCCCGGCGGCCCTGCGTGATGCTGCGGGTGCAGATGTAGACGATGTTCGGTCCCGGCATCCCGATCAGCACGACCGCGGCGAGGACGAAGGCGACGGCCCGGTTCGGATCCACGATGAGCTCCCGATGATCTGGTACGGATTGGACTGGTACTGGATAGCCTGGTCGGACAGGAAGCAGTCCACCCGAGCCAATGGAGACCGAAGTGGACCGTTCTCGAGATGCGGGCCGGCTGGCGGACGAGCTGGGCGACTGGATGACCGGGCCCGGTGTGCTGTACCGCAGGCTCGCCGACGCGATCACCGAGCTGGTCGAGAACGGGCAGCTTGTCGCCGGCACCGCGCTGCCGGCCGAGCGGGCGCTGGCGACAGCGGTCGCGGTCAGCCGGGCGACGGTGGTCGCGGCGTACGACGAGCTGCGCGGCCGGGGTCTGATCGAGAGCCGGCGGGGGAGCGGCAGCCGGATCGCGGCCGGTGTGGCGCGGGACCGGTCGGTGCGCGACCGGCGGGTGGACAGCGGCCACGGCGCGTCGATCTTCCAGCGGATCACCGCCGGACCCGGCGAGACGCTGTCGATGCTGTACGCCGTGGACGCGGGCGCGCCGGAGCTGGCCGAGGCGCTGCGCGAGCTGGTGGACGTGGACCTGCCGGACCTGCTGCGCGACATCGGGTACCACCCGCGCGGGCTGCTCGCGCTGCGCGAGGCGATCGCGGACCACCTGACCGGCACCGGTCTGCCGACCACGGTGGACCAGCTGGTGGTCAGCACCGGCGCGCACCAGGCGATCGCGCTGATCGCGCAGATGTACCTGCGGCCGGGTGCGACCGTGCTGGTCGAGTCGCCGAGCTGGCCGGGCAGCTTCGACCTGTTCGACGCGGCCGGCGCCCGGGTGGTCGGCGTACCACTGGACCGCGACGGCATCGCCGTACCGGAGCTGGCGCAGGCGCTGAAGGAGCACGACCCGGCGCTGCTGTTCGTGATGCCCACCTTCCACAACCCGACCGGCCGGCTGATGGCGCCCGCGCGCCGCCGGCAGCTGGCCGAGCTGGCCGCCCGGTACGGCGTCCCGGTGGTGGAGGACAACGCGTACACCGCACCCGCGGGCGATGCCGGTCTGCCCGCGCCGGTCGCGGCCTACGCGCCTGCGGACGCCGAGGTGCTCACGATCGGGTCGCTGTCGAAGTCGGTCTGGGGAGGGCTGCGGATCGGCTGGGTGCGCGCCGGGGCACCCGTCGCCGAGCGGCTGTCACGGCACAAGGCGTTGGCCGACCTCGGCAGCCCGGTCCTGGACCAGGCGCTCGCGGCCCGGCTGATGCCGCGGCTGCCGGAGCTGATCGCCGAGCGGTCGGCCCGGTCGGCGGTGCGGCTGGCGCACCTCGGCCGACGGCTGACCGAGAGGCTGCCGGAGTGGCGCTGGGAGGTGCCGGACGGCGGCTCGGCGCTGTGGATCGAGCTGCCCGGCGTGGACGCACGGGTGTACGCGCAGGTCGCGATGCGGCACGGCGTGGAGGTGGTCGCCGGCCGCGCGATGGACCCGACCGGTGCGCACGACGGCTACGTGCGGCTGCCGTTCAGCTTCCCGGTCGAGCTGCTCGACGAAGCCGTCGACCGGCTGGCCCATGCCTGGGACGAGCTGCGCCGGCACGGACCCGGTCCGCTAGGCACGTTGTACCCGGTGGTGTGAGCACACGGACCGGCAACGCCGAAGGCGGCCACCAGGGAGCGTGACCGCCTTCGGAAGTCGTGGGTTTACAGGTGCTCAGGGCTCATCGTCCGGTGCCGTCGTTGGCACGTCCGACAGGCGGTTGGTCTCGTCGTGGATCGTGACCGCGATGTCCTTCAGCTTCTGCGCGTGCTCCCTGCTGTGGTGGGCGCAGAAGAGAAGCTCCCCGCCGCTCGTCAGGGTGACACGCACGTAGGCCTGGGCGCCGCAGCGGTCGCAGCGGTCAGCAGCCGATAGGGCCGAGCTCGGGGCGAGTGCTGTAGTCACTTGAGGCCTCATTTCATCTAGTTCCGTACTCACCAGATAAGCAACATCCTCACACGCGGAACGCTTCCCAATCGCGTCAGTGTGTCCCAATGTGAGACGTGTTACTTGCCCCTCCTATGACGGATCTTGACCTCGGATCGTGTCCCGGTCACGCGGATTGTTATCTGCTGTGTACCCCGGGCGTGTCAGCCTCACTCCTCGCGCTCGGGTGACTACGGAATGCGGAGGTGATTGAGCGCTGCGGCGCGCTTCGCCAGGTTCGTCCGAGCGGGTGCATAGGCTGGGGTGTCCGCATCGATCACCCTCGTCCGGCAAGGAGTCCAGTGGCCGCTCCGTCCCCTCGCAGCACCGAGCTCGACCCGACGTACAACGCCCGGCACCTGCTCGTGCTGGAGGGTCTGGAGGCGGTGCGCAAGCGGCCCGGTATGTACATCGGGTCCACCGACAGCCGCGGCCTGATGCACTGCCTGTGGGAGATCATCGACAACGCCGTCGACGAGGCTCTGGCCGGCCACGGCGACCGGATCGACGTCGTGCTGCACAACGACGGCTCGGTCGAGGTGCGCGACAAGGCACGCGGTATCCCGGTCGACATCGAGCCGAAGACCAAGCTCAGTGGTGTCGAGGTGGTGTTCACCAAGCTGCACGCCGGCGGCAAGTTCGGTGGCGGCTCGTACAACGCGTCCGGCGGTCTGCACGGCGTCGGCGCTTCGGTGGTGAACGCGCTCTCCGCGCGGCTGGACGTCGAGGTGGACCGCGGTGGCACCGTGTGGACCACGTCCTTCCGGCGCGGTATCGCGGGGGAGTTCGACGGCCCCGGTGCCTCGGCCGCCTTCACACCGGCGAAGGGGCTGCGCAAGGCGGGCCGGGCGAAGAAGGGCGTCACCGGCACCCGGATCCGGTACTGGGCGGACCGGCAGGTCTTCACCAAAGACGCGACGTTCAACTACGACGAGCTGGTCACCCGGGCCCGGCAGACCTCGTTCCTGGTGCCCGGACTCGAGCTGGTGGTCCGCGACGAGCGCGGCCATGACGCTGGCACAGAGGTGCACGAGGAGTCGTTCAAGCATGACGGCGGGATCAGCGAGTTCTGCGAGTTCCTGGCCGCCGACCGGAAGGTCACCGACGTGGTGCGGCTGGCCGGGACCGGTCACTTCACCGAGACCGTGCCGATGCTGGACGACGCGGGCCACATGACGCCGACCGACGTCGAGCGGGACCTGGACGTCGACATCGCGGTGCGCTGGGGCGACGGCTACGAGACCGAGATGCGGTCGTTCGTGAACATCGTCGCCACCCCGAAGGGCGGCACCCACGTCAACGGCTTCGAGCGGGCGCTGACCAAGACCTTCAGCAAGGTGCTGACCGGCACCCGGCTGCTCAAGAACGGCGACGAGATCGTCAAGGACGACGTGATCGAGGGGCTCACCGCGGTCGTCACGGTCCGGCTTGCCGAGCCCCAGTTCGACGGCCAGACCAAGGAGGTGCTCGGTACGCCGGCCGCCTCGCGGATCGTCGCCAAGGTGGTCGAGTCCGAGCTGGAGTCGTTCCTCACGTCGACCAAGCGGGACGCCAAGGCGCAGGCCAGGGCCGCGCTGGAGAAGGTGGTCGCGGCGTCCCGGACCCGGGTCGCGGCCCGCCAGCACCGCGAGCTGCAGCGGCGCAAGTCCGCGCTGGAGTCGTCCGCACTACCGGCCAAGCTCGCGGACTGCCGCAGCAACGACGTGGACCGCTCCGAGCTGTTCATCGTGGAGGGAGACTCCGCGCTGGGCACGGCGAAGCTGGCCCGCTCCTCGGAGTTCCAGGCACTGCTGCCGATCCGCGGCAAGATCCTCAACGTCCAGAAGGCGTCGGTCGGCGACATGCTGAAGAACGCCGAGTGCGCCTCGATCATCCAGGTGGTCGGCGCCGGGTCGGGCCGCACCTTCGATCTCGAGCAGGTCCGCTACGGCAAGATCATCTTCATGGCGGACGCCGACTCCGACGGCGCGCACATCCGCTGCCTGCTGACCACGCTGTTCTTCCGCTACATGCGTCCGCTGGTCGACGCGGGCCGGGTCTACACCGCGGTGCCGCCGCTGCACCGGTTCGAGCTGACCAACCCGAAGAAGGGCCAGGACAAGTACGTCTACACGTACACCGACGCCGAGTACCAGCGGAAGTGCGCCGAGCTGATGAAGAAGGGCGTGAAGTGGAAGGAGCCGCCGCAGCGGTACAAGGGTCTCGGTGAGATGGACGCCGACCAGCTGGCGGAGACCACGATGGACCCGCGGCACCGCACGCTACGCCGGATCACCGTCGACGACGGCGAGGACGCGGCGAACGTGTTCGACCTGCTGATGGGCAACGAGGTTGCCCCGCGCAAGGAGTTCATCGTGCAGGGCGCGTACGAGCTGGACGAGAACCGGATCGACGTCTAGCCCGCGTCTAGCCCGGTCGCGGCGGCAGCGGCTCGTTGGCAAGACGGTCCGGTGCGACCTGCTGCCAGGAGTCGACCAGGATGTCGTAGAGCTCGTTCAGGTCCTCGAGCGCGGCCAGGCGGGCGCGGACCCACGCGGAGCTCGCCTCGTGTGGCGGCACCCAGAACTTCTCCGGCTCCGCGGCGATCAGCTCGCGGCGCTCCTCCTTCGGGCAGCGCACCGCGAACGAGGTCTGGTCGTCCGGGACGGTGATGAACATCCGGCCGTCGACGTGGAAGGTCGGGTGGTTCCACATCTCGAGCTCCACGGTCTCGGGCAGCGACAGGGCGATCCGGCGGACATCGTCGGCGTCGAGCATGCGGCTCAGTACACCAGTCGCACGCACGGTGGCCTCCCACCCGGGTGGGGTGGGAGGCCACAGTGGTGGTTGTGCTGGGTCAGGCCGCAGCACAGTTCTCCGGATTCGCCGCGCAGTCGGCCAGCTCGTCGGTCAGGTCGACGACCACGGCGTCGCCGGCTTCCTCGGTGGCCCCTTCGGTGGCCTCTTCAGTGGCTTCAGCGTGGTCGGCCGGTTGCACGTGCCGTAGTGCGGTGAAGGCCAGGACGGCCAGCCCGACGGCGAGTACGGACGCGATGCCGGCGGTCAGCTGCATGCCGTGCACGAACGCCTCGCGGGCCACGGTCAGCACGCCGGCGCCCAGGTCGCCGGGCAGCTGGGCCGCGACGCCGACCGCTCCGCCCAGGGTGTCGCGGGCCGCCTCCGCGGCGTCGCCCGGGACGCCGGCCGGCAGCTTGTCGGACACGTCGCCGCGGTACAGCGCGACCCCCACGCTGCCGAGCGCGGCCAGGCCCAGCGCGCCGCCCAGCTCGGCACCGGTCTCGGAGATCCCGGACGCCGCACCGGCCTGCTCGGCAGGAGCTGAACCGACGATCATCTCGGTGGTCAGGCCGAACACCGGCGCCAGGCCCAGAGAGATCACCACGGACCCGGTGATCAGCGCCGGCAGCCCGCCGCTGACACCGACCTGGGTCAAGAGCGCCAGGCCGGCCGCGCCGGCGGAAAGACCGCCACCGATCAGGTACGCCGGCCGTACCCGCTGCGCCAGCCGCGGCGCCAGCTGCGAGCCGACGATGAAGCCGGCCGCCGACGGCAGCGACCACAGACCCGCCTGCAGCGGCGACAGCCCGACGACCAGCTGCAGGTACTGCGCGACGAACAGGAAGTACCCGACCGCGACGAAGATCGCGAAGAAGTTCACCGCCAGTGAGGCGTTGAACGACCGGATGGTGAACAGCCGTACGTTGATCATCGGCTCGGGCAGCCGCAGCTGGCGTCGTACGAAGACGACACCGACGACCACGCCGGCTGCGATCGCCGCCACCGCGAGCCGGCCGGCACCGTGCTGCGCGACCTGCTTCAGGCCGTACGTCACCGCCAGGATCGATCCGACCGCCATCGCTGCGCTGGCCAGGTCCAGCCGGCCTGCGTCCGGGTTGCGGTACTCGGGCAGCACCCGCGGGCCGAGCACCAGCAGCGCGGCCATCACCGGCAGTGCCAGCAGGAAGACCGAGCCCCACCAGAAGAACTCCAGCATCAGACCGCCCAGCACCGGGCCGATCGCGCTACCGGCGGAGAAGCTGCCGATCCACAGCCCGATGGCCACGGACCGCTGCTTGGGATCGGTGAACATGTGGAAGATCAGCGACAGCGTCGACGGCGCAATGGTCGCTCCGGCGATGCCGAGCAAGGCCCGGCTCAGGATCAGCATCTCCGCGCTGGTCGAGAACGCCGCCAGGATCGAGGTCAGACCGAATGCCGCGGCGCCGATCAGCAGCAGTCGGCGGCGACCGATCCGGTCACCCAGCGTTCCCATCGTGATCAGCGCGCCGGCCACCATGAAGCCGTAGATGTCGATGATCCACAGCAGCTGCGAGCTGGTCGGCTGCAGGTCCGCGCTCATCGCCGGGACCGCCAGGTGCAGCACGGTCAGGTCCATCACGTAGAGCAGGCAGGCGAGCGACAGCACCGCAAGCCCGATCCACTCCCGCCGCCCGGCTCGTTGTGACTGCATCATGTCGGTCATGAGTTCCGCTCCGTTACCTGAGGTGGGGTACTTGCCTGTACTGACAGCCGGCCGACCGAAATCTCATCGGTGCGGCTGCACAGGCGCATGCCAGGGAGCGTAGGAGCTCATCCGCGCTTGATATCAAGCACAGTTATCGGGCCCACGGGCACGGATGGGCGAGTCAGGTCGGGCGGGGGGTTTCGCGGAGTAGTACGGCGAGGGCGCTCAGGTCCTGCTCTCCGAGGCCGGCGGCGAGCGCGGCGCGGACTACGCGGCGGTTCGCGGCGAGCTGTTCCATCGGGGCGCCGACCCGGGTGGCGAGTGTGTCGATCAGGTCCAGGTCCTTGGCGACCAGGTCCAGCATGAACGCGACCGGAGCGGTCTCGGGGTGCTCGAAGGCGTCCCGCTTGTAGTGCACGAACGGTGCCGCGACCGCGCTCGACGCGAACACCTCGTACGCCGCGGTGCGGTCGACCCCGGCGCGCTCGGCGAGCACCAGCGCCTCGGCCAGAGCCTGGTTCAGGCCGTGCACGACGCTGTTCACGGCGAGCTTCATGGTGGCGCCGGTGCCCGAGCCGCCGAGATGGAAGATCTGGGTCGCGAGTGCGTCCAGCACCGGGCGGACCCGGTCCAGGGCAGCTGGGTCGCCGCCGACCATGAAGGTCAGCTCGCCACGGTTGACCACCGGCACGCTGCCGGAGACGGGAGCGTCCAGCAGGGTCGCTGACCGGTCGGCGACCAGCGGGGCGAGCTCGCGGACCGTGTTCGGGTCGATGGTGCTGGTCTCTAGGACGACCGCGCCTGGGCGCAGGCCCGCGAGTATGCCGTCCGGGCCGCGGTAGACGGCATCGACGGCGGCGTCGTCGGCGAGGGAGATCAGCACGATGTCACAGCCGGCCGCGCCGCGGGCTGTTGTCGCGATCGTCGCGTCGATGTCGGCGGCGACGTGCGCGGCTCGGCCGCGGGAGCGGTTGAACAGCACGACGCGATGCCCGGCGCCCCGTAGACGCCGGGCCATCGCAGCGCCCATCCGCCCGGTGCCGATCACCGCGACGAACGAGTCCGTGGAGCCCTCGGCAGCGTTCATCCGAGGCTCACATCAGCAGCCAGCCGCCGTCGACGGCCAGGCTCTGGCCGTTCACCGCCTGGTTCTCCAGCAGGAACGAGACCGCGCCGACGATGTCCTGCATGCTGGCCAGCCGGCCGATCGGCGTCCGGGCCCGGATCGCCTCCAACACCTCCGGCGGGCGCGCCGACCAGTACGGGCTGTCGCCGACGATGCCCGGGTGCACGGCGTTGACCCGGATCGGCGCCAGCTCGACGGCGAGGCTGTGCACCATCCCGACCACGCCGCCGTTCACGGTGGAGACGGTGGTCGAGCCCGGGTACGGCCGGTTCAGCGCCTGGCCGCCGAACACGACGATCGACGCGTTGCCGGTGAACCGGGGCAGCAGAAGGTGG
Source organism: Kribbellaceae bacterium (assembly GCA_035650275.1). Classification (GTDB taxonomy): domain Bacteria; phylum Actinomycetota; class Actinomycetes; order Propionibacteriales; family Kribbellaceae; genus DASRHY01. Next base: position 59,857 of record DASRHY010000004.1, on the reverse strand, counting down.
ATCGTCTCGGTGTACCCGACGAGCTTGAGCGTCACCAGCGCGATCGCCTGCGCGACGTCATACTCGGCCGCGGTGTTGTGGTCACGGTTGATCGCGGCGAGCACCAGGTGCCGGACCTGGCCGACGTCCGCCAGCGCGTCCTCCAGCTCCGGCGGCCGGGCCAGGTCGAGCGCGATCCCGCGGACCGGCGCGCCGGTCTGCTGGGCGATCTCGGCGGCGGTCGACTTCGCGCGGTCGGGGTCGCGGCCGGACAGCACCACGTCGGTGCCCTGACCGGCGTAGTGCTCGGCCACCGCCCGGCCGAGTCCGCCGGTGCCACCGATCACCACGACGCTGCCAGTGCTGGACATCAGGTCTCCTTCCGGATGGCGTCGCGTAGATAGTCCCAGTCCCGCACGAACCGGTACGAGTGCCGGCCCGGCGGCTGCGGTGCCTGCGTCTCCAGCCAGGCAAGCCGGCCGCGGCCGAGGTTCCGGAAGCTGTGCATGCAGCCGACCCCGGCCCAGGCCACGTCACCGGCGCCGAGCTCGTACTCCTCGCCGTCGAAGGTCGCCAGCGCCGATCCCTCCAGGAAGTAGTACGTCTCCTCGAACGGGTGATCGTGCGGCCCGGTGCCACCGTCCGGCGCGTACTCGACCATGAACATCGTCGACAGCCGCGCGCCGAGGTCGGAGTCGACCATCATCTTGACCGTGATGCCGCCGTAGACCAGCAGCGCCGTGCGCATGCTCGCCGTCACCGCCAGCTGGTCCTGGCCCTGCTTCTCGACGTCCATGTGCGCGGCCGTGATATTGCCGAACCGCCGGTTGCGCGGGTCCCGGACGTCCACCGGCTCGGCGGTTGCCTGCGGCAACTGAGTCACCAGCACCGTGTCGTCGTCGTACCGCGACCGCGGCGCCGGCGCCAGCATGTCCGCCCAGCGGGCCGGCTCGCTGGACTCGTTACGCCAGGAGTGCACCACCCCGACCGGGATCACGCCGTAGTCGCCGGGCCCGAGCCGGGTCGCGCCGTCTCCGGTCTGCAGCACCACGGACCCGTCCACGACGTACACGCTCTCCTCGTAGGAGTGCAGGTGCGTCGGCACGCTGCCGCCGGGCTCGAGCCGGCACAGCCCGAACCCGGTGTGCACCGCGCCGGCGTGCTCGCCGACGACCGGCCAGCGGGCGAAGCCGTCGACCGGAGCCGAGTACGCGGCCTCGCCCGCCCGCCGGACCAGGTGGCCTGGGCTCATGCGGGCTGCTTCTGCCGCGACTGCTCGAGCAGGTAGTCGCGGGAGTCCTCGACCAGCTGCCGGGCCCGGTCGGTGTCGGCGAGCAGTTTGCCGCCCTGCTTGCGGACCACGCCGTCGACGATCACGGTGTCCACGTTCGACACGTCCGCGCAGATCGTGATCGCGGCGAGCGGGTCGATCACGGGTGCGACGTTCAGCGCCCGGGCGTCGAGCAGTAGGACGTCGGCCTTCTTGCCCGGGGTGAGCGACCCGGTGCGGTCCTCGAGTCCCGCGACGTATGCCCCGTCGATGGTCGCCATCCGCACCAACTGCTCCGCGGTCAGCAGCCCGGACGCCGCCTCGTTCTTCTCCCAGAACACCGCGTTCATACGGGCCCGCTCGGAGCCGAACGCCGCGCGCATCTGGGTGAACATGTCGCCCGGCACCGTGGTCACCACGTCGATCGACAGGCTCGGCCGCAGGCCGTACTGCATCGCCTTCATCACCGGCGGCCAGCCGTGTCCCATCTGGGTCTCGACCTGCGCCGCGATCGAGATCGTGCCGCCGCTGTCCGCGACCAGCTGCCACTCCTCGTCGCTGAAGTAGCAGCAGTGCACGTACGTCGTGTCCGACCCGAGCAGTCCCAGGTCGCTCAGCTGCTTGACCATGCCGAACCGTCCGGCCAGCCGGCCCATCGCGACGTGCACGGTGATCGGGATGCCGACTTCGCGGGCCAGCTCCCACTCGGCGCGCACCACGTCGTCCACGCAGAAGCCGGGCCCGCGGGTGGCCAGCGCCATCGTGAGCAGCCCGTCGTCGGAGCTGAAGTAGCTGTCCCGGATCCGGCGTACGTCGTCGCCCGGTATCTGCAGCTTGCTCTCGAACCAGTAGTCGGCCAGCGAGGTGTTCGCGCTGCCGTACGCGTACTGCGCGCGGATCCCGGACTCCTGCAGCCCGCGGATCGCGGCGTCCGGGTGCTCGGGCGTGTTGTTGATGTGCGACCAGTCCACCAGCGTGGTGATGCCGGCGTTCAGGCACTCCAGCGAGCCGGCCAGGTTCGACGCGTATACGTCCTCGGCCCGGTACAGCGGCGCGAACGTGTCCAGGATCTCGACGAAGTAGTCGTCCAGCGTCGCGTTCGGCGCCGAGCCGCGGATCGCGGCCTCCCAGGTGTGCCGGTGGGTGTCGACGAAGCCGGGCATCACGATGAACCCGTCGGCATCGACGACCTTCGCGTCCGCCATCGGTTCGTCGCCGGACGGCTCGACGGCGACGATCTTGTCGTCCTCGATCAGCACGTCCCCCCGTGCCAGGTTGCCGATCGCGGGGTCGACGGAGACGACATGGCCGCCGCGGACGAGCATCTTGTCACTCATGCCGGTCACTCCTTCTGCGAGCTGTTCGGTGGATCAGTAGGAACTCAGCCGGCGGATGGCGTCGGCGAGCTTGGCTGTGCTCGGGATGACCTCGTCCTCGAGGGCATCGGCGAACGGCAGTGGCACGCACTCGGCCGCGACCCGGACCACGGGCGCGTCGAGCAGCTCGAATCCCTCGTCGGCGGCGACCGAGACCACGGTCGCACCCCACCCGCCCTGGTACGGGTTCTCCTCGACGACCACCAGCCGCGAGGTGCGCCGGACCGACTCCAGGACGGTGCGCATGTCGAGCGGGACCAGGCAGCGCAGGTCGACCACCTCGACGTCGATGTTCTCGGCCGCGAGCTGTTCGGCGGCGCTGAGCGCGATCGGCACCGTCGAGGCCAGTGCGACCACGGTTACGTCGGCGCCGCGCCGTACGACGTTCGCCTCGCCGAGCGGTACGACGTGGTCCGGTGGCGCGGCCGGGCCCTTGGATGCGAACAGGCCCTTGTGCTCGAACACCACGACCGGGTCGTCGCTGCGGATCGCGGACGCCATCAGCCCGACCACGTCGGCCGGTGTCGACGGCGCCGCGATCTTCAGGCCGGGGACCGTGAACGCCCAGTTCTCCACCGCCTGCGAGTGCTGCGCGCCGAACCCGAGCCCGCCTCCGTTCGCGGTCCGGACCACCAGCGGCACCGTGACCTGGCCGCCGGTCATGTACCGCACCTTCGGGATCTCGTTGGCCAGGTAGTCCCAGCAGCAGGCCAGGAAGTCGGAGAACATGATCTCGGCCACGGGCCGGATCCCGGTCATCGCCGCGCCCATCGCCGCGCCGACGATCGCCTGCTCGGAGATCGGCGTGTCCCAGACCCGGCGCGGCCCGAACTCGTCGTACAGGCCGGCCATGGTCTTGAACACCCCGCCGGCCGCACCGATGTCCTCGCCGAGGCAGACCACGGTCGGGTCGCGTCGCATCTCCCTGGCGATGCCCTCGGCAACGGACTCGCGGTACGTCACGTCCGCCACGCCGCACCTCCGTCCGCCCAGACGTCGGTGAACGCCTCCGCCGGGTCCGCGGGCGGCGCGGCCTTGGCCGCCTCGACGGCCTCGGCGACGGTGCGCTCGGCGCGCTCGTCGGCGGCCGCGGTCGACGTCCCGAGCTCGGCGAGCCGAGCCCGGGCGATCGTCAGCGGGTCGCGGGCCAGCCAGGCCTCGACCTCGTCGGCCGGGCGGTACGTCGCGGGATCGGTGCGGCTGTGCCCGAAGTGCCGGTAGGTGAGGGCCTCGAGAATGGTCGGACCGTCGCCCGCGCGGGCCTTGGTCACCGCGCGGGCGACGGCGTTCCGGACCAGCAGAACGTCGTTGCCGTCGACAACTTCCGCTGGCAGGTCGTACGCCGCCGCGCGGTCGGCGGCGGGGTTGGCCACCGCGGTCACCGAGCCGATCGGGGTGTACTCCATGTACAGGTTGTTCTCGCAGACGAACACCACCGGCAGCTTCCACACCGCGGCCAGGTTCAGCGCCTCGTGGAACGCTCCGATGTTGGTGGCGCCGTCGCCGAAGAACGCCACCGCGACCTGCTCGGTGCCGCGCAGCATCGCCGACCAGGCCGCACCGACCGCCATCGGGAGGTGCGAGCCGACGATCGCGTACGACCCGAGCATGCCGCTGTCCGCCTTGGTCAGGTGCATCGAGCCGCCCTTGGCCTTGCACAGCCCGGTCGACCGACTCATCAGCTCGGCCAGGCAGGCCTCGGGGCTGGCGCCGCGGGCGATCGCGTGGTGGTGGCCGCGGTACGTCGCGAACACGTAGTCGTCCGGACGGAGCGCCGCGCTGGCGCCGACCGCGACCGCCTCCTGCCCGGCGGCGAGATGCGTGGTGCCCTTCACCAGGCCGGCCAGGAACAGGTCCTGCGCGGCCTTCTCGGTACGGCGGATCACCGCCATCTGCTCGTATAGGTCGAGCAGCTCGGCCGCCAGCGCGGTGGCGTCGGTGTCAGTCGCCATGACCGTCGTGCCCGGCTGTCATCAGGCCGCGGCCTGCGGGGGTGTTGAGGTTCGACTGGGACTCGCGGGTGCTGCTCAGTGGTCCGCCCGCGGTCCAGTACCGCTGCCCGGCGACCAGCAGCTCCTCGGCCGGGAACTTGGTGATCACCTCGCACCCGGTCGCGGTCACCACCACCTCCTCCTCGATCCGGGCCGCGGACCAGCCGTCTGCGGCCGGCCAATAGGTCTCGAGCGCGAACACCATGCCTTCCTCGAGCACCTCGGGATGGTCGAGCGAGACCAGCCGGCTGAAGATCGGCTTCTCCCAGATCGACAGCCCGACACCGTGCCCGTACTGCAGCGCGAACGCCGCCTCCTCGCTCGGGAAGCCGAACTCCTCGGCGCGCGGCCAGACCTCGACGATGTCCGCGGTGGTCGCGCCGGGGCGGACCAGCGCGATCGCTGAGTCCATGTACTCGCGGCAGCGCACGTAGGCGTCCCGCATCGCCGGTGACGCACTGCCGACCGCGAAGCAGCGGTAGTAGCAGGTCCGGTAGCCGAGATGGCTGTGCAGGATGTCGAAGAACGCCGGGTCGCCCGGCCGCACGATCCGGTCGGAGTACACGTGCGGGTGTGGCGAGCAGCGTTCACCGGAGATCGCGTTGACGCCCTCGACGTACTCGCTGCCGAGGTCGTAGAGCACCTTGCTGACCAGGCCGACGCACTCGTTCTCGCGGACGCCGGGGCGGAGGAAGCGGTAGAGCTCCTCGTACGCCGCGTCCACCATCGAGCAGGCCTGGGTGAGCAGCCCGATCTCGTCCGCCGTCTTGATCCGGCGGGCCTCCAGGAACACCTGCTGCCCGTCGACCACGGTCAGGCCCTGGTTGCGCAGCGCCTCGAGCACCGGCATCTCGACCAGGTCGACGCCGAGCGGCTCGTTCGTCAGGCCGTACTCGGCCAGCACCGCAGCCACCTTGCGGGCCACGTCGTCGGCGATCCCGGCCTTGGGGTTGAACGCACCTCGCAGTGTGGAGATCCCGGCTCGGGCGCGTTTCTCGCCGTCCAGCCACGGGTCGAACAGCTGGTGGTGCTTCGCGGCGGAGCCGAAGTCCCACAGCACCGGTTCGCCGCCGCGGGGGAGCACCGCGAACCGGATCAGCTTGTCCATCGCCCAGGTGCCGATGTGGGTCGACGTCATATAGCGGATGTTGCCGAAGTCGAACGTGAGCAGAGCGCCCAGATCGGAGCGTTCCAGGGTCTGCTTGAGCCGGGACAGTCGGTCATCGCGGAGCCTGCCGAGATCGATCCGCTGTTCCCAGTCCACCGCGTTCGGGCCGTAGGTGCGGACTGCCATGGGGCATCACCTCGTTCGACCGGTGTTGCAGATAACTAAACATCGCTCGTGGCCGGCGTCAATACATACTTAACAGAGCGACCACAAGGCGGCAACAGGCGCGGTAGAGTGTGCAGGCTCGCTACACAGATCAGGAGGTCGGATGCCGGCGCAAGAGCTGCCGTCCGTCGGCCAGCGAATCCGCGAGGAGCGGCTGAAGCGCGACCTGTCGCTGCGGAGCCTGGCCCGCGACGTCGGCGTGTCCGCCAGCCTGATCTCGCAGATCGAGAACGAGAAGAGCCAGCCCTCGGTGAGCACGCTGTACGCGATCACCTCGGCGCTCGGCATCTCGATCCAGGACGTGTTCGGCACCGGCTCGGCTCAGGTGGCCGACCAGCCGCGGGCGGTGGGCGAGACCGGGCCGCCGTCGACGGTGCTGGAGGCGCTCGGCTCGGCCCGCGGCAGCCGGCTCGGCCCGTATGTCACGCCGGCGCAGCGCCAGGTGATCACGCTCGACTCCGGTGTCACCTGGGAACGCCTCGGCGCGCTCCCGCACGTCGCCACGGACTTCCTGATGGTCACCTACGATCCGGGCGGTACCTCGTCAAGCAACGACGGGCTGATGCGGCACCAGGGCTGCGAGTTCGGGTACCTGATCAGCGGCGAGCTTGTGCTGACTCTCGGTTTCGAGGACATCGTGCTGCGGCCGGGCGACGCGTTGTCGTTCGACTCGACCACCCCGCACCGGTACCGGAACGAGGGCACCGTGCCCGCGGTCGGGGTGTGGTTCGTGACCGATCAGCACTGATAGCCAAATCCTGGTAGCGCGAGTTCTGGGCAGCGCCGCGAGTGCGGCGTACGTTCGAAGGCTGACACGTTCGGTGATCGAGGAGATACCGCCCATGACTGAGAAGCTCTCGGGGATCACACGGCGACAGGCACTCGCGGGTGCCGCGGCGGCGGGATCGATTCCGCTGCTCGGCACGACCACCGCCCATGCCGCTGACACGACGGAAGGCTGGACCGGCCCGGAACCACCGGCCGAGATCCGGGCCATGCTGCGCGAGATCAGCGCGGCCAACATCGAACGGACCATCCTCAAGCTGGTCTCGTTCGGCACCCGCAACACATTGTCGTCGCAGGACGACCCGACCCGCGGCATCGGCGCTGCGCGGGACTGGCTGTTCGACGAGTTCCGCAAGGTCGCGCTGACCTCCGGCGGCCGGATGACGGTCGAGCTGCAGTCGTACATCCAGGGTGTCGCACCGCGGATCCCGGTCCCGACGCCGATCACGAACGTCGTCGCGACGCTGCGCGGCGACCGGCCGGACTCGGTCGACCGGACGTACGTGGTCAGCGGCCACTACGACTCGATGCCGACCGACCCGACCAACTTCACCTCGGACGCCCCGGGTGCGAACGACGACGCGTCCGGTGTCGCGGCGGTGCTGGAGATGGCCCGGGTGATGGCCACCCGCCACTTTGACGCCACGCTGGTCTTCATGGCCGTCGCGGGGGAGGAACAGGGCCTGTTCGGCTCCAACTTCTTCGCGACCCAGGCCAAGGCCGCGGGCCGGAACATCGCCGGCATGTTCACCAACGACATCGTCGGCAGCTCGGTTGGCCCTGCAGGGGAGCGCGACCCGTTCAGCATCCGGGTGTTCGCCGAGGGTCTGGCGAACCCGCCCAGCCCGCTGGAGGCGGACTGGCGCCGGTTCGGCGGTGGCGAGACCGAGACGCCCGCACGGCAGCTGGCCCGGTACATCAAGGAGGTCGCGGAGAACGCGGCGACCTTGATGAAGGTCCGGATCAACTACCGCCGGGACCGGCTGGGCCGCGGCGGCGACCACATCCCGTTCCTGCAGCAGGGCTACACCGCGGTGCGGTTCACCGAGCCGAAGGAGGACTACCGGCACCAGCACCAGGACGTCCGGGTCGAGAACGGCGTGCAGATCGGCGACCTGCCCGAGTTCGTCGACTTCGACTACGTCGCCCGGGCGGCCCGGGTGAATGCCGCCGCGCTCGCGGCGCTCGCCCTCGCGCCCGCGGTGCCCAGCGGTGCGGTGATCAACACCGCCGGTCTGCGGGTCGACACCGAGCTGCGCTGGAGCCCGAACACCGAAGGCGACCTGGCCGGGTACGAGGTGGTGATGCGGCCCACCACCGATCTCGAGTGGAACGACACCATCGAGGTCGGCAATGTCACCAGCGTGGTGCTGCCGAACGTCTCGAAGGACAACTTCTTCTTCGGCATCCGCGCCGTCGACAGCGCCGGGAACCGCAGCCCGGTCGCCTTCCCACGACCTGCCTAGAAAGTGGCGGCCCGGCAAGCGGAGTGCTGACGGACCACCGCCGCGGCCGCGACGACCACGGCCGCGGCGGCGTACCAGGCACTGATCCGGCCCGGGTCGTCGTACGCGGCATAGGCGCCGTACGCCGCCGGCACCACAGCGAGCCACTCCCATCGACCGGCCAGCACCACGAGCCCTAGCAGCGGCAGCGTGTACCAGGGGTACGTCGGGGTGCCGAGCAGCACCGCGGCGCCGAACAGCCAGGTCGCCGTCACCGCGGCGCCGTCCCGCTCGGCCCGCCGCCAGGCCAGCACCGCGAGCGCCACGCCCAGGCAGAGCGCCACCGGCGCGAGGGCGGGGCGCGGGAGCAACAGCGCCAGCACGGCGTACCGGTCGCGGCCGCTCTCAAACCCTTCCTCGTCCAGGTACCCGGGCAGGTAGCCGAGCACCAGCCAGCCGGTGACCAGGAGGTGCGGCAGGTACGACGCGAGCACGGTCCCGGCGGTAGCGAGCCTTCCCCGCAGCCTGGTGCGAAGCGCGGGTAGCAGGAGCAGCGGGACCACCTTGGTCGCGATCGCCAGCCCGAGCAGCAAACCGCTGAGCAGTCGCCGCCGGACCGTGACCACGGCCGCGACGATCACGAGCGTCACCAGCAGCTCGAGGTGCGCGTTGTTCGCCGCCTCGAGCGCGACCGCGGGACACAGCCCGTACACCAGCGCGAGCGCCGGCCGGCGGCCGCGACGGCGCAGCGCGACCGCGAGGAGCGCCGTGGTCGCCACCGCGACCACCGCGGCCGCCAGCTGGACGCCGAAGGTGCCGGCGGACCACGGCGTGACCGCGGCGACACCGGCGAACCACAGCTGCGCCACCGGCGGGTAGATCGTGGGCACCCGCGGCCGGTTGATCCGGGACCGCTCGTCGTACTCGGTAACGCCCGGCTCGCCGGGTCGCGGCAGCCGGTCGACACGGGTGCGCTCGTCCGGTCCGAGCGCCGGGAACAGCACCGGGTCGCGCAGGCCGGCGAGCCGGTCGTCCAGGGGCACCATCCGGTACGGCGACGTGCCGCTGAGCTGAACCCGCCCGTCCCACACGTACCGGTACGCGTCGGTGCTGAGCTGCGGCGGCCAGCACAGGCCCGGCACCTGCACGAGCGTGGCAGCGAGCACGATCACCGGCACCGATCGGCTCGGCCGCGACGTCGCGAGCGCCACGGTCACCGCACCGAACACCAGCCAGCCCGCCACCAGCCAGACCGGGTCGAGCCGATGCAGGTAGGACGCGTCGGCGCCCGCGCACGCTGCCGCGCCGGCCAGCACGACGACCACCGCCGTGGTCCGCCGCCGGCGCCGGGCGACACGGCCCGCGGGCCGGGCGACGACGGTCATCGTGGTGCCGGGTACAACGACAGGAAGCTGCGGCCCGCCGCCCGCCACGCCTCGGCCACCCGCAGGCCGGCGGCTGCGGCCCGGGTCCGGCAGCCGGTCGCGCCGGTGCGCGCCCAGGGCACTCCATCGGCCCAGCCGCCGGCATCGTCGAACACCGCCAGCATCGTGGTCTCGTCCACCGCGTCGTCCGGATCGACCTCGACGATCACGACGCCGTCGGCGTGGATGAGCTGCCGGCAGCGCCGCAGCAACGCCTCGACGTCGCCGCCGATGCCGACGTTGCCGTCCATCAGCAGCACTGTGCCCCACCGGCCCTCACCCGGCAGCCGCCGCTGCACCGCCCGGCGCAGCACCGCCGCGCCGCGCTCCGCGGTGAGCGCCACGGCCGCGGGCGAGCTGTCCACCCCGAGCACCGGTACGCCGTGCTCGGCCAGCGCGCACACGATCCGCCCAGGCCCGCAGCCGATGTCCAGCGCCGGACCCCGGCATCGGTCCAGCACCAACCGGTCCACCGCGTCGGCCGTGCCTCGCCACCGCTCGTGGTCCAGGGCGACCGGGGCCCTTCCCCTGTCCGGGTCGACGTACGCGACACCTCCGTGCCCGCCGGCCAGCGCCAGGTCGAAGACCCGGGCGGCCGTGCGGTCGTCGTACCCGTCTCGCTCGCAGAGGATCCGCTGGTGCACCCGGCTGAACCGCAGGCCGGGCGAGGCCGCGGCGACCGCGGCCGCGTCGGCCGGGGTGTCGACGTCGCGCAGTCGCGGGAGCAGCCGGACGCGCAGCCCGAGCGACCGCAGTCGCTCGAGCTGGTCGCGCCCGGTGTGCGCGGTCGACATCGGTACACCGGTCACGCAGCCCGGAACGAACCGGCGCAGCCCGATCGCCCAGTACCCGCCGTCCTCGGTCAGCCCGAGTACCGCGTCGGCGCCATCCCAGTCGACCGCGCCGAGCGCCGGTCCGAGCTGCGGTGTGTCCATCCCGACCAGCAGCACGGGCGGGGTCTGCTGCGACGTGCCCGACATCTCGGGCACGTCGTACGGCGCCCTGTGCAGCGTCTCGGAGAGGGCGGCCTCGATCCGCTCGGACAGGTCGCCGCCGGGCTGCCGGATCGGGTGGAAGCCGCGCGGCTGCCAGGCGCCCGGCCGGCCGTCGTACGCGAGCACCGGGTGGACAGGCAGCGCACGGATCGCCGCCGCGGTGTCGGCCAGCGCGGCTGTGGCGAGCCGGGCGGCCTGCTGCGGGGTGAACCGGGCGTGTAGTCGCGTCTTGACCCGTCCCGGCACCGGCTCCTTGGCGAGCAGAACGAGTCGCGTGCCGGCGATCACGAGCGGAGCACCGCGCGCATGTCGGTGACGGCCTGGACGGTGCCGCGTACCGTCCCGGTGACCTTGGACCGGCCCAGCCTGGGCAGGTACCCGACGTCCACCTCGCGGATCCGCCAGCCCGCATCGGCCGCGCGCAGCACGGTCTCGAGCGGGTACCCGGACCGGGTGTCGGTCAGGCCCAGACCGAGCAGCGCGTCGCGACGGGCGACCCGGAGCGGTCCGAGGTCGTGCAGCCGGACCCCGGTACGGCGACGCAGCCGCCGGGCGAGCACCTGGTTCGCCAGCCGCAGCCGCCACGGCCATGCGTCCCGGCTGACTGGGCGGCGGCGGCCGAGGACCAGGTCCGCGCCGCCGGACAGCACCGGCGCCGCGGCGGTGGCGAGCCCACTGGGATCGAGGGTGCCGTCCGCGTCCATAACGGCGACCACGTCCCGGGTGGCCGCTGCGAGACCGGCCGCGCAGGCTGCGCCGTACCCCCGGATCTCAGCGGTCACGACGGTCAGCCCCGCCGCGCGGGCGACGTCCGCGGTGCCGTCGGTGCTGCCGTTGTCGACGACCACCGGGTGGCACCACAGCGGCATTCGGTCGAGGATCCAGGCCAACCCTTCCGCCTCGTCGAGGCACGGCAATACCACATCGATGTCGGCCATGTGCTGAAACGTAGCCACGCCCGGACGGGCGGGAACCGGATCGGCGATGACGGCTCGCTTACGCCGCAGCGGTCGCCTGCGCGCAGCGACCTCGCCGCGCAGGCGACGGCCCTACGATCAGAACGTGACAGCGCGAGTCCTGGTCGTGGAGGACGACCCCACCGTCTCGACGGTGCTGGCGGCATACCTGCGCCGGGAAGGGTTCGAGGTGGGCGTGGCAGCGGACGGCCGGGAGGCCGAGCAGCGCTGGCAGCGCGACCGGCCGGACCTGGTGGTGCTCGACGTGATGCTGCCGCAGCTCAGCGGCCTGGAGGTGCTGCGCCGGCGGCGCGCGGCCGCGGACGCCGCGGCGGTGATCGTCGTGTCGGCGCGCGGCGAGGAGGAGGACCGGGTGGTCGGGCTGGAGTTCGGCGCCGACGACTACCTGGTGAAACCGGTCAGCCCGCGCGAGCTGGTGCTGCGCGTGCACGCCGTGCTGCGTCGTCTCGAAGGCCGTCTCGACAACACGCTCGACCAGGCCAGTACGACGCTGCGGCCGCGGCGGATCGAACGTGGCCCGGTCACCATCGACACCGCGGCGCGCACGGCCCGGCTCGGTGACGAAACCTTGCGGCTGACGCATCGCGAGTTCGACCTGCTCGCGTTCCTCGCGGGGCATGACGGCGAGGCGTTCACCAAGGCCGAGCTGCTGCGCCGGGTCTGGGGTTGGGACTTCGGCGACACCTCGACAGTGACGGTGCACGTCCGCCGGCTGCGGGAGAAGATCGAGGAGGACCCGTCCGCGCCGCGGCTCGTGGTCACGGTGCCGCGGACCGGGTACCGGTTCGCGACCGCCGACGAGCTGGCCGCGACCGGGGGATCGGCCGGATGAACCGCGACACGCTGACGATCATCGCGATCACCGCGGGGGCATGCGCCGCGGTCGGGGTTGCCGGCATGGCGACGCTGTCGTACACCCGGCACTGGCCGCTGCGCCGCAGCGTGGTGCTCGCCGCCCTGCTGCCCGTGGTCGCGGTGATCGCCGCGGTGCTGGTCAACGTGCAGGCGATGTTCATCAGCAGGCACGACTCGGTCGTCGTGCTGGTCGCGCTCGCAGTGTCCGCGGTGTTCGCGCTGGTGTCGGCGCTGCTGATCGGCCGGTCGCTGTCCCAGGGCACCCGCGAGCTCGGAGCCCGGCTCGCGTCGCTGACCGAGGACGGTACGCCGGCCGGCCGCAGGAACGGCTCGCACCCTGCCGAGATCGCGGTCCTTGCCGAGGAGCTGGAGCAGACCCGCGCCCAGCTGGAGGCGGCCCGGACCCGGGAGCGTGCCGTCGAGCAGTCCCGGCGCGAGCTGGTCGCGTTCATGTCGCACGACCTGCGCACGCCGCTCGCCGGGGTCCGGGCGCTGGCAGAGGCACTCGAGGACGACGTGGTCGAGGACGTACCGGCGGCGCTGCACCAGCTGCAGGTGACGGTGGACCGGATGACCGGGCTGGTGGACGACCTGTTCGAGCTGTCCCGGCTGACCACCGACCCGTCACCGCGCTCCCGGCGGCTGGTGTCGATGGTCGAGATCGTCGACGACATCGTGTCCGAGCTGGAGGCGGCGGCCCGGCGGTCCGGCGTACGGCTGGTGGCCGAGCTGCCGCCGGCGCCGGAACGGCTGGCCGTCTCGGCCGACGGCGACGAGCTGACCCGGGCGGTGACGAACCTGGTCGCCAACGGCATCCGGCACACCCCGCCCGGCGGCACCGTCCGGCTGGTCGCCGAGCGGCAGGCCGACGAACGGGTCCGGGTGGCGGTCGAGGACGGCTGCGGCGGGATCGCCGCGCACGACCTGGAACGCGTCTTCGACGTCGGCTGGCGCGCGGACCCGGACCGGGCCGCCGACCGCGGGGCCGGGCTGGGGCTGGCGATCTCCCGCGGCCTGGTCGAGCTGCACGACGGCTCTATCGCGGTCCGCAACATCGATCACGGCTGCCGCTTCGACGTACTCCTCCCCGCGGCCACCTGAGCCACGTCGGCGAGGCCGCTGTCTAGGTCGACCACGGGACGCCAGCCGAGGGCGTCGGTGATGCGCTGCGACGAGGCGGTGATGTGGCGGACGTCGCCGAGGCGGTACTGCCCGGTGATGACCGGCGCGGGTGCACCGAACCGCCCGGCGATCACGGCGGCGAGCTCGCCGACGGTGCTGACCCGGCCGCTGCCCACGTTGTACGCCGTGACCATGCCGCGCGGCCCGGGCCGGCGGATCGCCGCGACCACCGCCGCGGCGACGTCGCGGACGTGGACGAAGTCGCGGCGCTGGTGGCCGTCCTCGAACACCCGGGGCGGCTCACCCCGCTCGGCCCACGCCCGGAACAGCGCCGCCACCCCGGCGTACGGCGTGTCCCGCGGCATCCCCGGCCCGTACACGTTGTGGAACCGCAGCGCCGTCGCGCTCCCGCCGGTCTCCCGCGCCCAGACCCGGGACAGCAGCTCGGTCTGCACCTTGGAGGCGGCATAGGCGTTCCGCGGGTCGAACGGCGCCGACTCGTCCACCAGCCCGGGCGTCAGCCAGTCGTCGCAGGACGGGCAGCGCACCTCGAACCGGCCCGCTTCGAGGTCCGCCAGGGCGCGCGGAGGGGCCGCGACCGCGCCGTGCCGGGCGCAGCGGTACGCCCCGTCGCCGTACACCACCATCGAGCTGGCGAGCACCAGGTGCGGCACCGTCGCAGCCGCCGCGCGGAGCAGGACCGCGGTGCCGAGGTCGTTGCTGGACACGTAGTCGTCGATGTCGTCCAGCCGCACCCCGAGCCCGACCTTGGCGGCCAAGTGCACGACGACATCGGCGCCGCGCACCGCTGCCGCCACGGCATCCAGGTCGCGGATGTCGGCGACATGATCCGGCTGCTCGGGTGGGGGAGTCGTGTGCACGTCCGGCCGGAGCGAGTCGAGCACCGTGACCGTGTCGCCGTCGGCCCGCAGCTGCTCGACGACGTGCCGGCCGATGAACCCGGCGCCGCCGGTCACCAGCACCCGTGTCACGGCAGCTCGATCGGCAGCTTCAGTCCGTCCAGCGCGTGCCGGCACTCACAGTCCCCGGAGCCGAGCGAGCCGACCGTTGCCGAGAGCAACCGCCGTACGTCGTCCAGGCCGGCCGCGAACGCCTCGAGCACCTGGGCCTGGGTCACCCCGGTACCGGACTCGACGCCCGCGTCATGGTCGGTGACCAGCGCGATCGTGGTGTAGCAGAGCGCCAGCTCGCGGGCCAGGGCTGCCTCCGGCATCCCGGTCATCCCGACGATCCGGCCGCCCGCCGCGGCGTGCCACCGGGACTCGGCGCGAGTAGAGAACCGCGGGCCGTCGATCACGACCAGCGCCCCGCCGTCCGTGAGATCCAGTCCCAGCTCGTTGCCCTGGGCACGGACCGTGGCGCGGCCGCGGGCGCAGTACGGGTCGGCGAACCCGACGTGCACCGCCGCGCCCACCACGTCGTAGAAGGTCCGGTCCCGGCCGGAGGTGCGGTCGATCACCTGGTCCGGCACCACCAGCGAGCCGGGCGTTAGGGCGGGATCGAGCGAGCCGACCGCGCACGGGGCCAGCACCTGCCGGACACCGAGCGACCGCAACGCCCACAGGTTCGCCCGGTAGTTGATCCGGTGCGGCGTGAGCTCGTGCCCGGTGCCGTGTCGCGGCACGAACGCCACGGGCTTGCCGTCCAGCGTCCCGGCGGTGATCGCCGCACTGGGCGGACCGTACGGCGTCCCGACATCGACCGCATCCGCGTCACTGAGCAGCTCGTACAGCCCGGAGCCGCCGATCACTCCGATGGTTTCGGCCATGCCGGGAGCCTAGGCCGGTGCGACGCCTGTCACCGCCCGCGACCGGTTACCGCTTCCGAACGCCGGTCAGCGCCGAGATATAGGTACAATCGCTACGGTGTAGGCACAACAGGAGGTGGGCGAGATGAGTGTGGTGTCTGTCCGGGAGTTCTCGTACAACCCCAGCGCCATCTTCAGCCGGGTCGAGCAGGGCGAGACGATCGAGGTCAGCCGGCACGGCAAGGTCATCGCCGTGCTGTATCCCGGTCCGGCCGCACGGCAACGCTACGCGGACCTCGTCGCAAAGGGCGTGATCAGGCTCAAGGCCACCACCACCGCTGACCTGCAGCGCACGCCGCGGTACGACGTACCCGGTGACGTCTCGCCGCTGGACCTGCTGCTCGACGAACGGGCGGAGGACGAGCGTTGATCTACCTCGACGCCTCGGCCATCGTCACGATGGTGTCCGGTCGTCCGTACGCTGACGAGCTGTACGCCTACCTGGCCGCCAAGCCGCCGATGCCGATGGCCACCAGCACCGTCGGGCTGGTGGAGACGGTCCGGACGCTCGACCGTTTCGGCGCCTTCCCGACCCTGATGCAGGACCTGGTCCGCGACTACTCCGAGGTCGTCCTCACCGACGAGGTTCGCGACGCGGCCGCGATCCTGCACGGCCGAGTGCGCACCCTGGACGCGATCCACATCGCCAGCGCGCAGGTGCTCGGTGAGGCTCTGGACAGCCTGGTCAGCTACGACAAGCGGATGCTCGAGGTCGCGCACGAGGTCGGGCTGCCGACGGCCGCGCCCGGCCTCGCCTAGGTGCGTGATGAGTGTGGTCACCGGCTCTTGAAGTCGTCGGCGGTGATTCCGTCGGCGTGTCCTTCCGGCCATTGGACGAGCTCGATCAGGTAGCCGTCGGGGTCGCGCACCATGCTGACCAGCGGCTCATCGGGACCGGCGGTCGGCCGCGCCGGATCGGCCTGGATGCCGTGGGCGGCCAGGGTGGCGATGGTGGCGTGCAGGTCGTCCGTCTTGATGGCGAGGTGGTTGAGGCCGCCGGTCCCGGTGACCGGCCGGGCGGGGTCGTGCGCGAGCTCGACGGTGACGAACGGGTCGTCCGGCAGCTGGAGCATGGTCAGGGTGCCGAACGGGGTGCCGGGAACGGTTCCGACGACGGTGTAGCCGAGTGCCTGGTAGAACGCGCGAGAGCGATCCGGGTCGGTGACGCGGAGTCCGACGAGCAAGGTGCGCACGGTCATCTCCCTGACGGTGCGACGTCCTGCAGGTTCGTTGTGTCCATGATCAGTGTTCGACGTCGTAGAGCAGGTGTGTGACACGGTTGCCTTGGGCCACGCGGGACGGGTTGCCGAGCGTGACGTTGTCGCCGGGTTCCATGGCGCCGAAGAACGGCCTACCGCCACCGAAGACGATGGGCACGACGTTCATCACGATCTGGTCGATCAGGCCGAGCCGCAGTGCCTGCCCGCCGATCTGACCAGCCGCGACGTCGACGATCCGGTCGCCGCAGAACTCGCGTGCCTGCTTGATCGCGGATTCGACTCCGTCGGTGACGAACGTGAACGGTGCGGTGTCCGCATACTCCCAATCCGTCGGCACCTCATGTGTAACGACGAAGACGTGATCGCCCGCTGCCGGTACGCCATTCCAGCCGTTCGTCTGATCGAACAAGTTCCGCCCCATGATGACCGCGCCGATATCGGTGTAGACGGATTGCATGAACTCCTTGGACGCCTGCGTGCTGCGCATGGCGTGCTCGTCGGATTCGGACCATTTCCATTCGACATCGCCACCCGACATCCAGTCGAACAAGGACCCGATCTGGCCATCGCCGTAAGCGATGTAGCCGTCGGCCGACACCGCCGCGCAACCCATGATTGCCTTGCCCATGATGTTTCCTTTCGTCGCTCTCAGGGACACTACGACCTGCACGGGAGTGCTGGCGTCTGTCGAATGACCGGTGCTGAGCTGCGTCGATGACCTACGCGGTCACAGGTCGAGGTGAGGGAGTGGCTTCAACGACTTATGAAACAGGCCCTAGCTAGGCCAGCTGTTCGAGCCGGCCGGTGTCGACGTCGTACAGGAAGCCGCCGACCGCGACGCCGGGTCCGATCAGTGGGTGCTCGCGGACCGCCGCGACGTCGCGGCGCAGCGCCTCGAGCTGGTCGGGGATGACGGCGAGCGGGAGGTAGCCGGCCTGCTTCCCGGCCGCTCGCTCGACCTGGGCGCGCAGCTCGTCCTCGGTCATCGCCGCCATCGCGCAGCGGGTATGCGGGACGATCAGGATCCGCCGTACGCCGAGCAGCTGGACGCCGAGCACCAGCCCGCTCATGGTCTGCTCGGTGACCCGACCGCCGGCGCTGCGCAGCACCTTCGCGTCGCCCGGCTTGAGGCCGATGATGCCGAGCGGCGCGATCCGCGAGTCCATACAGGTGACGATCCCGACGCCGGCGTGCGCGATGCCGTCGAACCCGCCGTACTGGAAGTCCGCGGCGAACTCCGCGTTCGCGGCCAGCAGGTCGTCGAAGCTGTCGTCGAGGTTGGCGTCGCCCTGCGGCTTCCCGGGATCAGACATGCATCGATTCTCCTGTCTGGACCACCTCGGACGCTGTGAGGACGGTCATGTCGTACGGCGCCTTGCCGCAGGAGTCCGGTCGTGGCGGATCCGCCACGGAGCTGGTCACGGTGACCGTCCAGCTCCGGCCGTCGTGGTGGGCCACGGTGACGGCGTCGCCTTCCTGACCCGTGACGACCAGGGCGTCCAGCCTGTCTTCGCCGGTGGCCGACCGGACCGCGATCTCGGCGACCTGGCCGGACTTGGGCCAGGTGGACCGGCCGCGCAGCCCCGTCAGCACGGTGCGGCCCTCGTCGGCGGCGGCCAGGATCCGGGCCGCGGTCACGGCGTCGAGATGGCCGTGCATGCTGCCGTGCGGCAGCAGCGTCGTGGTCGGCGCGAACCGGTGCCCGCCGAGGTGGTTCGACTCCCAGACCCGGCCGGGTGCGGTCTCGCGCAGCGCCTGGGCGATCGGCCGGCCGAGCAGGGCGCAGCACTCGTCCCGCTTGCCGTTGGTGCAGACCAGCAGCACCGGCCGGTCGAGCGGGGCGAGTGTCGGCAGCGACGCGACCACCGCGTCCCGGTCGCCGGTCGCGAGTGCGTCCAGGTCGAGCCGGTCCAGGTCCTCGGGCTCGTCGATCCGGCCGGCGAGCAGCCAGGTCCGGCCCGGCACCGTGCACGCGGCGTACACCTGCCGGCTGGGCAGCCCGGGTGGCGCGTCGGCGTGCCGTCCGGGGGAGCGGATCAGGCCGAACCGGACGCCGGCCTCCTTGGCCGCCTTGTCGATCCGCTCACCGAACGCGGGATCCAGGTGACTCTGTGTCGGCGCCTTCGCCCCCCACGGCCCGGGCTGCTCGACCACCAGCCAGCCGGCCGCGACGACTGCCGTCCCGGCCAGCGGCTCGTGCAGCTCGCGGCACCAGGTCGAACAGAGCTTGTCAGGTGCGGCCACGACGTCACCGTACGCGGTGCCCGCCCTCGACCCACGCGGTGTCCAGATCTACGCTCGGCATTGGGGGAGGGTGCATGCACACGTCGCTGCTGGTGATCGGGGCCGGGCCGTACGGGCTGTCCGCAGCCGCCCACGCGCGCGAGCAGGGCATCGACACCGTGGTGACCGGCCGGTCGATGGGCTTCTGGCGCGACCACATGCCGGAGGGGATGTACCTGCGCTCGGGCCCGGAGTGGCACCTGGACGCGGCCGGCGTGCATACCCAGCAGGCGTACCTGGAGGAGCGGGGGATCGACCCGCGGGACGTCGACCCGATCCCGATCGGGGTGTTCCTGGACTACGCCGAGTGGTTCCGGCAGGCGAAGGGCATCGAGCCGCTGGACGACCTGGTCGACGACGTGGTGCGCAGCAACGGGCACTTCACGGCCACGCTGTCGTCCGGCGAGCGGATCGATGCCGAGGCTGTGGTCGCCGCGCCGGGTATCGCGCACTTCACCCACTTTCCGGCCTGGGCGGACTCGGTGCCGCCGGACCGCGCTACGCACACCTGCGACCTGGTGCGGTTCGACGACCTGGCCGGTGCCCGGGTGCTGATCGTCGGTGGCCGGCAGAGCGCGTACGAGTGGGCCGCGCTGCTTGCCGACCACGGCGCCGAGCGGATCGATATGGTCCATCGCCACGACGTGCCGGCGTTCGAGCGGGTCAGCTGGAGCTTCGTCGACGCGCACGTGGAGAGCACGCTGCGGACCGCGGGCTGGTGGCGGTCGCTGTCACGGGCCGAGCAGGACGCGATCGCCCGGCGGTTCTGGGAGGTGGGCCGGCTGACGCTGGAGTACTGGCTCACGCCACGCCTGCCGAGCGGCATCGTGCATCGGCGCCCCGGTGCCGAGGTGGTGCAGGCCGCCGCGGACACCGCGGTACAGGTCCGGCTGTCCAGCGGGGAGGCGCTGGAGGTGGACCATGTCGTCTTCGCGTCCGGGTACCGGGCGGACCTGGGCCGGGTTCCGCACCTGCGCGGCCTGTCCGGCACGGTGGCGGCCGAGGACGGGTTCCCGGTGCTCGACAACGGGTTCGGGACCAGCGTGCCGGGCTTCTACCTGACCGGTTTCTGCGCCACCCGCGACTTCGGGCCGTTCTTCGGCTTCGTCAAGGCCGCGCCGGCCGCCGCGACACTCATCGTCCGAGACCTTCTGGCGCGTCGCTGAGCGCGGCCTGCTGGGCGGGAGCGGAGCGCCGGCCGAGCACGACCAGCGCGAGGACGGCCGCGGCGAAGGCGCACACCGCGGCACCGGCGAAGATCGCGTGCACCTGTGCGATCGCGGCGTCGCGCAAGGCCTCGACGTACGGGCGGCAGGTACCGGGGGAGTCGGGGCACAGCTGGTTCGGGCTCGGCACGTCGTCGGCGACCGCGAAGTACCGGCGCAGCCCGATCGCGGTCAGTGCCGACACGCCGACCAGCATCCCGACCATCCGCGCGACGACCACGAGTGCGCTGGCCAGACCGTGGCTGTCGTCCGGCGTCGCCGCCAGGATCGCCGAGTTGACCGGCGAGATCGCCAGGCCGAACCCGAACCCGCAGGCCAGCAGTACGAGGGTCGCGCCCAGGTGCCGCAGCGACTCGCGCTCCCAGCCGGTCATCAGCACGAACATGGCGCCGGCCAGCGCCAGCCCGGTGGCCGTGATCGCGCCGAGCCCGTACCGGCGGGTGAGCCAGCCGCCGACGACCGCTCCGGCCGGCAGCGCGACCAGGAACCGCAGCAGTACCAGGGCGGCCCCGAGCTGGTCGCCGCCGTGGATCGTGGTCCGCGCGAACACCGGCACGTCGACCAGCGCCGCGATCAGCGCCGCGCCGACCAGCACGCTGACGGCGAGCGCACCCCAGGCGGCCCGCGGACCGAGCAGCCCGACCGGCACGATCGCCCGCGCTGTCCGCCGCTGCCAGAACCAGAACGCGACCGCGAACACCGCCGCACCGGCCAGCAGCCACGGCCCGGCCGGCGACATCACCTCCTGCTCCGGGTCCGCGGTGGCGAACGCGAGCACGATCCCGGCCAGCGCCAGCGCGAGCAGGACGGCACCGACCAGGTCTACCGCGCGCAACGTCGTACCCAGGCCGGCGCCGCGCACCGACAGCAGCGCCCACACGGCGAACAGCGCCAGCGTCACGACCCCGATCGGCGTGGCCAGCCGGGACTCGCCTGTGAACGGCACGAACGGCATCCCGAGCGTCACGTCGGTCGCGAGCTGCTCCGGCGCCAACAGGGTGAGCGCCAGCGAGATGCACGCGAGCACACCGGCGACGACCGCGAGCGGTCTTCGTGGCCGCTGCCGGCCGTGCAGCAGGACGGCGAGTACGAGTGCCACCGCGAGGTTGATCCAGAAGATCCAGCGCCAGTCCGCAACGGCCAGCACCGCGGCGCCGAACAGCGGTCCGAGCACGGCGCCGAGCTCTTGGACCGCGCCGACCACACCGAGTGGCAGCCCGCGTCGCTCGGCCGGCCACAGGTCCGCGACCAGCGCCAGCGTGGCCGGCACCAGCCCGCCACCGCCGACGCCCTGCAGGAACCGCCCGATGACGACCAGCGGGAGGTCGTACGCCGCGGCGGTGATGAGTGAGCCGACCGCGAACAGCAGTAGCGCACCGACGAGCACGGGCGTTCGGCCGACCACGTCGGCGATCCGGCCGATCAGCGGCAGCACCGCGATGTAGCCGAGCAGGAAGCCGGACACGATCGGCGCCGCCCGCTGCAACTCGTCCGCAGCCAGCCCGACTCCCGTCATCATGTCCGGCAGCGCCAGCACCACGACATACGTGTCCGCCGCCGCGAACGCCACCGCCACCGCGGCCAGCGCCAGCTTCCCGCGCGCGCTCACAAGGTCACGTGGGCTTGGTGATCTGGACCTGCTCGCCGTACTTGTCGAGCATGATGTCGTAGCTGGTGGTCCCGCCGGGGTAGAACGGGCCGGTCACGGTCGCCGACACGAGCTGCTTGCTCTCCTTGTCGATCTTGAAGCTGCCCTGGAACTCCTGCCCGGCCGGCACCTTCGGGAAGATCCCGGCCAGCGCCGAGCCCGGGATCGTGCCGGTGATCTCGGTGAGCACCGCGGCGCCCTGCCGGGACTCACCCTTGATCGTCGGGTTCTCCAGCGCCGGCAGGATCGAGGTGATGCCCTTCGCCGGGTCGAGCAGGACGGCCGGGTCGGGTGCACCCAGGTCGTTCAGCTGCTGCGGCGTGAACTCGATGAACGACGGGGAGAACGACAGCTTCACGTACACCTTGCCGTCGACCGCGACCACGTCGGCCTCGATCGGGCTGCCGCCGCTGACCACGGACAGCTTGCCCTGGAACGCGGGCGCGTGGGTCGCGACGCCGTCGCCCTTGGACAACGCCTGGGCGCCGTCCGGAATGTCGCGGCCGGTGAGCACGACGTGCACGCTGGCCGCCTCGTCGAGCGTCTTCTTGGCCTCGGTCAGCAGGGCCACGGGGTCGTCGCCCGACTCGCCGGGCGGGTTCGTGCCTTCGTCGTCGTTGCAGCCCGTCATCGCGACCAGCGCGATGGCGGCGACCGCGACCAGTCTTCTCATGAGGTCAGCCTGCCAGGCCCGCGGCGCAGGCCGCGATCGGCTGCGCCGCCGGCGTACCGGACCCGTCCCGGCGGCCGTCCGCCACGGGCAGGTCCACGGGAGCGCCGCTGGCCGCGCTGGCATGCACCGGCGCGGCTCCGGCGAAGCCGAGCACCAGAGTGTCCTCACCCTTCAGGAACCGGTGGCAGCGCACGCCGCCGGTGGCCCGGCCCTTGCCCGGGTACTCGGCGAACGGGGTCACCTTGACCGCGCCCGACTCGGTGCCGGGCAGTGCGGACGACGACCCGGACACCGTGACCACCACGTTGTCGCGGCCCAGATCCAGCGCGCCGAAGAAGGTCACCTTCGCACCCGAGCCGAGCTTGATCCCGGCCATGCCGCCGCCGGACCGGCCCTGCGGGCGCACCGCGGAGGCGGTGAAGTGCAGCAGCTGCGCCTCGGTGGAGATGAAGCACAGCTCCTCGTCGCCGGTGGTGAGCTCGACCGCACCGACCACCTCGTCGCCGTCGGCGAGCCGGATCACCTCCCACGCGTCCCGGTTGCTCAGGTGGTCCGGCACGACCCGCTTGACCACGCCCTGCGCAGTACCGAGCGCGAGCCCGACCGAGTCCGCCTCCAGCGTGCTGAGCGCCAGCGCCCGCTCGCCGGTATCCAGCGAGACGAACTCGGCCAGCGGCGCCCCGCCCTGCAGGTTCGGCGCGTTCGCGGTGGTCGGCACCGCCGGCAGGTCGAGTGCCTCCAGCCGGATCAGCCGCCCGGTACTGGTGACCAGCCCGAACTGCCCGCGTGCCGTGGTCCGGACCGCGGACACGATCGCGTCGTGCTTGGCCCGGTGCTCGCCGGACCCGAACCGCTCCACGCCGTTGGTACGGGCCAGCAACCCGGTCGCGCTGAGCAGCACGAAGCACGGGTCGTCGCTGACCTCGAGCGGCACCGCCGCGGTCTTCGTCGCGCCGGACGACTCCAGCAGCACGGTACGGCGCGGGGTGCCGTACGTCTTGGCGATCTCGCCGAGCTCGTCCGCGACGACCTTCTTCAGCAGCGCCTCGTCGTCCAGGATCGCGGTGAGCCGCTCGATCTCGCGCTCCAGCTCGCCCTTCTCGGTCTCCAGCTCGATCTTCGAGTACTTGGTCAGCCGGCGTAGCGCCATGTCCAGGATGTAGGTCGCCTGCACGTCGGACAGGTCGAACACCTGCATCAGCCGGACCTTGGCCTGTGCGGCGTCGTCGCTGGACCGGACGATCTGGATCACCTCGTCGATGTCCAGGATCGCGATCAGCAGGCCCTCGACGATGTGCAGCCGGTCCATCGCCTTCTGCCGCCGGTACGTCGACCGCCGCCGGACCACGTCGTACCGGTGCCCGAGGTACACGTCGAGCAGGTCGCGCAGCCCCAGCGTGCGCGGCTGCCCGTCCACCAGCGCGACCGCGTTGATCGAGAACGAGTCCTCCAGCGGGGTCAGCTTGTACAGCTGCTCCAGCAGCGCCTCGGGGTGGAAGCCGTTCTTGACCTCGACCACCAGCCGGGTGCCGTGCGTGCGGTCGGTGAGGTCCTTGACGTCGGAGATGCCCTGCAGCTTCTTCGCCTGCACCGCGACCTTGATCTTCTCGATCACCTTCTCCGGCCCGACCAGGTACGGGAGCTCGGTGATCACGATGCCCTTGCGGCGCGGGGTGACGTTCTCGATCCGGGCGGTGGCGCGCATCTTGAAGCTGCCACGGCCGGTCTCGTACGCGTCCCGGATCCCGTCCAGCCCGACGATCTTGCCGCCGGTCGGCAGGTCCGGACCGGGGATGAACCGCATCAGGTCGTCCAGGTCGGCGTTCGGGTGCCTGATCAGGTGCTTCAGCGCCTGCACCACCTCGACCAGGTTGTGCGGCGCCATGTTGGTCGCCATGCCGACCGCGATCCCGGCCGCGCCGTTCACCAGCAGGTTGGGCAGCGCCGCCGGCATCACCGACGGCTCCTCCTCGCGGCCGTCGTAGTTCGGCTTGAAGTCGACGACGTCCTCGTTGAGCCCCTCGGTCATGGCGACCGCCGCCGGCGCCATCCGGCACTCGGTGTAGCGCATCGCCGCCGGGCCATCGTCTGGACTTCCATAGTTGCCGTGGCCGTCGACGAGGGGGACGCGCATCGACCAGGGCTGCGCCATCCGGACCAGGGCGTCGTAGATCGCGCCGTCGCCGTGCGGATGGAACTTACCCATCACGTCACCGACGACCCGGGAGCTCTTCACATGGCCGCGGTCCGGGCGGATCCCCATCTCGGCCATCGAGTACAGGATCCGGCGTTGCACGGGTTTCAGCCCGTCCCGGGCGTCCGGCAGCGCCCGGGAGTAGATCACCGAGTACGCGTACTCCAGGAAGCTGGAGCGCATCTCGTCGGAGACGTCGACGTCGAGGATCCGCTCCTCGAAGTCCTCTGGTTCGGTCGTGCGGGTACGGCGTGCCATGCGGTGTCGACGCGCTCCTCGTTCAGCGTGGGTACGGTGCCGTCATTGTCGCCGTACTAGCCCGGCAATCCCAGCACCGACCCGGCTTAGGGCTCGTGCAGTGTCAGGCGGGGGACCGGCTGGGGCCCGGTGATGGTGTTGTCGTAGGCCAGCTCGCAGCGCTGCGTGACCATGTCGCAGCGGGCGACGATCTCACGGGTGAAGAACGCGTCGCCGGTCGAGACGTGCAGCAGGGCGTGCCGGGTGTCCTCCCAGGTCACGTCGCTGACCGCGTCGACCATCCGCAGCCGGCTGACATCGGCACCCGGGATGGCGTGGATCGACCCGGTCGGGAACGTGACGTACCGACCGGAGGGGGACAGCACGCCGTCGCCGCACTGCCGCGGCGCGCGGGCGAGCCAGCCGTCCCGGCGCAGGACGGCGACCGCCACGCAGCCGTCGGTCAGATCGGTGATCCAGGTGGAACCGCGGTGGACGTCCATCGCACCGGCGTTGTGCACCGCTCGTGGCTCGGCTCCGGGCCACCAGACATAGGTGATGCCGGAGCGGTACCAGATCCCCTCGGGGTTCCACCCCAGCAGCGCCACCGCCGGCGTACTGGCGGTCCGGAGCCCGGTCGCGACGTCGGTGACGATCAGCCACAGCCGGTCGTCCGCCCGGGTGACGAACGCCGCGCGGGTGCCGTCCGGCGACAAGGTGGCCTTCCACTCGGTCGCGATCCCGAACGAGGTGAAGCTGCCCTCGGTGCTGAGCACGCCGACCTCGCCGTCGTGCGGCCGGTCGTCGGTGTGGACGTGCGAGTCCCCCCGCACCACCAGCCAGCCACCGTGCACCCGGCCGAACGGCAGCACCCGCCGGCCGGCGGGGATCGGCACCCGAACCGACCCGTCGTACAGGAATCCGCCGCCCACCTCGTAGGGGTTCGCGACGTACGGCACCCGTGGCGGGGGCCCGGGCGGTAGCGCGCCGTCCGCGACCACCCTCGGCGGTACCTCGGGTGCGGTGTCCGCGCGCTGCAGCGCGCCGGGCAGGACGATCGCTGCCACGACCAGCGCGGCGGCCGCGGCGGCGGACCCGGTACGCCGGGCCCAGCGCATCCGGTGGGCCCGGGCAATCGCCGCACCGGCCAGGTCGTCCCTGGTCGCGAGCCGCGCCGCGCCCGCCTCGAAGGCCGCTCGCAGCCGGTCCTCGACGGTGACGGAGTCATCGAACTCGAGATCGTGCAGCAGTACGCCGAGATCCCGCAGCGCGTCGTCCGGTGCCTCGCCGCCCGGAAGTCCGGTGAGATTCCACCGGGCGATCGCGACCCGCTGCTCCGGCCGCAGCCGCTGGAACGCCCCGAGCACGAGTTCGTTGTCATCGAGCTGGGCGGCCACGATGAGGTCCGCCTGGTCGCCCCGCCGAACCGGCCAGGACCAGCGGGGCCACCGGGACAGCGCCGTACCGACCATGACCTCGGGCGCGTCCGAGCCGCCGCGCAGGTAGGTCCTCGCCAGTGCGGTGACCAGCAGGTCGTCGGCCCGGTCGGCGTCGCCGGTCAGGTGGAACGCGGTCAGCAGCAGCGCCCTCCCGTGCGTGCGCACGTAGGCTGTGAAGTCCGCGTCCCTGTCGCTCATCCCGATCAAATTGTCACCTGCGTGGAGCACCCGCAGCACCGACCCGCGCTATCGGGGCCACAGCACCAACCGGGTACCCGTTCCCGGACGCTCCGTGTCGTACGCGCGCTCGCAGGCCGCGGTCCGGATGTCGCAGCGGACCACGGTCTCGCGCGTCGTACCGTCGTCGGTCTCCGCCTCCCATAGCAGCACGTGGTCCGCGTCCTCCCACCCGGTGTTCCCAGGCGGCCGGATCTGCGTGGTCCGCCTGTCGGAGAGCCGCGGCACCGACCCGTCCGGCAGCAGGACGGCTTCGCCGTTCGGGGAAAGGGTGGAGCCGTGGGTCTCGTCCAGACAGTCCCGCCGGAGCCGTCGCAGCCGGTCGTCCGGGGTGAGCGTGACGACCGCCGTGCACCCCTCCAGGTCGAGCATGTGCGGTGTGGTGCGGGTGATCCGCACCGTCTCGGCGCCCGGCACCTCGACCGGGGCGGCGCCAGGGCGCCAGACCCGGGTCCGGCCGGTGGCGGAGCGCAGCCAGACGCCGTGCGCGTTCCAGCCCACGACGTCGGCGTCCGCGATCGGCAGGGCGCCGGTCCTTGCCGCGGTGCGGACGTCGGCGAGCACCACGCGGCGTACCCCGGGGTCGTCCGCGGCGAAGGCCGCCCGGGTGCCGTCCGGTGACAGCGCCGCCGGGCTGTCCGACCGGGTCTGGCCGAACAGCCGGAACGCGCCGCGGCGGTCCAGCACCCCCGCCTCGGTCCGCCGGACCGGCCCGTTCTGCGGTCGCTGCACGAACCACCCGCCGGGGACCCGGCCGACCACCGTGACGCCGCCGGGCAGCGGTACCCGCGCGGACCCGTCGTACAGGATCACCGCGCCGGTGCGCGGATCGGTGATCGTGTACGGCACCCGCGGCGGTGGGCCCCAAGGCAGCGGGTCGAGTGTCGGTGCCGCGGTGGTGGGTGGCGGCTCGACGGCCTCCGGCCCGCCCGTGTCGACAAGTACCCGCGGCATCGCCACCGCGGCCGCGACGACGAGCGAGACGACGACCGCGGCAACACCACGGCGCCGTCGCCTGGCCCGCTGGCCGCGCGCGATCACCTGCGCTGCCAGCTCAGGGCCGGGAGCGAGGCCGTCCGCGGCCGCGGCCATGTTCTCGGCCATTGCCTCGGTCAGTCGAGTGACCGGCAGCCCACGCTTCGTCTCGGCCCGCACCACCGCGACCGGCAGGCCGAGGAGGTCCGCGGTCTCGACCTCGGACAGCTCCTCGAGGTACCGCAGCGCCGCAACCGCCCGCTGCCGCGCGGGCAGCGCTCGGAACGCCTCGATGACGTCATCGCCGTCCGGCTCGTCGCCGCGCCAGCTCGACGGCCGCCACCACGGCGCTGCGGCTCCGGCGAGCGCATGCCGCGTGGACGCCACCGGGTCCTCGGTCCGGCTCCACTGCAGGTACGTCGCGGTCAGGGCGGTTCGCAGCAGGTCGTCCGCCCGTGCCGGGTCGGCGGTCAGGTGGAAGGCGGTCCGGAGCAGCGCGGGCGAGTGACGCCGCACGAAGTGCGTGAACTCCGCGTCGTCGTCACTCATCGGTGGTCCGTTCTCGAGGCCGGAATAGCCGGCGTGCGGGCCGGGTTGCTCCGAGTATGAGCGCTGACCTCAGCACGACGTGGGGGGATCCGGACGTGATCCGGCGCATCCTGCACACCGGCAAGACCTGGGCCGTCGTCGGTCTTTCCACCAACGCCGCCCGCTCGGCGTACGGCGTCGCGAAACTGCTGCAACGCAAGGGGGTCCGGATCGTCCCGGTGCACCCGAAGGCTGAGACGGTGCACGGTGAGCAGGGGTACGCCACGCTGGCGGACATCCCGTTCCCGGTCGACGTGGTCGACGTGTTCGTGCGGTCGGAGCTGGCCGGCGACATCGCCGAGCAGGCGGTCGAGATCGGTGCCAAGGCGGTCTGGTTCCAGCTGGACGTGATCGACCCGGACGCCTACCATCGCGCGACGCAGGCCGGCCTGGACATGGTGATGGACCGGTGCCCGGCGATCGAGTGGCCCCGGTTCGGGCCGCACGCCGCGTGACCTGAACGCATTACGGGAGGATGAGATGCTCTCCATCGACACCTCGACCGGATTCGGTGCCCGCGCACAGCGACGGCTCGCCGACGACACCGTCGGCTGGTTGGTCACGGTCGACCGGTCCGGTACGCCGCAGCCGACGCCGGTGTGGTTCCTGCGCTCGGGGGACGACCTGCTGGTGTCGAGCCAGCCGCGCACCGCGAAGCTGCGCAACATCGCGGCGAACCCGCGGGTCGCACTGCACCTGAACAGCACCGAGACCGGTGGCAACGTGATCGTGGTGACCGGCGCCGCCGCGGTCGACCCTGACGGCATGACCGCGGACGAGCGGTCGTCGTACGACGAGAAGTACCGCAGGGCCATCAAGGGTCTGGGCATGACGAACGACGAGTTCCACGCCGACTACTCGGTGGTCGTCCGGATCACCGCGGACAAGCTGCGCGGGTTCTGACCCGTCAGCCGAGGTAGCCCTCGACCGTGCCCGCAGGCCGGGCCTCCGCGTCGTCCGGGTCGCCGCCGAACTCCCGCTTGGCGCGGCGCTGCCGCAGCAGATCCCAGCAACGGTCCAGGTCGGTCTCGATCTGGCTGAGCCGGTCCTGCTCGTCCTCGCGGCTGATCTCACCGGCCGCCAGCTTCACGCGCAGCTCGCGCTCGGTGTTCACCAGGTCGTCGATGCGGGCGAAGATCGAGTCGTCGGTCATGGCGCCACGGTACGCCCGTCCGGAAGCGGTGCCCGCGCCAGCAGCTCGCTGATCGTCAGGATCGACACCGCCTCGGCGGCCAGCAGCCCGAGCAGTACGACGAGCTGCAGCGCGGCCGCGGCCGCCGGTGAGGCGCCGCCGAGCACCATCCCGACGAACGCGCCGGGCAGGGTGACCAGGCCGACGGTGCGGGTCTGGTCCAGCGCCGGCAGCAGCGCGTCGCCGGCGGCCGGGCCCGCGACCAGCCGGAACGCGGCGGCCGGTAGCAGCCCGATCGACAGCCCGGCCTCGAACTCACCGAACCGGTTGCCGTACTCGGCCAGCAGCCGCCGCCCGCTCAGCGTGGTCGCGGTCATCGCGCCGCCGACGATGATGCCGCCCATCGGCAGCAGCGTCGCCGGGTTCCGTGGCACCACACCGGTGCCGACGACGAGCCCGATCACGGCGGCGGCAGGTACGCCGATCGCGAGCGCGCAGCGACCCAGCAGTCCCGGTATCGGGGCCGACTTGGCGATCCGCCGGGTGCTGGTCACGGTCGCGACGCACAGCATGAGTACGACGAACGCGAGCGCACCGGCGATCGACCTGAGCGCGAGCCCGATCAGCGTGCCGACGACCGCGAGCTGGACCACCGCGCGCAAAGCCGCGGTGACCAGTCCCCGCTCGTGCCGCAGTCCCGCCAGCTTCGACCCGGCGACCGCGATCGCGACCAGCAGCGGCAGCACCACGAGCGCCGCGAGGCCGAGCCCGGTGTCGTCCCAGATGCCGCCCATTCGTGGATGATGGCGCGTGAGACGCTCCCGTCGCGCCACCGTCCACGAGTCGGGCGTGTCATGTAGGTGAGGTGTGCGGCAACCGCGCCAAGGTCAAGGTCAAGGCGCACGCGGACCGTCAGTGGAAGTCGGACTCGTCGTAGGCGTGCGGCGCGGACTCGCCCCGCTCGACCTTGTCGGCCTCGTCCGCGCGCAGCTCGACCCGGCGGATCTTCCCGGAGATCGTCTTCGGCAGCTCGGCGAACTCGATCCGCCGGATCCGCTTGTACCCGGCCAGGTGCTCGCGGCAGTAGGCCAGGATCTCGCCGGCCAGCTCCCGCGACGGCTCGTTGCCCGGGGCAAGCACGACGTACGCCTTCGGCACCGCCAGCCGGAGCGCGTCCGGTGACGGAACCACCGCGGCCTCGGCGACCGCCGGGTGCTCGATCAGCACCGACTCCAGCTCGAACGGCGAGATCCGGTAGTCGGCGGCCTTGAACACGTCGTCCGCGCGGCCGACGTAGGTGATGTACCCGTCGGCGTCACGGCTCGCCACGTCGCCGGTGTGGTAGAACCCGTCGCGCATCACCTCGGCGGTGCGCAGATGGTCGTCGCGGTAGCCGCGCATCAGCCCCACCGGCGGCGGCCCCAGCTCCAGGCAGATCTCGCCGTCGTCGCCGACCTCGCCGGAGGCCGGGTCGACCAGCGCGATCGCGTACCCCGGCAGCGGCCGGCCCATCGAGCCCGGTTTGATCGGCTGGCCGGGGGTGTTGCCGATCACCGCGGTCGTCTCGGTCTGCCCGAAGCCGTCCCGGATCGTGATACCCCAGGCGTGCTGGACCTGCTCGATCACCTCGGGGTTGAGCGGCTCGCCGGCGCTGATGCACTCCCGCACCGGCACCTGCACCGACGACAGGTCGGCCTGGATCAGCATCCGCCACACCGTCGGCGGCGCGCAGAACGTGGTCACCCCGTACGTCGCCAGCGCCTGCAGCAGGTCCTGCGCATCGAACCGGGTGTAGTTGTAGATGAACACCGTCGCGCCCGCATTCCAGGGCGCGAACACGTTGCTCCAGGAGTGCTTCGCCCAGCCCGGCGAGGAAACGTTCAGATGCACATCGCCCGGCTGTAGCCCGATCCAGTACATCGTCGACAGGTGACCGACCGGGTAGCTGACCTGGCTGTGCTCGACCAGCTTCGGCTGGCTCGTCGTACCGGAGGTGAAGTACAGCAGCAGCGGGTCGTCGGCCGCGGTGTCGACCTCGTCGGCCGGGCTGCTGGGGTCCGACTCGCCGGCGAACGACGCGGCATCGGCGTAGTTGAACCAGCCACGGGCAGAGTCGCCGACGGCGACCTTCGTGCAACGGTCCGCGATCCCCGCATACCTGCCGGCGTCGGCGCCTGCTGCCACCACGAACTTCACCCGGCCGCGTTCGATCCGGTCAGCCAGGTCGGCCTCGGTCAGCAGTGTGGTCGCCGGGATCATCACGGCACCGAGCCGGATGCAGGCCAGCACCGTCTCCCACAGCTCGACCTGGTTGCCGAGCACGATCAGTACCCGGTCGCCCTTGCGCAGGCCCTGCGTGGACAGCCAGCCTGCGACCTGCCGCGACCGCTGCGCCATGTCGGCGTACGTGAGGCTGTTGACCTCGCCGTCGGTCTCCACGATCGTCAGCGCCGCCACGTCCGGCTGCTCCACCGCGAGCGCGTCGAACCAGTCCCGGGCCCAGTTGAACTGCTCGAACCGCGGCCAGCGGAAGTCCCGGTACGCGGTCTCGTGGTCCTCCCGGTGCGCGACCAGGAAGTCTCGCGTATCCCGGAACGTCCGGGTGGTGTCGGATGTGCTGGTCTCTCCGCGGCTGTGCTCGTCGGCCATGCCTGCACTATTGCCCACACCGGTGCGCACACGAAACCGTCCGCGCCCCATCCGCGCCCGTATGGGCCCCGACCCGTGGGACGCGGATCACCCTGCCGGATGATCTGCGGCGGCCGCAGCCGGCGCGCCGCTGAGTAGGCTTTCCGCGTGGCCCTGCCGGAGCACGTCGAGTACCCCGCGGACTACCCGCGGGAGTACGAGGCCGACGTGGTGCTGCGCGACGGCGCGACCGCTCACATCCGGCCGATCGTGCCGGCCGACGCGGATCTGCTGAGGGCGTTCTACGACCGGGTGTCGGACGAGTCGAAGTACTACCGGTTCTTCGCGCCGTACCCGCGGCTGTCGGACCGGGACGTGGCCCGGTTCACGCAGGTCGACTACCGGGACCGGCTGGCGTTGATCGTGCTGGTCGGCGGCGACATGATCGCCGTCGGGCGGTACGAGCGGACCTCGCACAGCGACGCCGAGGTGGCGTTCCTGGTCGAAGACGCTCACCAGGGCCGCGGGCTCGGCCAGCTGCTGCTCGAGCACCTCGCGCAGACCGCCCGCGAGCACGGCATCACCCGGTTCACCGCCGAGGTGCTGCCGGACAACCGCAAGATGATCGCCGTCTTCACCGAGGCCGGCTACCACGTCGCGCGCGAGTTCGAGGACGGCGTGATCGTGGTGGCGTTCGAGATCGAGCCGACCGACACGTCGTACGGCGTGATGCAGGCCCGGGAGCAACGCTCGGAGGCGCTGTCGATCGAGCGGCTGCTGACCCCGTCCAGCATCGCGGTGATCGGTGCCAGCCGCCGGGACGGCACCATCGGCAACGCGCTGCTGCACAACCTGCGTGACGGTGGGTTCACCGGCAAGCTGTACGCGGTCAACACCGAGGCCGATGAGGACGAGATCGACGGCGTGCCGACGTACCGGTCGGTCACCGACATCTCCGGCACCATCGACCTGGCCGTGGTGGCGGTGCCGGCCGACACCGTGCAGGACGTGGTGCTGGACTGCGCCGCGAAGGGCGCCCGCGGGTTGGTGGTGGTCTCCAGCGGTTTCGCCGAGCTCGGGCCGGAAGGGCGGCAGCGGCAGCGCCGGCTGGTCGGGCTTGCCCGTTCGTACGGGCTGCGGGTGATCGGGCCGAACGCGCTCGGCGTGATCAACACCGACCCGCGGGTGTCGCTGAACGCGAGCCTGTCGCCGCTGACGCCGAGTCCGGGCCGGGTGGCGTTCTTCTGCCAGTCCGGCGCGCTCGGCGTGACGATCCTGGCCGACGTGATCGCCCGCGGGCTCGGGTTGTCCACCTTCGTGTCCGCCGGGAACCGCGCGGACGTCTCCGGCAACGACCTGATGCAGTACTGGTACTCCGACGAGGCGACCGAGGTAGTGCTGCTGTACTTGGAGTCGCTCGGCAACCCGCGCAAGTTCAGCCGGGTCGCGCGCCGGCTGGCCGGGCGGAAACCGGTGATCGCACTGAAGTCCGGCCGCGCCACCCAGGGCGTCCCGCTCGGCCACACCGTCCGCCGCAGCCAGCTGCCGGCGGAAACGGTGGAGTCGCTGTTCCGGCAGAGCGGGCTGATCGGCGTCGACACCATCGGCGAGATGCTGGACGTGGCTCAGCTGCTCGCGCACCAGCCGCTGCCGCGCGGCCGGAACGTGGCGATCGTCAGCAACTCCGACGCGCTCACCCTGCTGGCGATGGACGCGGCCGCGTCGCACGGGCTGCAGGTGGTGACCGGCGACTGTACGACGCTGACCGCCGAGGCGACCGCGGACGAGTTCGCCGGTGCGCTGGACCGGGCCTTCACCGACCCGCAGGTGGACTCGGTCGTGGTGATCTTCACGCCGCCGCTGCGCACCACCGGGGAGGACGTCGGCCGGGTGCTGGCCGCGGCGGCCGCGGACTCGGGCAAGCCGGTGGTGTCCACATTCCTGGCCTCGCGCAGCGTACCGGCGGACCTGCGGGTCACCGACGAGTACGGCGGTGCTGCCCGCGGCTCGATCCCGTCGTACTCCTCGCCGCAGTACGCGGTCGGTGCGCTGGCCAAGGTGACCGCGTACGCGCAGTGGCGGCGCCGCGCGGACAGCGAGGTGCCGGAGCTGGAAGGCGTCGACTCGCATGGCGCGAAGGCGTTCGTCGAGGACTTCCTGCGCCGCCATCCCGAGGGCGCCGACCTGAGCGCGGACGAACGCCAGCACCTGCTCAGCTTCTACGACATCGGCGTGCTGCCGTCGTATCCGGTGCTGTCCGCCGACGAGGCCGTTGCCCGCGGCAAGGAGCTGGGCTGGGACGTGATCCTGAAGGCGACCGCGGAGCAGTGGCGGGCGCGACCGGACCTGGCCGACATCTGGCGGCACATCCTGGACGAGCACGACATCCGGGACGCCTGGGAGGTGATGACCTCGACGTTCGGGGTGGCCGAGGATCCGGCGCGGGCGCACTTCGTCGTGCAGAAGATGGCGCCACCGGGCGTCCCGGTCGTGATCAGCGCGGTGGAGGACGTGTCGTTCGGCCCGGTGGTGCTGTTCGGCCTGTCCGGGGTGGCGACCGACCTGCTCGGCGACCGGTCGTACCGGATGCCGCCGCTGACCACCGCGGACGCGGCCGAGATGGTCCGCGAGGTGCGCGCCGCCCCGCTGCTGTTCGGCTACCGCGGCTCGGAGCCTGTGGACATCGCCGCGATCGAGAACCTGCTGCACCGGGTCGGCCGGCTCGCCGTCGACCTGGAGGAGGTTGTCCGGATCGACCTGCGCTCGGTGATGGCCGGCGCCGACGGTGCCACTGTCCTCGACACGTCCATCCGCATCGCCCCGGTCGAGAAACCCCGCCAGGACATCGCCGTCCGCCGCCTCCTGGACACCACCGACACCTGACCCCCTCTCCCTCCCTCGCTTTCCCTCCCTCCCTCTCCCTCCGTCCCCCCTCCATCACGATCGTCGGTCGTTTGCGGCGCGTCTGTGGACAGCCGCTTGACAGCGCGCCATTCTGCGCTGGAGTCAACGAATGACGCTCAAGGCAACAACCCGAGGGAAGAGTCATGAGTTTCAGCGTGCTCGGCGATCTCAACTGGCTCGCCGTGATCGTCGCCGCGATCGTGTACTTCGCGATCGGTGGCGCCTGGTTCGCGCCGTTCGCGTTCGGCAAGATCTGGCAGGAGGCGATCGGCTGGACCGAGGCCGACGCAGCCAAGGCCACCCCGGCCTCGATGTACGTGATCCCGGCGGTCACCTGCCTGGTCGAGACGATCGCGCTGGCGATGCTGGCCGAGGCGACCGGTACCGACACCTTCGGCGAGGGCATCGTGCTCGGTATCGTCGCGGGCGTCGGCCTGACCGCCGCGGCGCTGTACGTCACCGGGTTCTTCGACCCGCGCAAGCCGAAGCCGGGCCAGTGGATCGCCATCACCGCCGGCTACCACGTCGTCGGCCTGCTCGTCGGCGCGATCATTCTCGCAGTGTGGACCTAGCCTGTCTGGCGTGGAGCCTCTCGGAGCAGGAGAGCCTGGCCGGCACAACGCGATCACCGACGTGCCCGGCGTGCGCGTCGGCCACGCCGGCGCGGACGACCCGCCGTACCTGACCGGGACGACGGTCTTGTACCTGCCCGGTACGGCGGTCGCGGGCGTCGACGTCCGTGGCGGCGCGCCGGGCACCCGGGAGACCGACCTGCTCAGTCCGCTGAACTCCAACCCGGGCGTGAATGCGGTCGTGCTCACCGGCGGCAGCGCGTACGGGCTGGACACCGCCGGCGGCGTGATGGCCTGGCTGGCCGAGCATCGTGAGGGCGTCCGGGTCGGCACGCAGCCGCACGAGGTGGTGCCGATCGTGCCGGCGGCGGTGATCTTCGATCTCGGCCGCGGTGGCGACTTCGCCGCCCGCCCGGACGCGGAGTTCGGCCGCCGGGCGATAGAGTCGGCGGCCGGCGGACCGGTTGCCGAGGGCAACGTCGGTGCGGGGACGGGTGCCCGGGCCGGCGGGCTCAAGGGCGGCGTCGGCACCGCCAGCACCGTGCTCGACGACGGTACGACGGTGGGCGCGCTGGTGGTCGTCAACGCGGCCGGCTCCGCGGTGGCGCCGGACGGGACGCTGTACGGCGCGCGGTACGGACTCGGTGACGAGTTCGCACAGCTCCGCGCGCCGTCGGAACCGCTGCCGCCGGCACCGGCGCCCGCCGTACCGGGGACTAACACGGCGATCGCCGTGGTCGCCACCGACCTGCCGCTGGACAAGGCCGCGGCCGGGCGGTTGGCGCTGGTCGCGCACGACGGTCTGGCCCGTGCACTGGACCCGGCACACACGCTCGTCGACGGCGACACATTGTTCGGCCTGTCGACCGCGGCCGCAGACTCCGCCCGGCTGTCGGTCACCGACCCGGAGGCGCTGCGGCGGCTGGAGACCGCCTACATCGCCGGGGCCCGGACCCTGGCGCGCGCGGTGGCACACGCGATGCTCGCCGCCGGGACCGTGGAGACGCCCGACGGTCCGCTGCTGGCCTATCGCGAGGCATTCCCGTCCGCGTTCGGCGGGTAGCAGTGTCAGCCGGACATGCAAGGATGGCCGTATGCGTGACGTGAACGCATCGGACGTGCTGGACGTCTCCGCGGACCTGCGGGACGCCATCGACCGGTGCGGCTACTACCCCGATGTCGTGTCCGACTCCCTCGCGGTCGCCCTTGCCGGCGAACCGGTTAAGGCGTTCGTGCTGCAGCACGAGCCCACCTTCGACCGTGACGAGGTGCGCCGGCACATCACGATCCTGGCGCTCACCCCGAGCCGGCTGGTCGTCGGCCACACCGATGAGCACGCCGCCGACGAGGTGATCAGCGAGCCGTTCGCGTCCACCTCCACCGAGGCGATCCCGCTGACCCGGGTGAACGCCGTGGTGATCAACCGGGTGGTCCCGAACCCGGCCGGATACTCCCCGGCCGCGAGCGGGGCGGCGGACTCCGGTGGCGAGGTCGTGCTCACCATCGGCTGGGGGATGGTGAACCGGATCGACCTCGAGCCTGCCGTGTGCTCGGACCCGAACTGCGACGCCGACCACGGTTACACCGGCTCGGTCGCCGCTGACGACATCGCGCTGCGGATCAGCGCCGCCGCGGACGGCCCGGCCGGCATCCAGCAGGTGCTGGACTTCGCCACCCAGCTGTCCGCGGCCACGGCCCGGCCATGAGCCTCTCGCGGTGAGCGAGCAGCTCCTCGGGCTCATGGAGCCGGCGTACGGCGCGGGGTCGCTCGCCGACGTGATGCCGTCCGTGCTCGGTGCCCTCGGCGTGCCCGGCGAGCTGAACGCGCTCGGCCTGCCGGCGGCGAAGCGATACGCCGTGCTGATGCTCGACGGCCTCGGTGCCCGGCTGCTGCAGCGCAACGCCGCCGACGCGCCGTACCTGGCCTCGCTGCTGCCGGCCGCCCGGACCATCACCGCGGGCGTGCCGTCGACCACCGCGGTCAGCCTGACCAGTCTCGGTACCGGCTTGCCGCCGGGCGCGCACGGTGTGGTCGGCTACAGCAGCGTCGTACCGGAGACCGGGCGGCTGCTGAACGCCCTGTCCTGGGACCCCGCCGTCGACCCGCGCCGCTGGCAGCCGTACCCCACTGTGTTCGACCGCGCGGTCGCGGCCGGGGTCGCGGTCCGCAACGTGAGCAAGGCCCGGTTCGACAACTCCGGACTGACCGCCGCGGCGTTCCGTGGCAGCGCCCACCGCGGTGCCGACACGGTGCAGGAGCGGCTGGACGCGACCCGGTTCGCGATCCGGGAGGGTGACTCGGCGCTGGTCTATGTGTACGACTCCCAGATCGACTTCACCGGCCACGGGTACGGCTGCGAGTCGCCGCAGTGGCGGGACGAGCTGCGGGCCGCCGACCGGTTCACCGAGCAGGTCCGGGCCGCGATGCCGCGGGACGCGGTACTGCTGGTGACCGCCGACCACGGGATGCTCGACGTCGCGCCGGAGCAGCGGGTCGACATCGACGCGGAGCCCGCCCTGAGTGCCGGACTGACCCTCGTGGCGGGCGAGTCCCGGTTCCGCCATCTGTACTGTGTGCCCGGCGCCGAGGCGGACGTACTTGCGGCGTACCAGGCCCGGCTCGGTGCCTCGGCGCTGGTGCTGACCCGGGACGAGGCGGTCGCGCGCGGGTGGTTCGGCCCGGTCGAGGAACGCGTCGCGCCGCGGATCGGCGACGTCGTGGTGGCGACTGTCGGGCCGGTCGGGCTGGTCGCGAGCAGGCGCTTCCCGACCGAGGCTGGGCTGATCGGGGTGCACGGCTCGCTGTCGGCCGACGAGATGGCCATCCCGCTGCTGGTGGACCCGGCCTGATCGGGCAGGATGGTCGCCCGTGGCTGACCTCCTCTACTTCACCGGAACGATGGACTGCGGAAAGTCCACCCTCGCGTTACAGATGGACCACAACCACGCCGCGCGAGGCAGGATTGGCCGGATGTTCACCAGCCACGACCGCGCCGGTGAGGCCACCTTGTCGTCCCGGCTCGGGCTGCAGGCGACGGCGATCGAGGTGCACCCGGACTTCGACTTCTGGCACTACGTGGTCGAGGAGCTGACGCACGGCGCCCGAATCGACTACGCAGTCTGCGACGAGGCGCAGTTCTACACCCCCGAGCAGGTCGAGCAGCTGGCCCGGCTGGCGGACGAGCTGCAGATCGACGTGTTCTGCTTCGGCATCCTGACCGACTTCCGGGCCCGGATGTTCCCAGGCTCGGCGCGGCTGGTCGAGCTCGCGGACCGGATGGAACTGCTCCAGGTGGAGGCGCTGTGCTGGTGTGGCGAACGCGCCACCCACAACGCCCGGACCGTCCGCGGCGTGATGGTCACCGAGGGCGAGCAGCTGGTCGTCGGCGACATGAACGGCGCGGAAGCCGAGACCGCCTACGAGGTGCTATGCCGCAGGCACCACCGTCGCCGGTTGACCGCCGCCAGGGCCCGGGCCACGCTGTCGCCGGAAGTGCTCCCGTTCGGAGGCATGTCGTGAGTGTGCTGCTGTCCGCGTCTGAGCTCGCCTCGAGGCTGGCGGGCGACCGGCCGCCGGTCGTCGTCGACGTCAGCTACAACCTCGGCGGGCCACCCGGACGGGAGGCGTACGACGCCGGGCACGTGCCGGGTGCGCATTTCGTCGACCTGGACACCGAGCTGGCCGGGCCGCCCGGCGCCGGTGGCCGGCACCCGTTGCCGTCGGCAACCGTAGTTGAGACTGCGCTGCGCCGCTGCGGCGTGTCCGTGGACACCGCGGTGGTGGTCTACGACCAGGCGACCTCGCTGTCCGCCGCCCGGGCCTGGTGGACCTTCCGGTACTTCGGCCTGGCCGACGTGCGGGTCCTCGACGGCGGGTTCGCTGCCTGGACGGCCGCCGGGGGAGAGGTCAGCGTCGACGAGCCCGCGGACGGCGCGGGGGACTTCCCTGACGACTTCTCGGCGACGCCCGGCGGGATGCCGATGCTGACCGCGGACGACGCCGCGGCACTGGCGCGCCGCGGGGTGCTGCTCGACGTCCGCGCGCCCGAGCGGTACGCCGGCGAGACCGAGCCGATCGACCCTGTGGCGGGCCACATCCCGGGCGCCGTCAGCGCCCCGGCGACCGCGCTCTTCGAGCCCGATGGGCGGTACCGGCCGGCCGCCGAGCTGCGCGAGCACTTCGCCGCCCTGGGTGTCACGCCCGGGAGCGAGACCGGTGCCTACTGCGGTTCCGGCGTGACCGCCGCCCAGGCCGCGCTGGCGCTGGCCGAGGCCGGCGTGGACGCCGCCGTGTACGTCGGCTCGTGGTCCGACTGGATCACCGACCCGGCCCGTCCGGTCGCCACTGGCCCGACGCCCTGACCGGCGGGCCGGGGTTTCGCGGCCGCGCGTTTCCGGGGAAACGCCACATCGAGCGAATTGCGCCGTATTCGGCGTCACGATGGCCAAGCGCGGCAATGCGGTCGACCTGTTCGGGTTCG
Organism: Kribbellaceae bacterium; assembly: GCA_035650275.1. GTDB lineage: Bacteria > Actinomycetota > Actinomycetes > Propionibacteriales > Kribbellaceae > DASRHY01. The sequence goes on along the minus strand of DASRHY010000004.1, from coordinate 20,039 downwards.
CGGACGGCGTGTTCGCGCACCCGGTGTCGCGGGCGGCGTCGGTGCTCGCCGAGGTCGAGCGGTTCACCGGACGGGTCGGCGAGGTCGGCCACGGAACCCGGATGGCGGAGGCGCTCCGGGCGACGTACCGCCAGCACGAGCGGGTCGTGATCGTCAGCGACATGCAGACGTTCCCGGACTCGCGCACGCCGGAGTGGGCGTCGTACAGCACGGTCGCGGTGGATGCGGTACCGGCCCGGGTGCCGGTGTACGGCTTCAATCTGGCCGGCTACCGGACGACCGTGCTGGACGGCGGGCGCGGCAACCGGCACGTGTTCGGCGGGATGAACGACGGCACGTTCACGATGCGGAGCCTGCTCGAGTCGCGTACGTCGGCCGGCTGGCCGTTCTAGCGACGGCGCTGCCCGTGGTCCCGGACCTTGGGATCACGGTCAGCACCGTAGTCAGTGGGCCGCGGATCGAGTCGGGCGGCGAGGGTGGCCACCTCGACCCGGTTCGAGGTGCCGGTCTTCCGCAGGATGTTGGAGACGTGGACGCTGACGGTCTTGTCGCTGATCACGAGCTCGCGCGCGATCTCGCCGTTCGAACGTCCGGCGACCACGAAGGCCAGGATCTCGCGCTCCCGTGGGGTGAGAGCCGCCAGCGCTGCCGGAACGTCGGCCGGTGTGGCGACAGGTACCGGTACGCGAAGGTCCACCCGCGCCAGCTGGGCCAGCGACTCGACCTTGGTCCGCAACGGACGCGCGCCCAGCTCGACTGCAGTGGCATGCGCCGGACGCAGCAGCTCGGCCACTCGCGACCGCGACGCCTGCTCGGCGAGCAGTGCCTCAGCGCATCGCCACTGTGCCATCGCCCGTCTCCACGGAAACCCGGCCGCGTGGCACAGCGCGGCCGCCTCGGCCCACTTCTCCGACTGTCCGGCCTCGGACCGGCACCGGCTCACCTCGGCGCGGAACAACGCACCGGACATCGGCGGGACGGGACCGAGTCGCTGCGTCGTGAACGGTGTCCATGGCCAGCCGCCGATCACGTCGTCGAGCGTGCCGAGGGCGACCGCCAGACTGTCGAGGTCGTCGGCATCCCGTGCGGCTTGCGCGGCGGCAGCCGCAGTCGAGGCGAATGGCACCAGCATGTCCTCGGCCTCGACATACTGCGTGGCACCTGGTGCGTCGAGGTGCCGCCGGACCCAACGCATGGCCTCGAAGGGCTGGTCGTTCAGCTCGAAGAGCTCGGCGCCGACTGCCACGAACATCTCCCGCAAGCCCGCAAAGTCGTCCGCGACGAGCTCCAATGTCCGGACCCAGTGCTGGTGAGCCTCGGCGAGATTCCCCGTGCTGAGCGCGAGCCGGGCTGCGGCGAGTCGGACCGCGGCGCCGGGGATGCCTCCGCACCGGGCCGCCAGGGCGGTCCGCAGTACGTCGCGGCATTCCTGCCAATGCCCGGCGTTCAAGAGGCCATCCGCGGCGAAGTGCGCGATATAGAACGCAAACGGAGGAGGATCGCCTGCGAGTGCCTCCTCGAAAGCCCGCTGTGCAGCGGTAGTCGCGGCCAGCGGATCTCCGCTGGCCTGCAGGTGGAGCACTCGGAAGATCGCGGCATCGACGATGGCCGCGACATCGCCGCACTCGCGGGCGAGTCGGTCGGCCTCGTCCAGGTCCGCAAGCCTGGCCGGGTCGTAGTCGATAGAGTCCATCGCCGACCGTGCGTTCAGAGCCCGAGCCAGCGCAGCAGGCGAGCCGGACCTCCGGGCCGTCCTGACGGCTTCCTCCGCGCGGGCAGCCGCTCCAGCGATGCCGTCCCAGTTCTCCGCCATCGACAGCTCGGCCAGGCACGCGGCTCGCTCGGCGGCATCCGGGAACGCCTCGGTGAGCTCGACAGCTTCGACGAGTTGTCTGGTCACCACGGTGCTTGGCCCGTCGCGCAGCCAGGTGAGCTCGTGCCACTCGAGCAGCAGTGAGCTCGTCAGCAGCGGCCGACGCTCCCTGTCCACGAGGCTGAGCGCCTGCTCGACGCACACAATGGCGTCGTCCAGCCGGCCGCTCAGCCGACCCGCCCGGCTGGTTCGGAGAAGTAGTTCGATCCGCTCGGCATCGGATCCCCGGACAGCCGGCGTCACTCGGGTCCAGATCGCGCAGGCGCGCTCGAGGTGCAGCGCCTGCTCCGCGGTGGCGCGCAAGTGCGCGGCCTGCTCGGCGGCGACGAGTGACCAGTTGAACGCGTCGTCGACCCGGTCGGCCTGCAGCGAGTGCACCGCGAGATCCGCCGCGACTCCTGGCTGGGCTGACCGCGGCTCGAGCACGCGCACGTAGCCGGCGTGGAGCCGCCTCGCCTCGCTGCGTGACAGTCCGTCCTGAAGCACGTCGGCCAGCAGAGGATGGCGGAACCAGATCTGCTCCTCATCATCCACCTGTACGACGCCCTGTTGCTGAGCCTCACTCATCAGATCGGCCAGCCGGTCCGGATCGATACCGATCTCGCCCACGACCTCCGCGAGCACGTCGAACTCGACCGGCCGGCCGCCTACCGCCAGTGCGCGGGTGGCCCGGCGCGCCGGATCCGACAGCAGATGCCAGCTGGCGGCCAGGGCCTCGTGCAGGGCCGGTGGCGTCGCACTCGGGAGCACCGGCTCGTCCCCGGTCAGGCCCTGGACGAGCAGCTCGCTGAGGTAGGGGTTGCCGCCGGAGCGCTCGTGGACCTGCGCGGCCAGTCCGACGTCCGGTGCACGGCCGAGCAGACCCGCGAGCTGCGCCTCGGTTCCGGCCAGATCGAGCCGGTCGAGATGGATCTCGGTGAAGCCGGGCAACCGTCGCATGTCTGCGAGCCAGCCGTGCAGGGGATGCCCCTCGCCGCGGTGCTCGTCACGACAGCTGGCCAGCACAGTCAGCCGCTGGTCACGGAACCCGGTGAGGACGTATGCGAGGACATCCAGGGAGGTCAGGTCGGACCAGTGCAGGTCATCCACCACCAGGACGGTCGGATGTCGCTCGGTGATCCGGTTGATGGCGGTGTCGATCGACGGCAGCAGCCGGCCCGGACCTGTGTCGCGGCTACCGGCCTGCGGCAACAGTGCATCGAGCTCGTCCAGCCCGGAGAGGACCTCGGCATGCTCGGCCGGATCGGTCTGCGCGAGCCAGCTGTGCAAGATCCCGATGACCGGGGCAAACGGGACCGACGCGGCACCGAAGCGCACGCAACAACCCCAGAGCACCAAGCCGCTCGGGTTGAGTCCGCCGCACACCTCCCGGACCAGCCGGGTCTTGCCCACGCCCGCCTCGCCGTGCACCACGACCGCGCTCGGACGCCCGCCCGCCGACGCGTCCAACGCCGCGGTCAGCACCTGTTCCTCGGCTGACCTCCCTGCCAGCCGAGGGCCCCCTAGCCCCCTCACACCCTCAGTCTGCACCCATCGACACTGATCGAGGTCGAGCGCCCCTAGACTGCAGCCAGTACGACGGCTGGTTCGGCATCGGTGGCGCGGGAGAGCAGGTCGAAGAAGTACGGCGCGGCGTCGCTGAGCCGGAGCATGCCTGCCTCGTGACCGGTCCAGCCGAACGCCGACCTGCCGTCGATGGCGCGGACCACGAGTGGAATCGCGTCGGCACGGATCGTCATCCGGCGCGGTCCGGCCGGCTCGTGGTGCTGGCCGCAGCCGCACTGGGTGGCGATCACAACCGAGGTCAGCGCGTCCGGCGCGTACAGGGCGAGCCGTATCGTCGTACCGCGAGCGATGAAGTGTGCGACCGACCCGTCCGGCAGTCCGGCCAGCACGTCGACCGGCACGGCGTACGACCCCGGCAGCAGCCGCACGTCGTGGACGGCGAGCAGCTCGGCGAAGACAGAGATGTTCGATGCAGAGACGTTCATGAGGTGCGAACCCGGATTCCTGTGGAGCTGTTGTCGGCGGCTGGACGAGACGTCGTACGCCGGTCACGCGGCGCGCGTCAGCGACAACAGCAACAGCACAGAGTGGTTCGCATGGTTCGACGATGATGGCAGAGCAACGGGCCACTGCCAACATGCCGGACCGCACTTTGAGACACCTGTCCACTCAGGCGCGTCGAAGCCGATCGTCACTTAGGAGCAGTACGTGCTGTTCCGTGAGCCGGTTCAGGCTCCGCGCAGTCAGTCGGCCTTCTTGCCGAACATGATCTCGTCCCAGCTCGGCACGCTGGCCTTCTTGTTGGCACGGCGCGGGCGCTTCTTGGACTCCTCCGGAGCCGGTGCGTCCTGCGCCGGCTCCGCAGCGGCGGGCTGCTCGATCGGGACGGTCTCTTCCTCGTCCGGGTGCGGCGGCACCGCGTGCGGACGGGTCGGCGCGGGCCGGGACTGGGTCGGGCGGGCCGACGCGGGCACCTCGCTCAGCAGGTCGTCGTCAGGCTCCGGCGCCGGCACGACGCGCGGACGACGGTCCAACTCACGACCGTCTGCCTCACGACGGCCGTTCTCGCGGCGGTCCAGCTCACGACGGTCGATCTCGCGCCGGGCCAGCTCGCGCGGGTCCGCGTCGTGCCGGTCGAGGATCCGGCGGTCCTCACGGGCCAGCGTGATCGCCTGCTCGAAACCGGCCTCGTACGAGTCGGCCACGTGGTCGGGTGCCACGTCGAACTCGCTCTCCACCGCGGTCAGCCGACGCTGGTGCGCCGGGATCTCGGCGGGCGGCTGCTCGCCGACCAGCCAGCGGGCCTCGTCATCGTCCGGTACGGCGTAGCGCCCGGGAGCGTCGTACGCGAACATCGCGGTCCGCTTGGTGTCGTCGCGGGTCACGTACTCGACCCGGACGGCCCAGCGCCCGTCGTCGCGGCGCCAGGCGTCCCACTCGGCCGAGTTCGGGTCGACCTGCTTGCTGCGCAGTCGCTCGGTCACCCAGGTGCCGAGATTGCGGGACGGGCCGTCGCCACCACGGCGGCGGACCGAGGCGCGCTGCGCGATCGACGCGATGTGGTCGCGCTCGGCGAGCACCGGCCCGGCGAACGCCATCACGCGGTCGACCGGCATCTGCGCGACGGCGGCGACGGATTCCGGGCTCTCACCCGATCGGATGCGAGCCTGGATGTCGCGCGGGCGCAGGGCGCTCTCCATAGTGATCTCCAGCTGGCCGAGGCGGGCACGGTCGCCGCGCACGGCGGCACGCAGCCGGTCGTCGATCCCGACGGCGACCTCCTCGCCCGTCGCTGTGACAGCCAGGATGACCTTGGTGCCATCCGGGCTGAGCCCAACGAGCTTCGCCTCGCGCATTGCCGTGTGTTCTCCTGTGCGGTTGTCGATCAGTCTCTCCCGCGCGCAGTGCCAGACCAAGACAGCCACGCCGGAGCCGGTGAACTGTTCACGCTACAAGCACGCTGGCGATGCGCGACGACTCGCCGCGCGGCGCCGGATGGGCGTCGGACCGCCGCAGCTACGGTGCGTGCGTGGAGCAACCGGATGTGGTGGTGACGGCCGTACAGGTAGGGCTGGATCTGATCGGCACCTTTGTGTTCGCGATCACCGGCGCACTGGTCGGGGTGCGCAAACAGCTCGACGTGTTCGGGGTCTTGGTGCTGGCGCTCGTCACCGGTCTCGGCGGCGGGTTCATCCGGGACGTGCTGATCGGCGCGGTACCGCCGGCCGCACTGGACGACTGGCGCTACCTGATGGTCCCGGTGGTCGCCGGACTGCTGACATTCTTCCTGCATCCGGGGCTCGGCCGGTTGGAGCGGCTGGTGAACATCTTCGATGCCGCGGGCCTCGGGCTGTTCTGCGTCACCGGTGCGTTGAAGGCGCTGGCGTTCGGGCTCGGGCCGCTGCCCGCCGCGCTGCTCGGCACCATCACCGGGATCGGTGGCGGAGTGCTGCGCGACCTGCTGTCCGGCCGGGTGCCGGTGGTGCTGCGCAGCGAGATCTACGCGACGCCGGCGTTCCTCGGTGCTGGGCTGGTGGTGACCGCGGACGCGCTCGGTATCTACCAATCCTGGATCGCCGTTGCGGCGGCGGTGCTCTGCTTCGCGATCCGCTTCGTCGCGATCCGCCGCGGCTGGAACGCACCACGGGCGCGGACCGCGTAGCGACGATCCAGACTGGCGAACGATGGGTCAGGGGCGGGGGCGGGCGAAGGTGATGGCTACGGAGGAGAGCAGGGCGCAGGTGACGGCGACGGTGAAGGGGACCCAGTAGGCGGTGGAGGCGCCGTACGCGTCGATCGCCTGGCCGGCGACGGCGTTGCCGGGTGCGACACCGAGCAGCAGGCCGGTGACGGTCCAGGTGATCGCCTCGGTCAGCCGCTGGGGTGGCACCCATTCCTCGACGCACGCGGTCAGCGCGACCAGGGTCGGTGCGATCGTCATCCCGCAACCGAACAGCGCGACCCCGAGCAGGAGCACGCTGTCCACCCAGGGCAGCGGCGCCATCGTCACCGCCAGCGCGACCGCGCCGATCAGTAGCCGGCGCTCGACCGGCGCCCGCCAGTGCACCCCGCCGTACCAGAGTCCGGCGATCAGGCTGCCGAGCGCCCAGACCGCGAGCACCACGCCGGACATCTGCGGCACTCCGTGCTCCGCGGTGAACGCCACCGTGACCACCTCGGCGCTGCCCAGTGCGGCACCCAGGCCGGCGCCGATCAGGCTGAGCAGTAGCAGTGACAGCCAGGGCAGCGGCAGCGGTTCGGAACCCGTCGCGCGGCGCCGCCCGGGCGGGTCGGTGCCGCGCAGCAGCCCGAGCCAGAAGGTGCCGGCGAACCCGAGTGCGGCGGCCGCCACCAGCGCGGCGTACGGGCTGACCTCGGTTGCCAGGACGGTCACCAGCACCGGGCCGACGATGAACACGACCTCGTCGCCGACCGCCTCCAGCGCGTACGCCGTCTGCAGGGTCCGACCGCGCTCGAGCACGTGGCTCCAGCGGGCGCGGACGAACGAGCCGACCTGCGGACGGGTACCGCCGGCCACGGCCGCGACGGCGTACAGCACCCAGTCGGGCGCGTCCGCGCGGACCGCGACCAGCAGCCCGAGCAGTGCCGCGGTGCAGACCAGCGAGCCGGTCAGCAGCAGCCGGGCCTGGCCGAACCGGTCCACCAGCCGGCCCTGGACGGGACCGGTCAACGCGATCGCGACCACCGAGACGCCGGAGACCGCGCCGGCCAGGCCGTACGAGCCGGTCTCACGCGAGATCAGGATCACGATGCCGAGACCGATCATCGAGATCGGCATACGACCGAGGACCCCGGCGCAGAAGAACGCGGCAGCACCGGGGCGGCGCATGAGGTCGACGTAAGGCGTCAGCATGAGGCGGACGGCAGCCTAGCTGTGCGCGCCGACAGCTCGCCTGACAGGATCGGAGTATGCCGCCGAGCGACCTGCCCGACCCGACACCGTACGACGCGGTGCTGCTGCTGTCCTTCGGCGGCCCCGAGGGACCCGACGACGTGCTGCCGTTCCTGCAGAACGTGACCCGCGGCCGCGGCATCCCGGACGAACGGCTGCGCGAGGTCGGCGAGCACTACTACGCGTTCGGGGGCCGGAGTCCGATCAACGACCACAACCGGGCGCTGCTCGCGGCCCTGCGTACCGAGCTCGATGCCCGCGGCATCGACCTGCCGGTGTACTGGGGCAACCGCAACTGGGCGCCGTACCTGGACGACACCGTCCGTGCCATGGCCGCGGACGGCATCCGCCGGGCGGTCGCGGTGATCACCTCGGCCTACCCGTCGTACTCGGGCTGCCGGCAGTACCTGGAGAACATCGCCGCCGCGACCGACTTCGAGGGAGCGCCGCGGATCGACCGGATGCGGCACTACGCGAACCTCCCGGGCTTCGTGGAGCCGTTCGTGGACGCCTGCGCCGACGCCCTGGCCGGGCTGCCGGACGATGCGGCGGTCGCGTTCGTGACGCACTCGATCCCGGTCGCGATGAACGAGACCAGCGGACCGGGTGGCGGCGCGTACGTCGCCTGGCACACCGACGTGGCCGAGCAGATCGCCGCCGGTCTCGAGCTGCGGACCGGTCGCCCGCGCCGTACCGACTTGGTGTTCTGCTCCCGGTCCGGTCCGCCGCAGGCGCCGTGGCTGGAGCCGGACGTGAACGCACACCTCGAGAAGCTTGCGGCCGAGGGAGCCTCCGGGGTGGTGCTGGCGCCGATCGGGTTCGTCAGCGACCACATGGAGGTCGTGTACGACCTGGACACCGAAGCGGCCGGCACCGCCGCGAAGCTGAGCCTGCCGATGGCCCGGGCGGCGACGCCGGGCACCGACGAGCGGTTCGTGGCGATGCTCTGCGACCTGGTGATGGAACGGGCCGCGGTGGCACGCGGCGAGTCGCCGCAGCGGGTGTCGGCCGGGGCGATCGGCCCCGGCTGGGACGTCTGCCCGGAGGACTGCTGCCCGGCTCCGCGGCGACGGGCGGTGCCGGCATGACCAGCCCCGCGGAGCTGCTCGCGCTGGCCACCGAGGTCGCGGCCGAGGCGGCCGAGCTGATCGTCGAGCGGCGCCGGGGCCGGATCACCGTCGCCGACACCAAGAGCACCGACACCGACGTGGTCACCGCGGTCGACCGGGAGTCCGAGGAGCTGATCCGCAAGCGGATCCTCGCGGTCCGCCCGGACGACGCGTTCCTCGGCGAGGAAGGTGAGGACGTACACGGCACCAGCGGGGTGCGCTGGGTGGTGGACCCGATCGACGGCACCGTGAACTACCTGTACGACCACCCGACGTACGCGGTCTCGATCGCCGTCGAGCTGGACGGCGAGACGATCGCCGGCGTGGTGGTCAACGCGCCGCTGGGGGAGACGTTCACCGCGACCCGCGGCGGTGGCGCCTTCCTGGACGGCGAGCCGATCGCGGTGTCCGGCTGCACCGACCTGACCAAGGCGCTGGTCGGCACCGGGTTCGGGTACGACCCGCAGCGGCGGGCGGTGCAGGCCGAGGTGATCCGCGAGATCATCGGCAAGATCCGGGACATCCGCCGGATCGGTGTCGGCGCAGTCGACCTTTGTTACGTAGCGTGCGGGCGGCTCGACGCTGCGTACGAGCGTGGCCTGAACCCGTGGGACTACGGCGCCGGTGCACTGATCGCGGCCGAGGCCGGGGCGCGGATCGGGGGCCTGCACGGCGCTCCGGTGTCGCCGGAGATGGCGATGGCGTCAAGTCCGGCGATCTTCGATGCGCTGCACGACGCGCTGGCCGCCGCCGACCCACTTCGGAGCTGACTGCGCGTAGGTGCTTGTTAGTCCCGTAATGCGTGCATTGGCGCGCAGAAACTTGGATCGATCAAGTCGCTACCGCGACACGATGGTCAGTACATGGACCCCGGCGCGCAATCGGACCCGGGTATAGGGCACAATCTGCGCCTCGGGGGACGGCATCGGGGCCGTCCTCTGCATTGTGGAAAACGGATGACGGAACCCGGAATTTCTCGGCCCGCGCACCCGTTCACACGGCTGCAGGTATCACGGGCACGAAGCAAGGGCAGGGACAAGATGGCGACCGACTATGACGCCCCACGTAAGACAGACGAGGACGCCGGCGAAGAGAGCATCGAGGAGCTGAAGACTCGACGCCACGACAAGAACTCAGGCAAGGTTGACGAGGACGAGGCCGAGGCGGCCGAGAGCTTCGAGCTCCCGGGCGCGGACCTCAGCCACGAGGAGCTCGCGGTGCGCGTGCTCCCGCGCCAGGCCGACGAGTTCACGTGTTCGAGCTGCTTCCTGGTGCACCACCGTAGCCAGCTGGCCGCGGACAAGAACGGTCAGCTGATCTGCCGCGACTGTGCAGCCTGAGGGCGGCACTACGGCGGCTTGAGAAACGCAAGGGGGAGCGAGGGCGGATCTGGGAGGGTCCGCGGGGGAACACAGACGAGGCGGGACTGACCGGCGAGGTCAGTCCCGCTCTTCATATCCGGGTGGCAGTGTCCCGGTCGACTTCAGCCAGTACTTCGCCGCGCTCTGCTCCGCGAACCGCTTCGCGGCGGCCGCCGCGGCACCGCTGGCCACTGCCCAGGCGACCACCTCGACGTACCCGGCCTCGGGGGACCGCGGCGACGGCTTGCGGCCGGTGCCGAGCTTCCACGCCGACGTCACGGCCTTCTTGGTCACCAGCTGGACCACGATCGTGAACACGGCGAGCACGAGCTTCCAGCCGATCTTGGCTCCGGCCATCTGCACACCCCTCCTTCGATGCCCTACGCAACCGATCTTGCCATTGTCAGTGCGGGCGGAGCACTTCGGCGAGCCGTTCGGGGTGCCGGGTCGCCACCAGCCAGTACGGCGCGGGGTCGGCCGGGTCGGTCAACCGGACCCGGACCGCGCCGGACACGTACGGCCGCAGCAGCAGGTAGGCCCGCGGATCGCACTCTCGCCCGCGAGCGAGCCGGGCGTCCTCGCCGGTGAGCGGCTCCGCCGTACCGAGATGCTCCAGCGGGATCCGGGCCCGGCCGGCGGTCAGGGTGTCCTCGTCGACCGCGACCGGCGCCGCGCCGTACCGCAGGAACCCGGCTACTACCAGGACGACGGCGGTGCCGGTGATCGCGAGCGCGACGGCCGTGGAGGTGGCCGCCGCGACGACCAGCCAGAGCGTGCCGAGACCCGCGGCCGCGATCAGCCACCACGAGATGGGCACCCGCAGCCGTTCGGAGTAACGCACGTGTGCAGCCTGGCAGAACGGCCGCCGGCGGCCGTCGGTAGGGTCGCCTCTCGTGATCTCGCCTCCACCGCGGTCGGCGGCCGCGCCCGAGCAGCTGGAAGCGCCGGTGCGGCACCCGGACGCGCCCGCGCCGGGCACGGTGCTGCGGTCGCACTACCACCGTTGCGTCGCCTGCGGCCCGGACCACCAGACCGGTCTGCGGCTGGTGACCACCGCCGGCGAGGGGCTGACCGTGACCGGCGAGTTCACCGTGACCGCGGAGCATCAGGGCGCGCCGGGTCTCGCGCACGGCGGTGTGCTCGCCACCGCGCTGGACGAGATCCTCGGCGGCCTGTCCTGGCTGCTGCGCAAGCCGATGGTGACCGGGCGACTGGAGACCGACTACGTCCGGCCGGTGCCGGTCGGTACCACGCTGACGCTGCGGGCGGAGTGTCTCGGCTTCCGCGGCCGGCGGATGTACGCCGCGGCCGAGGGCCGGATCGGCGACTCCATCGCGGTACGGGCCGCGGCCGTCTTCGTCGTCGTACCGGTGGAGCACTTCACCGAGCACGGCAACCTTGACCACGCACAGGGAGAGTTCGAGGTGAACCCGTGACAGAGGTCCTGATCACCAGGCTGGACGACGCGGTACCGCTGCCGTCGTACGCGCACCCCGGGGACGCCGGCGCGGACCTGGTCACCACGCGCGACCTGACCCTGAAGGCGGGGGAGCGGGCGCTGGCCGGAACCGGGATCGCGATCGCGCTGCCGGACGGCTACGCGGCGTTCGTGCACCCCCGGTCGGGGCTCGCCGCCCGGCACGGCGTCTCGATCGTGAACGCGCCCGGCACCGTCGACGCGGGCTACCGCGGTGAGATCAAGGTCTGCCTGGTGAACCTGGACCCGGCCGAGCCGGTCACGCTGCACCGCGGCGACCGGATCGCGCAGCTGGTGATCCAGCGGGTCGAGAAGGCCCGGTTCGTCGAGGTCGATCGGCTGCCCGGTTCGGCCCGCGGCGACGGTGGGTACGGGTCGACCGGCGGCTGGGGGGATCGGCACAGCGATCGTGTGACAGGCTGAGCGCGTGCCGAGTGACCCAGCGGCTGCGCGAGACTACGGCGGCCGGATCGGCTGGTCTGTCACGCCCGGTCGCCGGACACTTGAGACTGAACCTTCTCCGAGGGTTTCCAATGAGGGAAGTAGGCAAGAGCAGTGATCTTCCGCCGTAAAGGAAAGGACGACGCCGTCGACGAGACGGTGGACACGGCGCCGGATCCGGACGAGGCGGCCGCGGACAGCGGTCCGTTCGACTCCGCGGAGGTGGACACGGCCGAGCTGGCGGCCGACGACCGGATCGATCTGGGCGGCCTGGTGATCACGGGCCTGCCCGGCATGGAACTGCGGCTCCAGGTGGACGAGCAGACGAACGAGGTCCAGGCGGTCCTGATGGTGCTGGAGGACTCCGCGCTCGAGCTGCGCGCGTTCGCCGCGCCGAAGACGTCGGGCATCTGGTCCGACGTACGCCGCGAGATCGCCGCCGAGGCGACCCGGATGGGCGGTACGGCGACCGAGGGTGACGGCGCGTTCGGCCCGGACCTCACGCTGGTCGTGCCGGTCGAGGGGCCGGACGGGCAGATGTTCAGCCAGACCTCGCGGGTGGTCGGCGTGGACGGCCCGCGCTGGCTGCTGCGCGGCACGCTGCTCGGCCGGGCCGCGGTCGAGGCCGAGGCGGCCCTGCCGCTGGAGGAGTCGTTCCGCCAGGTCGTCGTGGTGCGTGGGTCCGAGCCGATGGCACCGCGCGAACCTCTGTCCCTGACCTTGCCGGCCGGAGCGCAGCCGGGCGAGCCGGAACAGGCTTAGGCTGGACGCATGGGTACAGACAAGCCGGGCGGGCGGCTCCGGCGCGCGTTCCGCGGACTGGCGAGCAGCCAGGACGAACGCGAGGCCGAGGAGCTCCAGGACGTAGCCGCCGACTTCGGCGCGCGTCAGGTCATCGCCTGCTGTGACCGCGAGATGGTCACGCTGTTCGGGACCCTGAAGACCGTCACGTTCAGTCCGCGCGGCGGCGTGCCCGCGCTCGAGGGCGAGCTGTACGACGGCACCGGTACGGTCACGCTGGTCTGGCTCGGGCGGCGCCGGATCGCCGGCATCCGCCCCGGCGTGGAGATGATCGTGTCCGGCCGGATAGGCATCGTGGACGGCAACCGTGTGATGTTCAACCCCCGGTACGAGCTGCGACCCACCGTGGCCCATGGCTGACCACGACGACGCCCGGACCGCCGATCCAGCCTCCCCCGAGCGGGTCGGCGAGGTACTCGGGCTCAGCGAGGAGGAGCGCGAGGCGGCGGCACGCTTCGTCTCGGAGGAGACCACCTCGGACTCCGCGGCCCCGTCCAGCAGCGACAAGGACTTCTTCCACGCGCTCGGCGGTTGGGGCGCGCTGCTCGACATCGGCCTGCCGTGGATCGCGTTCCTGGTGGTGTACCAGGTCACCGAGCACGACCTGACCATGGCGCTGGCGGTCGCCGTCGGTGCCGCCGCGGCGGTGGCGGTGCTGCGGCTGTGGCGCAAGCAGCCGCTGCGCAACGTGGTCGGCGGGTTCCTCGGCGTCCTGATCTCCGCGTACGTCGCGAAGGCCAGCGGCAAGGCCGAGAACGTGTACCTGCCCGGCCTGCTCACCAACGCCGGGTACGGCCTGCTGTACCTGACCACAGTGCTGATCCGCTGGCCCTTGTTCGGCGTCATCTTCGGCGTGCTGACCCAGACCGGCACGGCCTGGCGGAAGGACCCGGACATGATGCGCGGGTTCAGCCGCGCCACCTTGGTCTTCGTCGGCCTGTTCGCGGTGCGCCTGGTGGTCCAGGTACCGCTGTACCTCACCGAACAACTGAACGCCCTCGGCATCGCCAAGGTCGCCCTCGGCCTCCCGTGCTACGCCCTCGCGGTCTGGCTCGCCTACGTAGTCCTGCGGGCCACCCTCCCTCCCGCCACCTGGACCGAGGCCCGCGACACCATCACCCACCTCCTCCGCGGCCGCCGCTGACCCCTTCCGCGGGCGTCCGTGCCGACCGCCTGGACGCCCGCACCATCGCCCGTCTGTGCCGACTGGTCGCAAACGCCAGGGTGTCTTGCCGCCGACTGGACCCTTGTTTCAAGGCGTGTCGGCCTCGGCTGGACCCAAGTTGCAGAATGGCGGCCGATAGTGTCCGCCAGCGTCGCGGATCTGTGGACAACCGCATCCGTGCCCTGCGCTGACTGGCCATCCTGCTGGGATGTCTGCGCCCTCCGAAGACTCGCTGCTGTTCGACGGTGTTCCCTTCACCCCCGCGGAGGCGGCAACGGCCGGTATCAGCCGGACCGCCCTCAACCGCCTGCTCCGGCATCAGGTCATCCGCCGCATCGTGCGTGGCGTCTTCGTCGACAGCGAGGTACCCGACTCCGTCGAGCTCCGAGCCGCCGCTGTCGCGAAGGTCATCCCGCCCGACGCGATCCTGTGCCGCCGTACCGCTGCGTGGTTGCACGGCGTGGACACGTTCGCGCTGCAGGAGCACGACGAGCCCCCGCCGATCCAGACCCTGCGCGCCAGCGAAAGCCGCGGTGTCCGGCTCGCCGGTGCGGCCGGTCACGTCCAGACCGTGCTCGACGGTGACGTCGCCGTGCTGCACGGACTCCGCGTCACATCACCGGTCGCGACTGCGGTACACCTCGCTCGGCATCTGCATCGGCCGTTCGCGCTGTCGGCACTCGACTCCATGTGCCACTCGGGGCTGGTCGCGCTTCCGGATCTGTTAGCCGGGGTCGAGCGGTACCCGGGCCATCCTGGCATCGTCCAAGCGCGCGAGCTCGCCGCACTGGTCGAGCCGGCGACCGAGTCGCCGGGTGAGAGCTGGCTGCGACTGCGGCTGGTCGACGCCGGTCTCGGGACACCGGTGCCTCAGGTCGAGATCCGCGACGACAAGCGGGCGTACCGGGTCGATCTCGGCTACCTCGATCCGCTGCCGAACGGCCGGCGGCTCGCGCTTGAGTACGACTCGGACCAGTGGCACGGAACTCTGCAGCAGCAGAACGCTGATGCCACGAGGCGATGGCGGCTCGGGCTGCTCGGATGGGACGTCATTTCGGTCCGCCGCGAGGCGGTGTGGGGCACGGACACGGGCCTGGAGCGGACAGTCGGTGACGCACTCGGTATCCACCCGCGGCTGCCGCGGCAGTGGTGACATTCGGGTCCAGTCGACGCCGACACGCCTTGAAACTCCGGTCCAGTCGACGCCGACACGCCCTGAAACTCGGGTCCAGTCGGCGGTGGCACGCCTTGAAGGATGCGTCCACTCGGCGGTGACACGGCTTGGCGTTTGCGACCGGTCGGCGGTCAGAGGGGGGTGCGGGGGTGGTGGGGGTGGTGGTGGGGGGAGAGCATTTCTTCCAGCTGTTGTTCGGTTTCGTCGGCGGCTACGAACAGGAGCTCGTCGTTGAGCTCGAGGGTGCCGTCGGGGTCGGGGGTCAGGACCCGGCCTTCGCGCAGGATGGTGACCAGCGCGGTGTCGGTGGGCCAGGCGACGTCGCCGACGCGGACGCCGATCATCGGGGAGTCCTCGGGAAGCGTCAGCTCGACAAGGTTCGCGTCGCCCTGGCGGAACGTGAACAGCCGGACCAGGTCGCCGACCGAGACGGCCTCCTCGACCAGGGCGGACATGATCCGCGGGGTGGACACGGAGACGTCGACGCCCCAGGCCTCGTTGAACAGCCACTCGTTGCGCGGATGGTTGACTCGGGCAACGGTTCGCGGAACGCCGAACTCGGTCTTTGCCAGCAGCGACATCACCAGGTTGACCTTGTCGTCACCGGTGGAGGCGATCGCGACCTGGCAGCGCTGCAGGGCGGCCTCTTCCAAGGACGACAGTTCGCAGGCATCGGCCAGCAGCCACTCGGCGCGCGGGACCGACTCGGCCTTGATCGCGCGGGGGTCCTTGTCGATCAGCAGCACCTCGTGGCCGTTCTCCAGCAGCTCGGCCGCGATCGACCGGCCGACGTTGCCGGCGCCGGCGATGGCTACCCGCATCACTGCTCCTCAGGCTTGGTACCGAGCTGGTTCTCGACGGCCTTCGCGTCGCTCTCCAGCAGGATCACGTGCACCAGGTCACCCTCCTGGATCACGGTGTCGGGCTTCGGCAGCAGGCCTTCGCCGAGCCGGGTGAGGAAGGCGACCCGGGCGCCGGTGGCGGTCTCGATGTCGAGTGCGCGGCGGCCGACCCAGCCCGTGTCGACGTGGATCTCGGCGAGCCTGACGGTGCCGGACGGATCCCGCCATTCCGACTCCGAACCGCTCGGAAGCAGCCGCCGGATCATCTGGTCGACGGTCCACTTCACGGTGCCGACGGTCGGGATGCCGAGGCGCTGGTAGACCTCGGCACGGCCGGGGTCGTAGATCCGGGCGACCACGTTCTCGATGCCGAAGGTCTCGCGCGCGACGCGGGCCGCGAGGATGTTGGAGTTGTCGCCGTTGGAGACGGCGGCGAACGCCTCGGCCTTCTCGATCCCCGCCTCGATCAGGATCTCCCGGTCGAAGCCCATCCCGGTGATGGTGCGGCCGCTGAAGTTCGGGCTGAGCCGGCGGAAGGCGTCGGCGGACTGGTCGATGATCGCGACCGTGTGCTCCCGCTTCTCCAGAGTGCGCGCCAGCGTCGACCCGACACGACCGCAACCCATGATGACGACGTGCACGAAAGTATTCTCCCTGCTCGAATGGCCGATACGACGCTACACCGAACTCACCGACCTCTAACATCGCCGGTGTGACCTTAGGCAACGTCGGCAAGCGCATCCTCGTCGGCCGCAAGCTCCGCAGCACGCAGCTCGGCGAGACGCTGCTCCCGAAGCGCATCGCGCTACCGGTGTTCGCCAGTGACGCGCTGTCATCCGTGGCGTACGCGCCGGACGAGATCTTCCTGACCCTGTCGATCGCCGGCCTCGCCGCGCTGGCGTTCTCCTGGAAGGTCGCGATCGCGGTCGCGGTCGTGATGCTCGTGGTGGTGCTGTCGTACCGGCAGAACGTGCACGCCTACCCGTCCGGCGGCGGCGACTACGAGGTGGCCAACACCAACCTCGGCCCGACCGCGGGTCTGACCGTGGCCAGCGCGCTGCTGGTCGACTACGTGCTCACCGTGGCGGTGTCGATCTCGTCCGCCGCGCAGTACGCGGCCTCGGCGATACCGGCTCTCGAAGGTCGCCAGGCGATGGCCGCGGTGATCGCGGTGCTCTTCCTCACCACGATGAACCTGCGCGGCGTCCGCGAGTCTGGTACGGCGTTCGCGGTCCCGACGTACGTCTTCATGGTCACGATCCTCGGCATGGCGCTGTGGGGGTTCGGCCGGCTGCTGTTCGGTGACCTGCCGGACGCACCGAGCGCGTCGCTCGAGCTGGTTCCCGAGGACGAGTTCGCCACCGGCGCGGGCGGGCTGGCGATGGCGTTCCTGGTGCTGCGCGCGTTCTCCTCGGGCTGTGCCGCACTGACCGGTGTGGAGGCGATCAGCAACGGCGTCCCGGCGTTCAAGAAGCCGAAGAGCCGGAACGCCGCCACCACGCTGGCACTGCTCGGCGGGATCTCGATCACGATGGTGTTGAGCGTGGTCGCGCTGGCGAACGTGATGAACGTCCGGTACGCCGAGGACCCCGCCACCCAGCTGCTCCGCGACGGCGTACCGGTCGGGGAGGAGTACCACCAGGACCCGGTGATCGGGCAGCTGGCCAAGGGCATCTTCGACCACTTCTCGCCCGGGTTCTACCTGGTCGCGGCGGCGACCGGCGTGATCCTGGTGCTGGCCGCGAACACCGCGTTCAACGGCTTCCCCGTGCTGGGCTCGATCCTGGCCCGCGACGGCTACCTGCCTCGCCAGCTGCACACCCGGGGCGACCGGCTCGCGTTCAGCAACGGCATCGTGATCCTGGCCGGGTTCGCCATCCTGCTCATCGTCGCCTTCAACGCTGAGGTGACCCGGCTGATCCAGCTGTACATCGTCGGCGTGTTCGTGTCGTTCACGATCAGCCAGACCGGCATGGTGCGGCACTGGACCCGGCTGCTGCGCACCGAGGAGCGGCCGGCCGAACGGCGCCGGATGCAGCGTTCCCGGATCATCAACGGCATCGGCCTCACCTGCACCGGCACCGTCCTGGTCGTCGTCCTGCTGACCAAGTTCCTGCTCGGTGCCTACATCGCGATCATCGCGATGGTGGTGCTGTTCGTGCTGATGAAGGGCATCCGCCGGCACTACGCGGCAGTGAGCAGGGAGATGGAGGTGGAGGCCGATGAGGGCCTGACGCTGCCGTCGCGGGTGCACGCGATCGTGCTGGTCTCCAAGCTGCACCGGCCGACGCTCCGCGCGCTGGCGTTCGCCAAGGCGGCCCGCCCGTACATCCTCGAGGCGGTCACCGTCGACGTGGACTCCGACGAGTCCGAGGCGCTGCAGGCCGAGTGGGACCGGCGCGGCATCCCGGTACCGCTGAAGCGGTTGTCGTCGCCGTACCGAGAGATCACCCGACCGATCCTGGCGTACGTGAAGGACATCCGCCGGCAGTCGCCGCGGGACGTGGTGATGGTCTACATCCCCGAGTACGTCGTCGGACACTGGTGGGAGCACCTGCTGCACAACCAGAGCGCGCTGCGGCTGAAGGGCCGGCTGCTGTTCACCCCGGGTGTGATGGTCACCTCGGTGCCGTACCAGCTGATGAGCTCGCAGGCGGTCGTCGAGCGGGACGAGCGGGACGAGCACGCGCCGGTGCGACGCGGGGAGACGTCGGGCAGCCGGTGACCGCGGAGCACTCGGGGCACGAGCTGGTCGGGGCGGTCGTCGAGCTGGACGTCGGACCGGTCGCGCACGGCGGTCACTGCGTGGCGCGGCACGAGGGTCAGGTGGTGTTCGTCCGGCACGCGATCCCAGGCGAGCGGGTCCGGGCGCGGGTCACCGAGCAGACCACGAAGTACCTGCGGGCGGATGCGGTCGAGATCCTCGATCCCTCGCCGCACCGGGTCGAGCCACCGTGCCCGTACGCCGGGCCGGGCCGCTGCGGCGGCTGCGACTTCCAGCACGTCGCGATCGCCGAGCAGCGCCGGCTGAAGGCGCAGGTGGTGACCGACACGTTGCGGCGGATCGGCCGGATCGACTACGACGTGGTGATGGAGTCGGTGCCGGGTGACGACGGGCTCGGCTGGCGGTCCCGGATGCGGTACGCCGTCAGCGGGGGCCGCCCAGGTATGTACCAGCACCGCAGCCACGACCTGGTCCCGGTCGACCGCTGCCTGCTCGCCGACCCGGCCGGCCCACGGGTGCTGGACCGGACCTGGCCGGACGCCGACGCGGTGCAGACCGTGCTGTCGTCCGCGGGGGAGTCGGCCGTGGCGGCCGGTGAGGACGATGGCGGCCGGGTGCACGAGATCGTCCGGGACCGGCGGTTCCGGGTGGACGCGACCGGGTTCTGGCAGGTCCATCCCGCGGCGGCGACCACACTGGTCGACGCGGTGCTGACCGCGCTCGCGCCGCGGCCGGGCGAGACCGCGCTCGACCTCTACTCCGGCGTGGGGCTGTTCGCGGCCTTCCTGGCCGACGCCGGCTGTGCCGTGCTCGCGGTCGAGTCCGACGCCGCCGCGGTCCGCAACGCGCGCCGGAACCTGCATGACCTCCCGGCGGTCACGATCGAGGGCGGCCGGGTCGGCCGGGTACTGCGCTCGGCCGTCCGGCAAGGGCTGGAGTCGGTCGATCTGGTGGTGCTGGACCCGCCGCGGACCGGGGCCGGGCCGGACGTCGTACGGGCGATCGCGGACCTGACGCCACGGCGGGTGGCCTACGTCGCGTGCGACCCGGCGGCGCTGGCCCGGGACCTGCGGGTGTTCCTGGACGGTGGGTACGAGCTGTCCGGTCTGAGGGCCTTCGACCTGTTCGGGATGACGCACCACATAGAGTGCGTGGCTGTGTTGAACTATGGGTTGGACCGTTCATCACGCTAGGACCACCAGATGCCGCTCGTTGACCTCGACGACCCCGCGGAACTGCGGGCGCGCTGGGCCGCGCTCGCCGCGGTGGCGCATGCGGCCGGGCGGGACCGGATCTGGTGGGCGGACAGGCGGGGCTGGCACCACGAGGACTCCCGCGGCAACGACCTGCGGCTGATCTCGATGCCGGACGGCCGGGCGGTGGTATTCGGCTACCACTACGACGACAGCCGTACGGCGGCCGAGGGTGCGTTGTCCGAGCTGCTCAGCGGTGCCCCGGAGTGGATCGGCCAGCCCGAGGTACGGCACCGGGTGGCGACCGGCCAGCTCGGATTCGTGTACGGGCACTTCGCCGGCACCTGGGCCCGGGCGTCATACCCGGGCGATCCGTGGCAGCCGCTCGACGACGGCTTCCAGTCCATCGGGTACTGGCTGGTCTCGGACGAGGAGACCGAGTACGAGCTGGCCGAGCAG
>DASRHY010000003.1:0-17714 GCA_035650275.1 Kribbellaceae bacterium | reverse complement strand
GGGCCGTGCCGTTCGCGTTCCCGGCCGAGGACCGCACCGAGCTGCCCGACACCGGCTGGGACCGGGTGATGATCTGGGGAATGTCGGACCATCGCCGCGGGATCCGGCCGACGGCGGCCAGCGCGCTGGAGATCGCGATCGCCGCCGAGCATCTCGGCAAGGGCCTGTCCTACGTGATGCTGGACGCGCTGCGGGACGCCGTGCGGCGGCAGGGCCACGACACGCTCTACGCGCCGGTGCGGCCGAACGGAAAGACCGACCCGTCGCAGCCGATGGCCTCGTACATCCAGCAGTACCGGTCGGACGGAATGCCGGTGGACCCGTGGCTGCGGGTGCACGTCCGGGCCGGCGGCGCGGTGGTCAAGGTCGCGCCGGCGTCGATGGTGATCCCCGGGTCGCTGGCGGAGTGGCGGGAGTGGACCGGGCTGCCGTTCGACACCGACGGTGAGGTGCACGTGCCGGGCGCACTGGCGCCGGTCCGGGTCGACGTGGCGCAGAACCACGCGGTGTACGTCGAGCCTAACGTCTGGGTCCGGCACGACCTGGGTCAGGGCACCGCGGTGGCCGGCTGACCGGCCGTGAACACGGTCGGAGTCAGAAGGTGCGCATCATCCGGATGATGCGGCGACGCAGCCAGACCCTGCGGGTGCCGTCCGGGTAGCGGCGCAGCCGAGCCAGCTCCCAGCCGCCGTACTCGGCGTGCTCGGCCAGCAGGCGTCGTACCGCGCCCCGCGACTCGTGTCGCGGGACGAGCAACTGCTGCACCTCGTACTCAGCCAATCAGGACACGTCCTCCAGGGCGGCGCCGATGGCGGGTGGCAACACCAGATCCTCGGTGGCCAGGGCGGACTTCAGCTGGGTGGCGGTGCGGGCGCCGACGATCGGCGCGGTCACGCCGGGACGGTCGCGTACCCAGGTCAACGCCACCTCCAGCGCGGTCCAGCCGAGCCCGTCGGCTGCGCGGGCCACTGCCTCCACAATGCCCGATCCGCGGTTGTCGAGGTAGGGGTCCACGAACCTGGCCAGGTGCGCGGACGCCGCCCGGGAGTCGGCCGGGATGCTGGTGCGGTACTTGCCGGTGAGTACGCCGCGGCCGAGCGGGGACCAGGGCAGCACACCGACGCCGACGCCGACGGCGGCCGGGACCAGCTCGGTCTCGATGCCGCGGTTCAGCAGCGAGTACTCGACCTGGTCCGACACCGGCACCGCCCGGCCCGGCCAGGCCTGCTGCCAGGTGACCGCGCGGGCCAGCTGCCAGCCGGTGTAGTTCGACAGTCCGACGTACCGGACCTTGCCGGAGGCAACGGCCGCGTCGAGCGCGCTGAGCGTCTCGGTCAGCGCGACGTCGTCGGACCAGGTGTGCACCTGCCACAGGTCGACGTAGTCCGTTCGCAGCCGGCGCAGCGAGTCGTCCAGGTCGCGCAGCAACGCGCCGCGCGAGGTGTCGGTCACCCGGGCCCCGCGTCGTACCGTGAAACCAGCCTTGGTCGCGATCACCAGTTCGTCGCGCGCCGCGACCCTTTGAACGGGGTCGCCGATCAGCGCACCGAGCGTCTTCTCGCTCACGCCCTCGCCGTACGCCGCGGCGGTGTCGACCAGCGTGCCGCCGGCGGCCACGAACGCGGTCAGCTGCTCACGCGCCTCGTGCTCGTCGGTGTCCCGTCCCCACGACATCGTGCCCAGCGCCAGACGCCCCACCCGCAGACCACTGTGGCCGAGATAACGCTGCTGCATGCGCTGAGCCTAGTGTCAGCCACCGACGGTGCCCGGATAGGCTCGCCTGCCATGCGACTCGGACTGAACATCGGCTTCGTCATGGGCGGAGGCGACCAGCTCGACCACTTGCGGGTGGTGCGGGAGGCCGAGCGGCTCGGGTACACGGTGACCTGGGCCGCGGAGGCGTACGGGTCCGACGCCGCCACGGTGCTGGCCTGGCTCGCACCGCAGACCAGCAGGATCGAGCTCGGCGCGGCGGTGTTCCAGATCCCGGGCCGGACCCCGGCGATGACCGCGATGACCGCAGCCACACTGGACACCCTGAGCGGCGGCCGGTTCCGGCTCGGTCTGGGGGTGTCCGGGCCGCAGGTGTCGGAGGGCTGGCACGGCGTCCGGTTCGACAAGCCGTTGGCTCGCACGCGGGAGTACGTCGCGATCGTGAACGCGGCGCTGCGTCGCGAGCGGGTCAGCTACGACGGCCGGCACTTCACGCTGCCGCTGCCGGACGGGCCTGGCAAGGCGCTCAAGCTGTCCATCCACCCGGCCCGCGACCACGTGCCGGTCTACCTGGCCGCGGTGGGGCCGAAGAACCTGGAGCTGGCCGGCGAGATCGCCGACGGCTGGCTCGGGATCTTCAACGAGCCCGGCTACATCCGCGAGCAGCTCGGCCAGGTCGGCGCCGGCCGCGCGAAGGCCGGCAAGGAGCTCGCGGGCTTCGACGTGGTCGCGTCCGTCCCGACCGTCGTCGGCGACGACGTCGCGGCCTGCGCGGACCCGATCCGCGGGTACGCCGCGCTGTACGTCGGCGGCATGGGCAGCCGGGAGAAGAACTTCTACAACGACCTCGCCATCAGGATGGGGTACGCCGAGGAGGCCAAGCGGGTACAGGACCTGTACCTGGACAAGCAGTACCGGGAGGCGATGGCGGCGATACCGCTGGAGTTCGTCGACCGGACCTCACTGCTCGGTCCGAAGGAACGGATCGCCGACAAGCTCACCGCGTACGCCGAGGCCGGCGTGACTACGCTCTCCGTCACACCCTTCGGCGGTGGCCCCGGCCTGACGCCGTACGACAGCTCGGTGGAGGCCCGGCTCGCTGTGGTGCGGACAGTCGCCGAAGCGCTCGACCACGCCGGGATCGGTGACTGACTCCGCAATGTCCATCTGGGAAGCCATCGTCCTCGGCATCGTGGAAGGACTGACCGAGTTCCTCCCCGTCTCCAGCACGGGCCACCTCACGATCGCGTCGAAGCTGCTCGGTCAGTCCATCGACGACCCGTCCATCACCGGCTTCACGGCGGTGATCCAGGCAGGCGCGATCGCGGCCGTGATCTTCTACTTCTGGCGCGACCTCAGCCGGGTGTTCGTCGCCTGGGTCCGTGGCCTGGTCAAGCCCGAGCACCGGGGCGAGTTCGACCACCGGATGGGCTGGTATCTGATCGTCGGGTCGCTGCCGATCTGCATCGTCGGCTACCTGGGCCGCGACATCATCTCCGGCCCGCTGCGCAACCTGTGGTGGGTGGCGGGATCGCTGATCGCCTGGTCGTTCGTGATGGTGCTCGCCGAACGGGTCGCGTCCCAGGCCCGCCCGCTGACCCGGATCACCCTCACCGACGCGCTCGTGATGGGCCTGATGCAGTGCCTCGCGCTGATCCCCGGCGTGTCCCGGTCCGGCGCGACGATCTCGGCCGGTCTGTTCCGCGGGCTGGACCGGGTGGCGTCGACCAGGATGGCGTTCCTGATGGGCATTCCGGCCCTGGTCGGCGCCGCCGCGTTCGAGCTGCAGCACGCAGTGGACGGCGATGCCGGTGCGGTCGCCACGATCGTCGGCACGGTGGTCAGCTTCATCGTCGCGTATGCGTCGGTGGCCTGGCTGCTGCGCTTCGTGCAGAAGCACTCGATCGAGGTCTTCGCCGTCTACCGGATCATCCTCGGCCTCCTCCTCATCGCCCTCCTAGCCACCGGCACCATGGCCGCCACCTGACGCCGCCGTTCCTCCGGCCGTTTTTCCTGCCGTTCCTCCTGCCGTTCATCGGGCCCTTGTGACGCGGCGTGTCGTCGTTCGTCGGGCCCTTGTGACCATTTGGGCGGCGTGCTGGGGGTCGTGTGTGTGGTCATGAACAGCTCGGCTGCGCGACCGCGTTCACGAATCGCCAGGTCCTGCGGCCGTGTTCACGAATCACCTGGTCCCTCGGTCGTGTGCGCTAATCGCCAACGATTCGGCCGGATCCTTGGCGATTTCTGAACACATTCGGCCGGGACCTGGCGATCTCGGAACACACTCGGCGGGCCTGGCGATTCGTGCACACGCGGGATCAGTCAGTCTGGCGATTCGTGAACACGCGGGCGGACGTGTCAGAGCCAGCCGACGCGGCGGAAGAAGAAGTAGAGCGTCGTGCAGGCGGCGGCCATCAGGCCGAGCACCATGAAGTAGCCGTAGTGCCAGCGCAGCTCAGGCATGTAGTCGAAGTTCATGCCGTAGATGCCGGCGATCATCGTCGGGGTGGCGGCGATCGCGACCCACGCCGAGATCCGGCGCATGTCGTCGTTCTGCTGCACCGACACCCGGGCCAGATGCGCGTTCAGCGCCGAGGTGAGCAGCGAGTCCAGCGCCTCGGTCTGGTCCGCGACCCGGACCAGGTGGTCTGCCACGTCGCGGAAGAACGGCGCCGCCTCGGATCCGACCTGCGGGACCGCGCCGTGCGCGAACTGCCCTATCGGCTCCTTGAGCGGCAGGATCGCGCGGCGCATCTCCAGTACCTCGCGCTTCAGGCTGTAGATCCGTTCCGCGTCGCTGGTCCGGCGGGGAGAGAACACCGACGCCTCGACCTCATCGACGTCCGCCTCGACCGCATCCGCGACCGCCAGGTAGCCGTCCACCACGGCGTCGCAGATCGCCCAGAGCACGGCGGCGGGTCCGTGCCCGAGCACGTGGGCGCGTTCCTCCAGCTCCGCCCGGGCGGTGGCCAGCTCGCCGCCTTCGCCATGCCGGACCGCGACGACGAACCGCGGGCCGACGAAGACCGAGATCTGCCCGGTCTCGACCGCGTCCTGCTCGTCGACGTACCAGAGGGTGCGCAGTACGACGACCAGCGAGTCGCCGTACTTCTCCATCTTGGGCCGCTGGTGCGGCTTCAGTGCGTCCTCGACCGCGAGCGGGTGCAGCCCGAACAGCGCCTGGACCCGGCTGAGCTCGGCCGCAGACGGCTCGTGCATGCCGATCCACCCGAAGCACTCGTCGTCGCATTCGATCGCGTTGGCGACTGCTTCCGGGTTCTTCGGCAGGTCCCGCCGCGCACCGCCGGCGTACACCCCGCAGTCGACGATCACATCTCGCATTCTTCCACCGGCGTGGTTGCGCCCACCGGATACCGTGCTGGGCATGCCCACGGTGATCCTGGTCCGGCACGGCCGCAGCGGCGCGAACCACTCCGGCGTACTGGCGGGACGGGCGCCCGGCGTGAAGCTGGACGAGACCGGTCGCGCGCAGGCTGTCGCGGTCGCCGAGCGGCTGGCCGGCGTACCGCTGGTGGCAGTGGTCAGCTCGCCACTTGAACGCTGCCGGCAGACCGCCGCCGAGATCGTTCGCCGGCACCCGGGGCTGAAGGTGCGCTCGGACCGACGACTGACCGAGTGCGAGTACGGCGAGTGGACCGGCAAGACGCTCAAGGATCTGGCCAAGGACCCGCTGTGGCCGATCGTGCAGCAGCACCCGTCCGGCGTCACGTTCCCCGGTGGCGAGTCGATGCGCGAGATGCAGCAGCGCGGCGTCGACGCGGTCCGGGACCATGACCGGTCGATCGGCGAACGGCACGGACCGCACGCGGTCTGGGTCGCGGTCAGCCACGGTGACGTGATCAAGGCGATCGTCGCGGACGCGCTCGGCATGCACCTGGACTCGTTCCAGCGGATCGTCGTCGACACCGCGTCGGCGACGGTGATCAGCTACACCCCCGGCCGGCCGTTCCTGGTCCGGCTGAACGACGGCGGCAGCGACCTCACCGCGCTGCTGCCACCGCCGGCGAAAAGACGGAAGGCGCCCTCGTCGGATGCCGTCGTTGGTGGCCGGTAATAGGGTTTGAGTCGTGTCCCGACTCGTGCACTCGTACTCCGATCCCGAGCGGTTCGTCGCCGGGACGGTGGGCGAGCCCGGGGCCCGGACGTTCTTCTTGCAGGCCCGCGACGGTGCTCGGCTCACCTCGGTCGCCTGCGAGAAGGAGCAGGTGATGGCACTCGCCGAGCGGCTCGACGTGATGCTGGACGAGGTGGCCCGGCGGTTCGACCGGGAACCGGCGGGTCCGGCCGGTTCCGACGACAACGGTCCGCTGGAGCAGCCGATCGAGGAGGAGTTCCGGGCCGGCACGATGACCCTTGCCTGGGAGGCCGACAGCGAGCGCGTGGTGATCGAGGTGTTCGCGGTCATCCCGGAGGTCGCGACCGAGGAGGGCGAGCCGGACGCCGACGCGCTGGCGTCGGCGCTGGAGTCCGACGACGGTGAGGTCTTCGTGGTCCGGATCACCGAGCAGCAGGCCCGGGCGTTCGCCCGTCGCGCGGTGGCGCTGGTCGCCGCCGGCCGGCCTGCCTGCCCGTTCTGCGGCCGCCCGATCGACCCGCAGGGCCACATCTGCCCGCGGGCGAACGGCTACCGACGGCACGCTTGAGATGACGGCCGCTGCGCGCCTCGACCTGCTCAGGTCGGGTGACCTGACCATCAACGGCCGGCTGGTCGCGGCATCGAACGCCACCTTCCAGGGCGTGGTCAGCCTCGGCGACGAGACGGCGACCGTGGTGTACAAGCCGGTGTCGGGGGAGCGGCCGCTGTGGGACTTCCCGGACGGCACACTGGCGGAGCGCGAATACGCCGCCTACCTGGTGTCCGAGGCGCTCGGCTGGTCCGTCGTACCGCCGACGCTGCTGCGGGACGGACCGTTCGGCGAGGGCATGTGCCAGCTGTGGGTGCACGCCGACGAACGCGAGCTGGTCGACATCGTGCCGCGCGGCGAGGTGGCTGACGGCTGGCTCGGTGTGCTGGACGCGTACGACGGCAGGGACAACCCGGTCACACTCGTGCACGAGGACACGCCCGCGCTGCGCCGGATGGCCGTGTTCGACGCGATCGTGAACAACGCCGACCGCAAGGGCGGGCACATCCTCGGCGCCGAGACCGGCGAGGTGTACGGCGTCGACCACGGCGTCACCTTCAACGTGGACGAGAAGCTGCGCACGGTCCTGTGGGGCTGGGCCGGCGGCACGCTGAGGCATGACGAGCTCGCGGACGTACGACGGGTTGGCGCCGAGCTGGACGGTCAGCTCGGCGAGTGCCTGGCGGAGCTGGTCACACCGCACGAGCTGGCCGCGACCCGGGCCAGGGTCCGCCGGCTGGTGCGGAGCGGGCGGTTCCCGCTGCCGAGCGACGACTGGCCCGCCATTCCCTGGCCCGCGTTCTAAGCGGGTGCGAACCAGGTGAGCGGGTCGTCGTCGACGTCGATCCCGGCAGACGCCAGCGCGCCGGTCACGAGCGTGCGCCGGTGGGCGGCGTACGTGAGGACATGCGCGATCATCCCGCCGGCGGTGAAGACGTACGGCCGGTCGCCGGTGGCATCCACGAAGGTCTCGTCGTACCGGCCGTGCTCGTCGACGTCGCGCACGTACCGCGAGAACGCGTCACCGGCGCTGTCGAGCCGACGGCGCATCGACTCGACCGTCTCGTGCCGCTCGACCGCGAAGTCGTAGGCGTCGCTCCGCATCGCGGCGGTCCACATGTCCAGCTGGCCGACCAGCCGGGACAGCAGTGACCGCAGCGTGGGGTCGGTGTCGATGCCCTCGACCGTGAGCTCGATCGGTGCGTCGAGCACCTCGTCGGGCAGGGCCTGCGCGCTGGTCAGCATCTGTCGCAGCAGCGCGACATGGTGCTCGACCAGGTCGGTGACGAAGCTCATCGTTCCTCCGCGGTCGCGGGCGGGCAGCCGCAGGCCACCCGGTGGATGGAAGTGCACGCCGTTCGGTGTGTCCAGGAAGATGCCGCGGGTGTCGTCGCGCCAGCGCGACGGACTGGCGCCGTACGCGCGCTGGAAGGCGCGGGTGAACGCCTCGTGCGAGGAGTACCCGGCCTCGACCGCCGCATCGAGAATGCCGGTCTCGCTGGTGCGCAGCCGATACGCCGCCCGCTCCAGCAGCACCCGGCGCCGGAACCGGGCCGGGCTCTCGCCGGCCGCGGCGGTCACCAGCCGGTCCAGGTGTGACCGGGACAGGTACAGCCGGGCGGCGAGGTCGGTCCCGCTGCGGCCGTGCTCGTCGAGACTGCCGGCGAGCAACCAGACGAATCTCGCGAACAGGTCGTCCATGAGGCCATCCTGCCCAGCCGCCGGACCGCCCGGCTTGATCGTTCTCGCTCACGGCAGACTGAGCCCTATGGACAGTGAGGCTCTGCGCTACACGGCTTTCAGCGACACGCCGGACGGCGGCAACCCGGCCGGCGTCGTACTGGATGCCACCGGCATGGACGACGGCTCGATGCAGGCGGTGGCGGCCGAGATCGGCTACTCCGAGACCGCGTTCGTATTCCCGCAGGGCGACGGTCCGCTGCGGGTGCGGTACTTCAGCCCGCGGGCGGAGGTGCCGTTCTGCGGGCATGCCACGATCGCGACCGCCGTCGCCCTCGCGGAGCACCAGAACGCGAGCGAGCTCGTCTTCGAGACCGCGGCAGGCCGGATCCCGATCGAGCTGAGCCGCGGGGACGGACCGGTCGCGGCGACGCTGACCAGTGTCGCCACGCACGTGCGCGAGGCCGACCCGGCGGACGTCGACGAGGTCCTCGCCACGCTGCGGTGGGAGCGCGACGAGCTGGACCCGGGGCTGCCGCCACGCGTCGGGTACGCCGGCGCCCACCACCTGATCCTCGCGGCCGCCACCCGGGAGCGGCTGGCAGCGGTCGACTACGACTTCGACCGGCTGGACGCGTTGATGGCCGAGCGCGACTGGACGACCGTGGACCTGGTCTGGTCCCAGAACCCGGGCACGTTCTACGCCCGAAACCTGTTCCCGCCCGGAGGGGTCGTGGAGGACCCGGCGACGGGCGCTGCGGCCGCCGCCTTCGGCGCCTACCTGCGCGCGCTCGGGCGGGTCGAGCCGCCGGCACGGGTCGTCGTCCACCAAGGCGACGACTACGGCCGGCCGAGCGAGCTTCTGGTCGACGTACCCGCCGGCGACGACACCGGGATCCGGGTGACCGGCACCGCCGTACGCATCGAGCCTTGACCGGCGCCGTCCAGCGATCGAGGTGGTTGCCGGGACAGGCTTGACCAGCGGATAGGCTCCGGACCATGCAGGCGTGGGCTTCTCCAGACATCCCGGAACTTCCGGGGCAGGCGCGGGCTCTCCGCCTGTTCGACAGCGCGTCGCAGTCGCTCGTCGAGGCGGTTCCCGGTGCCGGGCCGGCGCGGATGTACGTGTGCGGCATCACGCCGTACGACGCAACCCATATGGGCCACGCGGCGACGTACCTGACCTTCGACCTGGTCCAGCGGCTCTGGCGCGACGCCGGCCACCAGGTCCAGTACACGCAGAACATCACCGACGTCGACGACCCACTGCTCGAGCGCGCCCGCGAGACCGGTGTCGACTGGGTCGAGCTCGCGGAGCAGGAGACGCAGCTGTTCCGCGACGACATGGCCGCGCTGCGGGTGCTGCCGCCGGCGCACTACGTCGGGGCGGTCGAGTCGATCCCGCAGGTGGTCGAGATGATCGCGGCGCTGCAGCGCGAGGGCGCGGTGTACGACGTGGACGGCGACCTGTACTTCGCGGTGAAGTCCGACCCGGACTTCGGCAAGGTGTCCGGCCTGAATGCCGACACGATGCGGGCGCTGTTCGCCGAGCGCGGCGGCGACCCGGACCGGGCCGGTAAGCGCGACCCGCTGGACTGCCTGCTCTGGCAGGCCGAACGGCCCGGCGAACCGGCCTGGGACTCGCCGTTCGGCCGGGGCCGGCCCGGCTGGCACGTCGAGTGCGCCGCGATCGCGGTGCAGCACCTCGGCATGACGATCGACGTACAAGGTGGTGGCACCGACCTGGTGTTCCCGCACCACGAGATGTCCGCGTCCGAGGCGCAGGTCGCGACCGGGCAGCGGCCGTTCGCCCGGGCGTACGTGCATCAGGCGATGGTCGGGCTGGACGGCGAGAAGATGTCCAAGTCCAAGGGCAACCTGGTCCTGGTCTCGAAGACCCGCGAGTCCGGTGCGGACCCGATGGCGATCCGGCTGGCGTTGCTCGCGCACCACTACCGCACCGACTGGTTCTGGTCCGATGACGACCTGTTCGCGGCGCAGGAGCGCCTGGACGTGTGGCGCGGCGCCGTCACCCGCGGCACCGGCCCGTCCGGCGAGGCCCTGCTCGCGGCGGTCCGCGAGGCGCTCACCGACGACCTCGACACCCCCGCGGCTCTCGCGGCCATCGACGCCTGGGCCGAGACCAACGGCGACGACCCGTCCGCCCCCGCCCTGGTCCGCGACACCGCCGACGCCCTCCTCGGCATCCGCCTCTGACAAATCCGTTCATCGGGCCCTTGTGACCCGGCGTGTCGTCACTCGTCGGGCCCTTGTGACCAGCCGTCGGTGGCCCCTGTGTCGGCCATCCTGACGCAGCGCGTGCCCAGCCATGGGGACTGCCACGCGGGCGTTCCGCCTACTCGGCCTGGTCACGGCCCACGACGGCCGCCGTACGGTCGACGTCGGGTCGGCGAGGTAGCGACCTTGAGGAAGCCTTGCGCGCACCCGGATCGCGCGGTCGGGCGTGGTCACAAGGGCCCGACGAACGACGACACGCCGGGTCACAAGGGCCCGATGAACGGAAAGGGGTTAGTCGGTGTTGCGGCGGCGGAGGTAGCGCTCGAACTCGGCGGCGATGGCCTCGCCGGAAGCCTCGGGGAGATCGGTGGTGTCGCGCTGCTGCTCGAGGGTGGCGACGTACTCGGCCACCTCGGGGTCCTCGGCGGACAGCTCGTCGGCGCCGCGCTGCCAGGCCTGGGCCTCGTCGGGCAGGTCGCCGAGCGGTACCGAGATGTCGAGCAGCTCCTCGGCCTTGCCGAGTAGCGCCAGCGTCGCCTTGGGGCACGGCGGGTGCGCGATGTAGTGCGGGATCGCGGCCCAGATCGACACCGCCGGGATGCTGACCCGGCCGCAGGCGTCGGCGAACACGCCGGTGATGCCGGTGGGTCCGGAGTACCGCGACGGCTCCAGGTCCCAGGCGTCGGTCAGCTCGGGGTCCGAGGAGGACGCGGTCACCGGGATCGGCCGGGTGTGCGGTGAGTCGGCCAGCAGTGCGCCCAGTACGACGACCAGCCGCACGCCGGCGTCGTCAAGTCCCGCGAGCAGCTCGGAGCAGAACGCCCGCCAGCGCATGTTCGGCTCGATCCCGCGGACCAGCACGACGTCGTGGTCGAGGCCGTCGGGATGCGCGACGTACACCCGGGTGGTCGGCCAGGTGAGCCGGCGTACGCCCTCGTCGTCGAAGCCGACCAGCGGGCGGGTGACCTGGAAGTCGTAGAACTCCTCGGGGTCGATCGCACCGGCCAGCTCGGCGTCCCAGACCTTGATCAGGTGGTCGACCACACCGGTGGCGGACTCCGCGGCGTCGTTCCAGCCGGCGAACGCGGCGATCACGACCGGGTCGTTCAGCTCACCGAGCTCGATCACCCGCGCCCCCTCGAAGGTCCGGTCAACGTCATGAGCGACCAGCCTACGGGGTGCCGGGATTCGAGATCCGTGCCCGGATGTCGGAATATGGAGACCTTGCCTGGAATGATCTACTGGTCAGCCGGAAACATCGATACTTGGAGACCCATGTCCGACCGTCCCGATCTCCGTCGAGCCCTCGCCGAGCGTGTCATCGTCGCGGACGGTGCGATGGGCACGATGCTGCAGGCGCACGACCTCTCGGTCGACGGCGACTTCCAGGGCTACGAGGGCTGCAACGAGATCCTGAACGTGACCCGCCCGGACGTCGTCAAGGCCGTGCACAAGGAGTACTTCGACGTCGGCGTGGACTGTGTCGAGACGAACACGTTCGGTGCGAACTTCGCCAACCTGGGGGAGTACGGCATCGCCGACCGGATCTACGAGCTGGCCGAGGCGGGTGCCCGGCTGGCCCGGGAGGCCGCGGACGAGGCCTCCACGCCGGACAAGCCGCGCTGGGTGCTCGGTAGCGTCGGGCCGGGCACCAAGCTGCCCACACTGGGCCACACGACGTACGAGATCCTCCGGGACGCGTACGCCGAGGAGGTGCGCGGGCTGGTCGACGGCGGGGCGGACGCGATCCTGGTCGAGACCACGCAGGACCTGCTGCAGACCAAGGCCAGCGTGATCGGCGCCAAGCGCGCACTCGCCGCAGCGGGCCAGGACCTGCCGGTGATCGTCAGCGTCACCGTCGAGACCACCGGCACCATGCTGCTCGGCAGCGAGATCGGCGCGGCGCTGACCGCGCTGGAGCCGCTCGGCGTCGACCTGATCGGGCTGAACTGCGCGACCGGGCCGAAGGAGATGAGCGAACACCTCCGCTACCTGTCCAAGCACGCCCGGATCCCGCTCACCTGCATGCCGAACGCGGGCCTGCCGCAGCTGACCGCGGACGGTGCCTTCTACCCGCTGACGCCGGCCGAGCTGGCCGACGCGCACGAGACGTTCGTCGAGTCGTACGGGCTGAGCCTGGTCGGTGGCTGCTGTGGTACGACGCCGGAGCACCTGCGCCAGGTCGTCGAGCGGGTCGGCGGCCGGCCGCTCACGAACCGCGAGCCGGACTACGAGCCGGGCGTGGCCAGCCTCTACTCACATGTGCCGTTCGCGCAGGACACGTCGTACCTGTCGATCGGGGAGCGGACCAACGCGAACGGCTCGAAGGCGTTCCGCGAGGCGATGCTGGACGGCCGCTGGGACGACTGCGTGGAGATCGCCCGGGCCCAGATCCGCGACGGCGCGCACCTGCTCGACCTCTGTGTCGACTACGTCGGCCGCGACGGCGTGGCGGACATGAAGGAGGTCGCCGGCCGGCTGGCGACCGCGTCCACGCTGCCGATCATGCTGGACTCGACCGAGCCGCCGGTACTCGAGGCCGGCCTGAAGAAGCTCGGCGGCCGGTGTGCGCTGAACTCGGTGAACTTCGAGGACGGCGACGCGGAGGGCTCCCGGTTCGACCGGATCGCGAGCCTCGCCAGGGAGTACGGCGCGGCCGTGGTGGCGCTGACCATCGACGAGACCGGCCAGGCCCGTACCGCCGAGGGCAAGGTCGCGATCGCCGAGCGGCTGCTCGACACGCTCGAGACCCGCTACGGGATCGCCGGCCACGACGTACTGGTCGACTGCCTGACCTTCACCCTGGCCACCGGTCAGGAGGAGTCCCGCAAGGACGGCATCGCGACGATCGAGGCGATCCGCGAGCTGAAGCGGCGGAGGCCGGACGTGCAGACCGTGCTGGGCCTGTCGAACATCTCGTTCGGTCTGAACCCGGCCGCCCGGCACGTGCTGAACTCGGTGTTCCTGCACGAATGCGTCGAGGCCGGGCTGGACTCCGCGATCGTGCACGCCAGCCGGATCATGCCGATGTCGAAGATCCCGGACGACCAGCGGGAGGCCGCGCTGGACCTGGTCTATGACCGGCGCCGCGAGGGGTACGACCCGCTGCAGTACCTGCTGGAGCTGTTCGCCGACGTCAAGACGGCCGACCTGAAGGCGAGCAAGCTCGAGGAGCTGCTCGCACTGCCGGTCGACGAGCGGCTCAAGCAGCGCATCATCGACGGCGAGCGCAACGGTGTCGAGGCCGACCTGGACGAGTCGCTGGCCGCCGGGAAGCCCGCGCTGCAGATCATCAACGACGACCTGCTGGCCGGCATGAAGGTGGTCGGCGAGCTGTTCGGCTCCGGCCAGATGCAACTGCCGTTCGTGCTGCAGTCCGCCGAGGTGATGAAGACCTGCGTCGCGCACCTGGAGCCGCACATCGAGAAGACCGACGACGAGGGCAAGGGCACGATCGTGCTCGCCACCGTCAAGGGCGACGTTCACGACATCGGCAAGAACCTGGTCGACATCATCCTGACCAACAACGGCTACACCGTGGTCAACATCGGTATCAAGCAGCCGGTCAACGCGATCATCGACGCTGCCGAGGAGAACCGCGCCGACGCGATCGGGATGTCCGGCCTGTTGGTGAAGTCCACCGTGGTGATGAAGGAGAACCTGGAGGAGATCAACCAGCGCGGCCTGGCGGAGAAGTGGCCGGTGCTGCTCGGCGGTGCCGCGCTCACCCGCGCGTACGTCGAGCAGGACCTGGGCGGGTTGTTCAAGGGCGAGGTCCGCTACGCCCGGGACGCGTTCGAGGGCCTCCGGCTGATGGACGCGGTGATGGCGGTCAAGAAGGGCGTCCCCGGCGCCGAGCTGCCGGCGCGCAGGGAGCGCCGGGTCAGGTCCACGACCAGCGTGCTGGACCGACCGGCGGAGGAGATCCCGGACCGGTCGGACGTTGCCCTGGACAACGACATCCCGGCGCCGCCGTTCTGGGGCGACCGGATCGTCAAGGGCATCCCGCTCACGGACTACGCCGGGTACCTGGACGAGCGGGCCACCTTCCTGGGCCAGTGGGGCCTGCGCGGCAGCCGCGGCGACGGGCCGTCGTACGACGAGCTGGTGGAGACCGAGGGCCGACCGCGCCTGCGGATGTGGCTGGACCGGGTGAAGACCGACAACGTGCTCGAGGCAGCGGTGGTGTACGGGTACTGGCCGTGCTACTCGGAGCAGAACACCATCGTCGTGCTCGACCCTGCCGATCACGCGAAGGAGCTGCACCGGTTCGAGTTCCCGCGGCAGCGCCGGGACCGGTTCCTGTGCATGGCGGACTTCTTCCGGCCGAAGAGCTCCGGCGAGCTGGACGTGATCGCGTTCCACCTGGTGACGATGGGTCCGCGGGTCGCGGACGTGACCGGCGAGCTGTTCGCGAAGAACGCGTACCGCGAGTACCTCGAGCTGCACGGGTTGTCGGTGCAGCTCACCGAGGCACTGGCCGAGTACTGGCATGCCCGGGTCCGCGACGAGCTCGGCTTCGACAAGCAGGACGGCGACCTCGACGGGATGCTGCGTGACCAGGCCTACCGCGGGTCGCGGTACTCCTTCGGATACCCGGCCTGCCCGGATCTGGAGGACCGGGCCAAGCTGGTCGACCTGCTGAAGCCGGAGCGGATCGGCGTCGAGCTGTCCGAGGAGCTGCAGCTGCACCCGGAGCAGTCGACGGACGCGCTGATCGTGCATCACCCCGAGGCGAAGTACTTCAACGCCTCATGACGCTGGACGCCGTTCTGTGGGACATGGACGGCACGCTGGTCGACACCGAACCGGTGTGGTGGCGGGCCGAGATCGAGATCATCACCGGGCTCGGTGGTCGCTGGACGGTTGACGACTGCAAGACGCTGATCGGCAGCGACCTGAACGCCGCGGTCGAGGTTTGGATGGCCCGGCTGCCCGAGGGTGCGATCAGCCGGACGGACCTGGCCGCCGAGGTGCACGGGGAGGTGATCCGCGGGCTGAAGGCCGGCGTGGAGTTCCAGCCCGGCGCGCTCGAGCTGCTCGGCGCGCTGAACGGTGCCGGGATCCCGTGTGCGTTGGTGTCGGCGTCGTACCGGTCGATGGTGGACGCGGTGCTGTCGCACTGCCCGCCGGACGTGTTCACGGTCAGCGTCGCCGGCGACGAGGTGACGCACGGCAAGCCGCACCCGGAGCCGTACCTTACCGCGGCCCGGATGCTCGGCGCCGACCCGGTCCGCTGCATCGTCATGGAGGACTCGCCGCCCGGTGCGAACGCCGGGAACGCGTCGGGCGCCCTGGTACTCGCGATCCCGCAACACGTGCCCATCCCGCCGGCCCCGCGCCGGATCGAGGTCGAGTCGCTGACCCGGCTCACACCGGACACGCTGCGGGAACTCGCGACCTCCTCAGTGGACTCCGTCCGTGGTGGACTGGGGCGGTGAGCAGGTCGAGACCACTGCTGGCCGCCGCTGTCGTCACCTGTGTGGGCGTCGCGGCCGGGGGATGCGAGAAGAACGCGAGCGGAACCGTCGACCAGACCGGCGACCCGGTGATCAGGGCGGTGACGATCCAGCGGCCGCGGGCGTTGGACCCGGCGGTGGCCGCGGACCCGGGTGCCCGGGCGCTGCTGCCGAACATCTACCAGACCCTGCTGACGATCCCGCCGAAGGAGACCACCCCGGTCCCGGACGCCGCGGACTGCCAGTTCGACACACCCACGACGTACACCTGCACCGTGCGACCCGGCCTGACCTTTCACAACGGGCACGAGCTGACCGCTGCGGACGTGAAGTACAGCATCGACCGGCTGCGGACGGTACCCGGCGCGCGGCGCGCGGCAGCGCTGTTCGCCGCTGTGAAGTCGGTGGAGACGCCGGACGAGGTCACCGTGGTGTTCACGCTGCGGCGACCGGACGCGACGCTGCCGTACGCGCTCACCACGCCGGCGGCGTCGATCGTCGACCAGGAGGTGTTCGGCAGCGACCAGGTGCTGCCGGCCGCGAATGTGGTCGGCAGCGGCGCGTACCGGCTGCAGCGGTTCGCCGAAGGGGTGCCGCTGGTGCTCGAGCGGTACGCCGGCTACAAGGGCTACCGCCCGGCCCGCAACGCCCGGGTGCAGGTCTCGTTCGTCGCCGACGGCGCGGCCCTGCTCAAGGCGCTGCGGGCCGGCACCGCCGACGTCGCCACCGGGGCCGTAGCCGCCGTACCCGTAGCGGCACCGTTGCAGAACACCACCCTGGACAGCTCCAGGGTCGGCTACTGGGCCTTCCACCTGAAGGCGCCGGCGGCACGCCAGGTCGCGGTACGGCGGGCCGTGGCGCAGGTGCTCGACCGGGAGACGCTGGTGCGCAAGGTGTACGGCGACGCCGCCCGCCCGGCGTACTCGATCCTGCCGGCCGGGTTCGAGGGCCACGCCGACACGTTCCGGGACAGCTACGGAGCGCCGGACCGGGTGAAGGCGGCCGCGTTGCTGCGTTCGGCCGGCCTCAAGGCACCGGTCGCACTGACACTCGGCTGGACGCCGCGCACGGACAACCCCGCAGCGGGCCGGGAGGCCGAGGAGGTACGGCGCCAGCTGGAGGCCGGCGGCCTGTTCCGGGTCACGGTGCGGGAGGCGGCCGGGCCGGACTACCGCCGCAACGCCGGACGCGCGGCGTACGACCTGTTCCAGCAGGTCAGGGTGGCGGAGATACCGGACGGTGACAGCTTCGTCACGCCGGTGCTGCGGCCGGGCGGTGTGCCGGCGAACGGCTACACCTCGGCCGCCGCCGCGCGGCTGATCGAGCAGGAGACCAGCGGGCAGAGCCTGGCCGACCGGCAGAACGCGTTCGCCGAGCTGCAGCGGCTGCTCGCCGCCGACGTGCCTGTGCTGCCGGTCTGGCAGGGCCGCACCACGCTGCTGGCGGCCGGCGCGGTGACCGGTGCGGACGTGGCGCTGGACCGAATGTCCGGCATCCGGTACGGCTATCTCAGCCGCAAGGGCTGACACTCCGTTCACCCTGCGCGAATCGGCGGCGACACACGGCGCTGACCCCAGATCCGTGGGATCCTCCGCCCTGACACGGCAGGATTTCTCGCGCATCACGATTGGGCAACGCACCTTTGCCGGTGTTTGACTGAGGCGCATGCTGAGCGCCAAGTTTGGGCGGCAGCACATCCCGCTGTGCACCACATGACCGCCACACCAGGCAGGGGACACCAACACGTGACAACGCCATTAGAAGTCGAGCCCGGTGCTGCCAGCGCGCAGCCGGACGCGATTCTGGAGGGCGTCGGCAAGATCGAGGGCAGGTCCCTCGGTCAGATCGCGTGGATGCGGCTGAAGCGGGACAAGGTCGCGATCGCCGGCGGCATCGTGATCATCCTGTTGATCTTGATGGCGATCTTCGCGCCGCTGATCGTGAAGGCGTTCGGTGACCCGCCGAACGAGTTCCACCA
>DASRHY010000002.1:0-4748 GCA_035650275.1 Kribbellaceae bacterium | reverse complement strand
GCCGGCAGGTACGCCGTGCCGCCCGGTGCGGTGTAGCCACCGTTCGACGAGGAGAACTCGGCCAGGATCGGGCTGCCGCCGTAGGTCCGGATCAGGTTGCTGGTGGCAACGATCGCGTCGTTCGTCGACGCCACCTCCGCGGCGTAGCCGCCGTAGACCTGGCAGGCGACGGTGTCGCACAGGTCGAAGTCACCGGTGGACTGCGCCCGCTTGCGGGCCGCGTACGTCCGGGCCGCCACCGCCTGGGCCTGCAGCGCGGCGGGCCGCCAGGACGTGATCGCCTCCTTCGGCACCACACCGCGCAGGTAGTAGTCCATCGACAGCACGTTGACCGTGTCCAGATCGGTGCCCGCACGGTCGACGACGCGCAGGGTGCCGCGGTACGGCACCTCCCCGCCGGTCGGCAGCACCAGCCGGGTCACGGCGGCACCATAGAACTCCGCCATCCCGGCCATCGACTTCCACAGCACCCAGCTGCGGGTGGTGGTCCGGTAGTAGCTCAGCCTGGTCTGGTGGTCGCCGTACGGCGAGATGATCCAGCCCGAGATGGTCGACGAGACCGGCAGCGCCCAGGTGGTGCCCGTGCTCGACGACCTGGCCCGCAGCCCGGTCGCGGGCCGGACGTAGGCACCCGGCGAGGTGTCCGCGGTGATGTGCACGCGGATGTTGCCCGACGTCGTCGCCGCAGCCGTGTCCGGGTAGTAGAAGTCGAGGATCTGAGCCGAGGTCAGACCCGCCAGGGCCGCACCCTGGGCGCCATACTGCGACATCCCGCGGCCGTGCCCGTAACCCTTGCCGAACACCGTCAGGTTGCCGGCGGGCGCGATCCAGTACGACTCCGCGGCCGCTGCTTGTTGTGCCGTGCCGGCCATCACACCTGCCGACACCACCATCACGGCCGCGCACACGGCGATCGGCCGCCGACTCATTCTCATCGTGCCCCCTTCGACACACCCCTCCATCTCGATCATCACTCCTGCGCAGGCCGCCGCACAGGGACCGAAGTCCCGTGCACCAGGGCCGCTCGCCGGTACGACGCACGCGCCTGGAGAGCCCATCGTGCTGACAGGGGACAGCGCACGAGGAGGTGGAGCATGTCTGTCAGGCCGTTTGCACGGTCGGCGGCCACGACGATGGTGCTGCTGGCGCGGCACCAGCTGAGGCTGCCGAAGGAGCACGCCGGCCGCGAGCTGAGGTTCGCCGACCAGACGACCTCCCGGGTCTACCGGGAGACGACACGCGTCGGGGTGAGTACGACGAGCCCGGCGCTGCTCGTGGTGCGGTTCCAGCTGCGCGTGATCGGCAACAGCCGGTGGCTGCACGCGCTGTTCCGGGCTGAGTCGATCCTCAACACGCCGTTGTTCGCGGGCTTCCCCGGCTTCCGGTCGAAGCTGTGGGCCACCGACCTGCGAACCGGCTTCTACCGCGGGGTCTACGAGTGGGACGGCGCCGAGCTCGCGACGTCGTACGCGACCACGTTGTGCGGCCTGCTCAGACTGCTCAGCGTTCCGGGGTCGGTGAGCTTCCACGTCGTGCCGGGTGTGCGGCGGGACGAGTTCCTGCGCGACCCCGGCGTCGTCGCGGCCGACACCGAACCGGACGGGTGGTGGGTGCTCGACAGCGCGGTGGCGCCTTGAGCGAGGTGCTCCTCGTCAGCGCCGGCCGCCCGGCACTGCGGGTCACGGCCGGAAAGCCGCGCCGTCGGTCAGAACTCTGTTGGGCGGAGTGACCGGCTCAGCGTCCCAGACGATCATCGTCCTCCCTGTCCACACGGCGGACGCCTGCTCCCGGCCGCGCAGCGGTGACCGGGCCAGCGCGGACCAGCGGTTCCGGACCGGGTCGTAGGCGACTCCGTGCGCCGGCGTGACAGGGGTGCCCGGGGCAGGAATGTCGGCAGTGACCCGGCCGCCCCAGATCAGCAGCTGCCGGCCGGTCCAGACCGCGACATGGTTCCAGCGCGGGTACTCCATCGCGGGCAGGTGCCGCCAGCGGTTGGTCGCCGGACTGTAGGTATGACCGTCGACCTGGACCCTGTCGGCGTAGAGGTCGAGGCCGCCGGGCCTCCTTCATCTCGGGTGGATCAGGGATGACCGGAAGCTTGCGCCAGGTGTTGGTCGCCGGGTTGTAGGCGACGCCGACACTGCGCGGCAGGGAGCCGTCCGCGAAGTACGGGCCATGGATCAGAAGCTCTTTGCCGGTCCACACGGCCTGTCCCTCGAGGCCGGCCTGGACGGGTGCCGCCGGCAGCCGATCCCAGGTACCGACCGCCGTGGGTGGTTTCATCGGCGAGGGCTTCGTCGGCGACTGTGTGGGCGACGGCTCGATGGGCGACGACGTGGTCGGCTGGACCGCCGTCGGCTTCGGCGATGTCGGCGCGGAGGACGCGCCGCCGCCGGCATCGCCGTCACCGTCGCCCGAGAACACGAGGACGGCGGCGATGATGACGACGACACTGGCGGCAACCAGTGCGGGTAGCCGCCACGATCCAGTACCGCCGCTACCGAACTGCCGGGCGCGGATGCGGCGGACGCTGTTCGGGTCAGGCGGGGCAACCCGTCAGGGCAGGAGGTCGCGGCCTCCGTCGACCACGATCCGCTGGCCGGTGACGAACCCGGCGCCCTCGGAGGCGAAGAAGCTGACCGCGTGCGCGATGTCGGTCGGCGTGCCCATCCGCCCGACCGGCACCGTGGCGAGGTAATCCGCGCGGACGTCGTCCGGTACGCCGGCGTGCCGTTCGACCGGTACGAAGCCCGGAGCGACCGTATTCACCGTGATGCCGAACGGGGCGAGTTCGCGGGCCCAGCTGAGAGCGAGCCCGACCTGTGCACTCTTCGCTGTCGCGTACGCAGATCGTCCCGGCGGGGACCGGAACGCGACCTCGGTGTCGATGTGCACGATCCTGCCGTACCGTCGTTCGCGCATGCCCGGGACCACCGCACGACCGAGCAGGACCGGGCTGCGGACGAAGTAGTCGAGCTGAGCGAGATGATCCTGCCAGCCCACCTCGAGAAGGTCGCCGGTCGGTTGCGGCCCGGTCGCGTTGACCACTAGAACGTCGACAGCGCCGAGGTCGCCGGCGATGCCGGCGACCAGACGCTCCACCTGCGGCTGGTCGGTCACGTCGGCCTCGAACAGTTCCGCCACGCCGCCCACCGCGCGGATATCGCTGACGACTTCGTCTGCAGCACCGTCGCCTTGCAGTCCGTTGACCGCGACTGCGAAGCCGTCCGAGCCGAGACGACGGGCGATGACGGCACCTAGACCCCGCGAGCTGCCCGTCACCAGCGCCACCCGCCGCCCATCGCTCATGACGGCGATCATTCCCTACCGGCCGGCGACGCGGCCCCACTTGGCACGTGAAGTCCGGGTCAGTGCCGCTTGCTACGCAGCCGGTCGGCGTGGTCCGGCACCCGGGTCTGCTGCTCCCGCGGCGGCCGTTCGTAGCCCCTCGACGGCGGGCGCGGTGGCAGCTCCAGCGGCGGCCGCTGTACCTCGTGGTACGGGATCGTCGACAGCAGGTGCGTGATCATGTTGATCCGCGCCGAGCGCTTGTCCTCGCTCTCGACTACGTACCACGGCGCCTCGGGGATGTCGGTATGCACGAACATCTCGTCCTTCGCCCGGGAGTAGTCCTCCCACCGGCTGATCGACTCCAGGTCCATCGACGACAGCTTCCAGCGCCGCATCGGGTCCTCCAGCCGGCTTCGGAACCGTGCCTCCTGCTCCGCGTCGCTGACCGAGAACCAGTACTTGCGCAGCAGGACGCCGTCCTCCACCAGCAGCCGCTCGAAGATCGGGCATTGGTGCAGGAAGCGCGCGTACTCGGCACTCGTGCAGAACCCCATTACCCGCTCCACGCCGGCGCGGTTGTACCAGCTGCGGTCGAACAGCACGATCTCGCCGGCGGCCGGGAGCTGTTCGACGTACCGCTGGAAGTACCACTGTGTCTGCGCCCGGTCCGTCGGGGACGGCAGTGCGACGATCCTCGCGACCCGCGGGTTCAGGTACTGGGTGACGCGCTTGATCGCGCTGCCCTTACCGGCCGCGTCCCGGCCCTCGAAGACCACGACGAGCCGGGCGCCCTCGGCACGGATCCACTCCTGCAGCTTCACCAGCTCCGCCTGCAGCCGCAGCAACTCCTTCTCGTAGCGGCCCTTCGGCAGGCGCCCGGGTCGGTGCCCGTCCTTGCCCCGCTTGCCGGTCATCGGCTGCCGGCCAGATGGCGGAGATAGTGGTACAGCGGCACCAGACCGACCAGCGCGAGCGCGGCGAACATCCACGCGATGGCGAGCGAGGTCACCGAGGACTCCGGGTCGGCGGCATGGCCGAACGCCTGGTCGACGGCCACACCTACGGCCTCGACCACCCAGAAGGTCAGGCCGGCACCCGCGACGAGGTAGCCCCGCGGATGGCGCCGCCACAGCCACAGGCCCGCCATCGCCATCAACGGCAGCCACCAGGCCAGGTCCTGCACGTACACAGGGTTGGTCGTCAGGCCGGTGTCGGCCAGGAACGCCGTCGGCTCCTCGTCCAGCACAGCCGGGACGATTCCGCGCAGCCAGACCAACGTGTTCAGGCCGACGATCACCCAGATGTACACCACGATCGCTCGGATCCGTAGGCCCGGCGAGAACCGGGCGGCAAGCGCGCCGGCGTCGATGTCGTGCACGAGCGCGAGGACCGACCACAGCGACAGCGACAGCATCGCGACGTACAGCAGGAACAGCTCGTTGAACGGTGTCGCGAAC
>DASRHY010000001.1:0-5331 GCA_035650275.1 Kribbellaceae bacterium | reverse complement strand
GTCAGTCTTCCACACACACAGAGAGTGACCAAAACCACGGGGAGTCACAAAATGGAGTTCGGCGGCCGGTCCATTCGCCCCGAGCTCGCCTGGGAAGCGCACCTGGCGAACGCCCCGGACTGGCTTGAGCCGTTCCTGCATGTCCCGGAGGACGGTAACCCGCCGTTGGCGATGTCGCCGGTGCATCCGGAGGCGACCGGTTCACATGGCCCGGAAGCCATCAAGTGGATCGAGTCGGAGCTCGGGATCGTGCTGCGGTGGTGGCAGCAGCTGGCCGTGGTCCGCCAGCTCGAGTGCGACGGCGACAACTGGCTGTGCTGGCCGGAGGCTGTCGAGTCGGCGTCGCGCCGTGTCGGCAAGTCGGTCAGGTTGCGGGCGATGGCGCTGTGGCGGTTGGAGCAGGGGCCGGACCTGTTCGATGAGCCGCAGCTGGCGATTCACACGGGCAAGGATCTCGGGATCGTGCGGGAGATCCAGCGTGGGGCGTGGCATTGGGCCGAGGATCGTGGTTGGCGCGTGATCCGGGCGATCGGGCGTGAATCGGTCGAGAACGGCGACCATCGGTGGCTTGCCCGGGGAACCGACAGTGTTTACGGGTTCGACACGACGCTCGGGATGGTCGACGAGGGCTGGGCAGTGGATCCGCGGACGGTGTCGGAGGGCATGGAGCCGTCGCTGTTGGAGCGGGTCTCGCCGCAGCTGGTGCTGACGTCGACGGCGCACCGGAAGGCGACGTCGTTGATGCGGGGCCGGATCTCGGATTCGCTGGCGGTGGATTCGTCGCTGCTGCTGTTGTGGGGTGTGCCGGACGGCTCGGACACCTCGGACCCGGAGACGTGGCGGGCGGCTTCGGCGTATTGGACGCCGGCCCGGCTGCGGCTGATGCAGCTCAAGTACGACAAGGCGTTGCGCGGCGAGGTCGACGTGGAGCTCGACGACCCGGATCCGCTGGCCGGGTTCGAGTCGCAGTACCTGAACCGGTGGCAGTTGCGGCTTGGCGCGGGTGGCGCGTTCCCGAACTGGCCGGATCTGACGACCGCGCAGGTTCCTCCGGCTCCGGAGGCGCTGGGTGTGGCTGCGGATGCGTCGGGGTCGTGGTTCTCACTGGGTGCCTACGGTGATGGCTTCGTGGCGCCGGTGGAGCGGATGCGCGCGGATGTGGGCAGGGCGGCGTTCGTGGCGCGGGTGGCGGATGTGGCGCGGAGGCACAATGCGCCGGTGGCGGTGGGCGAGAAAGGCATGGCGGGTGTGCTGATCGAGGCGCTCGAGGAGCAGGGCGTGTACGTGGTGCGCACGTCGTTCGACGACATGGTGCAGGCGTCGGCGGATTTCGCGGACGCGGTGGATACCGGGATGCTCGCCCATGGTGGGATGCCGGAGCTTGACGCGGCGGTGCTGGCGTCGCGGTGGCGCCGGGTGGGGGATAGGCGCGCGCTGGATGTCCGGGGCCCGGATGTGTCGATGCTCGAGGCGGTGGCTTTGGCTCGCCTGGTGTCGGCGCAGGTCGGCCCGATGATCTTCACCTGAAAGGGGAGTCCGTGAGTTTTTGGTCGTGGTTACGTGGCTCCTCTGCGGGTGAGACGGCGAACGCGAATCCGCCGTCGAGTGTCGGGCCGCCGGGGTATGAGCCCGGCGATCCGCACGGCTTCGAGTTCGACGCGCCGCCGGGTGGGGTGAACCTGCGGTTCGCGCAGCTGGTGCCGTCGCCGTGGTCGGGCTGGCCGGCGGAGTGGTCGACGCCGGCGTTCAACGAGAAGGCCGGACCACTGGTCGACACGGCGTGGGCGTGCCTGGACTTGAACGCGTCGATCCTGTCGTCGATGCCGGTCTACCGGACACGTTCGGGGAAGATCATCGAGCCGACGACGTGGATGACGAATCCGGATCCGCTGATCTATGAGTCGTGGGCGGAGTTCGCCAAGCAGCTGTTCTGGGACTACCAGATGGGTGAGGCGTTCGTGCTGCCGATGGCGGCCACTGCGGATGACCGGCCGCATAACTTCCGGGTGATTCCGCCGTGGATGGTCAACGCCGAGATGAAGGATGGGCGCCGGGTCTACAACATCGGCTCCATGGATGTGACCGGCGACATCCTGCACATCCGGTACAAGTCGACGACGGACAGCGCACGTGGCATCGGCCCGCTGGAGGCGGGTGGCCCGCGGGCGGTCGCCGCTGGTCTGCTCGTGAAGCTGGTCGGGTCGATCGCGGAGCAGGGCGGTCTGCCGCCGTACTTCCTGACCACCGAGCAGCGGTTGAACAGGGACCAGGCCAGGGACCAGCTCGACGAGTACGTCGATTCTCGGATCCGTAACTCTGGGCGTCCCGCGCTGCTGTCCTTCGGTGTGAAGCCGTCGACGCTGACGACGTCGGTGAAGGACATGACGCTGCTCGAGCTCGGGCAGTGGACGGAGTCGCGGATCGCGATCCTGCTGGGTGTCCCCCCGTTCCTGGTGGGTCTGCCG
Source organism: Kribbellaceae bacterium (assembly GCA_035650275.1). Taxonomy (GTDB): domain Bacteria; phylum Actinomycetota; class Actinomycetes; order Propionibacteriales; family Kribbellaceae; genus DASRHY01. The sequence continues at coordinate 2,866 of DASRHY010000001.1, read as the reverse complement.
TCGGGCGGCGACTCGATGACCTACAGCAACGTCACGTCGTTGTTCGAGTTCCATCACCGGTCGTCGCTGAATCCGAAGGCGGTGCATGTGATGACGGCACTGTCGGGTTGGGCGTTGCCGCGTGGCCAGCAGGCTGAGTTGAACCGTGACGAGTACACGCGTCCGCCTTTGGCTGAGCGGGCCGAGGCATACAACAAGCTCGTCGGCGTCGGTGCCCTGTCGCCGGCAGAGGTCCGGACGATGGAGCGGTTCACCGGTGACGCACCCGAGCAGGACAATCTGGCGTCGGCCGCGCTGACAGGTGGCGACGTGTGAGGACGGTGGAGCATGCCCCTAAAACGCTGCGAGACCGACGGGCGGCCCGGTTGGAAGTGGGGCGAGCAGGGTCGTTGCTACCCGTACACGAAGGGCGACGAGTCCTCGGAGACCGCGGCCCGCAAGAAGGCGCTTGCGCAGGCGGCGGCCATGGGTGAGTTCGACGGCACAGGTAACCGTAGCCAGGACGAACAGGTCCTGATGGCGCCGATCGAGTTGCGCGCGTCGAGCGTCGCGGGCGTCAACTTCGCTCAGCGGATCATCGAGATCGTGGCGATGCCCTACGGGGAGACCGCGGTGGTGGAGTACCGGGGCGAGTTGTGGAATGAGTCGTTCGAGCCGGGTGCCTTCGATGGGATCGAGAAGCGGCCGAACCGTGTCCGCGCCAACCGTGACCATGACAAGACTCGCACTGTGGGGAAGGTCGTCAAGTTCTGGCCGTCCCGCAAGGAGGGTCTGGTCGCCGAGGTGCGCATCTCTCAGACGCTTCTAGGGGACGAGACATTGGCGTTGACCGACGACGAGGTCCTCGGTGCGTCGGTGGGATTCGGCGTACGTGGCCGTGACCAGGAACTCGACCGGGCCACCCACCGCCGTCGGGTCATGCGGGCCTTCATGGATCACCTGGCATTCACTCCCGACCCGGCGTACACCAGCGCTATGCCGATCGGCGTCAGGGACGGCGCTTCGCCTGTCAGCGCACTGGATCTCCCGCCGTTGATCACACCTGAGGCGGACGAACTGAACGCCTACCTGCGTTCACGCAGGCACTGAGCAAGTTGCAGACGTAAGCACTACCGACCCCCCGGAGAACGTGGGTTGCCTCGCAGAACGAGGCGGGTCGTAGCGGGTGCTCGCTGGCCGAGAGGGCCATCGAAACCGTTTCTACGACCCAAGGAGATACACCCATGTCCGGTGAGCAGACGGATGCCATGATCGCTCGCCTCGAAGGCGAGCTGGAGGAGCGAACCGCGTTCCTGGAGGGACTGGTCGCCGGCGCGCAGGACGCAGGCCGTGACCTGACCGCCAGCGAGAAGGAGATGAGCGGCAAGGCGCGGGAGCGCGTCAACGAGCTCGACGACCAGTTGAAGATGCTGCAGGAGACCCGGCAGTCCTCGCAGCGGGCCCGGCAGCGGGCCGTGGATCTGCAGCAGGAGTACGCCAAGATGCGCCGCGAGGTCGACACCGGCCCGGTCGAGTACCGGTCCGCCGGTCACTACCTGACCGACTACATCGGCGCGCAGACCGGCTCCAAGTCGGCGATGGAGCGCCTCGAGGTCTTCAACCGTGCCGCGGCGCACCAGAAGACGTCAGACAACCTCGGTGTCATCCCGGACCCGATCATCGGGAACGTCCTCAACTTCATCGACGCGTCCCGGCCGATGGTCAACGCCCTCGGCCCGCAGAACATGCCGTCGGCGACGTGGTACCGCCCGAAGGTCACCGCCCGCACCCTGGTCGGTGTGCAGGGGTCGGCCGGTGCGGCCGCGGATGAGAAGGCCGAGCTGTCGAGTCAGAAGATGACGATCGCGCGGCTCACCGGCAACGCGGTCACCTACGGCGGTTACGTCAACGTGTCGCGGCAGGACATGGACTTCTCGTCGCCGCAGATGATGGATGCCGTGATCAACGACCTGGCCGCGCAGTACGCGGTACAGACCGAGGCCGCGCTCGGCGTGGCGCTGATCGCGGGCACGAACAACGTGGAGCTGACCACCGCGTCCGGTGGCGTCGCCACCGCGGTCGAGCTCACCGCCGCACTGTGGACTGCGGTCGCGAACGTGTACGCCGCGACCAAGGGTCAGGGCCGGCCGATCCTCGTGATCCAGCCTGCGCGGCTTGGCAGCTGGGGTTCGCTGTTCGCCCCGGTGAACCCGCAGAACGCGCAGTCGACGGGGTTCCAGGCGGCCGACTTCGGCCAGGGCCTCATCGGCTCGGTGTCCGGCATCCCGGCGTACTGCTCCTCGGGTCTGGTGTCGGCGCCGGCCACCACGTACGGCATCGTGATGTCGACCGCCGCGGTCGAGGTCTACGAGCAGCGTGTGGGTGCGCTGCAGGCCACGGAGCCGTCGGTGCTGGGTGTGCAGGTCGCGTACGCCGGGTACTTCACGCCGATGATCGTCGAGACCGGCGGCGTCCAGGAGATCGTCAACCTCGCCTGAGTGGAGGCACTGCAATGCACGAGCACGAAGACGGCAGGGTCAGCGGTTCGATCGACCGTGCCCGGGTCGCGGAGTTGTACGCCGCGACCGACGACGACGAGCTGCGGGCTCACTACCGGGAGGTCCTCGGTGACTCCGACGAGGGCAGGGCCCTGGACGAGCCGACAGAGGACGAGGCGAAGGACGACGAGGCCGCAGAGGATGAGGCTGACCTCGACGCGCTGCGTGAGGAGTACGAGGCCGCATCCGGCCAGAAGGCTGACGGTCGGTGGGGCGAGCAGCGTCTCCGCGACGAGATCGCCGCGTACAAGGACGAGGGCGCTGAGGCCTGATGGCTACCACGACGTTCCGTGAGGACTTCCTCGGCCGCGACCTGGTCGCGCCGACGG